>NZ_JBEPSG010000001.1:0-616330 GCF_040548715.1 Stenotrophomonas sp. 2694
CAGCGGCCGGCACTACCGTGCCCGTTTACCGGAAGGGCTGGCGCTCCTCCAGCACACAGTTGCTCCAGGGACGGATTCACGGCGTCCCCCGCGAACCCAACCCGGCCGACCCACCTGCGGCTTTTGCATTCCGCGACCAACCACACCTACCCACGAGGGGCTGCGCCGTTGGCTGAAACCCCCGTATTCGTTAGCCGGAAGTTAAAGATCCGTAAGCATTCTGCTGCTATCCCGCAGTCATCTGCATGCAACCGATCGTCATTAGTCTTCGTGACGTTCCAGTCAGCTTGGTCGCGGTAAGCTCTATCCCGATGAGCCAACAAGTACCGCTCATCGTGTGCAGTACGCAGTAGCAATTTGGAGGAAGACATCACATGGCAATCGTTCTTTATGTCGGTGGTAGCAAGGATGGCGAGAAGGGCGTGGTGCCCTACGGCTTCAGCAAATCCCGCGCCGATACCGCGCTGGGGCCGGAGTTCTACACGGAGCGGTTCATGGAACTGCAGGGTGTCGGCAAGGTCCGCCTGATGGCGCTGGAGAGCCTGCGTGACGACATCGTCATGCAGCGTGCCGCCCGCCACTACCGCTGACCTTCGCAGTACGCGGCAGGACGCGCTCCACCATCGCGCGTCCGCGCCGGCATCCCAGCCCCGGGGCCAGTCCGAGCCCCCTTTGCCAGGATGCCGGCGTCCCATCCGGACCCGCCGCCTGAACCGCCGCTCTGTCAACGCCTTGTCCCTGCCGCCCGCGCATTGCAAGAATGGGCCTTTCCCGCAATGCGGCCCAGGCCGGAAACAATGCACGACGCCAAGCACGCCCAGCGCCAGCTCGCCCAGCAGATCGCCCAGACCATCGCCGATGAAATCGGTGCCCAGACCGCCCAGGTCAGCGCCGCCGTCGGCCTGCTCGATGAAGGCGCCAGCGTTCCGTTCATCGCCCGCTACCGCAAGGAAGTCACCGGCGGCCTGGACGACACCCAGCTGCGCAACCTGGAAACCCGCCTGACCTACCTGCGCGAACTGGAAGACCGCCGTGCGGCGGTGCTGGCCAGCATCGGCGAGCAGGGCAAGCTCAGCGATGAGCTGCGCAACCAGATCCTCGCTGCCGACACCAAGAGCCGATTGGAAGATCTGTACCTGCCGTACAAGCCCAAGCGTCGCACCCGCGCGCAGATCGCCCGCGAAGCAGGACTGGAGCCGTTGGCCGATGGCCTGTTGGGCGACCCGACACAGGACCCGCAGATCTTTGCCGCCACGTTCGTGGATGCCGACAAGGGCGTGGCCGATACCAAGGCCGCGCTGGAAGGTGCCCGCGCGATCCTGATGGAGCGCTGGGGCGAGGACGCCACGCTGGTTGGCGAGCTGCGCAGCTGGTTGAGCGAGCAGGGCGTGATCCGTGCCCGCGTTGCCGAGGGCAAGGAAACCGAGGGCGCCAAGTACCGCGATTATTTCGAGCACGCCGAGTCGTTGGCGAAGATTCCCTCGCACCGGTTGCTGGCGTTGTTCCGTGCACGCCGCGAGGAGATCCTGTTCCTGGAGCTGGACCCAGGCAAGGATGCCGAGGCCGGACATCAGTACGCCGAAGGGCGCGTGGCGCACAACGCCGGTATCCGCGATGCGGGGCGCCCCGCTGACCGCTGGCTGCTGGACGCCTGCCGCCTGACCTGGCGGGCCAAGCTGCACATGCACCTGCTGCTGGACCTGTTCAACCAGGCCCGTGAGAAAGCCGAGGCCGAAGCCATCGCGGTGTTCGGTGACAACCTCAAGGACCTGCTGCTGGCCGCACCGGCCGGCCCGAAAAGCGTGCTGGGCCTGGACCCGGGCATCCGCACCGGCTGCAAGATTGCCGTGGTCGACGCCACCGGCAAGCTGGTCGCCACCGACACCATCTACCCGCACGAGCCCCGCCGGCAGTGGGAGCAGTCGCTGCAGACGATCAAGCAGCTGTGTGCCAAGCACAACGTGCAGCTGATCGCGATCGGCAACGGCACCGCCAGCCGCGAGACCGACAAGCTGGCCGGTGAAGCCATCAAGGCGCTGGGTGACAACGCGCCGCAGAAGATCGTGGTCAGTGAAGCCGGGGCGTCGGTGTATTCGGCGTCGGAAACGGCGGCCAGGGAATTCCCGGACCTGGACGTGTCGATCCGTGGTGCGGTATCGATCGCGCGTCGCCTGCAGGACCCGCTTGCCGAACTGGTGAAGATCGAGCCGAAGGCGATCGGCGTGGGGCAGTACCAGCACGACGTGGATCAGTACCGCCTGGCGCGCGCACTGGATGCGCGCGTGGAGGACTGCGTGAATGCCGTCGGCGTGTACGTCAACACGGCGTCGGCTGCACTGCTGTCGCGCGTCTCGGGCCTGTCGTCGACGGTAGCCGAGAACATCGTGCGCCACCGCGATGACAACGGTCCGTTCAAGCGTCGCAAGGACCTGCTGAAGGTGTCGCGCCTGGGCGAGAAGACGTTCGAGCAATGCGCGGGTTTCCTGCGTATCGCCGATGGCGATGAGCCGTTGGATGCATCGTCGGTGCATCCGGAAGCCTATCCAGTGGTCGAGCGCATCGTCGCCAGCACCGCGCGCCCGATCAAGGCGCTGATCGGCGACGGCAGTTTCCTGCGGGGCTTGAAGGCCGAGCAGTTCACCGACGAGACATTCGGTGTGCCGACGGTGCGCGACATCCTCAAGGAACTGGAAAAGCCGGGCCGTGATCCGCGCCCGGAATTCAAGGCGGCCCGTTTCGCCGATGGCGTCGAGGACATCAAGGACCTGCGCGAGGGCATGGTGCTGGAAGGCGTGGTCAGCAACGTGGCCGCGTTCGGTGCGTTCGTCGATATCGGCGTGCACCAGGACGGCCTGATCCACATCTCGGCGCTGTCTGATACCTACGTGAAGGATCCGCGTGACGTGGTCAAGGCCGGCGACATCGTCAAGGTGAAGGTGCTGGAGGTGGACGTGCCGCGCAAGCGCATCGCCCTGACCCGTCGTCTGGACGACACGCCCGGCCAGGCCACCAGCCGCCCGGGCAGCCGTGACGAACGCAGCCAGGGGCAGGCGCCGCGCCGCGACGCCGGCAACCCCGGGCAGGGACGTGGCCAGGGGCGCAACCCGGGCAATGGCGGACGCCCGGCACAGGCCGCGCCGCCAGCCAACAATGCCCTGGCCGAGGCGTTCGCCCGGGCCAAGCGCAGCTGAGTCCGCCGTCCCCCTCCCGGCGCGATCCGGGCGGGGGACTTGTCGATGTTCCCCGGCAATGCGCACACTTGCGCCGGAAGGGGCGCCTGGGCCCCTGCTGTCGCTGGGGAGGCCATGCCGTCAGCACCATCCGCGCTGTTCCGTGACCGCTGTGGCTCGCCACGGCCTGCGGGCAGCTGCGTCGGCAGGGGAGGCGGCTGATGGCCGATCAGGGCAACAGCGGCAACGCACTGCTGGAGCGCCGGCTGCAGGAACTGGCCGAAGAGCGCCGCCGCCTGGCGATGATCATCGAGGGCACCGCGGCCGGCACCTGGGAATGGAACGTCCAGAGCGGGCAGATGCGGGTCAACGAACGGTGGGCCGAGATCGTCGGCTACCGGTTGGACGAACTTGAACCGATCTGCCAGAAGACCTTCATCGCGCTGGTCCATCCGGATGATCTGGCGCTGTCCGATGCGGCCCTGCAGGACCACTTCGATGGCCGCACCGACCACTATGTCTGCCTGTTGCGGATGCGCCACAGGAATGGCGAATGGATCTGGATCCACGATCGCGGACGGGTATTCGAATGGGACGGGCAGGGCAGGCCACTGTGGATGGCCGGCGCCCATGCCGACGTCACCGAACTGCAGCAGGCGCGCCAGGACGCGGCCGAAATGCGGCAGCGCCTGCAGGCGATGGTGGATGCTTCAGACGAAGTCGCGGTGATCGCGACCGACACCGATGGCATCATCACCATTTTCAATACCGGCGCGCAGCGTCTGCTCGGCTACACCGCCGCTGAAGTAGTGGGTGCGCGCCGCCTGGATGCCTTCCACGACCCGGTTGAACTGCAGGCGTGGCTGCGACCGCTGGCGACCGCCGATGGACAGGTTCCGGGTGTGTTCGAGGCACTCAGTGCACGTGCCGAGGGCCAGACGTATTCGCGGCAGTGGACACTGCTGCGCAAGGACGGTCAGCGTCGCCAGGTACGCCTGTCAATCAGCCGCATGGATGGCGCCAATGGCGAGCGCATCGGCTATGTCGGCATGGCCATCGACATCACCGAGATCCTGCAGGCGCGCGCCGAGGCTCGTCTTGCGGCGGAAAAGTTCGCCGGTGCGTTCACCTCGGCGGCATTGGGCATGGCGCTGGTGTCGCTGGAAGGGCGCTGGCTGGATGTCAACGATGCGCTGTGCCGCATTCTCGGCTACACGCGCGAGGAACTGCTGCAGGTCGATTTCCAGCGGTTGACCCATCCGGCCGATCTGCAGACCGACCTGGCCCTGGTGCAGGACCTGCTGGCGGGGCGACGCACGCACTATCACCTTGAAAAGCGTTACCTGGGCCGTGAGGGCAACACCATCTGGGCACGGCTGTCGGTATCGCTGGTACGCAATGAGCGCGGTGAACCGTTGCATTTCGTGTCGCAGATCCAGGATGTCAGCGCCCAGCGCAGCAGCGAGCAGCGCCTGTTCGAAAGCGAGCAGCGCAGCCGCATCACCCTGGATGCGGTTGCCGACCTGGTACTCAGCGTGGCCCTGGATGGCCACATCGAATATGCCAACGCGGCCGCCGTGCGAATGCTTGCCGGCGATGGAGCGCTGTCGCTGGCCGGGCATCTCGTGCAGGACGTGCTGTCGTTGACCACCGAATACGCACCGCAATCGCAGCTCGACGTCAGCGTGCTGCTGGATCCGGAAAGCAACGCCGTGGATCTGCATGCCGATCTGCTGCTGCAGATGGGCACCGCCGTGGTGCCGGTTGACCTGACCCGGGCCTGGCTTCGCGACGACGAGGGCCAGGTGCGTGGTGCGGTGTGGGTCCTGCGCGATGACACCCAGCAGCGTGCACGCGAGCGCGAGGCACGGCACCTGGCGGAGATGGACCCCCTGACCGAACTGGGTAATCGCCGCGGCTTCGAAGTACATCTGCAGCAGGCGATCACCCGGGTCGAGCGGACCGGGCAGGCGGCGTCACTGATGTACATCGATCTGGACCGGTTCAAGCCGGTCAACGATACCTTTGGTCATCTGGCCGGCGACGCCGTGCTGTGGGCCGTGGCCAGCGTATTGCGCCATGGTGTGCGCGACTCGGATGTGGTGGCGCGCCTGGGCGGTGACGAATTCGCGGTGATCCTGTCCGGGTGCAGCCCGCGGCGAGCGGCACGCATCGGCGGCGATTTGCTGCATACCCTGGCCAACCTGTCCATTCCGTGGGACCAGCACCAGCTGCGGATCGGCGCCAGCATCGGCATCGCACCGCTTGCCGCCGGCATGAGCGTGGACCAGGCCGTCGCCGCCGCCGATGCCCAGTGCTACCGGGCCAAGGCGATGGGTCGCAACAATGTGCAGGTGCAGGGCGAAACCGGCGAACTGCCCGGTAGCTCGGCGGCGGACGGCGGCGACCTCAGCGACGGCTGATCTCAGCCTGTGAGAGGGGCGCGGCGAATACTGCACCAACGCCCCACCTTGGCAGGAAAACAACATGACGTCCTGGAACCTGAGTGCAGTCCGTGCTTATGCGCCGGCCGTTGTCGGCTGGTCCCTGGCTCTCTCCGGCTGGCTCCGGCTGGAGCAGCTGCGCAACGACCAGCAGGCCCGGATGCTGGTCCCCGTGGTGCAGTGGGGCGTGGCGCTGATGCTGCTGGTCACCCTGGGCTGCATCGTCACCACCAGCCTGGTGCTCTGGCGCGCTGCGCGTCGTGATGCGCAGCAACGTGGGTAGCGGATCTGCTGCGTTGATCAGGTGCGGGCCTCAGCGCAGCACCTCTTCGGCATCCACCAGCTGCACGTCGTGCATCATGTTGAGGTAGGCCTCGTAGTAGCCTTTGTGCGAAGCGCCAACGATGGCCAGCAGGCGCGTTCCCGGGCGCTGGCCCAGCACTTCGCGGATGTTGGCGACCATGCGCAGGTTGCGGGTTTCCCAGTAGCCCACATAGTTGCGGCCAAAGCCCTGGGGTGAGGGTTCGACCAGCGCAGCACCGAAATCGGCCTGGTAGGCCTGCAGGCCGACGCCGGGGCGGTTGTAGGCGCGATACAGGTCCAGCACGCCATCGACCTTGCCGATGTTGGCATACAGCGGCTCGTCGGCGTCCCGCCGTGCGTTTGCGTGCGGATTGTCCCAAGCCGACATGATCGCTTCGCGTGCTGCCTTCTCGTCCTTGGGCGCGGTTGGCGAATCGGCGGTGTGGTCGTCCACTGCCCACAGGCGTTCCAGGCCCAGGCGGGCAGCGAGGACTGCCGCCACCAGGTTGGTTTCATTGCGGCGGGTCAGGCTCTTGTCGAGAATCCCGACCAGCGCAGCATCCAGGCCGTCGCCGGCGATCCGGTCCTGCACAGGCAAACGCAGCCATTGCACCTGCGCCGATCCGCGCTCGCCAGCGGCCAGGAACACCGCGGCCAGATGTCGACGCTGCGCGGCTGTCGGGCTTGCCGGCCATGCCGACAGCAGGCGCCCCATCTCGGCGTTGGCGCTGGGCACGTCGAGGCCGGTGGCGACGCGGGCCTCATCGGTGTCGTAGCAGTAGGTTTCAACGCTTTCGGCATAGCGGCTGGGATTGCGACGCATGAAGTCGCACTGCAGGCCGGACAGGTTTTCGGTGGCAATCGCCTCCGGGCGCCAACGTGCCAGGCGCTGCAACAACGGCTCCAGCATGGCCGGCTCGAAGGTCTTTGGCAGTTCCGACAGATGTGCTGTCCCAAGCACCAGTACTTCGTTGTGGCGACCCGCGGGTGGCCCCTTCAGCTGGTCGGGATGGAAGCTGGGGCGGAAGCCCGCGTCGCTGGCCAATGCGCCGGCACTGCACAGGCTGAGGAAGATGATGGCGTTCAAGCGTCGAAGCATGCTGCCTCCCAGGAAAAATCCATTCAGTGGGCACATGCTGCCGGCAGTGCGCAGGCAAGGGATGTCCCGATGGTCATTGCAACCTTCTGCGTGCCTGCCGCATCCCCTTTCCGTCAGCGCTGGTCCAGAATGGTGGCTGGAAGACTTCCGGAAGCGCGTCATGGATGAAATCGCCACCATCGCAGCTGCAGGTGCCGTGCTGGGTGCACTGGCCGGCTGGATCGGGCCGGGGAGGTGGCGGTGGCAGCTGTTGCGGCTGGCACCGTTGCTGCTGGTGCCGTTCGCGCTGTACATCCTCGCCACCCGCAGCTGGATCCTGGGCGGAGGCGGGCCGCTGGCGGGGCCGTCCCTGCTGGTCGTCTGCGGCAGTCTGGGCTACCTGCCGGCGGTGCTGGCAACGATGCTGCTGCGCTGGGTTCTGCGGCGCGCTGCCGACCAGGGGCTGGCCCCCTAAAGTTGCTGGCCGTCGCGCCGTTACCTTCTCTGGAGCCCGCTGCAGGCTCCCGCCGCCGGACCCGAGGCTGCCTCCGATGGGCGGCCCGTGCCGTGTGCTCCGCCGCTGTTTGATGACGATCGCAGCTGCCGTACTGTTCCTGCCAGTCGCTCGAGTGACGCCTTCCGGCGTCTGCAGTCCCAGGCAATCGAAGTTGCCGCCGGGCATCCCGCCCGGCGGGTCGCAACCGCTACCCGGACACCGAGGATCAGACGATGCTTATTTCAGGCTCCATGGAAGGTGCTCAGGCGCCGGTCGAAGTGCTCACCCGTTGGTCTCCCCTGCGCGCGCTGCAGGGAGTGTTGGGCAGGCAGCGCCGCGCCACGGAGGTGGCCGAGCAGCATCGGCGGCACGTCGAGCTTGAGGCCCAGGTTGCCGCATTGCACCGGGTGCAGGCGGTCATCGAGTTCGCCCTCGACGGCACCATCCTGCAGGCCAACGACAACTTCCTGCAGGCAGTGGGATATCGCCTGGATGAGATCCAGGGCAGGCATCATTCCCTGTTCGTCGATCCCGAGGACGCGCGCAGCACCGGATACCGCGACTTCTGGGCGCGGCTGGGCCGCGGTGAGTTCGATGCAGGTCAGTACCGGCGCTTCGGCAAGGGGGGGCGCGAAATCTGGATCCAGGCCTCCTACAACCCGGTGCTTGACCAGCACGGTCGGCCGTACAAGGTGGTCAAGTTCGCCACCGACATCACCGCGCAGAAGCAGCAGGCAGCCGAGTCGGCGGGGCAGCTGGCCGCCATCGACAAATCGCAGGCGGTGATCGAGTTCAGCATGGATGGCCGCATCCTGGCGGCCAATGCGAACTTCCTGGCCGCCACCGGCTATACGCTGGAAGAAGTGCGTGGCCAGCATCATTCGCTGTTCGTCGAGCCCGACTACCGGGCCAGTGTCGAGTATCGGCGCTTCTGGGAAAAGCTCGGCTCCGGCGAGTACGACGCAGGCCAGTACCGGCGGCTGGGCAAAGGTGGTCGTGAAGTGTGGATCCAGGCGTCGTACAACCCGATCCTTGATGCCGGTGGCCGGCCGTTCAAGGTCGTCAAGTACGCCACCGACATCACCGCACAGGTGCATGAGAGCCAGGCCATGCAGCGCGCCGTAGCGCAGACGCGCGAAGTGGTGGCGTCGGCAAAGGAGGGCGACCTGACCCGGAGCATCGGCATGGCCGACAAGACGGGCCCGATCGCCGAGCTATGCGGTGGCGTCAACGCGCTGGTCGAGGCGATGGCGGCCATCATCGGTCAGATCAAGTTCGCCGCAGACACCATTGCGGTCGGTGCGAGCGAGATCGCCGAAGGCAACAACGACCTTTCCCAGCGTACCGAACAGCAGGCTGCCTCTCTGGAAGAAACCGCCGTGTCGATGAAGGGGCTGGCCGAGACCGTGCAGCGCACCGCGACCAACGCGCGCCAGGCCAGCCAACTGGCCGGCGGCGCCGCCGATGTGGCCGCACGGGGTGGCCAGGTGGTGCATGACGTGGTCTCGACGATGGAGGTGATCAATGCTTCCTCGCGTCGCATCGTCGACATCATCGGTGTGATCGATGGCATTGCCTTCCAGACCAACATCCTGGCATTGAACGCGGCGGTGGAAGCGGCGCGTGCCGGTGAGCATGGTCGTGGTTTCGCCGTGGTTGCCACCGAGATCCGCGAGCTCTCGCATCGCTCGGCCGGTGCGGCAAAGGAGATCAAGCAGCTGATCGATGCGTCTGTTGCCAACGTCGGTGCCGGAACGGCGCAGGTCGAGAGCGCCGGCCGGACCATGGACGAGATCGTGGTCGACGTGCGGCGTGTCAGCGACCTGATGACCGAGATCAGTGCGGCTGCGCAACAGCAGAGCGATGACATCCAGCAGATGAACCACGCGGTGGATCTGATCGATCAGGGCACGCAGCAGAATGCAGCGCTGGTGGAAGAGGCCTCAGCGGCCGCGCGCAGCATGGAAGAGCAGTCTTCGCAGCTGCTGCAGACGGTGGCAGGGTTCCGTGTGCACGCGGGGGCAGGGCATGGCCATGGCGTGCATTCCCCGGCGCTGCGGGTGGTGTAGGGCGCCGGCGCGCGCTGGCTTATGGGTGGGCGCGGTCTTCGCCCTGGCCGCAGTGCAGCCGCGGGTGAGTGTGCGCATACATCCAGAAATCGCGCGGCCGTCCACGGACATGGCGATAGGACTGCAGCAATCCCTCGCGTTGCATGCCTGCCCGTTCCAGTACGGCAATGGATCGCAGATTGCTGTCGAGCACGGTGGCCTGGATGCGCACGCAACCTAGTGCGGCCTGCGCCCAGGCGATGACCGCGCGCGCCGCCCCGGTCGCCAGCCCGCGTCCCTGGTGGGCTGGGGACAGGTCGTAGGCCAGTTCCGCGCGGTGGTGCTCGATGTCGATGTCGTTGAGGCCGACGGTGCCCAGCAACTGATCGTGACTGTCGAGGATCGCCCAGCGGCGGCATCGTGTGTTGCGCGCATGGTCGACGATCTGCCGCTGCAGAGCCTCTACAGAGACATCGCCCCAGCTGGTGTGCTCGATCACGCCCGGCAGCGACAGGTAGTTCGACCAGGCGACCGCGTCTGGAAGGACCAGTTCGCGCAGGTGAGCCTGGAACGCTGGGGGAAGGGAGGGAGCGGAGTGCGATGCCATCGCTCCAGTGTCGGCGGCGTTGGTCGGGCAGGGCAAGACCGGAAACGACAAAGGCCAGGTCGTAGACTTGGCCTTTTATCGTGGTGCCGGTGAAAGGACTCGAACCTTCATGGGGTCACCCCCGGCTGATTTTGAGTCAGCTGCGTATACCATTCCGCCACACCGGCAGCAGCGGGCTAGTGTACCCGAGCCGGGCGGGCGTTCATAGAGGTGCGGGCGAACAGGGCCGAAATGGCTTCAAATTGTCGGTATCGGCCGACTGCTGGCTATACTGGCAACGCTTAACAGGCACGGAGCGATAGCCTATGTCAGCGTTGCAGGACCTGCGGGTGCTGGTAGTGGAGAACGACGAGATGAGTGCGGCGCTGCTGCAGATGCAGCTGGTGCATTCCGGTGCTCTGGTCGTTGGTCTTGCCGCGTCCGTTGCCGAGGCACTGCGCCTGCTGGAAGAGGCCAGCCCTGACGTGGCCCTGCTGGATTACCGGTTGGCCCACAACGAGACCAGTGAGCCGGTCGCTGCGGCGCTGGCCGCGCGCGGGGTGCCGTTCGTGCTCGC
This sequence comes from Stenotrophomonas sp. 2694, assembly GCF_040548715.1. NCBI lineage: Bacteria > Pseudomonadati > Pseudomonadota > Gammaproteobacteria > Lysobacterales > Lysobacteraceae > Stenotrophomonas > Stenotrophomonas sp. 2694. Next base: position 10,703 of record NZ_JBEPSG010000001.1, read on the forward strand.
CACCGGCATGACCGCCGAACAACTGCCTGTCGCGATGCGATCGGGTGTGCTGTTGATCAAGCCCTATCTGTCGGCGGAACTGTCCAAGGCATTGGTCCGCGCAGTGGGACGTTCCAGCGCCAACGCCTGATCCGACCGCTCAGGCGGCTTCTTCGTAGACATAACGGATCTCCTCGCGGTCGTCGAGGATGGCGTACTGCGCTGCCAGGTTGTCCGGGTCCGGGTTGAGCCAGGCGTCCAGATGCTCGGCGCGGATCGGTAGTACGCCCCGGTCATGGCCGGCAGCGGCAACATCGATTGACGGTCCATCGGTGATGGTGGCGAACGACAGCAGGCGTCCTTCCGGGCCCTCCCATTCCGCCCACAGGCAGGCCAGCAACAAGTCGCGCGGCGGATCAGGGCGGAACTCCAGCACCACGTCCTGTTCCTTCTCGTCGTTGTGCAGGGTGCGGCCGGCAATGGCGTGGCGAGGAACGTGCTCGTAGAAGGCCTGTACCACCACCACGCCGTGGCGCAGTCCGAAGGCCCCGCGCCAATAGCCTTCCAGGCTGTCCCGCCGCGCATTGTAGGTGCCGGGATAGAGGACATCGTTGCGCGCGGGCTTGTCCGGAAGCCGGCATTGATAGCGCATCGGCTTGATCACGCGTCGGCCATTCTCGCTGACCATCACCGGCGCGTAGGTGCCAGGAAAAATACGGTTGTCGCGTGGCAGCAGCTGTTCCCGATGCAGGTCGTCCAGTCGTGCCTGCGCGCGGTCGATGCGGTTGCCGGCAACGCGCAGGTCATTGCGTGCTTTCTGCGTGGGACGGGTGGCCAGGGTTGCATTGGCGATGTCGCGACGCTCAAGCTGCCGCTCCAGCTCGGCCTGCAGCTGCTGCCGCTCCTGTGCATGCCATTGCTGGATCTTCGCCACGATGTCGCGGCCCAGTTCAGTGCGCGCACCGGCAAATCCGTCGTCCATCGCTTTCGGCGTTTTCGGTCGTTTCTTGCCGGGATCATGCGCATAGAGTTCGGCGAACTCCTCCAGGGAGAGGACGGCGCCGAACTCGCGCACCAGCTTGGCGTAGTCGGCGCGGATCAGGGCGGAATAGCACATTGGACTCTGCCGGAAGATGGGTCGCAGCGGCTGCGACGTGGATGCGGCAGGATAGCTCGACCTTCCAGGAGACGTTGCATGAATGATCCAGAGACGATCCATTTCCGTCAGGCGGTGCCGACGGTTGAGGACTACTGCCAGCTGCGTGCGCTGGCCGGGCTCAGTGCAAAGACCCATGAGGCGGCGACGCGGGCATTGCCCAATACCGTTTTCGGTGTCTGTGCCTACCAGGGCAGCGAGCTGGTAGCGATGGGCCGGATCATCGGCGATGGTGGTTGCCACCTGCAGGTCTGCGATATCGCCGTGCTGCCGCGCCTGCAGGGGCAGGGTCTGGGCAAGGCTGTGATGCAGCGTCTGAGCGACTGGATGCAGGGCAACCTGCCGCCGTCGGCGTATGTGAGTCTGTTGGCCGATGGCGAGGCACATCGGCTGTATGCGCAGTTTGGCTTTGCGGCGACCGCGCCAGCCTCGATCGGCATGTATCGCCGGTTCTGAAACGCGGTCACCAGGGAATCGCAGGCAAAGAAAAACCCCGGCCGAAGCCGGGGTTTCAAAGATTGGCGTCCCCACGGGGATTCGAACCCCGGTCGCCACCGTGAAAGGGTGATGTCCTAGGCCTCTAGACGATGGGGACGCACGAAAAACTTTGAGTTGTAGAACTTTCGACGGCCTAATGCCGAAAGTGGTGGAGCCAAGCGGGATCGAACCGCTGACCTCCTGCATGCCATGCAGGCGCTCTCCCAGCTGAGCTATGGCCCCATGAAACCAAGATTCCTGCTGGGAGCAGGGTCCTCTTTGAAACTGGCGTCCCCACGGGGATTCGAACCCCGGTCGCCACCGTGAAAGGGTGATGTCCTAGGCCTCTAGACGATGGGGACGCACGAAAAACTTCAAGTTGTAGAACTCTCGACGGCCTAATGTCGAAAGTGGTGGAGCCAAGCGGGATCGAACCGCTGACCTCCTGCATGCCATGCAGGCGCTCTCCCAGCTGAGCTATGGCCCCGTGTTACCGAGCCGCCTATCATACCTGCCTGTTCACATTTGTGGAAGCTTTTTTTTGAAGCTTTTTCATCGAATCGTTCATTGCCACAAGGGCAGGAGCGTTCCGACGCCACAACCTGAATGCCGGTGGGCGGTGAACAAAAAAGACCCGGTTATCGGCCGGGTCCTCGTTGTTCATGATGAGTGGCGTCCCCACGGGGATTCGAACCCCGGTCGCCACCGTGAAAGGGTGATGTCCTAGGCCTCTAGACGATGGGGACGCAGATCTCATCAATGTTCTTTGCGACCTTTCGACGGCCTAATGCCGAAAGTATGGTGGAGCCAAGCGGGATCGAACCGCTGACCTCCTGCATGCCATGCAGGCGCTCTCCCAGCTGAGCTATGGCCCCACGTCGCTGAGGAGCGAAATAATAGCTGTGCCCCCGGGGGTTGGCAAGCGCTTTGTTGCACTTTTCTACACATGGCGCGCGATGGCGCGGAGGCGATTTCCTCCTGCCAGGCAGCACATGTGTCGACGCAGACGCCAGGCGCTCAGCGGTCTTCCCCGGTCAGCGCGGCCAGGATCGGGCACTGGTCGAGCGCGCCATGTCCGGGGCAGGCATCGACCAGTTGCGAGAGGGCGCCGTGCATGCGCTGCAGTTCGGCCATCCGCAGTTCGATGTCCTGCAGTCGAATCCGCGCGGTGTCACGCACGCTGCCCATGTCCTGCGGAGGATGATCACTGAGGGAAAGCAGTTCACCGATCTCGTCCAGGCTGAAGCCCAGAGTCTTTGCACGGCGGATGAAGCGCAGGCGTCGCAGATCCTGCTCGCCGAAGATGCGATAGCCACCTGCCGTACGTGCCGCGGTGGGCAGAAGCTGCTGACGTTCGTAATAGCGGACGGTGTCGATGGGGACGCCGGCCTGGCGTGCCAACTGACCAATGTTCACGGCGGACTCCTCTGGACCTGCCGTGCATAGTCATCCCTGGACTCTGGTCAAGAGTCAAGGCTTTGCCTGCGTCGCCCATTCAGCACACTTTGCAACTTTCTTCATAGCCCCGGGGGCAAAGCAGTTCCTACCCTCAACCTGAACCGGCCGCTCGACGGCCTGAACCGGAAGAGGAGGTGGGGAGTGGAGGGAATCAGCAACGAAGGATTCGTCGAGGTTGCGGTGGTTGAATACCCCGGAGGCGACCCGTCGGCTGCATCGGTGCTTGCCGAAATGGCGCACGTCGCCAATCGTCTGGCGCAGCAGCAGCGACGGCCCTGCAAGCGGGTGCTGGTCACCCGCTGGATTGTGCCTGCCAGCAATACCGGCGTGCATCGCATTGCCGGTGCCGAAATGCTGGACGCGGCAATTCCCGCAGTGATCGCCTTGCCGGGCCAGGTCAGTTCCGGTGCGTCGCTGCGCGCCGAGGATGTCCTGCTGGACTGGTTGCGGGCCCACTACGACGGCGGCAGCCTGCTGGCCGCCGCAGGTGACGGGGTCAGTGTGCTGGCACGGGCGGGTCTGTTGACGGGGCGCACGGTGTCAGGCCCTGACCTCAACCGCCATCCGGCGCTGCAGGTGCAGGTTGGCGGCTGGGCACCCAGTGAGCGTGCACTCGTCGATGATGGCGATCTGCTCACCGTGGGCGGGGCCCAGGCCTGGCGCTTCCTCGGTCTACGCCTGCTGTACCGGCTGCACGGCCAGGGCGTGGCCAGCGCGGTGGCACAGCAGTTGGGGATAGTGGTGCCAGTGGGGATCCAGCAGGATCTCGAGCGATTCAGTGCCAACTTCGCCCATGGTGACCGTGACGTGCTGAAGGCGCAGCGCTGGCTGCATACCACGGCTGCACGTGGGGCGACGCTGGGAGCAATCTGTGAGATCTCCGGCCTGGAACCGCGGACCCTGCAACGCCGTTTCCTGAAGGCGACCGGGCTGCGGCCCATCGAGTACTGCCAGCGACTGCGCGTGGCCAAGGCGCAGACGTTGCTGCAGCAGGGCGCCAGCATCGACGAAGTTGCCTGGGGGGTGGGCTACGCTGATCAGAGCGCATTCCGCCGGCTGTTCCTGCGCATCGTCGGCATGACGCCCGCCAACTATCGTCGCCACGTCAGCAATAAACGCCGCGACCGTCCGCTGACGCCTGCCGTGGCCGGCAGTCTGCGAGGGCTGCGCGCCTCGCCAGGCACGCAGCTGGGGCGCAACGCCGCTTGATGAATGCTGTTGGATGCGTCGTGCTTGCATCGCAGGCACGACGCTTTGACCATGCGGGTCTGTGCAGGCGAGAGCGGGTGAGCTGATGTCGAGTGTTGGGCCGGTGCCGATGCCGGTGGTGTTGATCCTGATCTTCCTGTTGCTGGCGATGGCCATTGCGCGGTTCTGGTCGCGTGCCGAGCCTGGCCAGGCTCGGCCACCTGCAGCCGGGATGGTGCTGGACATGCTGCTGGTTGGCCTGCTGTGTGGCCGGCTGTCCTTTGTTGCCGCGCATTTCAGCCTTTATCGTGAAGCTCCCTGGAGCGTGCTGCAGATTGCCGATGGTGGGTATCACCTGCCCGTTGTGATTGGCGCTGGATTTGCCTGGGCGCTGTGGCGACTGCGCAGGCATCGCGCGTTGAGGGCGCCGGTGCTGGCAGGTGCGCTGGCCGGACTGCTGCTGTGGGGCGGTGCAAGCCAGGGGCTCGCGTACTGGCAGGCAAAGCAGATGCCGCTGCCGACACTGCAGGTAGTCGACCTGCAGGGCAGGGCGATTGACCTGCAGCAGTTTCACGGCAGGCCGCTCGTGCTGAATCTGTGGGCCAGCTGGTGCGGCCCGTGTCGCCGGGAGATGCCGGTACTGGCGACGGCCCAGCAGGAGCATGCCGATATCCAGTTCGTCTTCCTCAACCAGGGCGAGACCCTTGCCGAGGTCCAGACCTTTCTAGCCGCTGAACACATCTCGCTGGGCAACGTCCTGCTGGATGAGTCATCGGCTGCCTCTACCTCGCTGGACGTCCGGGCTTTCCCCTCCACGCTCTTCTTCGACGCGCAGGGGCGGTTGCAGGAACTGCATCTCGGCGAACTGACGCAGGCCGGTCTTGAACACAAACTGCGCCGGCTGCGGTAGCCTGCGCTGGCATCCCACTACGGAGTTTCCATGTTGTCGATTTCCCCGCGCATCGCGCATACGCTGATGCTGCCGGCCATGCTGGCGCTGGCTGCCTGCAGCCAGGCACAGACCCCGCCGGGCAAGGATGCCGCTGCACCGGCAACGGCTTCGGCAACGGCAGCCGCCAGGAAGGGTGAGTTGCCAGCTGTCCTGAAGGGCATCGAGAAGCATGGCTTCGAGGTGGTCTCCGAATTCGACGCGCCGGGCGGCCTGCGCGGCTTTGCCGGCATGGTTGGTGGCCAGCAGCCGGCGGCGGCTTACGTGACCGCCGATGGCAAGCATGTGCTGGTGGGTAGCCTGTTCGACGCCGAGGGCAACGAAGTTGCAGCCGAGACGCTGGAGAAGCTGGTTGCCGCGCCGATGTCGACCAAGATGTGGAGCAAGCTGGAGGCCAGTGCCTGGGTACGCGATGGCAAGGCCGATGCGCCGCGCGTGGTGTACACCTTCAGTGATGCCAACTGTCCTTACTGCCACAAGTTCTGGGAGGCGGCACGGCCCTGGGTGGACGCAGGAAAGGTGCAGTTGCGCCACATCATGGTCGGCGTGATCCGCGAAGACAGTCCGGCCAAGGCGGCGGCGATCATGGCCGCGCGCGATCCCAGTGCGGCACTGCTGGAGAACGAGCATCAGTTCGATCGCGGTGGCATCAAGCCGCTGCCCAGCATCAGCCGGGACATCGCAGCCAAACTGGATGCCAACCAGGTGCTGATGGTGGAGATGGGCTTCCAGGGTACGCCCGGCATCCTGTTCCAGGATGCGCAGGGCCAGGTGCAGCGACGTGCCGGCCTTCCGCAGGGCAACGATCTGCAGGCGGTACTCGGCCCACGCTGAGGCCCCCGGGCTGCTGAACCGAGTGACAGGCCCACATGGCGACATGTGGGCCTGTTGCTTTCTGCGACAGTCCCGGCGAAGAGGGCTGCGCACGTCACGAACAGATGTCACGTCTGAATCGTGACTGACATCAAGCATTTCGCTTTGATTCCAATCAAGGCCAAAAACGACAGTCGAACTAGCCTTGGCGCATGGAATACAGCGTCACTGCGCTATGGATGCCGCACACGTCATGCCCTCGAGAGGGCGTGCGCGCAATGCCATTCACGACATTCTCACCCAGCGCTTGTTACCCAGACCCCTGCGGTCGCCACCCCTTCGGCAGCGCTGCCGCAGTGGAAGCGACTCCGGCGCTGTCCGGGCAGGTGGGGCAATGTCATCGCCCTGTTGCCTGCATCGCGCAGGCTGGCGACGGTCGTCGACGCAGTACCCGCATTTCCAGCAACGGCTCGTTGAGGTCGGGGCGGCGCACGCGCGCTGCTCGGCCGCGCGGCGGAAGTTCCAGTCCGGGGAGGATGCAATGCGCTTGGCGGTACTGAGTATGGGGTGCCTGACGGCGATGGCAGCGATGCCGTTGCACGCACAGGATGATGCGCAGGCATTGCGTCGGGAGATCGACGCGATGCGGCAGACGCTGCAGGGCATGCAGCAGCGTCTGGACCAGCTTGAACGACGCGAAGAGCGTGCGGCTGCGGCTCCCGTTGTACTGCCGACGCCGACGCCCACTGCATCGCAGGCGACCACGACTGTGTCAACCGCCAGCGGGATCCTGCACCCGACCCAGGTTCCCGGCGTGTCGCCGACCGTGCTGCCCCAGCGTGAGTCGGTGGCCGATCCGTCAACGGCGGCCTCGCGCCCGGACAGCGCCGCCGGCCCGACCGATCCGGACCTGAAAGGCTTCTTCGCCATTCCCGGCACCGACACCGTGATCCGCATCGGTGGCTATGCCAAGCTCGATGCGATTGCGGATTCGCGCGGCGCAGGGGACGAGGATCAGTTCATTCCCTCGTCGATGCCGGTGGGCGGCAGCCATCGCGATGTTTCGAACTTCAACATCCACGCCAAGCAGACGCGTTTCAGTTTCGAAGCGCGGCGGCCGACCACCCATGGCAACCTGCGCTTCTATCTGGAGAATGACTTCTTCGGCAGCAGCGATGGCTATCAGTTCCGCCTGCGCCATGCCTATGGCCAGCTTGGCAACACGTATGCGGGTTACGGGTATTCCAGCTTCATGGACCCGGACAGCCTGCCCGACACGCTGGATTTTGCTGGACCCGGCGGCGCCGGTTACCTGCTGGTGGCCGGCATCCATCACAGCTTTGCACTGGGCAAGGGCAACACCCTGACCCTGGCCGCCGAAGACCCGGACACCGAGCTGGCCGGCGCCAGCGATGCGATGGCGGCGGTCAATCGATTGCCGGATGTGAGTGCCATCGCGCGCATGGAGCGTGACTGGGGCCACCTGCAACTGGGCGTCGTGGCGCGCAATCTTGCCTACGACGGCGATGCCCGCCGTGACCGCGTCTTTGCCGGTGGCGCGCAGCTCAGTGGCTCGGCCTCGGTGGGGGAACGCGATCTGTTGCTGTTCGGTGCGCTGGGCGGCCGCGGCCTGAGCCGCTACACCGCCGATCTCACCGGTTCCGGTCTTGACGCCGTGGTAGGTGCCGATGGACGTATCGATGCGCTGGACCTGCGCGGTGGCTTCGTCGGCTATACCCACTACTGGTCGGATCTGTGGCGCTCGAACCTGATCTACGGCCAGCTGACACTCGAGCGCAATGCGGCGCTGCCGAGTGATGCATTCCGGCAAAGCCGCTATGGCGTGTTCAACCTGATCTGGAGCCCGGCACCGTCGTGGACGATGGGCATGGAACTGCTGTACGGCCGCCTGCAGCAGCAGAGCGGAGCACGCGGCGACACGGTCCGGGTGCAGGGCAGCCTGCAATACAACTTCATCAAGTAAGCGCCAGCGGCAGCACGCCAGCGTAGCCATTCCCCACGCCCGGGTTCACCGGGCCCATGCCAGGTACAGGAGATTGTCATGGCAGAAGCAAAGAAAATCGGGGTGGTCGGAGCCACCTTCCTCGTCGCCGGCAACATGATGGGCTCAGGGGTGTTCCTGCTGCCCTCCAGCCTGGCCAAGATCGGTACCGCCTCGATATGGGGGTGGCTGATCACCACGGCCGGTGCGCTGCTGCTGGCTTTCGTGTTCGCCAAACTCGGCAAGCTGGCGCCCAAAGCGGGTGGCCCGTATGCGTATGCACGCGATTGGTTCGGTCCCTACATGGGCTTCCAGACCAACACCATCTACTGGTTCGCCAACTGGATCGGCAACGTTGCCATTCCCATCGCGGCGGTGGGCTACTTCAGCTACTTCTTCCCGATCCTGTCCGAGCCGCTGGTGCGCTGCATCGCGGTGCTGATCCTGGTGTGGGCGCTGAGCTTTGCCAACATGATCGGACCGGCGTTCGTCAGCCGCGTGCAGACGGTCACCACCAGCTTCGCGCTGGTGCCGATCCTGGGTATCGCCATCTTCGGCTGGTTCTTCTTCGATGCCGACATCTTCAAGGGGGCCTACAACGTTTCCGGCGAGTCGAACTTCGGTGCGATCTCCAGTGCTGCGGCACTGACCCTGTGGGCCTTCATCGGCGTCGAGTCGGCCTCGGTCACGGCCGGCGTGGTTGAAAACCCGGAGAAGAACGTGGCCCGCGCCACCCTGGCCGGTGTGTTCCTGGCCGCCATCGCCTACATCGCCAGCTCGTCGGTGATCATGGGCATGGTGCCCAACGGCGAGCTGCAGGTGTCTGACGCGCCGTTCGCACTGGCGGCGGCCAAGGCCGTCGGGGGCTGGGGTGGTGCGCTGGTTAGCCTGTGTGCCTTCATCGGCGCCGCAGGTTCGCTGGGCGGCTGGATCCTGCTGACCGCGCAGAGCGCCAAGGCGGCCTCCGATGATGGCCTGTTCCCGAGCATCTTCAGCAAGACCAACAAGGACGACGTGCCGGTCAAGGGCGTGCTGATCGTGGCCGTGCTGATGACCCTGGCGGTGCTGGTGACCTCCACCTCGAAGACGGCCTCGGCCCAGTTCGACGTGATCACTTCGGCGGCGGTCGTGCTGACGCTGCTGCCGTACATCTATTCGTGCGTGGCCTGCTACTTCGTGGTGGAGCGGTCGCACACGCTGGTGCACACCGGTGCGTTCTGGACCCTGACCAGCCTGACGGTCGTGTACTGCCTGTGGGCGATCTACGGCTCGTCGGGAACGATCGTGCAGTACGCCTTCCTGTTCGTGCTGTTCATCACTGTGTTCTATCCCTTCTTCAGCGAGGAGCGTCGCCAGCAGCGGCAGCGTTCCCGCGAGGCGGCGGCAATTTCGTCCGGCGCCCAGCGTTCCTGAGTTAGACAAGGAGAATCAACGTGTATTTCAAGTCCCTGGATTATCCGGTCATCGTCATTGACGGTGACTACGACTCGCCGCGCATCGGCGGCATCCTCATCCGTGCGCTGGTGGAAGAGCTGCGCAGCAATGACCAGCGCGTGCTGTGCGGCCTGAACCTGGACGATGCCCGTGCCGGCGCCCGTACCTATGTGGCCGCTTCGGCGGTGCTGATCTCGATCGACGGCAGCGAGGAGGTCGATGGCGAGTTCCAGCGCCTGACCGCCTTCCTGCGCGAGCAGAGTGCGCGCCGGGCCAACCTGCCGGTGTTCCTGTATGGCGAGCGCCGTACCATCGAGAAGGTGCCGAGCAAGCTGCTCAAGTACATCCACGGCTTCATCTTCCTGTTCGAAGACACCAAGAGCTTCATCTCGCGTCAGGTGATGCGTGCGGCCGAAGACTACATGCAGAACCTGCTGCCGCCGTTCTTCAAGGCGCTGATCCACCACGCGGCCGAGTCGAACTATTCCTGGCATACGCCGGGCCATGCCGGCGGCGTGGCGTTCACCAAGTCACCGGTCGGGCGCGCCTTCCACCAGTTCTATGGTGAGAACACGCTGCGCAGCGATCTGTCGATTTCGGTGCCGGAGCTGGGCTCGCTGCTGGATCACACCGGCCCGATCAAGGAGGCCGAGGACGAGGCCGCGCGCAACTTCGGCGCCGACCACACCTTCTTCGTCACCAACGGTACGTCGACGGCCAACAAGATCGTGTGGCACGGCACCGTGGCCCGTGGCGACGTGGTGTTCGTCGACCGCAACTGCCACAAGTCGCTGCTGCATTCGCTGATCATGACCGGCGCGGTGCCGGTGTACTTCACGCCCAGCCGCAATGCGCACGGCATCATCGGCCCGATCAGCCTGGACCAGTTCACCCCGGAAGCCCTGCAGCAGAGCATCGCGGCCAATCCGCTGGCCAGCCAGGCCTACCAGGCCGGTTCCAAGCCGCGTATCGCGGTGGTGACCAACTCGACCTACGACGGCCTGTGCTACAACGCCGAGAAAATCGCCGAGGAGATCGGCAGCGCGGTCGACTTCCTGCATTTCGATGAGGCCTGGTACGCCTATGCCGCGTTCCATCCGTTCTACGAGAACCACTACGGCATGGCCAAGGGCAAGCCGCGCGAGCAGGACGCGATCATCTTCACCACCCATTCCACGCACAAGCTGTTGGCCGCGTTCTCGCAGGCCTCGATGATCCACGTGCGCAACTCGGCCAGCCGCGACCTGGATGCCGAACGCTTCAACGAATCGTTCATGATGCATACCTCGACCAGCCCACATTACGGCGTGATCGCGGCGTGTGATGTTGCCTCGAAGATGATGGAAGGGGATGCGGGGCGTTCGCTGGTGCAGGAAATGCATGACGAGGCGATCGCCTTCCGCCGGGCGATGCTGCATGTACGCGACGATCTGGGTCGCGATGACTGGTGGTTCAGCGTGTGGCAACCGACAAAGGTCGAGCGCAGCCTGGACAAGGGCGATACACCGGCGCCGCTGGTCGCCAAGCGCGAGGAGTGGTACCTGCAGCCCGATGCGCATTGGCACGGGTTCGAGAACCTGGTCGATGACTATGTGCTGATCGATCCGATCAAGGTGACCCTGTTGACGCCGGGCCTGTCGATGGACGGCAGCATGGGCAAGCTGGGCATCCCGGCTGCGGTGCTGAGCAAGTTCCTGTGGGGCCGCGGTATCACCGTGGAGAAGACCAACCTGTATTCGGTGCTGTTCCTGTTCTCGATGGGCATCACCAAGGGCAAGTGGAGCACGCTGGTTACCGAGCTGATGGCGTTCAAGGAGCTGTACGACCGCAACGCGCCGCTGACCCAGGCGCTGCCGTCGCTGGCCGCCGACTATCCCCATGCCTATGCCGGCTGGGGCCTGCGTGACCTGTGCGACGCATTGCATGCGTTCAACCAGGAGTTCGCCGTGGCCAAGGTGATGCGTGAGATGTACGTGGACCTGCCGACGCCGGTGATGACCCCGGCCGATGCCTACAACCACCTGGTGAAGGGCGAGATCGAGCGGGTCGACATCGAGCAGATCAGCGGCCGCATCGCTGCAACGATGCTGGTGCCGTATCCGCCGGGCATCCCGACGATCATGCCGGGCGAGCGCTTCGGCGACCACGACGAACCGATCATCCAGTCGCTGCGCATCGCCCGCGAGCAGAACGCGCGCTTCCCGGGCTTCGAGTCGGACGTCCATGGCCTTATCATCGAGCGCGATGGCGACGTGCCGTCCTACAAGGTGGAGGTGCTGAAGGCCTGAGCCGGTACGGTCGGCCCTTCGGCGGACGATGGATACCGCGCGCGAGCAACGCATCCTGAAGTTCTCGATCGGGGTCACCGTGGCGGTCAGCGCGGTCGGCTTCATCGGTGGCCTGCTGGTGGGATCGCAGGCCATCCTGTTCGACGGCATCTACAGCCTGGTCGACGTAGCCCTGACCCTGGTGTCGTTGTCGGTGTTGCGGCTGGTGGCGCGGGAGCACAGCCCGCGCTTCCAGTACGGCTATTGGCACCTGGAGCCGATGGTCGAGGCGCTGGGCGGGGTGATCCTGTCGCTGGCCTGCGTGTATGCGCTGGCCAACGCCGTGATCGGCTTGACCACCGGCGGGCACGAAGTGAAGTTCGGACCGGCGCTGTGGTGGGCGGCGCTGCTGAGTGCCAGCAACCTGGGCATGGCCGCGTTCGTGGCCCAGCGTGCCCGCAGGCTGCAGTCGGCATTGCTGTGGCTGGATGTGCGCGGCTGGTTGCTGGGGGGCTTGATGAGCCTGGCGGTGGTGCTGGCCTTCGTATTGGCGCTGGTGCTGCATGGTGGCCAGTGGCACTACTGGGTGCCCTATCTGGATTCGATCGTACTGGCGTTGATCAGCCTGGCGGTGTTGCCGGTGCCGGCGCGCAGTGCGTGGAAAGCCATGCGTGAAGTGTTGCAGGTGGCGCCCGATGACCTGGACGAGCGCGTGCAGCAGGTGATGCAGGCATTCGTGGCCGAGCATGGCTATGCCGGCTTCACCAGCCATGTAGCGAAGATGGGGCGGATGCGCTTCATCGAGATCCACATCCTGACGTCGCCGTCTACGCCGCTGGGCACGGTGGGTGAGGTGGATGCGATGCGCGATGAGATTGCAGTGCGGTTGGACGCGCGAAGCAGCACGTTCTGGCTGACGATCGATTTCACCGCGGATCCGGCGTGGACCTGATCCTTCCGATCGTTGCGTGCGTTGGACCGCTCTGTTGCATGCAATTGGTTTGACCTCAACAGCAGTTGAGGTCGCAGACTGCATCGCATTCCCCACAAGGCATGCGGTATGAACCTGCTGACCACCCCGGACTTCAGCCATGGCCTGCTGGATCTGTTCGATCCGCCCGGCCTGCACGATCCCAGTGCCAACGGATATTCGCATGTGGCGGTGGTGCGACTGCCAGCGCGTGTGATCCATATCGCCGGACAGGGAGGCGAGGACGACCAGGGAAGCCTGTCGCCGAGCTTCGAGGAGCAGGTGTCGCAGGCACTGGACAATCTGCAGACCGCGCTGCGGTCGGCGCATGCGGATCTGGCCGATGTTGCACGACTGCGGATCCTGGTGGTCGACCACGACGAGGATCGCCTGGGCATCATCGCCCGCCAGGTGCGGCGACGTTGGGCCAATCGCGCAGCGCCGACCTGCACGTTGATTCCGGTGCCGCGGCTGGCGTTGGACGGAATGCTGTTCGAGATCGAGGCAGAGGCCTACAGCGCTTAGCGCAGGTAGTACTCCACCGGCACCACCAGTTCCTGCGGAGCTGGCAGTTCTTCTGGAATCCGGGGCAGAGGCTGCGCGCGGCGGAATGTCTGCAGCGCGCTTTCATCCAGCATCGGCTGTCCACTGGACTGTTCCATACGCAATGCCCGCAGGTGGCCGTCGCGGTCGATGCTGGCCCTGACCCATGCGGTGCCCTGCTGGCGCCGCGACCTCGCTACGGCGGGGTAATAGCGGTAACGCTCCAGCCGCGCCATCAGACGGGCTTCCCACTGGTCGCTGGCGGCGCCGGCCTGGAAGTCCGCCGGTGGTGCGTCCGGAGCGGGCGGTGCGGCCGTGATCGATGCCGGTGCGGAACGGGCATCGGTCGCGGCCGCAGGTGGGGCCACGGGCAAGGGCTGGTGGCCGTCGCCATTCTTCTCGCTGGCGGCGAGGTTGCCTTCGGGTGCCGCCGTGGCCCGCGGTGGTGGAGGTGTTTTCCGCGCTTCGGCTGCCCGCGATTGCTGGGCCTGGCTGAGGCGTTCGGACTGCAGTTCTTCCACCGGCTGCGGCGGCGTGGCTGGCGCCAGCAGGCGCAGGCTGATGCGCACGTCCTGTTCGGGAGGCGGTGGCAGCGGCGGAGTGGACACCCAGTGGACGAACAGCAGCAACGGCAGCAGGTGCAGGCCGATGCTGATCGTCACCGCTTGCCAGTGCTGCCGACGCTCACTCATCGCCGACCACCCACAACAGATCAGCGTCATCTCTCGCCACATCTTCGTCGACTGAGGCCAGCGCGATCACCAGCGCTGGCGCAGAGGTTGGCAGATAACCGGGTACGCCCGTGCCACGCAGCACATGCCAGCGGCCGGCGACGAGCAGGGCGGGTGCCGGCGACTGCATCAGCACCCGTGCCATCCGCGTGTCGCGCGCGTGCTGAACGGCGAGCATGCCGTCGAGCATGGGCGCAGCGTCGGCGTGCTGGGCCAGCACCACTGCTGACAACCGTTGCCGCGCGCCGTCGGCCGGGAACACCACCTCGGGCGATGACGCCAGCAGCGTATTGACTTCAGCGCGCGACAGGTTGCTGCCCTGCAGGCGGATGCCGCTATCGGTGGCGATCTGTACCAGTCCGCCATAGCGTGTCCAAGGCCAGCGGGGATCCCAGTCCAGCAGTTCGGCCAGCCGTTGCGATTCTGCCCGGTTGCCCTTGTCCAGCCAGCGCTGCACACGCTGCAGTCGCGGCTGGCGTTCGCTTTCGATCATCTCCAGCACCAGCGCGCCCTGCGGGCGCTGCTGCTGCAATGCCTGCAGCAGCCAACGTTCGGCGTCATGGTCGGCATCGATATCGTGACGCTCGCCGAGCAGCACGCGCTCGGCGGCAGCAACCCGCTGCACGAAGGCAGCCTGGTCGAGCTCCTTGCCACTGGCCAGGTCGATCACCTTGCCGGGCATCGGCTGCGCGCCGGCTGCCGCCGCCAGCGCGATCAGACCCAGCCCCAGCCAGCGCCGGCTAGAACGCCACATTGACGCCCACCGAGACGGTACGGCCACGGCCGTTGCCGCGGTCCAGGATCGGGCTGAAGATGCTGTCGATGGAGGCGTTGTTGTCATAGGCCTTGTTCTGCAGGTTTTCGATGTTCAGCCACAGCGTGGTGTTGGCCTGTGGCTTGAAGCTGGCGTAGAAATCCAGCAGCACGCCGGTGCCGCCGGTCTTGCGGGTCTGGAAGAAGTCGTAACCCTCTTCGGTGGGGCCGGAGTACTCGGCGCGCACACCGGCCTGCAGGCGCTGCTGCCACCAGCGGCCGCCGACATCCAGCGTCCAGTAGCGGTCGGGCAGGGCGGTGATGTCTTCCAGGTTGACGAATTCGATGGCCGGCGCGCTGGTGCGCGAGCGGGTCCAGCTGAGGGTGGCGTGGTAGTGCTCGCTGGCGTAGTGCGCTTCCAGTTCCAGGCCGCGCATGCGCACCACGCCGGGATGGTTCATCCAGCGCGTGGTGGTGCTGAAGTCGTCCACCTCCAGGCTGTCGGTCCACGCGTTGAGCTGCGGGTCGCTGTCGATCGGTACCACGAACGGTTCGACTTCCGGCGGATGCACGATCAGCAGGTACTGTGGCTTGATGTAATCGCGGATGCGGTTGTCGAAGCGGGTCAGGCGCAGCTGCACCAGGTCGCCGTCGACCAGCAGCGAGCTGGCGCTGAGGTTGGCGCCGAACTGCAGGTTGCGCGAACGCTCGCGGCGCAGGAAGGGGTTGGCGCCGACGCCGTCGGCATCGCTCATACCTTCCAGCGGGATCTTCTCGAAGAACATTTCCTGCACGCGCGGCGGCCGCGAGGTGCGCGAGACTTCGGCAAAGAGCTGCAGCCAGTCAGTGGCCTGCACCGACAGTGAGAGGCTGGGGCTGAGCGCATGCTGGGTGCGATCGACGTCGATGCCACCACCTCCGATCTCCAGGCATTGCCCAGGCACATCCGAGCAGGTGGGGACGTGGCCGCGGATGTTGTAGCGGTCCTGGCGCAGGCCCGCCGACAGTGCGTAGGTGTCGTACTGCAGCTCCAGCGTGGTGAACACGCTGTCGAGTTGGCTGCGCCCTTGTGGGTTGGCGCCACGCAGGGTGGGGGTATCGGCAACGAAGATGTCCGACTGGTGCTTGATGCCGGTGTTCCAGCGTGCCTGTACGGCGCCGAGGTCGAAACGGCTGGTGTTGTCCACGTTCCAGCTGCTCAGGCTGCTGTGGGTACGCCGGCCGATGTAGCTGGAATCTTCCACCGGCGGGTAGAACAGCCGGGTCTTGTTGGCGGCGAAACTGGCGCGCAGGTCGATCCACGGCGAGTAGGGCGTGTAGTGGTAGCTGGCGCGCTGGTTGCGGGCGGAAATCTGCCAGGGATAGTTGTGGTAGAAGTCGTTTTCATAGCGCATGTGGCTCAGGTCCAGGCGGTGCTGGTCGCTGGGCTGCAGGCGCGCCTTCAGCAGCCAGCTGCTGGGCTGCTGGCTGCCGGGGTCGGCATCGTTCTTCTGGCCATGGGACGTGGCGTATTCGCTGCTGCGGCTGCTGCTGGCGGCGGCCAACAGGCCGAACTGGCGATCGCCACCGTCTTCGCTGTGGCGCCAGGCACCGGCGAAGGTACGTCCGCTGCCATAGCCATTGTTGCCATGCCGATAGCCTGCACGCAGGCCCCAATCGCGGCCATCGGAGACCAGGTCTTCGATGTCCAGGGTGCGGAAGTTGGCACTGCCGGCCAGCGTGCCGGCACCCTCGCCACCACTGACCGCGCCGCGCTGTACGTCGACGCCTGCCAACAGGAACGGGTCCACGTAGGCGAACGGGCCGCCCGAACCATGGCCGGCGTTGTTGCGGAAGGTCTGGGTGACGCCGTCGATCATGGTGTTGACCCGGCCTGCGCCGGCCATGCCGCGGATGTTGACCTGCAGGCCGGGCTGGCTGCGCGAGTGGAAGCTGTGCGTGCCGGGCATCGAGCGCAGCAGGCTGTTGCCGTCCTGGCGCTCGGCCATGGCGACCCGCTCGCTGCCGATCTTCGGCGCGAAGCCATCCTGCGTGGCCGGAATGTACTGGCTGGCACCCGTGCCCGGTGTCGTGGCATGGGCAGTGCGCCCCTGCACGCGCAGCGGGCCGGTGTGGCGGCTACCGTCGCCGGTGCTGGCCGGCGCCGGTTCGAGGGTGGCACGGCGTGCATCGATGAAGCGCGCGCGCAGGCCACTGCCGGCCAGCAGCCGTGCCAATGCCTGGGTGTCGTCGAAGTCACCCTGCAGGGCGGGTGCGCTCTGGTTGGCTGGCATGGCACGGCCGATCACCAGATCGACGCCGCTGAGGCGGCTGTAGGCGTCCAGCGCGGTGACCAGCGGCTGTGCGGGAATATCGTAACGGCGGGTTGCGCTGGCCTGCGCCTGCGCGGTGGCAGCAAGCACGGGGGCGATACCGGCGCAGGCAAGAGACAGTGCAAGAACAAGGGGGCGGTGGGACAGCATCGTGGGCTCCAGGGAGTGACGCAGTGCGTCGTCACCCTGGGAAGACGCAGCGGTGGCCCGGATGTCAGGGTCGATGCGTTCAGCGTGCATCGGACGATGCCTTCGCCGGCAGCCACACCTGCAGGCTGGGCCCGATACGGACAACGCGCACGTGCAGTTCGGCGGCCAGCTGGTCGCGGCTGTGCGCGGCCGTATCCGCGTCGGCCAGCACCGTGACCGGCTGCCGCCGCAGTGCGTCGCCGGCGATCCAGGTGCGGCCGCCGTACCAGCGATCCAGATCCTGGACAACGTCAGCCAGCGGCGCGGAGACCCAGGCCAGCCGGCGTTCGCGCCATGCCAGCTGCGCCGGGTCTGCTGCAAGCGCGGCCGAGGGCGCCGTGCCATCGAAGCGCAGCTGCTGGCCGGCGGCCGCTTCGCTGCTGCCCGAGCCACTGTCCACGCGCACCTGGTGTTCGGTGACGGTCACTACGCTGGCATCGCCGTTGACCGCGATATCGAAGGCAGTACCCACCGCCGTGACCGTACCGTGCGGCGTATGCACCTGGAACGGACGGTCGCGATCAGGTGCGACCTGGAACCAGGCCTGGCCGTGCCGCAGCTGCAACGCACGCCGGTTGGCATCGATGCGCACGCCCAGTTCGCTGTCCGGCGAGAGCTGCAGGCGAGAACCGTCCTGCAGGCGCACCTCTTCGATTTCGCCTGATGCCGTGCGCAGTGTCTGTTCCGGCGGGAGGGCGTTGTGCCGGGTGTAGAGGCCGAGCGCACACAGCAGCAGCACGGCGATGCCGGCTTCGCGCAGGCGCCGGCGCTGGCGACGCTGCTGTTGCCGTTGCAGGCTTGGCAGTGCTGCACCGGCCTGCCACAGCCGCAACAGGTGCTGGTACTGCGCCGCGTGGCGTGGATCGGCCTCGTACCACTGGGTGAAGGCAGCTTCGTCGCGCTGTTCGTCGTGCGCATGCAGCCACCAGCGCGCTGCCTCGCGGGCAATCGGATCCTGGCTCATGCGGTCGGCACCTGCTGCAGGGCCACCAGCGCGCGCAGCAGATGGCCATGCGCGGTCTGCCGGCTGATGCCAAGCTGGCGGCCGATGTCGGCAAGGCCGAGCTGTTCGACGCGCGCCAGCAGGAACACCTCGCGCGAGCGCGGCGGCAGGGCGGCGATGATCGCGTCTAGGTGACGCAGTTGTTCGGCATCGAGCAGGCGTTGCTCGGGCAACGGGGCGGGATCGGCGATGGCCTGCAGCTGCGCGTCGTCCAAGGCCTCTTCGCGACGCCGCTGGATCAGGCGATAGTGGTCGGCGATCAGGTTGTGGGCGACGCGATACAGGTAGGCGCGGCCATTGCCGAGCAGGCCGCTGGCGGCGACTTTGACGACACGCAGCCAGGTTTCCTGGACGACATCATCGGCGTCACTGCGTTGTGGGAGTTTGCGACGGACGTGGGCGTGCAGCGGCCGGTAATGGGCGGCGCACAGCTGCGCGACATCCGTCGATTCGACAGGCGTGGGCACGGGGCGGGCGAAGGCTGGGGAAGGGAACAGCCCGCGGCGGCAAGGGCAGCGGCATTACCTTACAGTAAAGGAGAATCATTTGCATCTATAGGCGGGGAGGCAGGGTGCCGAGCGGATGGGCGTTGGCGGGTGCAGAGAGCGCTACGGCGAGCGCGCAGCGTTGGCCATCTGCAGCAGCAGTCTGTGGGCAGGGAAAAGGCGCAGGGTGGAGTAGCGGGCGCGGTAGTAAGCATCCCAGTAGCTGGCGGCGCGTTGTCGGCAGAGGTCGAAGAAGGCGTGGTTCTCGCTGATGAGCGCGGCATAGCGCTGCAGGCCGGTGTGCCGCGCCTGGATCGCCACGGTCGATGCGATCTCGTCTACGTACTCACCCAGCAACGCGAGATGGAAGGCATGCACCCAGGGCATCGGCGAGGGCCCCAGCGTCTCGATCGCACGTTGCCGTACATGTCCGTCGCAGTGACGCGAGAGCAGGCAGAGGCAGAGGGCGCGCGTATCACCCTGCAGTTGGGATGCGAGCCGGAACAGGTCCGTGGCGTCGGCGTAGATACGATAAGGGAACCGCAGCAGTTCGCCTTCGATGATGAGGCTTCGTTCGCCATTGCCCGACAGGTTGTCGATCCGGCCCAGCCGTTGCTGAAGGTCGGTGCAGGTTGCCTGCAACACGCGGGGAACGTCGATCAACGCGACGGTTCCGCCAGCGTGATGCCGCGATAGTCGCAGTGGATCTGCAGGCTCTCCGTGGCGTTGGGGTGCAGATCGAAGCCGCACCGCTGCAGTGCATGCTTGGCCGCTGCAACGGCGTCGGCATGGCGGCTGACGCGCTGCTGCTGCCAGCGCAGTGGAGTGAACACGCCCAGCGGAAGCAGGCGCAGGCGCTGGCCGTGCAGGACCAGCGAGACATCCACATGACGCCCGTCCAGATCGTGGCCATTGGCGCCGAAGATGGCGTCGATCTCATCATGGCGATGCCGATAGCAGCAGCGGAACACGGCGATGCCCAGCCGCCGGACCACGCGCCGGAAGCCGCCCAGCTGTCCCTGGCTGCATTCGAAGCCGCGGGTGACCAGCAGACGCAGCGTGGACGGCAGCAGGGCCTGCGCGTCGAGCAGGCGCTGCAGAACCTCGGCCTCGACGATGACCTGTGACGCGGGCCAGCGTGGGGCAATGCGCAGGCCGTCGATGGTGCCGCGTGACAGTTTCAACATGCGTGAAGCTTCGCATGGGAGTGGGTAGCCGGGTAGTGCCGGCCGCTGGCCGGCACCTGGCGCGATGGTCAGAGATCGCGGTACTGGATCTGCGCGGCCAGCACGCGCAGGCCATCGGCAGTGCTGGAGAGGATGCGCTCCTCACCGATGCCCTTCTGCCGTTGCAGGCTGAAGCCTTCGGCGGCGGGCAGGCGTGCGGCGATGGCATCGATGCGTTGCAGCGCGTTGGGACCGTCACAGTCGAAATGGCCCCAGTGGATGCCGTTGTGCTGGATGGTCAGGCGGTAGTGCATGGGCGGGTCTCCGGCAGGTCGTGCAGCCACTGTTGGAACATCGCGGTCGCCGCGGCGGCGAGAGGCCCGCCGTAGCGGCGGGCCTGCGCGCGCAGGTCGATGGGATCGATGCCGGCCGCGGCCAGTTCCAGCGCGTGGCCGATCAGCCAGCGCTCGAACTGGCGCGCATCCAGTTCGGGATGGCATTGCAGGGCGAGTGCATGGTGGCCGATGGCGAAGGCCTGGTGGCGACAGGCGGGCGTACTGGCGAGGCGGCGTGCGCCCTCCGGCAGTTCGAAGGCTTCACCATGCCAGTGCAGCACCGGGATGCCCTGTAATGCCTGCAAAGGCGAGCGCTGGCCTTCATCGGTGAGCAGCAGCGGTGCGAAACCAATTTCCTTGCCGCCGGTGGGGGCAACGACCGCATGCAGTGCGCGCGCCATCAACTGGGCGCCCAGGCAGATGCCCAGCGTCGGCCGCTGTTGCTGCAGGCGACGCTGCAGCAACGCGATGCTGTCGGCGAGGAACGGGTAGGCCGCTCCATCGTTGACGCTGATCGGGCCACCCAGCACCACCAGCAGATCGGCATCTTCGGCTGCATCGAGTGCATCCACGCCGGCTTGCAGTGCATGTACCTGCCATCCTTGCGCGAGCAGCAGCGGACGCAGGGTGCCAAGATCTTCAAAGGCCACGTGCTGCAGGGCAACGGCGCGCTTCATGCCAGTGCTCCCGGGGTGGGCCAGTAGAAGCTGTCGGGCGTAGAGCGTGCACCGAAGATCGCCTGGCCAACGCGGACGACGGTGGCACCTTCCTCGATGGCGACTTCAAAATCACCGGACATGCCCATCGACAGCTGCGACAGGTCCAGGCCTGCCGGCGCCGTCTGCTGAAGCTGGTCGCGCAGCTCGCGCAGGCGCACGAAGCAGGCGCGTACGCGTTCCACCTCGGGGGTGAAGATGGCGAGGGTCATCAGGCCACGCACGCGCAGGCGGTCGAAGGCGGGCAGCTGCTGCACGAAGTCGGCCACCGCTGCCGGCTCCAGGCCGTATTTGCTGGGCTCTGCCGAGGTGTTGACCTGTACGAACACATCCAGCGTACGGTCCTCCAGCAGGAGCCGCTGCTGCAGCGCCTCGGCCACGCGCAGGCTGTCCAGCGCCTGGAACTCGCTGGCGAAGCGTGCGACGTACCGGGCCTTGTTGGTCTGCAGGTGGCCAATGACCGACCAGTGCACGCCAAGGTCAGCCATGGCCTCGGCCTTGCGCTGCGCCTCCTGTACCTTGTTTTCCCCCAGCTGGTGGCAACCGGCGGCTACGGCCATGCGGATGCGTGCTTCATCGACGGTCTTGCTGACCGGTAGCAGGCGCACGCTGGCCGGATCACGACCGGCGCGGGCACAGGCGCTGGCGATGCGCTGGTGCACGGTGGCGAGATTGGCGGCGATCTGTTCGACGGACTGGGCGACGGGCCAGTCGGCGGCGGCGAGGGACATGGGGCACCTCCGGTGCGGGGTGGCCAGGGTGGGATACACTGGCACAGGACAAGAGATAGTTTGGCATAGGACAAAATGAAAATCACCGGAAACAGCGCCGAAGCGATCTTCGACAGCATCCGCGAGGGCATCGGTAGCGGCCATCTGGCGGCCGGCAGCGTGCTGCCGCCGGTGCGGGATCTGGCCGATCGACTGGGGGTCAACCGCAATACCGTAGCCGCTGCCTACAAGCGGCTGGACGCGGCGGGCCTGGCCAGTACGGCGGGACGTCGCGGCACTGTGGTGCGCGGCCTGCCGGCGACGATGGCACGCGAGGGCAGTGCACCGGGATTGGCCCTGCACGATCTGGCCGGCGGCAATCCGGATCCGCGCTGCCTGCCCAGCCTGCGGGTGGCTGCGACGTCCTCGCGCCTGTATGGGGTGGAGACGGTTGATCCACGCATGCAACGCCTGGCACGGGCCTCGCTGGATGCCGATTGCCCGCCGGGCTATGCGCTGGAACTGAGCCACGGCGCGGTCGATGGCATCGAGCGCCTGCTGTCGGCGTGGCTGCTGCCGGGGGACCGCATCGCGGTGGAGGATCCCTGTTTCCTGGGCAGCCTCAATGTCCTCGGTGCGGCCGGACACGTGCCGTTGCCGGTGGCGGTGGATACGCACGGCATGCAGGTGGAATCACTGCGGCAGGCGTTGGATGCGGGTGCACGCGCGGTGCTGCTGACCCCACGCTCGCACAATCCCACCGGTGCCAGCCTGGATGCGAAGCGTGCGCGTGCGCTACGCCAGTTGCTGGCCGGCTATCCGCAGGTGGCGGTGCTGATCGACGATCACTACGCGCTGCTCTCGCAGCAGAGCTATCACTCGGTGCTGCCGATGGACGGTCGGCGTTGGGCGCTGCTGCGTTCGTTGTCCAAGGCATTGGGCCCGGACCTGCGCGTGGCCTGGTTGGCCTGCGATGGGCAGACCGCGGTGCGCCTGCGCCTGCGCCTGGCGGCGGGCACCGGCTGGGTCAGCCATCTGCTGCAGGATGCAGCCAGTTCGGTATTGGAGTCGGCGCAGCAACGGGCGAAGGTGGCTGCCGCCGGTGAGCGCTACCAGCAGCGGCTGCAGGGTCTGCAGGCCCTGCTGCAGGCGCGCGGGCTGCCGACACCGATGCCGATGGAAGGCTTGAATCTGTGGCTGCCACTGCCGGCCGACAGCACGCCGCAGGTGCTGGCGCTGGCGGCGCGTGGCTGGCATGTGCGTGGGGGTGAAGTCTTTGCGGTGTCTGCACCGGCGCATGGGTTGCGCATCACCTGTGCGGCACTCGGCCCGCCGCAGCAACGTCGGTTGGCCGATGACCTGGCGGCGGTGATGCGCTGAGCGTGCGCGCTCAGGGCGCAGCGCTGGCGCCGGGGCGCACGTAGTAGGACTGGCCGCTGTCGTCGAGGAACACCAGCTCCGGCTTGCCCTGCCAGGAACTCAGCATGGCGCCGGTGTTGTTCTGGTGCTTGACCATCAGGCTGGCGCCGCGGTCCGGGTTGGCCACCACCTTGAAGACTTCGGTGGTGCCGGTGGCATCGTCAAGGGTCAGCAGGGCTTCGCCACCCCGGTCGCTGGTGCCGTAGCCGCCGCGCTCGGAGCCATCGGGGCCGAGCAGGATCAGGCCGGACAGGGCGGTGGCACGCGGCCCCTGCGGGCGGCCCCGGCTGAGGGGGTCGGGAACCGGGGCGCCGAGGATCACCCGCGGCTGGCCGCTGGCATCGTGGATGATCAGGCCGCGCGCTTCGATCACGCGGTGCGGTGACTGGCTGCGATGCAGGTTCCAGGCTGTCCAGCCGGAAACGAGCAACGCGAGCATGGCGACCACCAGGGTGGTCAGGGTCAGGGCACGAGCCATTGTGTATTCCTTCCTTGGACGTGGCCGACGATAGCGGAATCCGGTCGGTCGTGGCCAGTTCGGTGTGTGACGGTGTGTATCGTCAATGGAAGTCGCGGCTGTGGCTGCGCAGTCCCTGCAGCAGTTCGTCCAGGCAGTGCATGCGCTGCACGATCACATGCTGCACGCCATCCACGCGTTCCAGCCGGCCGTCGATCTGCATCAGCTGCGTATCTACCAGGACGTGGTGCTGGCGGTCGGCCAGATGTCGCCAGACCACGGCGTTGACCATGCCGGTTTCATCTTCCAGGGTAAGGAAGGTGACGCCGCTGGCGGTCTGCGGGCGCTGGCGCATGCGTACCAGGCCGGCGATGCGTACGCGCCGGCCATGGCCGTGGTTGGCCAGCTGCGCGGCATCCAGGCAGCCACGGGTTCGCAGCTGCGCACGCAGGAACGACATCGGATGGCGGCCGAGGGTGGTGCCGGTGCTGCGGTAATCGGCCTGCATGTCTTCCCAGGCGCTGGGCAGGGGCAGGGCCACGCGCGCTTCGGCGGTGGCCCGGGCCTGGTCGAACAACGGCAGGCGGTTCTCCACGCCGGAGATATCCCAGCGTGCGCGGTGGCGATGGCCGCTGAGACCGCGCAGGGCGCCGGCATCGGCGAGCAGGCCCTGCTGGCGGCGATCCAGTGCGGTGCGCTGGCAGAGATCGCCGACATCGTCGAAGGGGCGCCGTGCGCGTTCACGCATGATGATCTGCGCGGCCGGTTCGCTGCAGCCATCGACCAGGCGCAGGCCGAGCCGGATTGCCGCCGCGCCCTTGCTGAAGTCCAGTGTGCAATCCCAGTCGCTGTGGCGCACGTCCACCGGCAGTACCGTGATGCCATGCCGGCGCGCATCCTGTAGCAGCTGGTCGGGGCTGTAGAAGCCCAGTGGCTGGCTGTTGATCAGGCTGGCGGTGAATGCAGCCGGGTGGTGGCACTTCAGCCAGCAGCTGTTGTAGGTGAGCAGGGCAAAGCTGGCCGCATGGCTCTCCGGGAAACCGTAATCACCGAAGCCCTTGATCTGCTCGAACAGGTGCTCGCCATATTCGCGGCTGAAGCCGTTCTTCAACATGCCCGTCAGCAGCTTTTCGCGGTGCGGTTCCAGGCCGCCACGACGCTTCCAGGCGGCCATCGAACGGCGCAGCGCGTCGGCTTCGCCGGGTTCATAACCGGCAGCTTCCACCGCCAGCTGCATCACCTGCTCCTGGAACAAGGGCACGCCCAGAGTGCGCGCGAACACGCGTTCCAGTCGCGCTGGATACAGCGGGTTCTCCGGATCGTTCAACGCATCCGGGCCTTGTTCGCGCAGGATCCGCCGCCGCTCCAGGTAGGGATGCACCATGTCGCCCTGGATCGGCCCGGGGCGCACGATCGCTACTTCGATCACCAGGTCATAGAAAGTGCGCGGCTGCATGCGTGGCAGCATCGCCATCTGCGCGCGCGACTCGATCTGGAACACGCCGATGGTATCGGCGGCGCAGATCATGTCGAAGGTCTTTGTGTCCTTGGGCGGGATCGCATCCATGCGTCCTTCGTGCAGGCCGTGCTGCTGCAGCATCGCCAGGCATTTGCGGATGGCGGTGAGCATGCCCAGGGCAAGGCAGTCGACCTTCATCAGGCCGGTGGCGTCCAGGTCGTCCTTGTCCCACTGGATGACGGTGCGGTCGGCCATCGCTGCGTTCTCCACCGGCACCAGCGTCGACAGCGGATGCTCGGAAATCACGAAGCCGCCCGGATGCTGCGACAGATGGCGCGGAAAATCGATCAGCTCGGCGGTCAATGCCAGCAGCCGGCGCATCAGCGGTGTTTCCGGATCGAAACCGCGCTCGCGCAGGGTTTCCGGCAACGGAATGTTGCCGCCCCAATGGTCCATCGCCGCGCCCAGCTCGTTGACCTGGTCCATCGGCAGGCCCAGCGCACGGGCGACATCGCGGATCGCGCTGCGGCCACGGTAGCTGATCGCCACCGCCGTCAACGCGGCACGCTCGCGGCCATAGCGGTTGAATACGTACTGCAGTACTTCCTCGCGGCGCTCGTGCTCGAAGTCGATGTCGATGTCCGGTGGTTCATCACGCTCGGCGGAGATGAAGCGCTCGAACAGCAGGTTGCTGCGCGCTGGGTCGATCTCGGTCACGCCCAGCACGAAGCACACCGTTGAATTGGCGGCCGAGCCACGGCCCTGGCAAAGAATGTTCTGCTCGCGGGCGAAGCGCACGATGTCCTGTACGGTGAGAAAATAGGAGGCGTAGTTCTTCTTTGCGATCAGGTCCAGCTCGTGTTCGATCTGTTTGCGCTGGGCTTCCTTGATGCCCTCCGGCCAGCGCCAGGGAATATTCTTCTCGACCAGCACGCGCAGCCAGCTATCCGGGTCGTGGCCTTCGGGCACCAGTTCGCGCGGGTAGGTGTATTTCAGCTGGTCCAGGGAGAAGTGGCAGCGTTCGGCGATGCGCAGGGTTTCTGCCAGCAGGTCGGGCGGATACAGCTGGGCCAGTGCAGTGCGCGGGCGCAGATGGCGCTCGCCGTTGGCAAACAGGCGCCAGCCAGCCTCGGCCACGCTGCAGCGGTGGCGGATCGCGGTCAGCGTGTCCTGCAAGGCACGACGCCGGCGCACGTGCATGTGCACGTCGCCACTGGCGACCAGCGGCAACCGGTGGCGCTCGCCGAAGGCCTGCAGCTGCTGCAGCCGGCGCGTGTCGTCGTGTTCGTGGTGCAGCTCCACGGCCAGCCACAGGCGCTGCGGAAAACAACGGCGCAGCAGTTCCAGTTCGGTGGCCGCCGGTTGCCGGTCCAGCCACAGGCACAGCAGGCCCTCGGGCAGTCCCTGCAGATCCTCGCGCAGGCAGCGGTATCCGCCCTTGGCTGCCCGCCGGCGACAGGTGGTGATCAGCTGGCACAGTCCGGCGTAAGCGGCCTGGTTGGTGCACAGCAGGGCCAGCTTGGGCCCGTCTTCAACCTGGAATTCGGCACCGACGATCAGCGCCACGCCGTGCGTCTTCGCCGCCTGCCATGCGCGCACGATGCCAGCCAACGAGCATTCGTCGGTGATGGCCAATGCGCGGTAACCCTGGCCGGCGGCGCGTGCGAACAGTTCCTCGGCGGTGGACGCGCCACGCTGGAAGCTGAAGGCCGACAGGCAGTGCAGTTCGGCGTATCCGGGCAGATCGGTGTGCATGGGGCTCAACCGAACCAGCCGTGCAGCATCCACGGCGCATGCGGATCATTGCGCGTGCGGAAGGCCCAGCCCCGCTGGCCCTGCGCGGTTTCCACCACGTAATAGTCGCGGCGTGCATCGGCCTGGTCCCACCAGCCCGATTCAATCCGTTCCGGCCCGGCGACGATACGCAGGCGCGGATCGCGCAGCGGCTGTGGCGTCTCCAGCAGCCAGCCGGGGCGCAGCGGCCACCAAGCGGGTGGCTTGGCCGGTGGCTGGGTGCCACTGGCGCGTTCGGGGCGGTGGTCGGCCTGCACGGCCAGTGGCTGCACGGCGTCATCGCCGAGGCGGGCACGCAGGCGCTCGCGCAGCTGGGTCCATGGCATCGCCTGCGCCGGGCGGGTATCGAACAGGTCACGTGCGGCCGGCACGAACGGCGGCAGCTGCTCGGCCTGCAGGCGCAGCGCACGGCTGCCGGCGGGCAGGGCGAAGGCTTCCATGCGGTTGCGTGCGATCTCGAACAGCAGCGCCGCATCGCGTTCGGGGGCCAGCAGGCCGATGGTCAGCACGCTGGCCGGCAGCAGGTCGTGCTCGAAATGCAGATCGAAACGCTGCACGCCACCATCGCGCGAACACAGGAATGCGGCCAGATCCAGCAGCAGGCGCCGCAGCGGGAACAGCAGGGCCTGGCTGGATTCGATCTCGTATTCGAATTCGATGCGCGTATCGAACCGGTCCGGCGGCTGGTAATAGCGCAACGGCGCGTTGCCCAAACCGCGCACGGCATCCAGCTGCTGCAGTACCTCGGGGGCGAAGCGGCGGGCCAGGCTTTCGCGCGGCAGGTCGAAGGCCGCCCCCAGCGTGCGCAGGCCGGAGCGTGCCAGCACGGTCACTGCATCAACGGGCAGGCCACTACGCGCCAGTGGCAGCTGTGCCAGTGCGGCGGGCAGCTGCTGCGCATCGATGCCAAGGCCATCGTGCACATTGGCCAGCACGCGCGCGGCATGCGGGTTGGGGGCAGCGACCAGGCGATGGCGGAAGCCCAGGTCGTGCAGGCCGTTGCGCAGGCGTTGTTCGATCGTCAGCCAATCGCCGAACAGGGCACGGCTGGCACCGATCTCCAGCACCAGCGCATGCGGAAAATCGAGGCTGACCAGCGAGCTGGTGCCATACAGCCAGCTGGCCAGCAACTGCCGGGTGTGCTGTTCGGCGCTGGGATCGTAGTCATGCAGCTGCAGGTCCTGCACCAGCACCTGCGCGGCCGACAGCAGCATGCCCGGGCGCAGCCCCGCTGCCCGCGCGGCAGGGCTGACCGCACGCAGCACACGACGCTGCGCCGGCCCCTGCAGCAGTACCAGTGGCCGCTGTGGATCGGGCTGCAGGCGCAGCACGCTGTCCAGCGCCAGCTGCGGCAACAACAGGCAGGCCCAGTGCATGGCGCGGCCTCAGTGGGCGATGGCCAGCGGCAACGGCTGCGCTGGTGGCAGCCCGCCGCGGCACTTCAGCACCCGCACCTGGCCATGGTCGAGCTGCAGGCGCAGGCTGGCCGGGGAGGGGTTGCGGGCGGCGCGGGCCTCGCGGAACACGAAACCCAGGCACTGGCCGCTGTCGGCGGCAACCTGCAGGCGGCGCAGGGCACGATCGTCGGCCTGCTGCGGCCAGCACAGCACGGCGGCGCAGGCGGCAGAGCGCAGGCACTGCTCGGCCGCCCACAGCGCCTGCTTCGGCGCGGCGTGGATGATCTGCAGCTGGGCCAGGTCGAGCCCGGCGGCGGCCCATGCCGGGGCGTGCGGGCGATGGGGTGGGGCGACCAGCACGATCGGCCGTGGGTGCTGGCTCAGCTTTGCCAGCGCCGGCCAGACCAGGGCCAGTTCACCGACCCCGGGTGCGGCCTGCAGTACTTCGCACAGCCCGCTGGCTGGCCAGCCACCGCCGGGCAGGCGCGCGTCCAGCGCCGGGTGGCCACTGGCCAGATGGTCGCTGGCCTGCCCCTGGCGTGCCGGCCCGCGCCAGACCTGGCGGCCGTCCAGCAGGCGGTCGAGGGCGACGACGGCGCCCATCAGCCGGTCCTCCGGGGGAGGCGCCGGGCTGGCGGGAAGCGGCAGAAGTGGGCGGAAACGGCAGGCATGGAGCGAGTATCGACAGGCCGATATCAGGGGCTGAGACCGGACATGCTACTCGGCTTGTGAGTAATATTACTAATGAAATCGGAGGGCGGGGTTTCAGCTTGCTGAAGGAGGCAAAGCATCCACGCATGGCGTGGATCTACTGGGGAACGGGGGCCTGGATGCGGGAAAAGCGGTGCCGGCCAAGGTCGGCACCGCCCACCCTGGACCGGCTATCGGGTCACGGGCGGACCGGCAGGGCCACCGGGCGCAGCGGCGCGGCGTCGCCGCCGCGGATCTTCAGCGGGCCACCGATGAAGGCGAACTCATAGACCTTGTCGCGCGCCAGTTCATCCAGCGCCACCAGCTCGATGATCGGCGCGCCCTGCTGCGCCAGCAGGTAGGTGTGCAGCGGCACGTAGTCGTCGGACACTTCGGAAGGGAAGGTCTCGAAGCTGAGGTTGTCGGCGCCGACGATCATCGCGCCGCTGTCCTCCACCAGGAAACGCGCCGCATCCAGGCCCATGCCCGGTGGGTTGGCCATGTAGGCCTTGGGCTGTTCGAACAGGCGCATGCGACCGGTGCGGATCAGTACGATGTCGCCCTGCTGCAGCTGCACGTGCTGGCGTGCCAGCGCATCCTTCAGGTCCTGGCGGGTGACGCGGTAGCTGTCCGGCAGCATGTCCATGCCCTTGGCGCCGGCCACGTCGATCAGTACGCCACGGGCGATCAGCGGCGGGAATTTCTCGATGCCGGTGACGTTCCAGCCGCGGTCGCCGAGGTGCTTGTCGGCCTCGAAGCCATTCCAGATCTTTCCATGGATGCCGAAGTGGTTCAGCGCATCGATGTGGGTGCCGGTGTGGCTGTACATCGAGAACGCGGTGCCGGTGTAGCTGCGGGTGAGGTTCATCGTCTCGCCTACGCCCATCGGGTCGTCCATCACCGTGCCGCGCGGGGTGTGGGTCATCCAGAACTGGTAGTGCGGGTCGCCGGCATCCTGCCAGCTGGGCATGCCGACGTAGTACTCGGTGGCCAGATCGTAGGCTTTGCCGCCGCTGACCCGCGACAGGATCGCTGCGCGTGAGGCCTCGGTGATCAGGTTGAGGCGGCCGATCTCGTCCTTCGGCCCCCAGGGGCTGGTGCCGACCTGCTGGCCGGAGGGAACGCGTTCGTGCGCGGACACGGTGGTGGAAGCCGCGGCGCCGGCCAACAGCAGGGCCAGGGCGGTGCCCAGGGTACGTGGGGTCATGGGAATCTCCTTGAAGGTGGGGGAACGGTGCGGCTCAGGCCGCGACCAGCGGCGCCAGGGCCTGGCGCAGTTGCGGCAGCGGCAGGGTCTGCAGGCGCAGGCCGTTGCCGGTGATGACGGTGGGGATGGAGCGGATGCCGAGTGCGGCAGCTTCAGCGCGGTCGGCCTGCACGCGCTGGCGCACCTCATCGCTGCGCATCCGGTCGGCGAAGACGCCACGCCGATGCCCCAGCTGTTCGGCGATGTCCAGCAGCACCTCGACGTCACCGACGTTTCGGTGCTGGTGCAGGTGCGCCCACTGCACGGCATCGAACATCGCGCCGTGTGCGGCGTTGCCGCCGAGCATGCCGGCGGCCTGGCAGGCCAGTGCACCCAGCCAACCGGAAGGGTATTCGAAGTCCTGTGCCCGCATGCCGTCGATATCGATGCGCGCGCTGTCGTCATGCGCGGCGCAGTCGGCCCAGTGGCGCAGGATGATGGCCTTGGCACGCGGCATCGAGCCGAATACCTCGATCATCTGTTCGCGCGAGTCCTGCAGCACGAAGCTGCGGTGGCGGACCTGGATGCCGAGTTCGACCGAGACCTGCTGCAGGCGCGGGGCCAGCACGAAGCACCAGCCGCAGACCACGTCATGAAAGAAATCGACCACCGGTGCAGTGGTGGTCAGCGAAGGAGAGGCGATCATCGGCCTGCCGTCCGTGAGAGGGGAGGCGGCAGAGTAGGCAGTGGCGCCGGGCCGAAACAGCACGCGGCGGGCAGCTCAGTTTTCGCTGGCGGTTACGAATCCAGCCCGGCGCAGGCGGGCAGTTCGGCGTGCAGGAAATCGATGAAGGCGCGTACCTTCGGTTGCAGGTGGCGCGCGGTGGGGTAGACCGCGTAGACGAACCGCGGCGGATAGCGATGGTCGGGCAGCACCTGCTGCAGTTCGCCGCTGGCCAGTGCCGGTGCGGCCAGGAACGAGGGCAGCGCACCGATACCGAGGCCGGCGACCAGCAGGTCACGCAGCAGCAGACTGTTGTTGGCGGTGACCCGTGTCGGCAGGGTCACCGTGACCTGGCCATCGGGGCCGAGCAGCGGCCAGCTGCCGGGTGAATCGGACAGGCTGTAGCCAAGCACGCTGTGCGCCTGCAGTTCTTCCACCACCTGCGGTGCCGGATGGTGCTGCAGATAGGACGGTGCCGCGCACAGCACCTGTTGCAGCGAAGCCAGGCGGCGTGCGACCAGCCGCGAATCTTCCAGTTCGGCGCGGATGCGCAGGGATACATCGAACCCTTCGCCAACCGCATCAAGCAGACGGTCTTCCATCACCAGGTCCAGTGCAAGCTGCGGATGCTGCTGCAGGAAGCGTGGCAGCAATGGCGACAGCGTGCTCAGCGCGAATGACTGCGGTGCATTGACCCGCAGGCGCCCGCTCACTTCACCGCGCTGTTCGGCGATGCCGCGCTCCAGCGCGTCCAGTTCATCGAGCAGGCGGCAGCATTCGCGGTAATAGGCATGGCCGGTTTCGGTCAGGCTCATGCGGCGGGTGGTCCGCTGCAGCAGCACTACGCCCAGGTGCGTTTCTAGCGTGCGCAGCTGCTTGCTCAGCCCGGCTGGCGACAGGCCCAGGTCTTCGGCAGCACGGGCGAGGCTGCTGCGTTCGACGATGCGGCGGAAGGCGCGCATCAAGGTGAAGGAATCCATGCCGGTCCAGGCCGCGATGAGGTCGACATTGTAGATCCACGCCAGACGTGGATCGCCCACCAAGGTAGGCATTCAACGTGAGCGGACGCGGGGTTGCGCTGTTTGTTCAAGCCTGCAGCCCCCATGCCGCGCCAGCATGCAGGCCCCTCACTGTTCAGAGCCAGCCATGAAGCACTGGATGCTCCGCCTGTATGCCCCGTTGTTCCTGCTGGGTTTTGTTGCCGCCGCCATCGCCTGGGTCGGCCACTCCCACGGTGACCCGTTGTGGCTGCTTGCCTTGCTGGCTGTCGCCATCGCGGTGTCGTTCGCTGCCGAGCGGCTGTGGCCTTACGATCCGGCGTTCAACCACGACCAGGGTGACCGCCTGCGCGACGTCCTGCATGCGCTGGTCAATGAAAGCCTGAACCTGCTGTCGATCGCCACGGTGCCGATGCTGGCGGCAATCGTGCCCTGGCACGTCTGGCCGACGCAGTGGCCATTCGCGCTGCAGGTGCTGGTGGCGATCATCGCGGCTGACCTTGGCATCACCCTGGTGCACTACGCCAGCCATCGCATCGGCTGGTTGTGGCGGTTGCATGCGGTGCATCACAGCGTGACCCGCATGTATGGCTTCAATGGTTTGATGAAACACCCACTGCACCAGGCCGCCGAAGCGGTGGGCGGCGTACTGCCGCTGCTGCTGTTGGGCATGCCGATGCCGGTGGCCGCGGTGCTGGCGTTCGCCATCGCGATTCAGCTGCTGCTGCAGCATTCCAACGTGGACATGCGCCCGGGTGTGTTGGGCCGGATGATGGCATGGGCACCGCTGCACCGCTTCCACCACATCCGCTATGGCACTGCAGGTGATGTCAATTTCGGTTTGTTCTTCACCGTGTGGGACCACCTGCTGGGGACCGCGTTTGATGCACCGGGCTATCGGTTGCGGCAGCGTGATCTGGGCATCGGCAGCCAGCCGTACTATCCGCAGGCCTATTCCGCACAACTGCTGGCGCCCTTCCGCGCGCTGCCCCATGGCGAGGTGCCGGAGCTTCCGGAAGGCCTGCGCAGGCGCGGTTGATCGATGCCTCAGGCTGCGTGCAGCTGCAGGCCCTGCAGTTGCGCGGCACCGATGCCGAACATGCGGCGCAGGCTGCGCGAGAGGTGGGGCAGATCGGCGAAACCGGCGGCATGCGCGCTGTCGGTCAGGCTGTGCCCGCGCAGATGATGCGCCAGCGCACTGCGCAGCCGTTGCCACAGCACCCAACCGCGCAGGGTCACTGCCAGCTCGGACTGGAAGCGCCGATGCAGCTGGCTGGTCGACAGATGCGCGGCCTCGGCGATATCGGCGGCCGGCACCGGGCCGGGCAGGTGCTGGGTGATGCGGGCCAGCGCCGCCTGCACGCGGCGGTCCAGGGGCTGCGGGCGGCTCAGTCGCGGCAGCCACTCGTGCAGCTGCGCGGCATTGCCAGGCAACGACTGCAGATGCTGCTGGATCTGTTCGAGGTCGGCATGTGCCGGTTCGAGGAACACCGTGCAGCCGTCAGCGGGCGCCGACAGGATCGCGTGCGATTGGAAGGAGCGCAGCCACAGCCGTTGGCCCTGCTGCTGCACGCCATCGATCTCGACCTGCCAAGGGTCGCCCTCGCTCAGCAGCAGCTGATGGGCGTAGTGCGCGTGCGCGGCGCTGTCACCGGCGTGGCCCTGCAGCACGGCCACGTGTGCATCCAGCAGCAGGGTGCCATTCCAGGGTAGAGCGGAGGAGGACATGGAGGAATTGTAGATCCACGCCATGCGTGGATGACGTATGCCGCAAAGGTTCATGGGAAAAACATCCACGCATGGCGTGGATCTACTGCGCGCCGGGAATCTGTCGAAGGCGGGGTGGGGCCGGTTGCGGGGGCGTGAGCCGCATGGATGCGGCGACCGAGGCTACATGGACGTACTTGCGCCGTCCCCCGCAACCGGACCTGCCCCGCCTACCAACAGGAGCCCAGCTTTTGCTTCGGCTATTGCTGTTGCAGTTGCCGTTGCCTCTGCGGGTGCCGGGCGCAGCCCGGCCGCCACCTCACCGCCCCTGCGGGTCCGGCCGGTGGTGCACGTACTCGACCACGGTGCCATCGGGATGCACCGCATTGAACGCCGCACCGGTCGGTACCACCTGCAGCGGAAAGATGATCTCGGCGCCGGCGGCCACCAACTTGTCGTGATAAGGCCGAACGTCGTCGACCAGCAACGTGCCCGTGGTCGACGTGAACGGCGCCAGCGCCTCGTCGCAGCCTTCGA
The DNA here is from genome assembly GCF_040548715.1 of Stenotrophomonas sp. 2694. NCBI lineage: Bacteria > Pseudomonadati > Pseudomonadota > Gammaproteobacteria > Lysobacterales > Lysobacteraceae > Stenotrophomonas > Stenotrophomonas sp. 2694. Next base: position 44,707 of record NZ_JBEPSG010000001.1, read on the forward strand.
TCAGCAGGAACGCACCGACCATCGCCAGCCGCAGGCCCGCATCGGGAAACGGAAAGCCGGCATCGGCGACCACACCCTGCAGCTGCTCGTAGAAGGCCACGCTGCGTTCCAGTTCGCCGGGGGCGACGAACACCCGGATCAACACGCGCGGGCTGCGCTGGCTGGAGGTGTCACAGCGGTCGCGCCAGAGATGGTCGAAGTCGCGATGTACGGTCATGGGCTCGAATCGTCGCCGGGGAGAACCATTATCGGCAGCGCCGTGCAGCCCGTTGATGACCGCCGGTGATGGGCTGATAACCAGTCCGCACATCGCGCCTGTGACTTAGGTCCTGTTGACAGCGATGAACGCCCTCGCACACTCTTCACATGATGGGTCGCCCTGCGCGGCCCGGACAGGCAGGTTGTCACGCACGGGAGGAGGGTCCCGCGCGCAGACCGGCCCGTCCTCTGGCCTGCAAGGCGTTGCCCGGCAACGCATGCGCGGCATGACGCTGCACCCTTCGGCGGCACTTTCCCTGGACCGATTGCCTTGGCAACGGAATTACGCCCGCCGATGAAAACGTTTACAAAGCCGCTCGCCCTGTCCCTGGCCCTGTCTGCCGCACTGGCCACCCCGGCCTGGGCCGACTCCGCCGCCTTCACCGTGCTGACCCTGGAACAGGCGCCGACCGCGGACGCGATGCCGGCCCTGGCTGCCCAGTTGAAGACCCTGCAGGTGGATGCGGTCAGCGTTCGCCAGGTACAGCGCGGCATCGGCCAGGTCGATCCGCTGCAGCTGCTGGCCGATGGCCTGGGCTACCAGTACCGCTTCATCGCCGCCGGCAAGGATGACGGCCAGACCCAGCACGGCCAGGCCGTGTTGACCCGGCTGCCGATCGCCGCCGAATCCGGCCCCGACCAGCCGGGCCTGAACTACCTGCGCCTGGATGACGGCCGCCATGCAGTGGCGGTGTACACCGACGCTGGCGCCGGTGCTTCGCAGTTGCCGGCACTGGTGTCGCGTTCGCGACTGGGCGCGCCGGCGGTGCTGCTCGGCGCGGTGGCCGGTGAATCGGCCAAAGCGGCCGGCTTCGATCCGGCACGCGTGGCCCTGGAGGCCGATGCCAGCTATTTCAGCGATGGCTTCCAGGCCGCCAGCAGTGCGCCGTTCAAGGTTGAAGGCAGCGCGATGCGTGCAACCCTGCTGACCCTGGCCTATGCGGCTGACAAGGGCGGCGAGCAGCCGTGGATGGATACCACGCTCACCGCCGATGCGCGCGCTGCGCTGCTGCTGAAGGCGATGACCGAGGACGAGAAGTTCCAGATGCTGCACAGCTACTTCGGGCTGGGCAAGGACGGTGGCAAGCTGCCGGAAGGTGCGGTGGGTTCGGCCGGTTTCGTGCCGGGCGTAGCGCGCTTGGGCATTCCGTCGCAGCAGTCGGCCGACGCCGGCGTGGGCGTGACCAATCCCGGTGGCATCCGCCCGGGTGATTTCGCCACCGCCATGCCGTCTGGCCCGTCCACGGCGTCCACCTGGAACCGCGGTGTTGCCTTTGCCGGTGGCGCGACGATGGGCCGCGAAGCCTGGCAGCAGCGCTTCAACATCCTGCTGTCCGGCAGCGTCAACCTGCAGCGTGACCCGCGTAACGGCCGCAACTTCGAATACGCTGGTGAAGACCCGCTGCTGGCCGGTTCGATGGTCGGCGCAGTGATCCAGGGCGTGCAGAGCCAGCACGTGATCTCGTCGATGAAGCACTTCGCGCTGAACGACATGGAGACCCGCCGCAACTTCCACGACGTGCGCATTGGCGAGCAGGCCATGCACGAGTCGGATCTGCTGGCGTTCGAGATCGCGCTGGAAGCTGGCCGCCCGGGCGTGGCGATGTGCTCGTACAACAAGATCAACGGTACCTACGGCTGCGAAAACGGCTACCTGATGAACCAGGTGCTGAAGCAGGAGTGGAAATTCCCCGGTTTCGTGATGTCCGACTGGGGCGGCGTGCACAGCGGTTCGAAGGCGGCGCTGGCCGGCCTGGACCAGCAGTCGGCCGGTGAAGTGTTCGATGCGGCGGTGTTCTTCGATGAGCCGCTGCGCCTGGCCGTGCACGGCGGCGTGGTATCGCAGGCGCGCCTGAACGACATGGTCGCGCGCATCCTGCGCACGATGTTCCTGCACGGCAATTTCGACAACCCGCCGCAGCACCAGAAGGTCGACGCTGAAGCCGGTTTCGCCGTGGCCCAGCGCACGGTGGAAGAAGGCAGCGTGCTGCTGCGCAATGAAGGCAGCCTGCTGCCGCTGGCCGACAGCGCCAAGCGCATCGTCATCATCGGTGGCCATGCCGACAAGGGCGTGATCGGTGGCGGCGGTTCGTCGATGGTGGGCGTCACGGCCAAGGGCACCAACGCGGTGCCGGGCGTGCTGCCGACCACCTGGCCGGGCCCGGTGATCTTCCATCCGTCCTCGCCGTTGGAATCGCTGCGTGCCGCGCGTCCGGACGCCACCATCACCTATGTTGACGGCACCAATGCCGCCGCTGCGGCCAAGGCTGCTGCACAGGCGGATGTGGCCATCGTGTTCGCCACCCAGTGGGCGGCCGAATCGGTGGACCTGCCGGACATGCAGCTCCCGGACAACCAGGATGGGTTGATTTCGGCGGTGGCCAAGGCCAATCCGAAGACCGTGCTGGTGCTGGAAACCAACGGCCCGGTGCGTACGCCGTGGCTGGCGCAGGTGCCGGCGGTGCTGCAGGCCTGGTACCCGGGTATCCGTGGCGGTGAAGGCATTGCCGCACTGCTGACCGGCCAGGCCAATCCGTCCGGCCGCTTGCCGGTGACCTGGGTGGTGGACGAATCGCAGCTGCCGCGCCCGCACATCGATGGCCTTGGCTTCAAGCCGGCCAAGCCGTTCGGCGATGTGTTCGATTTCGATATCGAAGGCGCCAACGTCGGCTACAAGTGGATGGCGGCCAAGGGCCTGACCCCGACCTTCGCCTTCGGCCACGGCCTGTCCTACACCTCGTTCGCCTATGAAAACCTGAAGGTGAGCGTGGAGGGTTCGCGCCTGGTTGCCAGCGTCGACATCCGCAACACCGGCAAGCGCGCCGGTGCCGACGTCGCCCAGCTGTACCTGAAGCTGCCGGCCGGCAGCGCCACGCCGATCCGCCTGATCGGCTACGACAAGGTCGAGCTGCAACCGGGCGAACAGCGCCGCATCCGCATCGAAGCCGAGCCGAAGACCCTGGCGCATTACGATGCGCAGGCACGCCAGTGGAAGATCGCCGGCGGCACCTACCAGGTGCAGTTGTCGCGCAACGCCGCCGAGCCGCTGCAGACGGTGGGCGTGCAGCTGGTGGAGCAGGTGCTGCGCTGATCCGCTGCGGCACTGATGGTTGAAGACACGGCCCCGCAAGGGGCCGTGTCTGTTTACGGGGTGCCGCTGCGCTCGCCGGGCATGGCCCGGCGCTACCCGGTTACGGGCATCCCGGTAGCGCCGGGCCGTGCCCGGCGGGCGCAGGATTCAGCTGGCGTCGTCACCAAACCAACCGCGCAGGAAATCGATCAGCTGCCGCACCTTCGGCGAGGGCTGGCTGCTGTGCGGGTACACCGCGTACACGCTCTGCTGCGGGAAACGATGCTGGCGCAGCACCGGCCGCAGGCGGTCGTGGGCGAGATCGTCCTCGATCAGCCAGCGTGGCAGCACGGTCACTCCTGCACCGGCCACGGCGAACGCGCGCAGGCTGCTGGCCCCATCCACGCGTATCACCGCGTTGCCCGGATTGGTGGCGAACAATGCATCGCTGCCATCCGGCGCGACCACCGGCACATCGGCCAGGCGCGGATAGCCGAGGCGGGGCAGGGTGCCCAGCAGTACCGGATCATCCACCGCCTCGGCGGACCCCAGGCGCGCCAGCAATGCCGGAGCGGCGACCGCGCACAGCGGGTGACGTTCCAGCTCGGTGGCATGCAGTTGCGAATCGGGCAGGCGGCCGAGGCGGATCGCCAGGTCGAAACGCTCGGGAATCAGGTCGGCCGGTGCCGGCGAGGTCGATAGATGCAGCGCCAGCGCTGGATGCTGCGCGCGGAAGGCTTCCAGTGCTGGAATCAGCCGCAGCTGCGCGTACTCCGGGGTGGTGGTCAGGCGCAGTACGCCCTGCAGTTGATGCTGGTCGCGGCGCGCGGCATCGATGGCGGCCTGCGCGGCATCCAGTGCCTGCACGCAGTGCTGCAGGAACTGTTCGCCGGCCTCGGTCAGCGCCAGGTGGCGGGTACTGCGCAGCAGCAGGGTTACCCCCAGCTCCTGCTCCAGCCGCTTCAGGTTGAAGCTGACCACGGCCCGGCTCAGGCCCAGGCGCTCGGCGGCGGCGGTCAGGCTGCCGGCCTCGACCACGGCACGGAAGATATCGAAGCGATCGAGGCTGACCATGGTGGCTGATTGTCAAAACAGGTTTGACAGTGTTGCAGCTGCCGTCGTGTTTTTCCAACAACGCTGGTCCGCGATGCTGTCGCCTTCGCTGCCGGAGCCTGCTGATGCCTTCCCCACGCCTGCGCCATGAGGCGATCTTCCTGCTGCTGTTCGCCCTGGACCTGGTCAACATGTTCATCGCCACCGTGGCCTACCCGGCGCTGGCGGCCGAGCTGCATGCGGACATCGGCACCCTGGCCTGGGTGGGCACGGCTTACATGCTGGGTCTGAGCGTGGTGATTCCGCTGGCCCCGTGGCTGGCCGCGCGCTGCGGCGAGCGTCGCCTGCTGCTGGCTGCCTTGGTGCTGTTCGCAGTGGCTGCGGGCCTGGCCGGCGCCGCGCCGTCCATCGGCTGGCTGCTGGGCTGGCGGCTGCTGCAGGGGTTGGCTGGCGGGCTGCTGATTCCGGTGGCGCAGGCGGCGGCGTACCGGCAGTGCACGCCTGAGCAACGCGGTGCGCTGACCCGGCGCATCCTGCTGGTGGCGTTGCTGGTGCCGGCACTGGCGCCGGCTCTTGGCGGCCTGCTGGTGCAGTGGCTGTCCTGGCGCGGCGTGCTGTGGGCCAGCCTGCCGCTGGCGGTGCTGGCGATCGCCCTGGTGCTGGCGTGGATGCCGGCCGATGGCCTGCGCAGTGCGCCACGCCTGCAGGGCTATGCACTGGCCACCGCGATGTCTGCGCTGGGCGCGTTGCTGCTGGCATTGACCTGGCTGGGTGAGCCCGACCATCGCTTCGCCGGCGCAGGGTTGCTGCTGCTGGCAGCAGTGCTGGCCGCCGCCCACCTGCGTAATGCTCGCCGGCAGCCGCAGCCGCTGCTGCGCTGGTCGCTGCTGTCCCATCGAGGCCTGCGCATGGCGATGCTGGTCTATCTGGCGGTGCCGGGTGTGTTCATCGGCAGCCAGCTGGCCAGTACCCTGCAGCTGAACCACGCCGGTTACAGCGCCGCGCAGATCGGCGCCTTGATGTTGCCGTGGGCGCTGGCCTCGGCACTGGCAATCACCGGCAGCCGGCGATTGCTGGCGCGCTTCGGGCCGGGCGCGGTGCTGCGGCTGGGCATGGTCCTGCAGGCCAGCGGTCTGCTGCTGATGGCGCTGCAATCGCAGCCCCCCTTCGCGCTGGCCGCAACGCTGTTCGCCCTGATGGGCGCTGGCGGCAGCCTGTGCAGCAGCACCGCGCAGACGCTGGCGTTCCATGGTGTGGACGCCGAGGCGCTGGGCGATGCCAGTGCACTGTGGAACCTCAACCGCCAGCTCAGCTTCTGCCTGGGTACCGTCGCCATTGCTCTGCTGCTGGCCTTGGCCATGCAGTGGTGGCCGGCGCATGCCACCGGCGTGGCGTTGGGCCTGGCGGCCGTACTCACCCTGTTGCCGCTGGCGCTGCTGCGCCGGTCGCAGCTGCATTCCCTTTCCGCTCCGGAGACTGCTTGATGGACATGACCGCCGAACACGAAATCCACCTGCTGCACGACAAGCTGCAGGCCTGGTTCCGCGCAGAGGTCGCGGCCGATGCACTGGCTGATCTGATGGAACATTTCTGCGCGGACTTCAGCATGGTCGGCATCTCCGGTCGCAGGTTGGACCGCGCTGCCGTGCAGGCGCTGTTCGTGGGCGGACACGGCGCCCGGCCGGGACTGCGGATCGCCATCGAGGCCGTGCAGGCGGTGGAAGCGCCGTCGCCGCTGGCGGTGCTGCGTTATCGCGAGGGACATGCCGTGGGTGCGGGAGAAACCGCGTGGCGGGAATCGCTGGCAGTGCTGCGGCAGGAAGGAGGGCACTGGCGCTGGCTGGCCCTGCATGAAGTACCGGTGGCGTGATGGATCCGCCGGGCATGGCCCGGCGCTACCGTGGTTGGTCGTGAACGGGTAGCACTGGGCCATGCCCGGTGAGCGCAGCGGCAGCAGACCGCACATGTGCCATCAGTACTGCCTGTAAACGCCGCAGAATGCAAAGCAGGCACACGCTTTGCCGGGGGCTACGGGAGTAGGCTGGGGCCTTTCCTGCCGGGAGGTGATGTCCATGCGTGTGCGTGCCGTTGCTGTTGCCGTAGCCCTGAGCCTGTCCAGCGCCGTGCTGGCCGCCGACACGCCGCCGATGACCCCGGACATCAGCGGAAAACCCTTCGTCGCCCCCGATGTGGGCCGCGACTACGACAAGCGCGTGGTGATGGTGCCGATGCGTGATGGCACCAAGCTGTACACGGTGATCGTGGTGCCCAAGGGCGCCCACAATGCACCGATCCTGCTGACCCGCACACCGTACGACGCCGCCGGCCGTGCCAGCCGCAGCGATTCGCCGCGCATGCGCGATCTACTGCCGCAGGGCGATGAAGTGTTCGTCGATGGCGGCTACATCCGCGTGTTCCAGGACATCCGTGGCAAGTACGGCTCCGAAGGCGATTACGTGATGACGCGGCCGCTGCGTGGGCCACTGAACGGTACCAAGGTCGATCATTCCACCGACGCGTGGGACACCATCGATTGGCTGGTCAAGCATGTGCCGGAGACCAACGGCAAGGTCGGCATGCTCGGCTCGTCGTACGAAGGCTTCACCGTGGTGATGGCGCTGACCGATCCGCACCCTGCACTGAAGGTGGCCGCGCCGCAGAGCCCGATGGTCGATGGCTGGATGGGTGACGACTGGCTCAACTACGGCGCTTTCCGCCAGGTCAATTTCAACTACTTCGCGATGCAGACCGAGAAGCGTGGCAAGGGCACGCCGCTGCCGTCGCTGGGCTACGACGATTACAGCACTTTCCTGCGCATCGGCTCGGCCGGTGACTACGCCCGCTTTACCGGCGTGGACCAGCTGACCTGGTGGAAAAAGCTGGTACAGCACCCCGCTTACGATGCGTTCTGGCAGGGCCAGGCGCTGGATGCGGTGATGGCGAAGACGCCGCTGAAGGTGCCGACCATGTGGCTGCAGGGCCTGTGGGACCAGGAAGACATGTGGGGTGCCAACCACGCCTACCAGGCGATGGAAGGGCGCGACACCGGCAACACCCACAACTACCTGGTGATGGGCCCGTGGCGGCACAGCCAGGTGAACTATGACGGCAGCCAGCTTGGGGCGCTGAAATTCGATGGCGATACCGCGCTGCAGTTCCGCCGCGACGTGCTCAAGCCGTTCTTCGACCAGTATCTGGTGGATGGCGCGCCGAAGGCCGATACGCCACCAGTGCTGGTCTACAACACCGGTGAAAACCACTGGGACCGCCTGCAGGGCTGGCCGCGCAGCTGCGAGAAGGCGTGCGCGGCAAACAGCAAGCCGCTGTACCTGCGTGCCGGTGGCAAGCTGGCGTTCCAGGCGCCGGCGGCGGGCGAGGGAGACTTCGAGGAATACGTGTCTGATCCGTCCAAGCCGGTGCCGTTCGTGCCGCGTCCGGTGCGCTTTGGCGACCGCGACATGTGGACGACCTGGCTGGTCAAGGATCAGCGCTTCGTCGATGGCCGCCCCGACGTGCTGACCTTCATCACCGAGCCGTTGACCGCACCGCTGCGCATCGGAGGTACGCCGGTGGTGAACCTGCAGGCGTCCACCAGTGGCACCGACAGCGACTGGGTGGTGAAGCTGATCGACGTGTATCCCGACCAGGAAGCATCGACACCGGAGATGGGCGGCTATGAGCTGCCGGTGTCGCTGGCGATCTTCCGTGGCCGCTACCGCGAGAGCTTCAGCGACCCCAAGGCGCTGGCGGCCAACCAGGTGCTGCCGTACCGTTTCGACCTGCCCAATGCCAACCACACCTTCCAGAAGGGCCACCGGGTGATGGTGCAGGTGCAGTCCAGCCTGTTCCCGCTGTACGACCGCAACCCACAGACCTACGTGCCGAACATCTACCTGGCCAAGCCGGGTGACTACCAGAAGGCGACGCAGCGGGTATGGCACAGCGCCGCGCAGGCCAGTTACATCGAACTGCCGGTGTACTGAGACAGAGGGGATGACGCCGGGCACGGCCCGGCGCTACCCCGGTCGCGCGATGTCGGTAGCGCCGGGTGTGGTAGTGCCGGCCGCTGGCCGGCAACGCGATGGTGCGAAAGCGTGTCGACCAAGGTCGACACCTACCGGAACAGATCGCCTGAAGGACCGACGGGGTAGTGCCGGCCGCTGGCCGGCAACCCGGTGGCGCGAAAGCGTGTCGACCCAGGTCGACACCTACCGGAACAGATCGCCTGAAGGACCGAGGGGGTAGTGCCGGCCGCTGGCCGGCAACCCGGTGGCGCGAAAGCGTGTCGACCCAGGTCGACACCTACCGGAACAGATCGCCTGAAGGACTGATGGGGTAGTACCGGCCGCTGGCCGGCAACGTGGTGGTGCGAAAGCGTGACCACCAAGGTCGACACCTACCGGAACAGATCGCCTGCAGGACTGATGGGGTAGTGCCGGCCGCTGGCCGGCAACGCGGTGGTGCGAAAGCGTGTCGACCAAGGTCGACACCTACCGGAACAGATCGCCTGCAGGACGGACGGGGTAGTGCCGGCCGCTGGCCGGCAACGCGGTGGTGCGAAAGCGTGTCGACCAAGGTCGACACCTGCCCGGGCAGATGCGCTTCAACCAACCTTCGAAGGACCGGTGCGCCAGCGGCTGGGCACCAGCCCGAAGCGCTTGCGGAATGCGGCAGCGAAGTTGCTGGGATGCCGATAGCCGGTTTCCGCAGCCGCCTGTTCCACGCTCCAGCCGGATTCGCGAAGGCCCTGCTCGGCATGTCGCATGCGTTGCTCGTGCAGGTAGTCGAACACCGAGCAGCCATACGCCTGGACGAAGTGCCGGCGCAGTGCGCTGGGGCTCATGCAGGCCAGTTGGGCAAGTTCCAGCAGGCTGTGCGCATGGCCAGGGTCGTCGTGCAGGAACGTCCGTACGCGTTCCAGCCGCGCCCGCTGGCCACTGCGCAGCGCACGCGCACATTCGGCGTGCAGATCATCGGCCTGCAGGCCCGTGGACAGCAACTGCAGGGCAATGCCCTCGCGCCACAGCGCATCCAGGCCGTCCTGCCAGGGGCTGTCGAACAGCTGCGCGAGAGGCGGCAGCATCGCGTGCGGAATCGCCCAGTGCCTGCATTCCATGTGTGAACCCAATGCCCGCTGCAATTGCGGTTGCCGCAGCAGGTCCGGGTCCAGATCGGCTGGCACCATCAGGCTGATGCCACGCAGGCGCATATTGCCGGGATGGACGCCGACCATTGCCACATGGTCGCGGTGGCTGGTGGTCACTGCGGTGCCTGCGCGCAGGCTGAAGTCACTGCGGTTGGGAACCTGCACGTCGACCTGGCCCTGCAGCATCACGCGGATGACCAGGCCGGGCCGTTCGTGCGCTGTGGCGGTGTAGGCGATGCGGTTGTGCACATCCGATGCGAGCAGGCTCATGCCGCCGCGCAGGGTCTGTTCGTGCAGGTCGCCGTGACCGGCCCACTGTTCTTCGCGCAGGTGGCTTGGATCGGCACGGTAGTCATAGCCGTGTCGCTGGCCAAAACGGCGGTAATCGGCAAACGTGAAATATCGGGACATCGCTCGGCGCTCAACCATGGATGATGGGTGCCGGCGACGATGTGCCCGCACGTTCCATCGTGCACCTGCAGCGCGGATCGGTCCTGCGCTTTCAGAGTTGGAAATAGATTCCTGTCATTTTCTCCAATGCCAGCCCGAATGCGATATCCAACGGGTCAATCGATTGGCATTTACGGCCAAGTTGAAGATCGCGCAGCAATGCGCGTGCGTACTGTAACTGCTCGGGACGGGTGATCGATTCGTCTTCGTAGTGGTCAAAGAGCAGGCCGAACCGCGTATTGAGGGTAGTGAGGAAGCCGCTGTCGAACAGCAGATCGACCGTGGCATCGCTGAGCATCACTTCGTACAGATCGCCAGGCAGGCAGGAATCGGTATCCAGCCGCCGTTCGGCATCGGCAGAAAGTGGAACGCAGGCTGTACGCATGGGAGCTCAGGTGGCGGGCATGCGCAAGTATCACGCATGCAGCGCTTTCGTCACGAAGAAGGGCGTAGTGTCGGTGAGGTCGGACGGTTCTGTCCGCATCGATTTCCCAACAGATGGAGACCACAGATGATTGATTACCGACTCAACGGAAAAACCGCGATCGTCACCGGCGGTGTATCCGGTATCGGCCTGGCGGTAGCGGAAACGCTCGCTGCATCGGGGGCGCGCATTTCGGTGTGGGACCTGAAGCAGGATGCGGTGGATGCCACGGTGGCCACGCTGCGCAACCAAGGGGCCGAGGCCATCGGTGTCGCGTTGGATGTCACCGACGAGGCGGCGGTGGAAGAGGCGGTGCAGCGCACGGTGAAGGAACTGGGCGGCGTGCATGTCGCAGTGAATAACGCTGGCATCGGCGGGCCAGCGGCAAGCAGCGGCGACTATCCCATTGATGGCTGGAAGCGCGTGGTCGATGTGAACCTGACCAGCGTGTTCCTGTGCCAGCGGGCGCAGATCCAGGCGATGCGCACGGCGGGCAGCGGCGGCAGCATCATCAACATGGCCTCCATCCTGGGCCAGGTCGGGTATGCCGGTTCGACCGCCTACGCGGCGGCCAAGCACGGCGTGGTCGGCCTGACCCAGACGGCTGCATGGGAGCACGCTGCCGATGGCATCCGCATCAATGCGGTGGGCCCGGGCTTCATCAACACGCCGTTGCTGGAAAAGATGGACGCCAAAGTGCGTGCCACCCTGGAGGGCCGGCATGCACTCAAGCGTTTGGGAACGCCGCAGGAAGTGGCCGCGCTGGTCGCCTGGCTGGCCAGCGACGATGCCTCGTTCGCGACGGGTGCCTACTACGCCATCGACGGTGGTTATCTGGCGCAGTAGTGCCGACCGCTGCCCGGCAACTCCCGTTGCATGGAACAAGGCGGCATCGCCCGGTGAAGAGGGCGTGCCATCGCCTTCACCCCCGTCCCACGGCCGCCGGGCAACGCTCCGGGAAACTTCCGGAGCCTCCCCATGGAACTTACCCAGGACATGTCCATTCTGCTGCGTGTGGCCGCCGCCATGGTCTTTGGCGGCGTGCTGGGCGTTGAACGTGAGATGGGCAAGCACGCTGCCGGCCTGCGCACGCACATGCTGATTGCCGGTGCCGCTGCGCTGATCGTCGGCCTCGGTGATTCGGTGGCCGAACACTTCCAGCAGGAACGCTACCGCGATCTGCTGCAGGTCGACCCGGTGCGATTGATCGAAGCGGTGGTGGCCTGCGTGGGCTTCGTTGCCGCCGGCACCATCCTGCGCGGCAATCGCGAAGACCAGGTCAGCGGGCTCACCACCGCCAGTTCGCTGGTGATGGCCGCGGCCATCGGTATTGCCGTGGGCATCGGCAAGTACGTGATCGCGCTCGGTGTCAGCGTACTGTGCGTGCTGGTGCTGGCGTTGATACGGCGGGTGGAAAAGAAGTTGTAATCGCTAAATGGTACGACCAATAATTCCGCATAGCCCTATGGTCTAATAGGCTTTCGGCAGGATTGGAGGTTCAATTCGCGCCTGTTGTCCGATTGTTGGTCAATGTGGTACGACCAATATATGACGGGCACGACGCCCCCACCCGGTGGGGAACCCCCTGTTCCTGTCGAGAGCCCTATGCAGCCCTGGCAACACGTGTACGACCCCGCCGGCAACCTGTGGTTGTCGAGCCTGATCGCGCTGCTGCCGATCGCCTTCTTCTTCATCGCCCTGGCCGTGCTGCGCATGAAGGGCTGGATCGCCGGCACCATCACCGTGGCCATCGCCCTTGCCGTGGCGCTGCTGTTCTATCGCATGCCGGTGGCGCAGGCGCTGGGCGCGGCCGGCTTCGGCTTCGTCTATGGCCTGTGGCCGATCGCCTGGATCATCATCGGCGCGGTGTTCCTGTACAAGGTTTCGGTCAAGACCGGCCAGTTCGACATCATCCGTGCCTCGATCCTGTCGGTCACCGAGGACCAGCGATTGCAGATGCTGATGGTCGGCTTTGCCTTCGGTGCCTTCCTGGAAGGTGCAGCCGGGTTCGGTGCGCCGGTGGCGATCACCGCCGCGCTGCTGGTCGGGCTGGGCTTCAAGCCGCTGTATGCGGCCGGCCTGTGCCTGATCGTCAACACCGCGCCGGTGGCGTTCGGCGCGATGGGCATCCCGATCATCGTGGCGGGGCAGGTGACCGGCCTGGATGCCTTCGAGATCGGCCAGATGGCCGGCCGCCAGCTGCCGTTCCTGACTGTCATCGTGCTGTTCTGGATCATGGCGATCATGGACGGCTGGCGCGGCATCAAGGAAACCTGGCCGGCGGTGCTGGTGGCCGGCGGTTCGTTCGCCATCGCCCAGTACCTGACCTCCAACTTCATCGGCCCGGAACTGCCGGACATCACCGCCTCGCTGGCGTCGCTGGTCTGCCTGACCCTGTTCCTGCGCCGCTGGAAGCCGGTACGGATCTTCCGCTTCGATACCGAAACCAGTGCTGAGGCGGCCGCACAGGCAATGGAGGCGCCGCGCCACAGCGTCGGCCAGATTGCCAAGGCGTGGTCGCCGTTCCTGATCCTCACTGCGATGGTCACCGTGTGGAGCATCAAACCGTTCAAGTCGCTGTTCGCAGCCGGTGGCCCGCTTGAAGGCTGGGTACTGAAGATTCCGGTGCCGGGCCTGGACCAGATGGTGCAGAAGATGCCGCCGATCGTCGATGCGCCGCTGAGCTATGAGGCGGTGTACAAGTTCGACTGGTTCTCGGCCACGGGTACCTCGATCATCCTTGCCGCAATCATTGCGATCATCGCCCTGCGCATGCCGGCGCGCTCGGCGCTGCAGACCTTCGCTGAAACCGTGCGCGAACTGCGCATGCCGATCTTTTCGATCGGCATGGTGCTGGCGTTCGCCTTCATCGCCAACTATTCGGGGCTGTCGGCAACGCTGGCGCTGGCACTGGCGCACACCGGCAAGGCGTTCCCGTTCTTCTCGCCGTTCCTGGGCTGGCTGGGCGTGTTCCTGACCGGTTCGGATACCTCGTCCAATGCACTGTTCTCGGCGCTGCAGGCGACCACCGCCCAGCAGATCGGCGTGTCCGACGTGCTGCTGGTAGCGGCCAACACCACCGGCGGCGTCACCGGCAAGATGATCTCGCCGCAGTCCATTGCCATTGCCTGCGCGGCGGTGGGCCTGGCCGGCAAGGAGTCGGACCTGTTCCGCTTCACCGTCAAGCACAGCCTGATCTTCACCACGATGGTCGGCCTGATCACCTTGGCCCAGGCCTACTGGTTGACCTGGATGATTCCCTGAGCCATGCAGTACAGGCCGACCAACAGCGGCGTGCTTCGGGCCACAATGGCGCCATGAGCACACAACGGGTTTCGGACAAGGTGGCCGCGCAGCTGCGTGCGCTGGTGCAGGAACAGCAGTTGCAGCCGGGCGACAGGCTGCCGGCCGAGCGCACGCTGGCCGTTCAGCTGGGGGTCTCGCGCACCGCGCTGCGCGAGGCCATCGCGCAGTTGTCCAGCCATGGTCTGCTGACCGCGCGGGTAGGCGGTGGCACTTACGTGAGCGAGCCCGCCGCACGTGCGCGGCAGGCGCTGGATGAACCGCTGGTGCCGTACCTGCCGCTGTTCCAGGGGGACCCGGAATACCGCTTCGATGTGCTGGAAATCCGCCACGCGCTGGAAGGCGCCACGGCCTGGCACGCCGCGCTGCGCGCCACCGACGAGGACCGCGCGCGCATCGCCCAGGCGTTCCAGACCATGATGGATGCACATGGCAAGGACGACCCCGCCGGTGAGGCGCAGGCCGATGCGGCCTTCCACCTGTCCATCGCCGAGGCCTCGCACAACCTGGTATTGCTGCAGGTGATGCGCGGCCTGTTCGAACTGCTGCAGACCAATATCTCGCAGAGTCGCGAAAAGCTCTACACCTCGGCCAGGACCTTCTCGCCGCTGTCCGACCAGCATCGCGAAATGATGGATGCGGTGCTGGCCGGCGACCCCGAACGTGCGCGCGCCGCTGCGCATGCCCACCTCGAGTTCGTGCACACCACGCTGCGCACCCTCGATGACAACGAAGCCCGGCGTGCGCGGGCTTCGCGTCTACCTTCCCCACACGGTTGACCCCATGATCATCTCCGCCTCCACCGATTACCGTGCCGCAGCCGAACGCCGGCTGCCGCCGTTCCTGTTCCACTACATCGATGGTGGCGCGTATGCCGAGCACACGCTGAAGCGCAACGTATCCGATCTGTCCGACATCGCGCTGCGCCAGCGCGTCCTGCGCAACATGTCCGGCCTGAGCCTGGAAACCGAGCTGTTCGGCGAGAAGCTGGCGATGCCGGTGGCACTGGCACCGGTCGGCCTGACCGGCATGTATGCCCGTCGCGGCGAAGTGCAGGCCGCGCGTGCAGCCGACAGCCGCGGCATTCCGTTCACGCTTTCCACGGTGTCGGTGTGCCCGATCGAAGAAGTCGCCCCGGCGATCCAGCGCCCGATGTGGTTCCAGCTGTACGTGCTGCGCGATCGCGGTTTCATGCGCAATGCGCTGGAGCGCGCGCAGGCGGCCGGTGTAACCACCCTGGTATTCACTGTCGACATGCCGGTGCCGGGCGCGCGCTATCGCGACGCACACTCGGGCATGAGTGGTCCGAACGCTGCAATGCGCCGCATCGGCCAGGCCATCACCCATCCGCGCTGGGCGTGGGACGTGGGCTTGCGCGGACGCCCGCATGACCTCGGCAACATCTCCACCTACCGTGGCAACCCAACGGGCCTGGAGGACTACATCGGCTGGCTGGGCAGCAACTTCGATCCGTCCATTTCGTGGAAGGACCTGGAGTGGATCCGTGAGTTCTGGAAAGGCCCGATGGTGATCAAGGGCATCCTCGACCCGGACGATGCGCGTGATGCGGTCGCGTTCGGCGCCGATGGCATCGTGGTCTCCAACCATGGCGGCCGCCAGCTCGACGGCGTGCTGTCCACCGCACGGGCGTTGCCGGCCATCGCCGACGCCGTGCAGGGTGACCTGAAGATCCTCGCCGATTCCGGCATCCGCACCGGCCTGGACGTGGTGCGCATGCTGGCGCTGGGCGCCGACGCCGTGCTGCTGGGCCGCGCGTTCGTCTACGCTCTTGCCGCGCAGGGCGAGGCCGGCGTGGCCAACCTGCTGGACCTGATCGCCAAGGAAATGCGCGTGGCAATGACCCTGACCGGCGCGCATCGCATTGCCGATATCGGCCGTGATTCGCTGGTGCGCCTGCCATGAGTGATCGCGATACGGTGCTGGAACAGTTGCGTGCCGCGGTGGGGGACCGCCACGTACTGACCGGCGACAAGGCCACCCGTCGCTTCCGTCGCGGCTATCGCTTCGGTGACGGCCCGGTACTGGCGGTGGTGCGCCCGGGCACGCTGCTGCAACTGTGGAACGTGCTGCAGGCCGCGGTGCAGGGCGGGGCCGCGATCATCCTGCAGGCGGCCAATACCGGCCTGACCGGCGGTTCCACCCCGGACGGCGACGACTACGGCCGGCCGATCGTGCTGGTCAGCACCCTGCGCCTGACCGGCATCCAGCTGTTGAATGAAGGCCGCCAGGTGCTGTGCCTGCCCGGCGCGACGCTGGACCGGCTGGAGCAGACGCTGGCGCCACTGGGCCGCGAGCCGCACTCGGTGATCGGCTCGTCGTGCATCGGCGCCTCGGTGCTGGGCGGCATCTGCAACAACTCCGGTGGCGCGCTGGTGCGCCGCGGCCCGGCCTATACCGAACTGGCGCTGTATGCGCAGGTCGACGCGCGGGGTGAACTGCAACTGGTCAACCATCTGGGCATCGCGCTGGGCGACACGCCCGAGCAGATCCTGCAACGCCTGCAGAGCGGTGACTACAGCGCCGCCGATGTCAGCGACGGTGATGGCCGTGCCGCCTCCGATCCGCGTTATGCCGAGGAAGTGCGCAAGGTCGATGCCGATACCCCGGCACGCTTCAACGCCGACCCCAGCCGCCATTTCGAGGCGGCCGGATCTGCCGGCAAGCTGGCGGTGTTCGCCGTGCGCCTGGATACCTTCGAGAAGGAGGCCGCCGAGGTCTTCTATATCGGCAGCAACCGCACCGACAGCCTGACCGCGATCCGCCGCCAGCTGCTGACCGGCTTCGAGCGCCTGCCCATCGCCGGCGAGTACATCCACCGTGATGCGTATGACATCGGCGAGCGCTACGGCAAGGACAGTTTCCTGCTGATCGACAAGCTCGGTACCGCGCGCGTTCCGGCCGCATTCGCACTGAAGAGCCGGGTTGATGGCTGGTTCGAACGGCTGGGCCTGCGCGGTGTCACCGACCGCATGATGCAACTGCTGACCGGACTGCTGCCTTCGCACCTGCCCAAGCGCATGGGCGAGTTCCGCCAGCGTTACGAGCATCACCTGCTGCTGAAGGTGTCCGCACAGGATGCGGCTGCCACCGAGGCCTGGCTGCGCGGCTTCTTCAACGACCACGAAGGCGGCTACTTCCATTGCACGGCGGACGAAGGACGCAAGGCCTTCCTGCATCGTTTCGCGGTGGCCGGTGCGGCGGTGCGCTACCGCGAAGTGCATCGCGATCAGGTGCAGGACATCGTCGCGCTGGACATTGCGCTGCGCCGCGATGACGCCGACTGGTTCGAGCAGCTGCCGGCCGATATCGATGGGCGCCTGCTGCACAAGCTGTACTACGGCCATTTCCTGTGCCATGTGTTCCACCAGGACTACATCGCGCGCAAGGGTGAAGATCCGATGGCCATCGAGCATGCGATGTGGGCGTTGCTGGACCAGCGCGGCGCGGAATACCCGGCCGAGCACAACGTCGGCCACCTGTATCCGGCCAAGCCGGCGCTGGCCGGCTTCTACCGCACGCTGGACCCGAGCAATACCTTCAACCCGGGCATCGGCCAGACGTCGAAGGCGAGGGGCTGGGGCAGCTGCGACTGCGACGGGCATTGAGCCGCAACGTGGCGCCTGCGCTACCATCGGTCTCTCGCAAGGACGTGCCGGTGCGCACAGGATGATCATGGTTTCCACGCGCATGGCTTACGCGCTGCTGTCTGTACTGCTGCTGGCATCGTCGTTGCCTGCAGCGGCGGACGTTGCGCCCGTTCAACGGGACGCGGCAGGCAACCGGCTGGAGACGCTGCTGCTGCAGGGCGGGCAGGGACCGGACGGCCCGGAGCGCTACTGCACTGCTGATGGCCAGTGGTGCGTGCAGGCGCTGCCTTCAGCGGGCGAAGACCAGCCGGCCTCGCTGGAAGTTGCCGAGCGCGCGGATGCTGAAGGCGAGCCGCAGATGCGCTACGTGCCCATCGACGTGGTTGACGATGGCGACCTGCGGGTCTGGCCCTTCATCGTGCGCCTGGCGCCCGGCGCCGGGGCAGTCCAGGCCGTGGCCGATCCACAACAGGCCGCATTGCAGAACGTGCTCGTCGGCGGTCTGGTGGAGGCCCGTGCGATGTATTCCGGCGGCGGTGCCAGCGCATCGACCCTGCACCTGGCGCGCATCCGTCATCTTGACGATGGCATCCAGGTGGACGCCGACGTGCTGTCCGTTGCGTGGTCGGCCAACAAGATGATCCGGGCCTGTTTCAGCGAGCGCGATTTTGATCAGCGCGCCGGCGCCTGCCATGACGAGTACAGCTTCGATGCGGAACTTGCGCTGGCAGCCGAAGCGCAGGACATGCCCGTACTGCGCTACCAGACCGGGGCCACCAACTATCCGGCCGGGGTATCACCGCAGCGGGATTCGCTGGCCAAAGGGCGGTTGACGAAGAAGGACCTGCGCACCGAACAGGATGCGCAATGCAGCTACACGCGCACCTTCCGCTTCACGTCAGGGGCGTACCAGCCGGACCAGCCGCTGCCGGAGTGCTCGGCCTACACCGAGCCCTGAGCCATGGAGCCGGACGCATACCCGGCTCTGCGCAACGGCCGTGACGCGCTTACTCGCAGCGGGTGGCGGTGATGATGTTGTCCTTGTCCACGAACACGCGCAGGCGGTCCTGGCGGATGTCCTTGGTGGTGATGGTGGCCGGGCCGATGGGGTTGACCATGCCGGCGCCGCTTTCGCTGGACAGGCGGCGGATGTTCGGCTCGTTGGCCGGCTGGCCGATGGCCCAGCCCAGCTGGCTGGCATCGCAGCGGCCACTGCCCTTGACCTCCGGGCCGGGACTGCTGACACAGGCCGACAGCAACAAGGCCGAGGCGGGCAGCAACAGAGTCAGGCGGATGGTCATGCGGGCGCTCCTGCGCAGGGGATTGGCGGCACGATAGCACTGACCGCGCGAAACCCGGCAGCGTTCGGGTCATTGCCCGCGCGGCCGCCGCACTGCATAGTGGCCGGCGTTGCCGGCAACGTGCCGGCGGGCAGGCCGGGCCACTCCGGTGCAGGTGTTGGGTCCGGTATGAGGTCAGGCAGTTTCCGTGGCAGGCAGAACGCAGTGAAGGCGACGGCAGTGCTGTCGTTGCTCTGCATGGCAGTGGCAGCCATGGCTGCCGAACCGACGCCAGCGCCGGCGGCCGAAGCGCCGGTATTTGGTGGCTGGCGCAACCTGCAGACCGAAGCCGGTTACCAGCCGGCGCAGCGCAACCTGGCGTTCGCGATGCTGCCGCAGGCCGCAACCCGTGGTGATCGCTTCGCCATCCTCGACCGTGAAGGCAAGCGCACGGTGTGCTGCCTGCAGGTGGCCAGCGAGTCGCTGGGTGTTGCCGCGCTGCGCGAGCAGTACCACCTGCCGCAGGCCGGGGTGACCGATCTGAGCAACGGCCGCAGCCCGGCGCGCCCGTATCTGCCGCATGTCTATGCGATGCAGCGGGTGGATGAACTGGCCGATTATGGTTTCGCCGATGTTGCCGGTGCCTACAGCGACCTGGGCGGGCTGCTGCTGCCCGACGCTGCCGCGCTGGCTGCCGACGGCACCGAGGTGCGCGTGGGCGAGGGCCATTATCGCCTGCAGTTCCACCGCCAGCCGCTGGCCGATGATGACGGCGCACTGGACCGGTACACCCTGCAGGTGCTGCCTGCCGGCGACCCGGTCGTGGTTGAAGTGCCGTTCGGCACCTACTGATTGCCACATCCCACTGGCTAGAATGGCGCGCGGCGCTGCCTGCGCGCCTGATCCTGCGAGTTGTTGCCGTGCGATTTCTGTTGCTGCCCCTGCTGTTGCTGGCCGGTTGTGCCAGCGTGCCCCCTGCGCCGCCACCGGCCCACTCGGATGCGCTGTGGCGCCTGATCGAACGTGATTGCCAGGGCGCACAGTCGCCACGGGGCGATTGCCTGCAGGTGCGCCCGGCCGTTGATCACCGCGATGTGCTGGTCAAAGACGCGCACGGCCGCTATCAGTTCCTGCTGATGCCACTGGACAAGGTCAGTGGCATCGAAAGTCCCGCGTTGTACCGGCGCGGGGCACCCAATTACTTTGCTGCCGCCTGGCAGGCCCGCGCTCGTACCGAGCAGGCACTTGGCCAGCGGTTGCCGCGCAGCGTCGCCAGCCTGGCATTGAACTCGCCGCATGGACGTTCGCAGCACCAGCTGCACATCCACGTCGATTGCCTGCGCGCCGACGTGCTGCGGGCGCTGGAAGACAATCGCGCGGCCCTCGGCACGCAGTGGGCACCGCTGCCAGTACGGCTGCGCGGCCATCAATACCAGGCGCGGTTGCTGCCGGGCGAGGCGTTGACTGCCAATCCCCTCAACCTGCTGGCCTATGGCCTGAGCGGTGTGGACAGGGTTGGCCAATGGAGCCTGCTGGTGGCGGGACACGAGGACGTGCACGGCGCGCCGGGTTTCATCCTGCTGGCCACGCAGCTGGATCCCGGCAGCGACAACGATGCCAGCGCCGAGGAGCTGCAGGACCATGCCTGCAGCGTGTTGACCGGCGCGGATGCTTCGCTGGAGCGGGTGCGCTAGTTCTCTGCTGACTGCCGTTGCAGCCAGGCAGGGGCTGTCAGGGCGTAGAGCTGGCGGTCCTGCCAGCCTTCGACATCCAGGTGGTGGTCGCGCAGCAGGCCTTCGCGCTCGAAGCCGATCGCCTGCAGGGTAGCGACCAGCGCGCTGCCTGCATCGGGCGGCAGCAGCACGAACAGGCGACGGATCCCCACCTGTTCGAACAGGAACGTGCACAGCGCCTGCAACGAAGCGTGCAGCTGCCGCCGCTGGGGACAGCCTGCGGCATGCAGCCAACGCAGTTCAACGCTGCGTGCATGCGCGCAATGCAGGCGCAGGTTCAACTGGTCCAGCAACTCACCCGCTGCGTCGAAGCTGCCCAGCAGCAGCTGATCGTTGTCGTGTTGCAGCTGCGAACGCTGCACACCGCAGAGGAAATGGGCTTCGGCATCGAAATGGTCAGGCAGGTTGCTGCTGCGTTCGACCTGTCGATAGTGGTGACGCCAGGCGGAAAGGTCTGAACGCTGCAACGGCCGCAGCACCACAGGCCCGTGCTGGAGCAGCAGGAGGTGGCGGCGCAGCACCGGTCGCAGCGGTGGCAAGGAAGTAGGGAAATACCGGTTCATGGGGTGGGACGATGCCGCAGGCCGGCGAGGGGGAACAATGAAAGAAGTTGCAAATGCGGCGCGGTCGCTGGCTGCGGTCTGATTCGGTTCAGGCATAACGCCATCAAGCCTGGTCATTTCCGTTGCAACCATCCGTTCAGGACACTTTCGTTACGGGATCGTTATGCGCACACCGTCGCCAGCGCCCCGGACCACCCGCCCAACTCCCCCAGGAAGCCCATGTCCGCCTCTTCCCTGGCGCTGCGCCCGCGTCCGCTGGTGCTTGCCTTGTCGTCCCTGATGCTGGCCTCGTTGCCCGCCTTCGCGCAGGAAAGCGCACCCACCTCATTGCAGGAAGTGAAGGTCACCGGCTCGCGCATCCCGCGTGCCAGTGTCGAGGGACCGTCGCCGGTCACGGTGATCAGCCGCGAGCAGATCGATGCGCAGGGCTATCGCAATGCATTCGATGCGTTGAGCGCGCTCACCGAGAACACCGGCAACGTGCAGGGCGAGGACTTCGGCAATACCTTCACCCCGGCGGCGAACACCATCAACCTGCGTGGCCTGGGCCCGAACCGCACGCTGGTGCTGGTCAACGGCCGCCGCCAGGCCGACTATCCGCTGGCCTACGAAGGCTCGGTGAACGTGGTCAACCTGGCCAACATCCCCAGTGCGCTGATCGAGCGCATCGAGGTGCTGGCTGCAGGGGCGTCTGCGGTGTATGGCTCCGATGCCATCGCCGGCGTGGTCAACATCATCCTCAAGGACCGCTTCGACGGCGTGGACGTCAACGTGCGTGCCGGCGGCACCCAGCAGGGCGGTGGTGACAACCAGCGCGTGCAGGTGGTGGGAGGCAGCTCGGGCGACCGCTGGGAAGGCCTGTTCGGCTTCGAACTGGACGTGCGCAAGGCGATCCACGCGCGCCAGCGCGATTTCATGGATTCGCTGGACGATGACCCCACCGGCAAGGCGCCGCAGCCGACGGCCGTCGCCTATCGTCGCAATGCAGCCACCGGTCGCAACATCGATCCGGGCACCGCCGGCTGCGATGCGGCTTCGTCCATCTACGGTGGCAGCGTGCTGCGCGCCAACAACCCGCGCCAGGGCTGGTACTGCGGCAGCAACGAAGCCGCTGCCAGTTACTGGACCGTGCAGACCGAGAAGCGCAACCTCAACGGTTACGGCCTGCTGACCTTCCACGTCAACGACACCACCGACCTGTTTGCGGATGTCGCGCTGGGCAGCGCACGGATCAACAACAATACCCGTGCGCCCACCTGGACCTCGTCACGCAACTACTTCTACAACCAGAACACGGGCAACCTGGAGAGCTGGTACCGCCGCTTCGCGCCGGAGGAAATCGGCGGCCTGCCGCGCAATGCCAACCGCTTCCTGGAAAGCTCGTGGTCGTTCAACGTCGGTGCGCGGGGCCAGATCGGCGACAGCGGCTGGGACTACGAGGCCGTCTACAGCCGCTCACGCTACGAGAACCGCACGCGCCGCCCGGTGCTGCTGGCCGGCATCAACGAGTACCTGCTGGGCCCGCAGCTGGGCGTGCGCAACGGCGTGGAGGTCTATGCACCAGACCCTGCGCGCCTGTTCCAGCCATTGACGCCCGACGAGTACGGCCGCCTGTCCGACTACCAGGAAAGCCGCAATGCCGCGTGGCTGCAGACCTTCAGCGCGACGGTCAACGGCCGCCTGTTCGCGTTGCCCGGTGGCGATGCCGCATTGGCCGCGGTGGTCGAAGCGGGCAGCCAGGGCTACCGTAATCGCCCGGACCCGCGCCTGGGCACCGGCGAATTCTGGAACACCAGCGCCGGCATCGGTGCCGGTGGCGAACGTGACCGCTACGCGGCCGGTGTTGAACTGCAGCTGCCGTTGCTGCAGTCGCTGACCACCACCCTGGCAGGTCGCTACGACCAGTACCGCGCCGGCGGCGAGCATATCGGCAAGGCGACCTGGAGCTTCGGTGTCGAATTCCGTCCGATCGAAAGCCTGCTGATCCGCGGCACCGCGGCCACCAGCTTCCGTGCGCCGGACATGAACTATGTGTTCGCCACCGAGACCCGTGGCTACAACCCCGGCATGACCGACTACTGGCGCTGCCGCACCGCCGGCCAGTCCTATGACAACTGCGACTACAACGGCCTGTCGATCGACTACAGCAACCGCGCCAACCCGCAGCTGCAGCCCGAGTCGGCCAAGTCGTATGGCTTCGGCGTGGTCTGGTCGCCACTGTCCGGGCTGGATTTCAGCGCCGACTACTACGACATCCGCATCGACAACGAAGTGACCAGCCTCGACACCAGCCGCATCCTGCGTGATGAGGCCGATTGCCGGCTGGGCCGCACCCTCGGCGGCGAAACGCGCGACATCAGCTCGTCGCTGTGCCAGGACGCGCTGTCGCGGGTGATCCGCAACCCCTCCACTGCCACCGTGCAGCCGGACCAGGTGACCCGCGTACTGATCAACCCGATCAATGCGGCATCAGAGTCGGTGCGCGGCATCGACCTGAAGGGCAACTGGCGCTTCGATGCGGGCCGCTATGGCCGCTTCACCACGCGCTTGGCCTACACCCTGGTGCTGGAGCATGAGTACAAGCAGTTCGCCGATGACGAAGTGCGCGACATCCGCAATTCGCTGGATGACTACCAGTGGCGCAGCAAGGCCAATGGCAGCATCACCTGGAACCAGGGCGACTGGACCACGACGCTGTATGGCAACCGTTTCGGCTCGCTGCCCAAGACCGATGGCAGTGGCCGCATCGCACCGTACATGACCTACAACGCCAGCGTGTTCCGCCAGTTCGGCGAAAACCTGTCGGTGGGCGTGATCGTCAACAACCTGCGCGACAGCCGCCCGCCGGCAGACAAGAACGGTGGCGGTTGGCCGTTCTATCCGGTCGGCAACTACGACCCGTATGGCCGTCAGTTCTGGGTGCAGCTGGATTACCGGTTCCGTTAAGCGATGCAAAACGAAAGGCCCGGCATTGCCGGGCCTTTCTTTGTGTGGCACTTCGCTTCCAGCGCCATGCAATGGCATGCTCACCCGATCAGCAGGGAGGAAACAACGCATGGACGTTCGTCATCTGATGGTTGTGGTGCTCGCAGTCGCGGGCTGCAGCAGCAAAGAAGAAGCACCGGCAGCCGCTGCCCAGGATGCCACGATGGCGCCTGCCGACCGGGTTGAGGCAGCAACACGGATACGCGCTGCTGCAACATCCCTGCACACCGCTCCCGCTTCGCCCGGGTCTGCAGTCATTGCTGCGGCGGCCAAGCCAGCGGAAGGAACGTTCCTCACCGGCGAGCGCAGCCTGTTGAGTGAGGGGGCGATGTCCGTTGAACGATTCCATGCGGTGGTCGGTTCCAACAGAGCATTCGCACAGGCGGTCAGCCAATTCGAGCAGGATGCCGCACGCCAACCGGAAGCACAGGATCTGACCGGGCTGTACAGGTCAGCGGTGACTGCGGCGCTGGACGGGAATACGGACGTGGTCTCGTTCGCATGCGGCTATAGCTTGTGCCTCGGCGAGATCCGCAGCCGGACCGAAGACGGTTTCAGCGCCTGGGCGCGCTCCTTCGGGAAGGGCAACACGCCTCCCGTCTATGCATTCGCAACGGCCGAGTACACCCTGGGCCGGAACCTGCATTCGGGACGCTTCGTGTTCTCCACCGATCCGGCTGCCAACGGCATCACCACCCAGTAGGTCGAGACATGCCGGGCGGATGAAACGTTACGGCAGCGCCTGCACCAGGTACGACTCGATGACGTAGCTGAAAGGCTGCTGCTGGCGGTCGCGCAGCAGTGCGCGCACTTCCAGGATCACACCATGGTCGCCATCGCCGCGCGGCGGCCAGAACGTCTGGTCGGTCACGGTCTGGCGCTGGAAGCCGAGCGGACCGACCACGCGGCCGAACGGCTCGTCGGTCGTGTCCAGGACCTGGTTCATGGCCGGGCTGAGATGGTCGGGCAGGTACCAGTTGTCGGCCTCGGACAGCACGCGGCTGCCGCAGGCCAGCTGCACGCGCCGGTAACGCAGGGGCGTGGAGGCAGTGGCGCCCAGGGCCTGCAGCACGTCGGCCGGCGCGGTCTTGTCCTGGCCGTGCACACGCACGGCACGAACCCGGGCCTGCTCGGCCAAGCCGTGCTCGGCGCACCAGCTTTCCAGGGTGGCGGTGGCGCTCTGGCCGGTCAGCACGCGCTGGTGCAGTACCTCCACCAGCGCGGCGGAGGCAATCCGCTGCTGGCCCGGCGGCGCCTGCAGGGGCGCGCTGGCGTTGGCATCGGTGGCGGACAGGCTGGCGATCGGGGCAGCGGCCAGCAGGGACGCGGCCTGCCAGCGGCGAAGACGATCGTGGCGGTCGGACGGGCCCATGCGGCATCACAGCGGAAACAGGCGCCCATGTTACCCGTTCAGGCGTGTATCCGGCGTCCCTGCGGCGCACGGTCGCGGACGGGATTCATCGTGCCGGTGAATGCATGGCATGCAGATATTTCGTTGGCCGATGGACGCGGCGGCGGGCAGGATGGCGCCAGTGTTGGCTTTCCGGGAGAACCTGATGACCCTGCAGTTCGTCCATGGTGGCGTCGATCGCGACGGTGCCCCGCTGCATTTCCACATCCGTGATGGCCGGTTTGTCGGCATCAATGGCGACGATGCAGCAGCACAGGGAGCCGAAAGCGTCGATCTGACCGGTTTTACCGTGCTGACTGGACTGGTCGACGGCCATATCCACCTGGACAAGAGTTTCGTCGGCGACCGCTGGCATCCGCATCAGCCGGTGAACAGCCTGCGCGAGCGTCTGGCGGTGGAAAAAGCCGCGATTGCTACCGCCGCACCCATGGCCGATCGTGCCGAGGCCCTGATCCGCCAGTGCAGCGGATTCGGTACGGTGGCGATGCGGTGCCACGTTGACATCGATGGCAGCACCGGCCTGCGTCACTTGGAGGCGGTGCGTGAAGCGGCGCTGCGTTGTGCCGACATCATGCGCATCCAGTTGGTGGCGTTCCCACAGGCGGGCGTGATGTCGTGCCCGGGTACGGCGGCCATTCTGGAACAGGCGATTGCTGCCGGGGTGGAGGTGCTTGGAGGCATCGACCCGAGCACGCTGGACGGGGATGCCGAAGGCC
Source organism: Stenotrophomonas sp. 2694 (assembly GCF_040548715.1). Classification (NCBI taxonomy): domain Bacteria; kingdom Pseudomonadati; phylum Pseudomonadota; class Gammaproteobacteria; order Lysobacterales; family Lysobacteraceae; genus Stenotrophomonas; species Stenotrophomonas sp. 2694. The sequence continues at coordinate 70,707 of NZ_JBEPSG010000001.1, forward strand.
AGCTTGCGTTGTTGTTCGGGCTGGCCGAGCGCTATGGCGTGCGTCTGGACATCCATCTGCACGAGCCGGGCGAGACCGGGCTGGCGCAGCTGCTGCGGATCGCCGCGCGCACACGCGCGGCGGGCCTGCAGGGCAGGGTGGCGGTCAGTCACGCCTATGCGCTGGGCGAGGTGCCGTTGGCGCGGGCGCTGCAGGTGGGTGAGGCCTTGGCTGCCGCAGGCGTAGCGATCATGAGCAATGCGCCGGGCGACCATCCGTTCCCGCCGCTGCGTGCTCTGCACGACGCCGGTGTGCGCGTGTTTGCCGGCAACGACAACATCCGCGACTGCTGGTGGCCCTATGGCAATGGCGACCTGCTGCAGCGGGCGATGCTGCTGGGCTATCGGTCGGGCTTCTACACCGATGCGGACCTGATGCTGGCGCTGGACATGGTCACCACCCATGCGGCGGAGGTGATCGGGTTGCCGCAGTACGGCATTGCAGAAGGTCGTCCGGCTACCTTCGTGGCGGTGCGTGCCGACCATGGCCCGGCGGCGGTGGCCGCAGTGCCGGCCGAGCGACGCGTGGTGGTCGACGGTCGTTGGCTGTAGCGGCCGGGCCGTGCCCGGTAGCACCTGGTAGTGCCGGCCGCTGGCCGGCAACTTCAACAGCAACAGCCGAAGCAACAGCCGAAGCAACAGCGGCATTCCGAGGTAGGGCGGTGCGGTGTCGGATTGTGGGGACGCCGCAAGTACGTCCCTGTAGGCTCAGCCGCGCCATCCATGGCGCGGATGCCCCGCAATCCGACACCGCCCCGCCTTCGACAGGTTCCCGCTGACCAGTAGATCCACGCCATGCGTGGATGAATCTCCATTGGAAATCGAATATCTCGAAAAGCATCCACGCGTGGCGTGGATCTACTGGTCGACCAAGGTCGACACCTGCCAAGAGCAGGCCATGCCACCCCGCCATCCCAAAGGAAACCAGCTGTTGCTGTTGCCGTTGCCGTTGAGGTTGCCGGCCAGCGGCCGGCACTACCAATGCGGTGCAGGGCGCAGCCCTGCCGACTATTCCGGCTCGCGCTGCACCTGTCGCCACAACTCGCTGGCCAGCGCACGCACCGCATCATCGGCATCGGCGCGATGCAGCAGGCCGATCTCGTAGTTGTCGACAAGGGGCAGGTCGCGCTGCCCATCGATGATGCGGTGTTCGCGGTTGACCGCGCGCCGTGGCAGCAGGCTGATGCCGATGCCGTCGGCCACCGCGCCCTGGATGCCGCTCAGCGAGGAACTGGTGAACGCGATGCGCCAGCGCAGGCCCAGCGCCTCGACGGCCTGGATCATCTCGTCGCGGTACAGCCCGCGCGGCGGGAAGGTGACCAGTGGCAGCGGGTCCTGCTGCAGGCTGCTGCTGCGCAGGCTGTCGATCCAATGCATCGGTTCGCGCCGGCAGTGCACGGCCTGGCGGGTGTTGCGACGCTGCTTGACCAGCACCAGGTCCAGCTCGCCATGGTCGAAGCCATGGGCCAGATCACGGCTGAGGCCGCTGCTGATTTCCAGCTTGACCTGCGGGTGGCGGCGACTGAAGGCGGCCAGCATACGCGTGGTCTGCGGGTTCACGAAGTCCTCCGGCACGCCGATGCGCACCGCAGTCTCCACGGTGGCGCCGGCCAAGGCCTGGGCCAGTTCCTCGTTCAGATCCAGCATGCGCCGGGCATAGCCCAGCAGGGTGTGCCCGGCGTCGGTGGGATGCACGTCGCGGTGGCCGCGTTCAAGCAGGCGGTGGCCGGCAAGCTCCTCCAGGCGGCGGATCTTCTGGCTGACCGTGGACTGGGTTGAATGCAGGCGGGTAGCCGCGGTGGTGAAGCTGCCACAGTCGGCGACCATCACCAGGGCCCGCAGCAGGTCCAGTTCGAACACTGTTCTATTCGATTTGGCACTGTCTTGCATTTGAACATTTCACTTCTGGATACCCGTGCCGACTTCTACCATGCAGGGCAGGGGCCGGCAATGGCCGGCGCCATTGCGCATAAGGAGAGTCACGATGCACCACCCTCGCTCCCGGCAGCGCCGTTCGCCATTGGCCCGCATGCTGCTGCTGTGCCTGCTGGCCATGGTCATCCCGGCGTGTACGGCGACTTCCCGAAGCGACGCCGATGCGCAGCTGCGCGATGCCGCCAGCCGCGGTGATGCCCGCGCCGTGCGCGAGGCACTGGATGCGGGTGCTGATCTGGAGGCGCGTGACGGCCAGGGCCGCACGGCCCTGCTGCTGGCCACCCACGGCAACAGCGTGGACGCGGCGCGGGAACTGATCGAGGCCGGTGCCGACGTCAATGCCAAGGACGCGATGCAGGACAGCGCGTACCTGTATGCCGGCGCGCGCGGCCTGGATGAGATCCTGGCGCTGACGCTCGCCCACGGTGCAGACCTGCGCAGCACCAACCGCTATGGCGGTACCGCGCTGATTCCTGCGGCCGAACGCGGCCACGTCGCCACCGTGCGTACGCTGCTGCGCGCCGGCGTGGCCGTGGATCATGTCAACCGCCTGCACTGGACTGCACTGCTGGAGGCGATCCTGCTTGGCGATGGCGGCCCGCGCCACGTGCAGATCGTACAGCTGCTGCTGGACGCTGGCGCCAACCCCGAGCTTGCCGATGGCGACGGCGTAACGCCGCTGGCGCATGCCAAGCAACGCGGCTACACCAACATCGAAACCCTGCTGCGCCAGCATGGCGCGACGCGCTGACACCCGCCCCTTCCACCCGCACGCTGCCGTGCCCACCAGGATGCCGTCCATGTTCCGTTCCCATCCGTTGTCCCTTGCCGTCCTTCTTGCCGTTGCACCGCTGTCGGCGTCTGCCGCCGAGCGCGCCGATCTGCTGATCCGCAACGCCACGGTGGTCGATGTCGAGCACGCACGCAGCGTGCCCGGGCAGAGCGTGGTCATCCGTGGCGAGGACATCGTCGCGGTCGGTCCCGATGCGCAGCTACGCAGCCAGTGGAGCGCCAGCCGGCAGATCGACGCCAAGGGCAAGTACCTGATTCCAGGCCTGTGGGACATGCACGTGCACTTCGGTGGTGGTCCGGCGCTGGTGGAAGAGAACAAGGCGCTGCTGCCGCTGTACATCGCTCATGGCATCACCACGATCCGCGATTGCTCCGGTGATCTTCCGCAGCAGGTACTGCAGTGGCGCGGCGACATCGCCAACGGCACGCTGTTCGGTCCGCGCCTGCTGACCTCCGGTGCGAAAATCGAAGGCATCAAGCCGGTCTGGAAGGGCACCATCGAAGTGGGCAGCAAGGCCGACGCGGACAAGGCGATCGAGCGCCTGCAGCACGACAAGGTCGACTTCGTGAAGATCACCGACAGCACGCTGACGCCGGAGCTGTTCCTGTACTCGGCCAGCGCGGCGCGCAAGGCGGGTCTCAAGGCCTCGGGCCACATTCCGATGGCGTTGACGGTGGAGCAGGCCGTGGATGCGGGCCTGGCCTCGATCGAGCATCTGGACTATGCCTTCAAGGCTGGCAGCAAGGACGAGGCGCAGATCGCGGCCGATTTCGGCGCCGGGCGCATCGATCGCGCCGAAGCCAACCGCCGGCTCGACGCCAGCTTCGATCGCGAAACCGCGCTGCATGCCTACCGTGATTTCGCCAAGCGTGGCGTATTCGTGACGCCGACCCTCAACGGTGGCCGCATCCTCGACTTCCTCGACCAGGACGACCACGCCAACGACCCGTATCTGGCCTATATCGGCCCGGGCCTGCGCGCGACCTACACCTGGCGCATCGAGCGCGCGGCCAAGGCCACCCCGGCGCAGATCGAGGCGCGCCATGCGCAGTACCACCAGGTGGCTGCGGTGCTGCCGCTGCTGCAGGAAGCGGGAGTGACGATCATTGCCGGTACCGATGCCGGCTTCCTCAATTCGTTCAACTACCCCGGCATCGGCCTGCACCAGGAACTGCAGCTGTTCGTGAAGGAAGGCCTGAGCGCACCGCAGGCGCTGTCGGCCGCCACCCGTTCGGGCCCCGCCTGGTTCGGCCAGATGCAGCGCTATGGCGGCGTCGCTACGGGCAAGGCGGCCGATCTGGTGTTGCTGACCGCCAACCCGTTGCAGGACATCGCTGCCACCGAAAAGATCGACAGCGTGATCCTGCGCGGTGATGTGTACGATCGCGCGGCGCTGGACAAGATGCTGGCCGACACCAAGGCAAAGGTCGCTGCATGGGATGCCGTGGCGAAGCAGGACCACGCTTCGCAGTGATGCGGCCGGTAGCGCCTAGCGCGGTGCCGGCCGCATGCCATGCAGCTGCGGCAGCGTGGTTTTCATCGCATCGATGAAGGCGCGCAGGCGCAGCGGTTGCTGTCGCGCGGCGGGGAACACCAGATGCACCGGCAGCGGTGGTGCCTGCCAGTCCGCTAAAAGCTGCACCAACCGACCTTCGGCCAGATCCTCGGCCACCAGCCAGGCCGACACCACTGCGGCTCCCAATCCCGCACGTGCGGCCTGCTGCACCACGAACAGGTTGTCACTCAGCAGGCGCGGCGTGATCGACAGCGTGTGCGCACGGCCCTGCGCATCGTGCAGCAGCAGACGTTCGCGGTAGTAGGTGACCAACGAGATCCACGGCAACGCCTGCGCCTGTTCGGGGGTGGTGATCGACTCCGCATCGGCCAGCGACGGTGCGGCCACGACAATGCGAGGTACTTCGGCCAGCGGCAGGGCAACCACGCGCGGTTCATCGACCGCGCCGACCCGCACCGCGCAGTCGATGCCTTCGGCGATGAAGTCCGGGCGGCGGTCCTCGAGGATCCACTCCAGGCTCAGTTGTGGATGCTGGGCCAGGAAGTCGAGCATGGTGGGCAGCAGCTGTGCCTGGCCGAACGCATGCGGCACCATCACCCGCAGGCGGCCGCTGAGCCTCTGTGTCTGCCCGTGCAGCTCGGCCTGCAGCGCTTCCCATTCGTCCACCACCCGCTGCGCATGGCGTTGGCAGCGCTGGCCGTCCTCGGTCAGCAGCAGGCCGTGGGTAGAGCGCTGCAGCAGGCGCAGGCCCAGTTGCCGTTCCAGGGCTTGAAGCCGACGGCTGACGGTGGGCTGGGTGGTGCCCAGCTGCACGGCGGCGGCCGAAAGGCTGCCGCTGTCGACGATGCGCAGGAAGGTACGCAGCAGGTCCAGGCGGTCGCCGCCCGATGCGGGATCGTTCATGCGTATGGCGTATGTAAAGTATGTTGTTTAGCCTACTACAGACGCCTCGCGAATGTAGGCACGCTAGGCTCCAATTCTCTCCCTGGTGCCTTCCATGCCCGCTCCCTCGCTCTCAACTGTCGTCTCTGCGCCACGCGCTGCGCCCGCCCCATCACTGGTGCTGGCCATGGCCGCCGGCGCGGGCTTTTCGGTGGCCTCGCTCTATTACAGCCAGCCGATGCTGGGCCTGATCGCGCAGGATCTGGCTGCGGGCGAGCGTGCCGTAGGCCTGGTGCCGACCCTGACCCAGCTGGGCTATGCGCTGGGCATCCTGCTGCTGGCTCCGTTGGGCGACCGCTTCGACCGGCGCAACCTGATCCTGCTGAAGTCGGTGCTGCTGGCGTTGGCCCTGGGGGCGGCCGCCTTGGCCGGCCAGTTGCCGGGGCTTCTTGTTGCCAGCCTGCTGGTGGGGCTGATGGCCACGCTGGCACAGGACATCGTGCCGGCCGCCGCGGTGCTGGCACCGGATGCGCAGCGCGGGCAGGTGGTGGGCAGGGTGATGACCGGCCTGCTGCTGGGCATCCTGCTGTCGCGCGTGGTCAGCGGCGTGGTGGCCGAAGCCTGGGGCTGGCGCGTGCAGTTCGGCCTCGCTGCGCTTTCGGTGCTGGCGATGGGGGCGGTGATGGCACGCGCACTGCCGCACTTCGCTGCGACCAGTACGCTGCGTTATCCGGCGCTGCTGGGTTCGTTGCTGGCGCTCTGGCGTGAGCAGCCGCAGCTGCGCCGCGCCGTGGCCAGCCAGTCGCTGCTGGCGGTGGGCTTCAGTGCGTTCTGGTCGACGCTGGCGCTGATGCTGCACGCACGGCTGGGCCTGGGCAGTGCCGCCGCGGGTGCGTTCGGCATTGCCGGTGCTGCGGGTGCATTGGCGGCACCGGTTGCCGGTCGTTTTGCAGATCGGTTGGGCAGCCCTGCAGTCGCGCGGTTGGCGATTGCCGTCGCCTTGGTTGGCTTTGCGCTGTTGCTGGTCGATGCGTGGCTGCCGGCCGTGGCGCTGCTGCCGTTGCTGGTGGTCAGCGCGCTGCTGTTCGACTTCGGTTTCCAGTCGGCGCTGGTCGCGCACCAGACCCTGGTCTACGGCCTGGTGCCGCCGGCGCGCAGTCGCCTCAATGCACTGCTGTTCACCGGCATGTTCATCGGCATGGCTGGCGGCGGTGCGTTGGGCAGCCTGGCGCTGGCGCAGTGGGGTTGGCACGGCGTGGCGTGGCTGGCGACGATCTGCGCCGGTGGCAGCCTGCTGATCCGTCTGCGTTGAGGGTGGTTCGGCAGGGCTGCGCCCTGCACCTGCTGTAGTGCCGGCCGCTGGCCGGCAACCTCAGCAACGGCAACGGCAACGGCAACGGCAACGGCAGAAGCTGGATTCCGTCGGGGGGCGGGGCGGTGTCGGATGGCGGGGACGCCGCAAGTACGTCCTTGTAGGCTTGGCAGCCGCATCCATGCGGCTGACACCCCGCAATCCGACACCGCCCCACCTTCGACAGTTTTCCGGTGTCTGATGGATCCATCCCATGCTGGATGAATCTCCATCAAAATCCAATATTTCGACAATTGAACGTAGAGCATCCACGCATGGCGTGGATCTACGTGTCGACCAAGGTCGACACCCACCAAGAGCAGACCATGACATTCCGACAGATCGCGGGAAATTGTCGGAGGCGGGGAGGGGACAGATGGCGGGGGCGTGAGCGCCATGGATGGCGCGACCGAGCTTACATGGACGTACTTGCAGCGTCCCCCGCCATCTGTCCCCTCCCCGCCATCCCAAGGAATGCAGGCTTTTGCTGTTGTTGTTGCTGTTGCTGTTGCTTCGGCTGTTGCTGTTGCTTCGGCCTCTGCGGGTGCAGGGCGCAGCCCTGCCGAAGACCCTTCACTCCTGACCGGTGTCATCCAGGCTGATGATTCCGCGACGCAGTGCCTGGGTTACTGCGTGCGTCCGGTCGCCAACGCCCAGTTTTTCCATCAGGCTCTTCATGTGTGCCTTCACCGTCTGCTCGGAAATCTGCATGCGTTCGCCGATGCGCTTGTTCGACAGGCCGCCGGCCACGTGGCGCAGTACTTCGGTTTCGCGTGGCGACAGCCGGTCTTCCACCACGTGCGCGGCGATGCTGGCCGCCACTTCCGCCGGTATCGGTGCGCGGCGGCCACTGGCCACGGTGCGGATGGTGGCCACCAGTTCGTGGCGCAGCATGTCCTTCAGCAGGTAGGCGCTGGCACCGGCCTGCAGCGCGCGCACGGCGCGCACGTCGCCGCGGTAGGTTGTCAGCACGATGATGCGTGCGCGGGGATCGATCGCACGGATCCGCACGATTGCTTCCACGCCGTCCATGCGTGGCATCTGCAGGTCCATCAGCACCACATCCGGGCGCAGCTGCTGGTAGCGGGCAAGGGCTTCCTCGCCGTCGGCTGCTTCGCCGAGCAGGCGCAGGTCGGCATGTGCGCCGAGCAGTGCGGCCAGGCCATCGCGCAACAGCGGATGGTCATCAACCACCAGCACGCCGATGGGAGGAAGGGATTCAGTCATGGGAGGTTCTGCTCCAGGGCCAACGCCAGCGCGATGGATGTCGGTGATACAAGCGACGCGCCGGCACGGACAGTGCGACTTCGGTACCCAGGCCGGGGCGTGTCCACAACTGCAGCTCCGCACCCAGCCGTTGTGCGCGCTCGCGCATGCCCTGCATGCCCCAGTGTCCGCCGCCGGCATTGTCATTGGCGATGCCGACGCCATCGTCGCGCACATGCAGCAGGAAGCAGCGCGTGCCGTAGGACAGTTCCACTTCGATGGCACTGGCCTGCGCATGCCGCAGCGCGTTGCGGATGGCCTCGCGCCCGATCAGGAACACTTCCTCGGCGGCTTCGGCCTGCAGCGGCGGCGGGGTGCCTTCCATGGTCAAGCGCAGTGGATTGGTGCCTTGGCCTGCATATTCGGCATGCACGTCGGCCAGTGCAGAGGCGAGATCGCGGCCGGCAAACGGTGCGTCGCGCAGCGCGTTGACCCGTTCCCGGCCTTCGGCCAGATTGCGCTCGGCCAGCAGCATCGCCGATTCCAGCTGGGTGCGTACCGGCTCTGGTGTCTGTGCCGACTGGCTGATGGCGTGCAGGCGCAGGATGAGTCCCTGGCTGCCCTGCAGCAGGGTGTCGTGCAGATCGCGCGCAATGCGCTCGCGCTCGCCGTTGCGTTCCTGCAGGCGGGCGCGGAACAATGCCGCCAGCTGCCGGCTGCGGACCCGCACGGCCAGCGCCAGCGCAGCCATCACCACGCAGACGCACAACAGTTTGAACCAGGCGGTCTGCAGGAACGTCGGTGCGATGTGGAAGCTGCGGCTGGCTGGCGTGCTGCTCCAGATGCCATCTTCGTTGGCTGCTTCCACCTCGAAGCGGTAATGGCCCGGTGCGAGGTTGGTGTAATAGGCGCGCGTGCTCGCGCCGGCCTCCTGCCAAGCGTCGTCCACGCCGGACAGTCGGTAGCGGTAGCGGTTGCGCTCCGGCCGCGCCAGCGACAGCGCGACATAGTCGATCTGCAGCTGGGTAGTGCCGGCCGGCAGGCGCAGTCCCTCCTGCAACGGGGCCTGGGTACTGCCATACAGCACGTCACCGATGCGCACGCCAGGCGCCATGGTGTTGATGTGCGACTGCCGCGTGTCCAGCCACGCCAGGCCTTGATTGGTGGCAAGCCACAGCAGGCCATCAGCCGCCAGTACCGCAGTGGGGATGGGGCCGCTCTGCAGGGCGATGCCCGGCATGCCGTCAACCGCGTCGAACAGGCGGGGAGCTATCGCCTGGTCGTTGCGCAGCGCGCTGCGCAGGGTGGCAACCTGCAGCCGCACCAGGCCGCGGCTGCCGTTGAGCCAGAGCAGCCCGTTCGCATCGGCGACCATGCCGGTGATGCCTTCCAGCACGCCGGCCATGTCGGTGCGCACCGGCAGGAAGCGGCCGTTGCCGGAACGCGCGGCCAGGCCGGCCTCGCCGGCGACCAGCAGCAGATCCTTGTGCTGCAGCAACGCGGTTACCGGGCCTACCGACAGTCCTTCGGCGGCGCCGAAGGTGTTGACCGTGCCGCCGTGCAGGCGGCGCAGGGTGCCATCGGCGTAGCCCAGCAGCAGCGCACCGTCATCGGTACGCGCCAGCGACGAACAGGCCTGCTCGGGAAGCCGGGTTTCGCGACGCCAGCGGTTGTCCGTGTAGTGCAGCACCGCGCGCTCGCCGGCGCAGGCCCAGGCCTGGTCCGCATCGGCAAACAGCAGGGCGTGCAGTGGCTGCCCGGTGAATGGTGCCGGCAGCGGTATGAGGGTGGTGTGGCCGCTGACGGTGCGCGCCAGATTGATCCAGTCGAACTGCCATACCGGAGTGGGTGCCTGCCGTGCCGCGGCCTGCAGCTGCGCAGCGCTGCCGCCCAGCAGCGGACGACGCAGGTCGAACAGCTTCAGGTCTTCGCCATAGCCATACACCCGGCCATCACTGGCGCGTACCAATGACCGGTACGGATCGGTAGGGCCCACGGACAAGGTCTGCACGCTGTGCGCACGGAAGCGGTTGAGGCCGAGGTTGGTGCCTACCCAGATGTTGCCTTCGCGATCGGCAAGGACCGGCACTGCCGACGTCGCGGTAAGGCCCTGCGCGGCATCGAAGCGCTCCATGCGCACAGCCTGTTGGCCGTCGAAGGTGACCCGGGCCACGCCACCGTGCGGGCTGAGCGTGGCCCACAGGGCCCCGTCGGCCGTGAACTGCAGGCGCGAGGCGACCAGCCCGGGCAGCCGCCGTGCTTCACGTTCCTCTGCGGGCAACAGGCCATGCGCGTTGGCCAGCGGCGACGTGCCGCGCACGCGGTCGGCCAGCCAGATTTCGCCGCGCGGGCTCTCAACCAGCGAGGCCATCTGCGAGACCGCGATGCCGGTGGCTTCGAAGCGGGCCGCGCCAGGAGGGCGACGCCATATCTGCAGGTCCGCCAGCACCCAGAACGTGCCGTGGCGGTCCTGCAGCACCCATTGCACGCGTCTCTGCGGCAGGCCGAAGGAAGCCGGCGGCTGCTGCCAGCGACGTCCATCGAACCAGCGCAGGCCGCCATTGACGGCAGCCCACAGGCGGCCGTTGCGGTCATGCGCGAAGCGGGGGACCACACCCACCGGCACGCCCTGCGGGCGGCCGAAGCTGCGCAGGCGTTCCTGCGTGAACTGGCTGATGCCTGCCTGGAAGTAGCCGATCCACAGGCCACCATCGCCGCCATCGAGGCCGAGGGTGACCATGTTGGTGGAGGGAAAACGGGTGCCCGCCGGTGCGGCCTGCCGCTCGAAACGCCGGCCGTCGAAGCGGTACAGGCCCGAACCCGTCGCCAGCCACAACATGCCCTGGCGGTCCTGGACGATATCCCAGATATCCCCCGGGGCGCCCTGGCCGACGCGCCAGGCGGTGTGCTGATAGCCGGGCATGCCATCGCTCACTGCGGGTTGCTGCACGGCGAAGACGGGCAGGGCAGTCAACAACAGCAGGCACGACAGCAGCGCCGGCAGGCGACGCAGGAAGGGGAAGGGGCGGCCACGCATGCGGTCATTCTGGCAGGTGCGGGGCAGGCCGGGGTGACCCGTTCGGGGTAGGCGTACCGCTTCGGTGTCCGCTATCACGCCGTGATGGATGACGGAGCCCGGCGATGCAGCGCTTGTATGTGATGTTCCCTGATCGCGGCCCCGGACTGGGATTGCTGTGGCTGCGCCTGTGCGTGGCAGGAGGGCTGTTGGCGGGTGGAAGTCCGGCCGGTGTGCCGGGACTGATGTGCCTGGCGGCGATCGGCCTGCTGCTGCCTGGGCTGCTGACCCCGCTGGCGGTGCTGCTGGCGGTGCCGGGGTTGTACGGGCAGGGCGCGGCGCTGCCCTGGCTGCTGCTGCCGTTGGCCCTGCTCATGCTGGGGCCGGGCGCGTATTCGCTGGATGCGCGGTTGTTCGGCCGCCGCCTGCTGCAGCGCCGGCCTCCCCCGAATGGGTGAGCGCCGGCCTCGACCGACGGGGGTAGGGCGATTGCAGCCGGCGGCACACCATGGGTGCTCCCGTCGCGGCGCTCCTTCATGGCTACCGTCCAGCCTCCTGCCCTGTCCGCAACCACGTTGGCACCGCACCAGTCGGCTGCCCTGCAGCGTGCGCTGCGCTACATCGACGAGCACCTGTCGCAGCCGCTGCGGGTGACCGAGCTGGCTGCCGTTGCCTGCGTAAGCCGGTTCCATCTGGTGCGGTTGTTCCGCATGGGTACCGGCGCCAGTCCGCTGCGCTACGTGCGCCGTCGGCGCATCGAACGCGCCACGCAGCTGCTGCCGACGGCCGCGCAGTCGATGACCTGCCTGGCCCAGCATCTTGGCTTCTTCGACCAGAGCCACTTCGTCCGCAGCTTCCGCGCCGAGACCGGCTGCAGTCCCGGCCAGTACCTGGCCGATGGCGCGGCACGTTCCCAGCCCCCTGTTGTTTCCTCCACCGGAGTCCACCCATGAGCCTCGCCACCGCCACCCCCGCCAAAGCACTGCTGTCACCGGCCGACCACGCCCTGATACTGATCGACTACCAGTCGCAGATGGCATTTGCCACCCACACCATCGACATCTCCGCGCTGCGCAACAACGTGTCGTTGATCAGCAAGGGCGCCAAGGGTTTCAAGGTGCCGGTGGTGCTGACCACGGTGGCCGAGAAGTCGTTCTCCGGCCCGATGTTCCCGGAGCTGCCGGCGATCTTCCCCGGCCAGGCGGTGTTCGATCGCACGTCGATGAACACCTGGGAAGACCAGCCGGTGATCGATGAGGTGAACCGCATCGGCAAGCGTCGGCTGGTGCTCGCCGGCTTGTGGACCAGTGTGTGCATCGTCGGCCCGGCGCTGTCGGCGCTGGAGCAGGGATTTGAGGTCTACGTGATCACCGATGCCTGCGGCGATGTGAGCGAAGAGGCGCACGAACGTGCGATCGCCCGCATGGTGCAGGCCGGTGCCGTGCCGATCACCAGCGTGCAGTACCTGCTGGAACTGCAGCGCGACTGGGCGCGTGCTGAAACCTACGACCTGACCACCGGCATCGCCCGTGACCATGCGGGTGGCTATGGCGTCGGCATCCAGTACGCCAAGACCATGTTCGGCGCGCAGGAAGGCGGGCACTGAGCGTGCGCGATGGCCATGGCCTCGACCTGGCCTTGTTGATCCTGCGGGTGGCGGCGGGAGGATTCCTGCTGCCGCATGCGCTGGGCAAGTTGTTCGGCTGGTTCAACGGACCGGGTCTGGCAGGTTTTGCCGGCGAACTGCGTGGCTTCGGTCTGCCGTCGTCGGCGCCGCTGCCACTGCTGCTGGCGCTGCTGCAGGTGGTGGCCGGTAGCGCTGTGATGCTGGGCTGGCAGGCCCGGATCGCCGCGCTTGTCGCCGCCGCCTTCATCGCCTTCACCGCCCTGCTGGCGCTGCGCAACGGGTGGTTCTGGATGCGCGGCGGTGCCGAGTATCCGTTGTTGTGGACGCTGGCACTGCTGGCCATCGCCCTGGCCGGGCCCGGTGCATGGGCGGTGGATGGCCTGCTTCTTTCTGGAGACATCGCGTGAACAACGAACCTCTCGATCCTGGCCGCCGCAATGTGGTGCTGGCCACCGGTGCCGCGCTGGCGCTGGGCCTGGCTGGCGGTACCGCCGCGGCCATCCAATCCCCTTCCAAGGAGCGTCGCATGAGCACACTGGTCATCCGCAACGCACGCATCACCACGCTTGATCCGCAACAGCCGCATGCGCAGGCACTGGCCGTGCAGAACGGCCGCATCGTTGCCGTGGGAAGCGACGAGGACATCATGCGCGGTTGGGGCGGCGAAGCCACGATCGTCGACGCGCAGGGGCGGCGCATCGTGCCCGGCCTCAATGACAGCCACACCCACCTGATCCGCGGTGGCCTGAACTACAACCTGGAACTGCGCTGGGATGGCCTGCGTTCACTGGCCGATGCGATGGCCATGCTGAAGGCGCAGGTTGACCGCACGCCCGCGCCGCAGTGGGTGCGCGTGGTCGGTGGATTCACCGCGACCCAGTTCACCGAAAAGCGCCTGCCGAGCCTGCAGGAGCTGAACGACATCGCTCCGGATACGCCGGTGTTCCTGCTGCACCTGTACGACCGCGCGCTGCTCAATCGCGCCGCGCTGCGTGCCTGTGGCTATACCAAGGAAACGCCGGACCCGCCCGGCGGGCAGATCGTGCGCGATTCGCTGGGCAACCCGACCGGCCTGCTGCTGGCCAAGCCGAATGCATTGATCCTGTATGCGACCCTGGCCAAGGGGCCGAAGCTGCCGGTCGAATACCAGGCCAATTCAACCCGCCATTTCATGCGCGAGCTGAACCGCCTGGGCATCACCTCGGTGATCGACGCCGGAGGCGGTTTCCAGAACTACCCCGAGGACTACCAGGTCATCGAGCAGCTGCATCGCGATGATCAGCTGACCGTGCGCATCGCCTACAACCTGTTCACCCAGAACAAGGGCAGCGAGGTCAGCGATTTCCGCGGCTGGAGCGAGATGCTGCAACCGCGCCAGGGCGATGACCTGCTGCGCCACAATGGTGCCGGCGAGATGCTGGTGTTCTCCGCAGCCGACTTTGAACTGTTCAACGAGCCGCGCCCGGAACTGCCACCGGAACTTGAGCCGGAGCTGCACGATGTGGTGAAGCTGCTGGTGGAGAAGCGCTGGCCGTTCCGCATCCATGCGACCTACGACGAAAGCATCAGCCGCATCCTCGACGTCTACGAGCAGGTCAACCGTCAGGTGCCGTTCGATGGCCTGCACTGGTTCATCGACCACGCCGAGACCATCACCCCGCGCAACATCGAGCGTATCCGCGCACTGAACGGCGGCATCGCCGTGCAGCACCGCATGGCCTACCAGGGCGAGGCATTCGTGCAGCGCTATGGCGTGCAGGCGGCGCGGCACACGCCACCGGTGAAGCGGATGCTGGCCGAGGGCGTGCCGGTCGGCGCCGGCACCGATGCTACCCGCGTGGCCAGCTACAACCCGTGGGTGGCGCTGTCGTGGCTGGTGACGGGACGCACCGTCGGCGGCCTGGCCCTGTACGGTGATGAGAACCTGCTGGAGCGCGAGCAGGCCCTGCGCCTGTGGACACAGGGCAGCGCCTGGTTCTCCGGCGACGAAGCGGTGAAGGGCACGCTGAAGGTGGGCCAGCTGGCCGACTTCATCCTGCTGTCGTCCGACTTCTTCCGCGTCGATGAGCAGCAGATCGCCGACATCACCAGCCTGCTGACCGTGGTGGGTGGCCGCATCGTGCATGGCGACGGCGACTACGCCGGGTTGGCGCCGCAGCTGCCTCCGGCGATGCCGGACTGGTCGCCGGTGAACCGCTTCGGTGGTTACCACGTCGGTGGCGGGGCGACCGGGTTGGCTGCGGCGCACCGTCATCACCATGGTGTGGCCTGCAGCACCCACGGTGCGCATGGCCACGCGGTTCGTCATCCAACGCCAACCGACGACCTGACCGCGTTCTGGGGCGCGATGGGGTGTTCGTGCTTCGCGTTCTGACCCTGGCATCGCTGGTGTTGCCGTCGTTGGCGCTGGCCTGCGACGGTGGTGCCTGTACCACGGTTGGCGACGGCCAGTTGCAGTGGGATGCATCGCTGCGCCTGCGTGGCATGTACTACGCCCCGACCCGGTTTGGCGTCGGTGCTGGCGACGATGGCTACGGCCTGCTGCGTGCGCTGGCTTCTGCCTCCTTCGCGCAGGGTGGTTGGCAGGCGAAGCTGCAGCTGGGTACGCATGCCGAGCGCGGCAAGGCCGGTGGCCCAGGTCGTACCGATCGCGGCGCGCTGGACGTGCAGCAGGCGTACTGGCGCTGGTCCGGCGCTGGCATGCAGGTGCAGCTGGGCCGGCAGGAAGCGGGCTATGGCAGCTCGCGCCTGTTGTCGGTGCGCGACGGGCCGAACATCCGCCTGGCCTTCGATGGTGCGCGGGTGGGGTGGCAGGGCAGGCTGGGCGCACTGGACCTGATGGCGCTGCGCCCGGTCGAGAACCGCCCGGGTGCTTTCGATGACCGCGGTGAGGGCGGTGCACACCTGCTCGGTGCGTATGCGACCACGGCCAAGGGCGCTGGCATCAGCCAGTGGGACCTTTACCTGCTCGACTATCGTCGCGAGGGCGCGCGCTTCGCCGCGGGCAGCGGCACCGAGCGGCGGCAGACCCTGGGCGCGCGCTGGTTCGGCCAGTCGGGTGCGCTGGACTGGAATACCGAACTGGTGGCGCAGGGCGGTGAACTGCGGGCGGTGACCGGCGATCTGGACATCCGCGCCTGGACCCTCGCCACCGATACCGGTTGGCGCTGGAGTGCGCTGCCGCTGCAACCGCGGCTTGGCCTGAAGGCCGACATTGCCAGCGGCGACGCAGACCCGGGTGATGGTCGGCTGGGTACGTTCAATGCGTTGTTTCCCAAGTCCGCCTATTTCAGCGAAGCCAGCCTGTTGGCACCGGCCAACCTGATGGATCTGCAACCGACACTGGCACTGCGCCTGCATGAGGCGGTGACCACCGAGCTGGGTGTGCAGCTGGCGTGGAAGCATCGGCGCGCCGATGCGGTCTATACCACGCCGGCACCGTTGGCAGCGTTGCCCGGCAGTGCCGGAGGCGCACGCCGCATCGGTACCCAGTACAAATCCGAAACCCGCTGGCAGGTCAATGACCACTGGCAATGGCAGCTGCAGCTGGCCTGGGTCGACGCAGGTCCTGCACTGACGCAGGCCGGCGGCCGGGACACGCTGTTCGCCTCAATCGTTGGAGCTTGGCAATGGTGAACGCATCGGCGTCACAACACTCCCCGCAGGTCGATGGCGCATGGTCGCCGTTGAAGATCCGCATGTTCCGCTCGATCTGGCTGGCGATCCTGGCCAGCAACATCGGTACCTGGGTCAACGACGTGGCTGCGGCCTGGGTGATGGCCGAACGCACCGGTTCGGCGCTGATGGTCGCGCTGGTGCAGTCGGCCACCACCGTGCCGATCGTGCTGTTGGCGCTGGCGGCCGGGACCCTGGCCGACATCGTCGACCGCCGCAAGTACCTGCTGTTCACCCAGGGCTGGATGCTGCTGGTGGCGGCAGCGACCGCCGTGCTCACGGCATTGGACCTGCTGACGCCGCAGCTGCTGGTGCTGCTGACCTTCTGCATGGGCTGCGGTGCGGCGATGGCGATGCCGGCACAGGCCGCGATCGTCTCCGAGCTGGTTCCGCAGCCGATGCTGGCCTCGGCCGTGGCACTCAACTCCATCGGCATCAACATCGCCCGTTCCATCGGGCCGGCCATCGGCGGGGTGATCGTGGCCCAGCTGGGTGCGGTGTGGGCCTTCGGGTTCAACGCCATCACCTTTGCCGCCATGCTGTTCGTGGTGTGGGGCTGGAAGCGTGATCCGAAGGCGTCCAGCCTGCCGCCCGAAGGGTTCGGCGCTGGCCTGAAGGCGGGCCTGCGCTATGCCAGCCGTGCCGGCCGCCTGCAGGCGGTACTGATCAAATCGGCCGGCTTCTTCTTCTTTGCCGCGGCGATGAACGCGATGCTGCCGGTGGTGGTGCGCGGGCAGATGCAGGGCGGAGCGGGGCAGTACGGCGTGCTGCTGGGTTGCATCGGTATCGGTGCGGTGGGCGGTGCGCTGCTGCTGCCGAAGCTGCGGGCCAGGCTTGACCGCGACCTGCTGGTGCTGCTGGCCACCTTGTCGCTGGCAGCAAGCCTGGCCGGCCTGGCGCTGACCCGCAGCTGGTACGTGTTGCCGCTGGTGATGCTGGTCAATGGCTTTGCCTGGATCACCGTACTGTCCTCGTTGCAGATCGCAGCGCAGACGGCGGTGCCGGCCTGGGTGAGGGCGCGTGCGCTTGCCCTGTACATCATGGTGTTCTCGGCCGGCATGGCGGCCGGTGGCCTGAGTTGGGGCGCACTGGCGCAGCGCACATCGCCCGAGCTGGCACTGCTGGTGGCTGCTGCAGGTGCGGTCATCGGCGGCCTGCTGGTGTGGCGGGTACGCATTGCAGGCGCCGAAGATCTGAACCTGAGCCCGGCCGGGCACTGGCCAGCTCCGGAACTGTCGGTGCCGGTGTCGAATGATCGCGGACCGGTGCTGGTGACCATCGAATATCGCATCGATGCCGCCGACCGCGCCGCGTTCCAGGCGCAGATGCGCACGCTGGGAACGATCCGTCGGCGCGATGGTGCCGTGGTCTGGGGCGTGGTCGAAGATGTGGCAACCCCGGGCATCCATCTGGAGTATTTCGTCGCAGCGTCGTGGTTGGAGCACCTGCGCCAGCATGAACGCATCACCGCCGACGACAAGGCGATCCAGGAGGCGCTGCGCGCGCTGCATCGCGGCGAGCGCGCGCCGGTGGTGCGTCACTTCGTTGGCGGCCATGATCCATTGCCGGCGGCGGCGCCGCATCACCACAGCGATATCTGATGGTCCCGTGATGGAGCAGGCCGCTGGCCGGCTCCAGGGCAGGAGCGGCGGCGCACGGGCGCCGCCGCGATACGTCATCTGCGTGCGAATGCCAGCAGGTCGGCGTTGAACTGATCGGCATGGGTCAGGGTGAGGCCGTGCGGTGCACCGGCGTACACCTTCAGTTCTGCGTTGCGGATGATCTGCGAGGACAGCTTGGCCGA
Organism: Stenotrophomonas sp. 2694; assembly: GCF_040548715.1. Lineage (NCBI taxonomy): Bacteria > Pseudomonadati > Pseudomonadota > Gammaproteobacteria > Lysobacterales > Lysobacteraceae > Stenotrophomonas > Stenotrophomonas sp. 2694. Next base: position 88,550 of record NZ_JBEPSG010000001.1, read on the forward strand.
AGCATCGAAGGGCACGATCTGGTCGTCATCGCCATGCACCACCAGAGCCGGTACGTCGATCTTCTTCAGGTCGTCGGTGTAGTCCACCTCCGAGAATTCGTGGATGCAGTCGTACTGGCCTTTCACGCCGCCCAGCATGCCCTGCAGCCAGAACGAATCACGCATGCCTTCGGTGACGCTGTTGCCATCACGATTGGCGCCGAAGAACGGCGTGGCCAGATCCTTGAAGAACTGCGAACGATCGCCACCGGTGCCCTTGCGGATGCCGTCGAACACTTCCAGCGGGGTGCCGGCCGGATTGCCTTCGGTCTTCAGCATCAGCGGCGGCACCGCGCCGACCAGCACCACCTTGGCCACGCGCTTGCTGCCATGGCGGCCGATGTAGTGCGCCACTTCGCCACCGCCGGTGGAATGGCCGACCAGGATCGCGTCCTTCACGTCCAGCGCATCCAGAACGGCAGCCAGGTCATCGGCGTAGGTGTCCATGTTGTTGCCGTCCCAGGTCTGGCTGGAGCGGCCGTGGCTGCGGCGATCATGCGCGATCACGCGGTAGCCGTTCTGGCCCATGAACAGCATCTGCGGGTCCCAGGCATCGGACGACAGTGGCCAGCCATGGGCGAATACGACAGGTTGGCCGGTGCCCCAGTCCTTGTAGAAGATGCGGGCGCCATCATTGACGGTCACGAAATTGCTCATTGCAGGTTCCTTGGCGAAAGGGAGGGAAGACGCCTGCGGGTTGGCCGGCGCCTGCGGCAGTACAGCGCACGATGGGCGATGTGCATTGCACGGCTGTGCCGGATTGGCGTGGTCGTCGCGCTGACGCGACTCGCTCTGGCGGCAGGCCGGTGCTGATGGCAACCATGGCCATCGGACGCGTGAGGGCCAGTCATGAAGATGCCGGGATGGGGAGTGCTGCCTGCACTGCTGTTGGCTGCTGTAGCGATGGCACAGACCAACGTGTACAAGTGCACCGGAGGTGAGCATCCGGTTTACCAGCAGACGCCCTGCCAGGGGCGCGCTGAGTGGCGCTGGGAAGTGCCCGGTGCCGAGTCGAAGGCACGCGGGCCCACACCTGCAGTCGTGCAGCCTGCCCGCAGCGGTAGCAGGCGGACGTCACGGCGCGGGCGCGCACAGGGCGCGCTGATATCGATCACGGCTGACCCACGTGGCTGCGAGCGGGCGCGCCAGCGGCAGGTGGCAACGCTGGCCAAGCCGCGCAGGCTCGACTACCTGCAGCGCAGGCAGCTGGATGACGCGGTACGCGAGGCCTGTCGTTGAGCACAACGAAAAACGGCACCCGAAGGTGCCGTTCTCGTCTACAGGCCCGGAAGACCTCAGCGGCCGTCGCTGGCGGCGGCCGGTGCCGTCGCCGCATCCGGCTTGGGCAGGCTCAGCTCCGGGTTGCCCTGTTCGGCCTGCAGGATCTGGATCCGTCGCTGCAGCGCATCGAGCTGGCTGTTGGTGCTCTGCACGTCGGTGCTCAGGCTGACCGCCTGCTGCTGTGCCTGCTGCAGCGCTGCGCTGACCTGCGCCGACTGCGCCTGCTGCTGTTCCATTTCCTGCTGCAGGGTGCGCAGGCGCTCTTCGTTGTAGGCCACCAGGCGCTCGGTGTAGCGCTTGCCGGCTTCCAGCCGGGTGGTGTCGATGTAGACCTGCGCCAGCTGTTCGGACTGCTGCGCGAAGGTGCGGTAGACACGCTCGGCGTTGTCGACGGCATCGGTCTTGATCACCCGCCAGAAGTTCTTCTCCTGGAACAGGGCCACGTAGTACGTCAGGGTATTGGCGTTGAACAGCAGGCTGGCGCCGTAGTTGCCGTTGTAGGTGGTACGCAGCTCGGTGAGCTGCTGCGCATCCATCAACTGCTTGAGTTCGTCGACGGTGTTGCGTACCACCGGTGCGGCCTTGGCCGGCTCCACCGTGGCAGTGCGATCGCCACGTGCGGCCAGCGCCGACGGCGCCACCACCATCATGGCCACGGCCAGCAGTGCTGCGCCGCGCCGATACCGGGCGAAGACGGTGCCCCCTGAAGTTTCTCGCATGTCTAGACCATCCACGGATGTAGTGTGGGTTGAGTTGAATGTGGTTCCCCGCCGCGAGTCTAGCATGGGCGCGGACGCCGCCAACCGGTGCCCGCGCGGGTCAGAAGACCAGCTGCGCCGAGCTGCACTGGATCGACTGCATGCTGACATCGGTGCGGCCCAGTTCCAGCCCGAGCAGGCTGGCCAGGGTGTTGGTCAGCAGGGTGCCGACGCTGTTGAGTACGGGCTTGAGCGCCGCCAGCACCGGGTTCAGCAGCGCACACAGCAGGCCACTGCAGGTGACGTTGTTGCCGGGGGTGGTCACGCCGCCGCCGTTCTGCCCATCCAGGAATCCGGCCGGGGCGGTCTGGATGTAGGACGCCAGGTTGGTGCGCACGCAGCCGTTGTAGTCGATCAGGTTGCCCAGCAGGCTGTCGCAGCGGTTGATCAGCAGGCCGCCGACCAGCGAGCCCAGCAGGCCGTCGAGCAGGCCCAGGCCCTGGCCGGTCACGGTGGCGCGGTAACCGGCCCAGACCGATCCATCTTCCCAGCAGGTGCTCAGGCCAATCAGGCAGGGCTTGGGTACACCCTTGGTAACGGTCCAGTTGCCCAGCGGTGCGAGGTTGCGTGACGGATCGCCATCGCGCAGCAATGGAATCACCTGGTCCACGTTGTAACGCCCGCCGCTGGGGAAGGCCGCCTGCAGGTAACGGTCGGCCAATGCCTTGGCCGTGTCATTGGCGCTCATGCCCTGCTTGGGTGAACTGAGCATGCCTGACAGCACCCGCAGCAGTTCGTTGACCAGGTCTGACACGGCGGTGCCGACGGCCAACGGGTTGATCCGGGTCGAGCCGGTCTGGCCTGCGGCCAGGGTCAGGCTCTGCGTGCTGGTCAGTGCCGGCAGGGTGACCTTGTCGTTGATCAGGGGCTGCCCCAGAAGCTTCAACAGCTGCTCGTTCTGCAGGGTCGCGTCACAGACGTTGCTCTTGGAGAAGCGATCGGCCGCGTTGACCTTGCCGACGCAGGCGCGCAGCACCGAGGAATCGACCTGGATGGTGGCCGTGGGGGGGGACGCACCGCACTGGATGCTGGTCAGCGTCCCCATCGCATTGGCCACATCCACGTGCAGTGGCAGATGCAGGCGGGTGCCGAGCAGGTTCAGCAGCGGGCCGATCGCGAACAGGCGATCACTGTCGACGTCCACCATCAGCCGCACCTGCGCGTTGTACGCGCGTGCGCCCACACCGCCGATGGCGATCGACGGCGGCTCCACCACGCCGGCCTTGACGTCGATGCCCAGCAGGTTCAAGCCCTGCACCTGCACACCATTGCCATCGTTGGCGATCGAGATCGCGGCGGTGACAAGATCCAGCACGTTGACCCTCGATTCCAGTGCGCTGCCGATGGTGCCGTCCGGTGAGATCACCTGCGCGAACAGGCCGCCGCCGCCGTTCTGGCTGCCCAGCAGAATGTTCAGCTGGTTGATGTCCAGCCGCGTGCCGACCAGGTTGGACAGCGCCTGCAGCTGTACGCCGACGGCGGTCTCGCGGCCCACCACCGTGGCAGTGGCATTGACCAGCTGTGCCAGTGATATGCGGTTGACCGACAGCAGCCGGTTGAAGTCGGCCACGCTGAGGTCGGCGGTGACCGGGATGCCCAGTGCCGCCAGCAGCCCCGACGGGGTGACGGTGGCCTGTGCCAGGCCGTCGTAGGACAGAATTGTTGCGTTGGTGACGTCCAGGCCGACCAGCCGAAGGGTCGCCATCAAGGGGGAGTTGCCATTGGTGCGCAGCAGCTGCGAACCCACTGCAAACACGGCGGTGGGTTCCGAACGCTTGGCCACCGCCTGCACGCGCAACGTGGGCAGCCCGCTGTTCTGGCCGAAGAACGGCAGCACGCCGCGTTCGGCAATGACCCGCACCGCGTTGCGTGGATTGCCTGCGTCCACGCTTGGGCTGAAGTGGTCAGCCGTTCCGCGGGTGGCATTCCAGTTGCCACATTGGATCTGCACCTGCCCAGGGAAGGTGTTCTGTGCGAGCGCGTTCTGCCGGGCCGCGCTGTTGTCGGCGTTGTCGGGCCGGCACAGGTCCAGCCGTTGTGCGCCTGCCAGCGCAGCCAGATCGACCACCTTCTGCGCATCGCGCTTGGCCCAGAACAGGAAGCCGATCTCGATCAGGCCGAGCATGGCCAGCAGCGCGATCATCACCAGCATCATGGTGACCGACATACCGCCGCGCGGGCGACTGAAGCTGATGTGGCGTGCTCGGTTCATGGCGGGCCTCAGCGTCCGGATCGGGAGGATCCTGCGGACTTGGCGACGTCGGTTTCGAAGAATTGCGGAATGTCGTACTGGAAGCTCTTCAGGTAACGCGCGTAGCTGGATGTGGCCTGGTCGCCGAGGATCGGCAGGCGGGCACCGGCCACCTCGCCGGACGCTTGCAGGCGGAACAGGCTGCGAGTGGTGTCACCGATCTGCGAGGTGTTGGGCTGTAACTGCGTGCCGCCGAAATCAGGCCTGGTTTCAGGGGCTGCGGGGGCTGCGATGGGCGCTGCGGCTGGTGGCGGCGATACGTCCACGGTAGCCAACGGCTCGCTGTGCAGGGGAGCGGCTGCCGGCGCGGGCGCGGCACCACCCAGCATCTGCCCGGTCAACGGTTGCTGCGGCGTCTGCGCCTGCACAACCGCAGCGAAAGACAAGCCGGCAAGCACCGGCAGCATGCAGCGGATCAGCGGCGTCGAGGTCATGGCGTGTTCCCGGTGGGATGGTCGGTGGAGCCGAAGCGTTCCAGCATCGAGGGCGGCAGTCGTGGTGGGTCGCGTTCGTCGCGACCATCGCGGCGCGGTTCGGCGGCCAAGCGTGGGCCTGCGTTGGCGGAGTTGGCAGCTACCGAAGCAACTGGTTGTGCCGCTGCCGCCGCTGCAGCCGTGGCAGCGGCCTGGCGTTGCTGCAGCCGCGCGCGGATCTGCTGCGCCTGCTGTTCCACGCTGCGGCGGGTCTCCTCGCTGAAGCTGGCCTGCTGGGCCAGCCGTTCGACGGTGGCAGTGTCGCCACGCAATAGCGCCCACAGGGCAAGATTGGCGGTGGCCTTGGCATTGCCTGGCGACAGTTCCAGCGCCTTGGCCAGTGGCTCGCGTGCCTGTTCGAAGCGGCCGGCACGAAGCCGTGCATAGCCCAGGTCGCCGAGGTAATCGGTGTTCAGCGGGCTCAACTGGGTGGCACGTGCCAGCGCCTGTTCGCCGCCCTGGTCGTCGTCGCGGAGGGCAGCGATCAGGCCCATGCCGTGTGCAGCGGCGGCGGCCTGCGGGCCATTGCCGAGTTCGCGGTACAGCGCCAGCGCCGCATCGATCTGGCCGGTCTGGCGCAGTGCGTCGGCCTGCAGCAGGCGCAGTGCCGGGGTATCGCCGTAGCGCTGGCGGAACGCATCCACGTGCGCCAGCGAAGCGTACCAGGCGCCCTGCTGCTGCATCCGCTGGATCAGTTCCAGGTAGGCGTTGCGGCTGTCCTGCGGGGCCGGCGTCGGCTCGGCCAGGCTCGGCGCACGCAGGTACTTCGGCGTGGTGGAGCTGCAGCCGGCAACGGCGGCAACCAGGGCAAGCAACAGGCAGGCAGGGCGCAGGACAGGCATGAAGGTCATCCCATTTTCGACAAGGTAGTGGCCAGCGCGACCAGCGCCGGTCCGGCCAGCACCAGCATCAGTGCCGGCAGCAGGGTCAGCATCATCACCACGGTCATCTTCACCGAGAGCTTGCCGACCTTTTCCTTCAGCGCGTTGCGGCGCTGCTCGCGCAGGCGGACGCTGAACTGGCGCAGCGGTTCCTGCACGGCACCGCCGTGGGCGTGCACCTGCAGGATCAACTGCACAAGGCTGGACAGATCGTCATCGCCGTACACATCGCTCAGCCGGCGCAGCGACTGCGCGCGCGTGCGCCCATGGGTGTAGGACACATTCGCTTCCTGGATTTCCCCACCCAGCACCGGCAGTGCGTCGCGCAGCTTGTCGCCCAGTGTCTGCAGGCTCTGATCCATGCTGTAGCCCACGCCCTGCAGCAGGCGCAGCAGGTCGATCAACAGCGGCAGCTCATTGTTCACCGCGCGTCGCCGCCGCTTGACCCACGCACTGAGCGCGAACTTCGGCAGCAGCAGGCCAGCAGCCAGCGCGCCGATCACCACCATGATCCTCGACAACCCCGTGGCGTCACTCAGCGTCAGCGCAATACCCAGTACCAGGACCGCCAGCAGCAGCCGCAGGCCGAGGTAGATGGCGGTGCCGCGGCGGGTGTTCCAGCCGGCCAGGTCCAGCAGCAGGCGATCCTCACCGGCCAGCAGCGCCGCTTCCAGGCGTCCGCCGCTCAGTCCGCGGCCGAACTGCTCCAGCCAGCCGAGTGAGTCCTTGCGTGCGTCAGCCGCTGTGTCGTCGCTTTCGCGCGGACGCAGCGCTGTCTTCAACGTGGCCTCGCTGCGGTCCTCGCGATGGCTGCGCACCCAGCTGCCAAGCCCCAGCAGGGCGACGCCGGCGGCCAACACCAGCAGGGCAGCCACGAACCAGATGCTGGCGCTCATTGGATGCCTCCTGCGTGGACGGGGATGTTCATAGTGATTTGGCCAGGCGGTACAGCAGGAAGGCGCCGGTCAACTCCAGCGCCAGCGCGATCAGCAGGATCTTGTGGCCCAGTGGGTCGTGCAGCACCGGCTGGAAGAATTCGGGACTGGAGATCGCCATCAGCACCGCGCTGGCCGGCGGCAGAAGGCCCAGTACCCATGCCGACATGCGGGTTTCAGAAGTGGTTGCGGCCAGTTCCTGCTGCGCCTGTTCCAGGTCACGCATGAAGTCGCCCATGCGCTGCAGGATCTGGTCGGCACGGCCACCGATGCGCACGCTCACGCCCATCACCACCGCCAGCACCTTCAGCACGTCCATGCGGTAGGGCTGTGCGGCCAGGTTGAGCGCACGGTCAAGGTCCATGCCGCCACGTGCATAGCGCACCGTGGCGTCGAGCAGGCCGCGCAGCGGCGCGTTGGTCTGCATCGACGCGACCTGGAAGGCAGCCTGCAGGCTGTTGCCGAGCGCGGTAAGGCGCACCAGGTTGTCGAGGAAGTCCGGCAGCTGGTGCAGCAGCTGCGCCTGCAGCTTGCCGATACGGCGCATCAGCCACAGCCAGCAGCCCAGCAGGTACAGCAGCAGGGTCAGCGGGAACATCCAGAAGGTGCCCAGGCGCAACACCGCGAACGCGGACAGGGCGATGCCCGGCAGCAGCATCAGCAGCGGCAGCTTCCAGCCCGGTGCCAGGCCGGCACGCTGCAGCAGCCCGTTCCAGGGCAGGGCGCGGCGACCCGGCGCAGGCAGCGCCGCCTGCCGTGCTGCATCGGCCGGCGCGGCGGCAGCGCCGGTGCCGCGCGCCAGCTGCTGCTCGGCATGCTGCAGCGAGGCCTGGCGCTGTTCGCGGCTGCTGGCCGTCCCCCACAGCCACACCGCCAGCGCCAGCAGCACCGACACGATGCTCAGCACACCCAGCAGCAGGCCGGTACCCATGCTCAGAAGTCTCCGTACAGGGATTCGCGCAGCAACTGCCGGAACGGCTCCAGCTTGTGCGAATGTGGCTGGAAGCCGAGGCCGATCCAACGGTCGATTTCCTTGCCGCTGCCATCGATCTGCACTTCGTGGCGGAACATCTCCTGGGTGGTGATCAGGTTGTCGCTGACGCCAGTGATTTCAGTGATGGATACCAGCACCCGGCGGCCGCTGCCCAGGCGCGAGATCTGCACGATGAAGTCGATGGCACTGGCGATCTGCCGGCGCAGGCTGTCTTCGCTGCCCTGGAAACCGGCGAAGCCGGCCAGCATCTCGATGCGGTACAGGCAGTCGCGCGGTGAATTGGCGTGGATGGTGGCCATCGATCCGTCATGGCCGGTGTTCATCGCCTGCAGCATCTCCAGCACCTCGGCGCCACGCACCTCGCCGACCACGATGCGGTCCGGGCGCATGCGCAGGCTGTTGCGCACCAGGTCGCGGATGCTGACCGCGCCCTGGCCTTCGGCGCCACCGATGCGGCTCTCCAGGCGCACCACATGCGGGTGGTTGAGCGAGAGCTCGGCGGTGTCTTCCACGGTGATGACGCGTTCGTTGGCCGGCACATAGCTGGCCAGCGCATTGAGCAGCGAGGTCTTGCCCGAGCTGGTGCCACCTGACACCAGGATGTTGCAGCGGCCCAGCACCATCGCCTTCAGCAGTGCCTGCATCGGCGCATCGAAGGTGCCCTTGGCCAGCAGTTCGTCGGGCGTGAACGGATCCTTGCGGAACTTGCGGATGGACACCATCGGCCCGTCCACCGCCAGTGGCGAGATGATCGCGTTGAGGCGGCCACCATTGGGCAGGCGTGCATCGACCATCGGATTGGAATCATCCAGGCGGCGGCCGAGCGGGGCGATGATGCGGCGCAGGATGCGCAGCAGGTGGGTGTCATCGGTGAAGCGCTGAGGTGCGCGTTTGAGCTGCCCGCCCTGGGAGACATGCACATCCTTGAAGCCATTGATCAGGATGTCTTCGATGGTGGGGTCATGCAGCAGGTCATCGAGCGGGCCGAAACCGGTCAGCTCCTTGACCAGACCTTCGGCCACCACCTGCATTTCTTCTTCGTTGATGGGGATGCGCCATTCCTGGATGAAACTGACCGTCTGCACTTCCACCCAGCGGGCGATGGTGTCGGGGGCCCAGGAATCGATGTCGATGCGCTCGTCTTCGATGCTGTTGAGCAGATGCTCGTGCGCGGCCGACAGCACCTTCTGGTACTGCTCGGTCTGTGCGAACGGCAGGCTGCCCGGTGCATGCTCCGGCACCGTGCTGCGGGCGACAACGTGCGGGAACGGGGTCACTTTGTCTTCCATTGCGATCCACCCAGGGCAAGGGCAAGTCTTTCCCGCAGGCCGTGCGCCTGGACCGGGCAGGCAGCCGGATCCAGACGTTGCACCAGCGGGGCGAGGGCACGCAGGTACGGGTCGCGCGGCGCATCCTGCAGCAGCAGATGGCCATGGCTGGCGGAGGCGCGTACCCGCGACCGCTCGGGCAGGGTGGCCAGCAGCGGCAGCTCGAAGCGGCGCGCGATCTGTTCGGGGCTCATGCCACTGTTGTCGTCGTGGCGGTTGATCACCAGCTGCAGTCGCTTCTCGCGGTCGCGCTGGCCGGAAAGGTGCTTCAGGGCGTGGTCCAGCGACACCAGGGTGGCGATCGATGCGTCGGCCACCAGCCAGATTTCATCGGCCTGGTCCAGCAGCAGCGGCGGCAGCTGCCGCAGCGGGCAGCCGCCGGCATCGCACAGTACGCTGGAAAACACGCCGCGCAGTCGTTGCAGCAGCGCACCAGGATCGGACGGGGGCAGCGCGTCGCTGCCGCTGGCACGGTCGAGCAGGACCAGTCCGCTGGTGTGCCGGGCCATCGCCGTGCGGGCCAGGGTGGCATCGATGCGGCTGGCATTGCGCAGCGCATCTTCGTAGTGGAAGCGGCTGTCCAGGTTGAGGTACAGGGCGAGGTCGCCGGCCGGCTGCGCCAGCTCCATCAGCAGCCCGTCCTGCACGGCGGCATCGCCCTGGGCCAGGGTGCGGGTCTGCTGTGCGAGCACCGACAGGTGTGCGGCCAACGTGCTGGTGCCGACGCCGGCGCGCACGCCCAGCAGCACGATCAGGCGCGCCTTGTGCGCCTGCTGTGCGCTTGCGGCGGGGCGCGGTGACAAAGCGCGACGCAGGGCGGCTTCGATGCCGGTGTTGTCACTGTCCAGGTCCAGTACATCGCGCAGGCCGGCGCGCAGCGCCATCACCACGCCTTCCACCTGGCCGGCGCTGGTGGCGCCCACGGCCACCAGGGTCAATTCGGGTTGGGTCTGCTGCAGCTGCTGCGCCAGTACCGTCGATGCCGAGGCATGCTCCGGGCGGAAGTCCAGCAGCACCAGGTTCTGCGGGCCACGCTGCAGGTCCTGGGCCGAGGTCGGCTCGCTGCTGTCCTGCCAGTGCAGTGCCGTGGCCGGCGGCAGCTTGGCAGCCAGGCGCGGCAGCAGTTCACGGTCGATCCCGTACAGGACCAGGTTCATCGGTGGTCCTTGCGGGTGCAGCGGCAGGGCAGTGGCGTAGGGCATGGGCGTAGTACCGGAGACGTCATGCAGGTCAGCGCGAGAAACCGGGAACCGGATCGCGGCTGATCGGGCCAAGCAGCCACGCGCCCCATTCGGGCATGTTCGGCTTGGCTTCGCGATCGCCGGGCAGCGGCAGTTCGGTATTGCGGGCAATCGGCTGTACCAACCGCGGGGTGACGATGATCACCAGTTCCTTGTCCTGGCGCTTGTAGTCGAAGTTGCGGAAGAACGTACCGATGATCGGCAGGTCGCCGAGCAGCGGAATCTTGTTGACCGTCGAGGCCACGGTGGAGCTGACCAGGCCGCCGATGACGAAACTCTCACCATCGCCTAGCTCGACGGTGGTGTCGGCGCGGCGGGTGGTGATCGAAGGGATCTGCACGCCGTTGAGCGCGATCGCATTGGTGTAGTCCAGGTCGCTGGCTTCCGGGGCAACCTTCAACGCAATGCGGTTCGGTGAGAGCACCGTGGGAGTAACGGTGAGGCCGATGCCGAAGGGCTTGTAGGTGACCGTGGTCGTGCCGAGCCCCTGCGGCTCCAGGATCGGCAGTTCGCCACCGGCCAGGAAGCTGGCGCTCTGCCCGGACAGCGCGACGAGAGTGGGCTCGGCCAGCACGCGCGCCATGCCGTTGGCCTGCAGCAGGTCGACATCGGCGTTCCACAGGCCCTTGGTCGAACCGAACACCAGCCTGAACGCCGAGGAGATCGGTGACTCGCTTTCGTTGCTCGACTCACCTTCCTTCATGCCAGGCAGGATGCCGGTGTTGCCTGGCAGCTGCCCGCCCGGCCGCGCGAATCCATAGGCGAAACCACCGTTGCGGTTCTGGAAGTTGATGCCGATCTGCTTCAGCGCGGTCTTGTTGAACTCGACCACCTTCACCTCGACCTGCACCACGCCGCCGCTGCTGATGGTGGAGGCATCGGCCAGGCTGCCGTCCTTGCCGAGCGCCATCACCGCGGTCTTCTGCTCCTGCATGTGCGCCAGCACGCTGTCGCTGCTTCCCTGCAGCAGCCCCTGCTGGTCCTGCTGGGTGAACACCAGTCCGCTGGAGCCGGCATCGGCGGCGCCCTGCACGGCACTCTGCACCCGCACCTGCACGCGCTGCGGTTCGCTCTGCTTGCGATGCCAGAGCAGCAGGGTGGTGGTGCCGGGGGCCTTGCCTACCAGCAGCGCCTGGCGTGCGCCGCGCAGCATCACGATGTCAGCTACGCCGGGGTCGGCGATGGCAACCCGTTCCAGGTCGGCCGGCAGCGTCCATGGCCGCTGTTCGCGGGTCTGCAGCAGCAGATCGTCGGCAGCCACGCTCGCACCCGGTGCCAGCAGCACCAGCAGCAGGGCCAGCCAGCGCTGGCGGACAGTGGGGCGTAGGCGGTGGCGACGTTCAGTCATGTGCGCTCTCGGCAAGGGTCAAAGGGAGCCGCGGGGGGCAGCAGTGTCGCCGCGGATGATTTCGATGCCCGCCGGTCGCGGCGTCGAGCGACGCTGCACCGGTGCACGCGCCGGCGTTTCGTGGACGCTGCGCTGCACGCTGCTGCCGCGGCCAGCCAGCGCATCGCCATCCAGGCCGGCGTAGGCGTTGTTCTCCGGTCGCTGCAGGGCCTGCTGCTGCTCGTTGTCCAGGCCGCGCACCGGGTCCAGCACGCCGCGCGCCTGTGGGAACAGCGCCACATCCGGCAGGCCGGTATCGGCGGGATTGCGCAGGGCGAGGAACAGCTTGCCCTGCTGTGCGCCGAGCAGCAGGCGGTTGGCGTCGGCCACCGGCACCGCCAGCACCGCGGTGCGCGCCGGCTGCGTGGCATCGCTACCGTTTGCGTTGCTGGGGGCGCTGCTGGAACCGCTGGTGATATCGGCTGCACGTGAGTCGTTGCCTGCCGTGGCCGGGGCCTGGCCCTGGCTGCTCGTCGGGGCTGCCGCGATGTCCTGCTGTCCGTAGCTGAGCACGCGCAGGCGTGACAGCAGCAACCGCGTCTGTGCGATGTCCTGCTGGCCGTTGTAGCTGGTAGCGGCGCTGCGCAGGTTGAGGAAGACATCGACGAAATCACCGGGCAGGATGCGGTTGCCTGCCGCGACCAGCTCATCGACCGGCACCGCCAATGCCCGTTCACCCGGCCGCAGCTGCAGCGAGAAGCCCTGTGCCAGCAGGCTGGCACCAATCGCGCTGCCTTCGCTGATGTCCTGCACCGGCACCTTGCCGACCACCGCTGCCAGGTCGGCAACGGCCCCCGGCACTTCTGCGGTGCGTTGTGTCAGCCGCACGCCATTGGCGCTGATCGGCTCGCCGGCGGGTAGCCGCGCGGTGGCTTCAACGACACTGAAGGTCTGCGCATCGGCCTTCACGATCGTGCTCGGGTTGTCCGCCGAGGCCGCAGGCTTGCGCCCGATCACGAAGGCGACCACGGCCAGCAGCACGGCGAGCGCGATCAGCGCGATGGCGGCGATGCGGGTCAACTTGAGCATGAAAATCGTCTCCTGTACCGATCGTCAGTTACTGCCGAGGTCCAGCTGGGCGACCGCGACGCTGCGGATGGGGGCCTGCATCACCCAGCCATAGAGCGTTGCGGTGCCGGGCAGGAAGGGATGGGACGCATAGTCGTAGCTCACCGTCACGGTCATGCATTGCACCGTCGCCAGGCCGGCGCAGGGCGCCTGCGGCGAGACCACGATGGCGCCGGTGCCGCCGCCGCTGCAGTCCGGGTTCTGCCCGGAAAACTGCAACAGCCATTGCATGGAGCGGCGGGCCGCCAGGCAGGCGGCGGTGCGCCGCTCGCCGGCGTTGCCAAAGCGCAGCGAAGCACGCGCGCCCTCGGCCGAGGCCGTCGCCAGCGTCTGCTGCGCGGCCATGATCAGCACGCCGGAAAAGGTGAGCAGCAGCAGCGGCACCAGGCCGAGCAGCAGCATCAACGCGAATTCGATGCTGGCCACGCCGCGTTGGCGTTGGCGCGCGAACGCTTTCATGCGACGCCTCCATAGGTGGTTGCCAACACCCAGCCAATCGCCGCGAAGGCCAGGTAGGCTGCGTAGGGAATGCCCTGTCGCCCCTCGCGCGCGGCATGCAGTTCGCGCAGGGCAGCGTGGCCATTCAAGTGCGTGCTGGCGCGGTTTACCTGCATCTGCAGGCGCAGCGGCAGGTGACCGGCCAACTGCCGACCGGCCAGCACCAGCACGGCGTGGGCGCCTGCGGCCAGGCTGGCCAGCACCCAGACCGGCAGCAATGCCTTCCAGCCCAGCAGCAGGCCGAGCACGGCGAAGAACTTCACATCGCCGGCGCCCATCCAGCGCACCGCATAGAACGGCAGCAATGCCAGCAGGCCAACGACTGCGCCCAGCAGGTGTGGCGCCCAGGCCGTGCGCGTTGCATTGAACTGGCCGGCGATGATCAGGGGCACGGCGATCGCGCACGCGGCCAGCAGCCAGGTGTTGGGCACGCGGCGGGCGTACAGATCGCTGATCGCAATCCGCAGGCACACTCCCATGGCCAGCAATCCCAGCAGTGTCATCGCACACCCTCGTTGTCCGTCACTGGACAGTTGCAGAACCCTTCATCGGCCACCGCGGCCGCCATCGAAGCGACCGCAGGTGCTGCACCCTGCGCGCTGGCTAGGTGGTGGTGGCGTCGGTGGCAATGGCCTGCAGGCGGGTGAACAACGTGGTGAAGAACGCGGTGATCTGGGTTCTGCCCACCACGATCAGGATGCCGGCGATCACGGCGGCCAGCAGCCCGTATTCGAGCGCGGTCACGCCATCTTCTTCTTTCAGGAACTTGCGGATCGATGCGTTCATGACGGTTGTCTCCCTCTACCTGTCAGTTGCTGCAGGACACCTGCATGGCCGGTGGCCCGGCTCCGCCGGGACCGTCCGTAGGCCCCCGCCATCCTGGCGGAGGAGGCACGGCGGGCAATCCCGCTGTGCTCAAGCAGGGTGATCATTCCCGGGCAGGGCAGCGGCCGCGCAACCACGACCACCCAGCTCCAGGCCGGTGGTCGAAACGGTATCTCGTACGTGCATGGTCATGCTGTCCCCCTGGGTGTGGCCGCTGTCTGCGTGCCCGATCACCGTGTATTCGACTTTGCCTGAATGGCGGTTCCCTGCAACCGGAACCTATATGCAAATTCGGCAGATTCGCTGGATGCCTGAATATTGCGGCGCGGATCTGTGACGTAAATCCGTTCCTGCGCAAAACGATTCATGGTCGTGCAGATAATGTGATGCCCATCCGCGCGCCTGCGAAAACCATGCCATCGGCGCGCACATTTTCTTCACGCAGCTGATAATTCCGCAGCGTCGAAACACCCTGTTTACGACTGCCGATTATCGGGCATACTCGCATTCAAGGTTTTGCATTTTCAGGGAGGGACGCGCGTGCGTCGCAGCGTCCCTCTCGGCAACGGACGATGCTCTTGGAAACGGCGTGCGCCCTGTCAGGCAGTGGGGGCGGGGTCGTGCGGCAGGCCAAACGGGGGACGACACTGTCATGGTCGATGGTGGGGTGGAAGACAACGACGACGGCGATCTCAGGTCAATCGACCTGGCCACGCTGAGCGGCGTGCTCCGCGTGTGCGATGTGGAACTGTTGCTGCTGGATGGCAATGGTCCGCGCGCGGCATTTGCTTCGCGCGTTCACGAGGAAGCCCTGTTCTGCAGCATCACCTGTGGCTTCCACTGCCGCGGCCGTTTCATGCTGCCGCCGGACTGGGCAATGCTCGGCTACCTGCACACCACCGATGATGCATTGAGCTGGTGCCATGGCGTGCCGCTGACGCCGGGCATGGCCTTGACCGTGATGCCCGAAGGCATCAGTGAATTCACTCTCAGCCCTGGTACCCAGATGACGCTGATGCTGGTGCCGGTCGCGCGCGTGCAGCGCAAGTTGACCGAGCTGAGCCTGCGCAGCACGCCACCGGCGGGGCAGGCGCTTTCACTGTTCAACCTTGGCGATGATGCGATGCCGCTGGTACGCCATTACCGGCAACTGCACGCGCAGCTGGGGCAGGGTGGTGGGCTGCAGCCGGAAGAAACCGAGCGCCTGCTGCACGAGCATGTCCAGGCGCTGCTCGGTGCCGGCCCAGCCGATCGGCCCAGTTGCAGCCGCGCCCGCCGCACGCATTACCTGATCGCGCAGCGGGCGGAGAACTTCATGCGCCTCAATCTTCGCCGCAATATCTACATGAATGAAATCTGTGACGCCGCCGGCGTCAGCGAGCGTGGCCTGCGCTATGCGTTCGAGGATCTGTTCGGCACCTCGCCCAATCGCTACCTGTCGATGCTGCGGCTGTGCGCGGCCTGCCGCAGCCTGTCGATGGCCGATTCCAACCGGCGCTCGGTCAAGGCCATCGCCCTCAGTTGCGGGCTGTGGGATCTTTCCCGCTTTGCCGACAACTACCGGAAAGTGTTCGGCGAACTGCCGCGTGACACGTTGATGCGCGCGCCGGCACAGCTCGGCCAGCCAGCCTGAGGGGTATCGGCCGGGCTGCCGCCCGGCACCCGCAGAGGCCAAAGCCAAAGCCAAAGCCAAAGCCAAAGCCAAAGCCAAAGCCAAAGCAACAGCCGGCTCTGGGTTTTCCGCGGGTTGGCGGGGCGGTGTGGGCTTGCAGGACACGCCGTAAACCCGTCCATGGGGGCTCGATGGCGCCATCCATGGCGCCAACGGTCCTGCAAGCCCACACCGCCCCACCCCTGACAGTTTCCCGAGGGCGGTGGGATTGGGCGTCATGCATTCACCCTGAGCGTAGTGAAACTTCGATTTTCAGTGATTATTTCGATCTAAATCGAAATTGATGATCCGACTTTCCCTCGCCCGGGCCTGGCCCGGCGCTACATCTAAAGCGCGCGGGAAACTGTCGAAGGCGGGGTGGGTCCAGTTGCGGGGGTGTCCGCGGCATGGATGCCGCGGCCAAGCCCCCAAGGATGGGTTTACGGCGTCCCCCGCAACCGGACCCACCCCGCCATCCCGCAGGAAACCCGCTTTTGCTTTCGGCTGTTGCCGTTGCCGTTGCCTCTGCGGGTGCCGGGCGGCAGCCCGGCCAGCCCTCCCTGCCGGATTTGCATATGTGGCTGCCGAATCCGGCCGTGGATTTGCCGGAATGCGCGATTGCCCTGCCGGAATGAAGTGCTCAGCCCTCGCTGAAAGGCGCGAAATGTCAGTCACCTGCCTAACGGCAAGTCCACTGACATTCAAGTTGTCCGCCTACGGGGGAAATGCTCATGAACCGCATCTACCGGCGTGTATGGAACCGCCAGCTCAATGCTCTGGTTGTGGCCTCGGAACTGGCCACCGGCGATAGCGGTGGTACCGCACCGCGCGACCGTCGTGCCAGCCTTCTGGTGCCCAGCACCCTGGCCATGGCACTGCTGTGCGTGCTGGCCAGCGGACCTGCGGCGGCGACAGAGGCCAATCAATCGCTGCGCGACCTGCAGGCGCTGGCGGCCAAGTACACCCAGCCGATGCCGGTGAAGGTGGACGCCGAAGTGGCGCTGGCCGCGGCTGCACGACAGGCACAGGCGAACCCGGCGATCAGTGCCAACGCACGCGTCGGCCTGCAGCTGAGCACAACGTCATTGCCGGTCGTGCGCGACGTGCTGCCGGCCACCGTGCAGGTCAAGCTGGCGGCCGGCGCCGCGCCGCGCCAGGTGCCTGCACCGGTGCTGGGCGCCGACGTGCGCGCCAACATCGGTGTTGGCGCTGCAGCCGCTACCCGTGTCGATGCCGCGCTTGCGGCGAACGTCGCACCGGCCGCACAGGCGCCGTTGGGTCTGGCCGCCAACGCGGCAGCAAAGGCCGATGTCGGCATCGCCGGCAAGCCGGTTGCCAGCATTGACGCCGGCACCCGGGTTGCCGCGGCAGCGGGTGCAACGCCGTCCGGCTTGAAGGCGGCCGTGGATGGCAAGGTCGATTCGCAGCTGGTCGTGGCCGGCAATCACATCGAAGGCCAAGGCCAGATCGGTGCCACCGCAGCGGTCACACTGCCGGCCAAGGAAGAGCTGCCGGGTGACACCGATGACCGCGCGATCACCGCAGCGTTCGATACCGGCGTGGCAGGCAAGGTACGGGTGCAGGGCAAGGACGGCGAGGAAATCGTCGCCGATCGCAATCTCAAGCTGGCCGGCACCGCAACCGTCGCCGCGCAGAACAGCGCGCTTGGCCTGGGCGGCCTGCTCAACGGCGTCGGCACTGCGCTCAACGGCGTTGGCAGCGCGGTCGGCAGCCTGCTCAATGGTGACCTCAACGGCACCGTCGGCAACCTGACCGGCGCCGTCGGTGGCCTGGTCGGCAATACCCTGGGCAGCCTCGGCCTGACCTCGCCGTCGGCCATTCCGCCGACCAGCCCGAAGGCGCCCGCCGCTGCCGACCCGAACGCGGGCCTGGTGATCGGTACCGGTGGCCTGGTGGGCGGTGTCACCGAACTGCTCGGCCCGACCACCGCCAGCCTGTTCGGCGGCACCGGTTACCTGTCCAACGGCAACCTCAAGCTCAGCACCGCCAACGTCATGCAGACCTATTCCACGGTCAACGTGCTCGGCCTGCCGGTGGTCAATGCAACGCCGGTCGGCACCACGCTCAACGGACTGGGTGGCGCGGTCACCGGTGGCAGCTCGCACCTGACCCTGATCGGTGGCGTCACCTCCGACAGCTACATCTACAACATCAACAACGGCAATCCCGGTGGCCTGCTCGGCCTGCTGCTGCCGACGGACTCGCCGGCCTGGGCGGCCAAGTGCCTGGACATCGCGCTGGCGGACATCTCCTGCTGGGCGGTCAACGCAGCGCAGGACTACCAGGTGCTGATGGGCGATGGCGCCTATGCCAACGGCTCCAAGGAAGTGGTGATCGGTGCCAACGCCCGCCATGAGCTGCCGAAGGTCGATGCCAACGTTGCCTTCCCCGGCGCGGGCGCCAATGATCCGAGCGATCCGACCGGTGTTCCCACCGCCGACTATGCAGCACGCATGGGGCACTCGGTGGTGGTCGGCGACAGTGCCAGCGGCACTGCCAACGGGCAGACCCTGCTCGGCGCAGAGAGCACCTCCAACCAGGCCAACTCGGTGGCGCTGGGCTATCGCTCGGCCGCACTGCGCGGCGCGCAGGCCAGCTACAGCGCTTACGGCCTGACCACCGCACAGGTGTCGGCGGGCGAAGTGTCGGTGGGCACCGCAGGCGGTGGCGAGCGGCAGATCACCAACCTGGCGGCCGGCAGCGCCAACACCGATGCCGTCAACGTGGCCCAGCTGAAGGGTGCGATCAGCCAGATCGATGCGGTCGGCGCGGCGGCGGTCACCTATGACCTGGATGGTGCAGGCGACCCCGACTATCGCCGTGTCACCCTCGGCAATGGCACCGGCACCACCACCATCGGCAACCTGGCCGCCGGCGCGGTCAACGCCACCAGCAGCGAGGCGGTCAATGGTGCGCAGCTGTTCGCCAGCAACGACACGATGGCAAAGTTCTTCGGCGGACGCGCAGCGTTCGATCCGCTCACCAGCACGTTCACCGCACCGCTGTTCGAGATCAGCACCATCTCCACCGGTGGCGCCGTGGCCCCGGGGCTGTATGACAACGTCACCGACGCCTTCGATGCGGTGGATGGTTCGCTGGTCAACCTCAACACCCAGATCAACGACATCCGCAACACCGGCACCCGGTACCTGCGGGTGAATTCGACCGGTGCCGACGCCGTGGCCAGCGGCGCCGAAGCGATCGCCGTCGGTGCCGGTGCCAGCGCAACCGCCGCCAACAGCATCGCGGTCGGTGCCGGCAGCCTGGCCGACCGTGCCAACAGCGTGTCGATCGGTGCCGCGGGCGCCGAACGCCAGGTCACCAACGTCGCCGCCGGCACCGCCAGCACCGATGCGGTCAACCTGGGTCAGTTGCAGGCCTCCGAAGAGGGCGCACTGCGCTACGACCTCAACGGCGACGGCAGCGTCAACTACGCAAGTGCGACGCTCGGCCAGTCCGGCACCGCCACCACGCTGCGCAACCTCGGCCCGGGCCAGATCAGCGCGGCCAGCAGCGAAGCAATCAATGGTGCGCAGTTGTTCGCGGCCAACCAGACGGTGGCCACCCACCTCGGCGGCGGCGCTGCAGTGGATGCCAATGGCGTGGTCACCGCGCCGACCTACACGCTCAACAACGTCGCCGCCAATGGCACGGTCAGCCAGGGCAGCTACAACGACGTCGGCACGGCCTTCGATGCGGTCAGCAATTCGCTGGCAAATGTGGCCGAGCAGACCGATGACCTGGATGCGCGCGCCGTGAAGTACGACGTGGACGGGAGTGGCAATGTGGTCGATACCGTGACCCTCAGCGGTACCGGCGGTGCACCGGTGAAAGTCACCAACGTGGCCGCCGGCAGCATCCTGGCGGGGAGCAGCGATGCCATCACCGGCGACCAGCTGTTCAGCACGCACCAGACGGTGGCCAGCTACTTCGGTGGCAGCACCGTGTACAACGGCAGCACCGGGCTGTGGACCGCGCCGACCTTCAACATCTCCACCATCGCCACCGATGGCACCATCACCGGCAACGACTACAGCAACGTCACCGCTGCGTTCTCTGCAGTGGATGGCTCGCTGCGGGTGCTCAACCAGCGCATCAGCAGCGGCGGCGGCAGCCCGTACCTGGCGGTCAACTCCACGGCTGCCGCAGCCACGGCCACCGGTGCCGAAGCACTGGCGGTCGGCCCGCAGGCCAGCGCAGCCGGTGCGGGCAGCGTAGCGGTCGGCAACGGTGCCAATGCCAGCGCGGGCAACAGTGTTGCGCTGGGTGCCGGTTCGGTGGCCAGCGTCGGTGCGCAGACCGGCTATACCGGTGCCTATGGTCAGGCCGGCGCCAGCAACTCGTCCGGTGAGGTGGCGGTGGGCAGCAGTGGCAGCGAGCGCAAGATCACCCACGTGGCCGATGGCTCCGACGACCACGATGCGACCAACGTCGGCCAGCTGAAGAACGGCGTGAACTACGCCATCGACCAGTCCAAGGCCTACACCGACCAGAAGATCCAGAACATCACCAACGTTGCCGGCAGCTTCCGCGCCAACAACAGCAACAACCTGGCCGATCCGGCCGCCACCGGCGCCAACTCCGCCGCGGGCGGTGCCGGCTCCACTGCGGCCGGGGCCAACTCGACCGCATTGGGCAACGGCTCGCAGGCGCAGGCAGACAACTCGGTGGCGCTGGGTGCGGGCTCGGTCGCCAACCGCGCCAATACGGTGTCGGTGGGTGCAGCCGGTGCCGAACGCCAGGTGGTCAACGTGGCCGATGGTTCGCAGGCGACCGATGCGGTCAACGTGCGCCAGCTGCAGGCTTCGCAGCAGGGCACGATCCGCTATGACACCACCACCAACGGCACCACCAACTACAACAGCGTGACCCTGGGCAGCACCAGCAGCGGCCCGACCACGGTGCGCAACGTCGCTGCCGGCACCGCCGGTACCGACGCGGTCAACGTCGACCAGCTGAAGTCGGGCATGGCGCAGACCCTGGACTGGTCCAAGGCCTACACCGATGAGCGCATGGGCGGCTTCGAACGCGACCTGCGCAAGACCGACAACCGCGCCTCGGCCGGCATCGCCTCGGCGATGGCAACCGCATCGCTGCCGCAGCCCAGCGAGGCTGGCCGCAACATGGCCTCGATCGCCGCCGGCAGCTACAACGGCGAATCCGGCGTGGCCCTGGGCATCTCCGGTGTCTCCGAGGGCGGTCGCTGGATCTACAAGTTCAGTGGTTCCACCAACAGCCGCGGCGAGGCCGGTGTGGCCGTCGGTGCCGGCATCCAGTGGTGATCGCCTGCGCCGGGTCGCATTCGCGGCCCGGCGCAGCGGGCAACGTCTACAGGGGGAATGACATGAAACCGCATCGCATCGCTCGCAGTGGCCGCGTCGCCGCCACGCTGGGCCTGATCCTGGCCGCGGGGCTGCTGGTTGCCTGCCGCAGCCACGCACCGGCCGCCGACGGCCCCGCCGACAGCACCGCCGTCACCTTCCCGGAGGCCAGCAAGGCATCGCTGAAGGAAGGCATCTATCCGGATATCGCCGACCTGCGCCGGTTCGCACCGGGCATGAGCAAGCGCCAGCTGTACACGTTGCTCGGCACCCCGCACTTCAACGAAGGCATGTGGGGCGTGCGCGAGTGGAACTACCTGTTCAACTTCCGCACCGCACAGGGCGCGGAGTACTTCACCTGCCAGTTCCAGGTGCGCTTCGACAACAAGGGCATCGCCCAGGGCGGCTACTGGAAGCCTGAATCGTGCGCAGCGGTCCTCGACCCGCCGCGTCCGCCGCCACCGCCGGCGCCGGCGCCCTTGCCGGAGCAGCCGCTGCGGCTGGCTGCCGATGCACTGTTCGGCTTCGACAGTGCCGTACTCAGTGCCAGCGGCCAGCAGGCCGTGCAGGGTGTACTGGCGCAGGTGCGTGAGGCCAGCCAGGTGCAGTCGATCCAGGTGGTCGGCTACACCGACCGCATCGGCAGCGCTGCCTACAACCAGACGCTGTCGCAGCGACGTGCCGAGGCGGTGCGCATGGCGCTGGTACAGGGCGGCGTATCCGCGGCGAGCATCAGCGCTGAAGGGCGGGGTGCGGCCGAACCGCTGGTGCAGTGCGACCAGCGCAACCGGCGCGAACTGATCGCCTGCCTGGCGCCCAATCGCCGGGTGCAGATCGCGGGCGTGGCCCGATCGCACTGAATCCCCGCGCCGGGGCGTGCCCCGGCATCCCGAGTCCCCCCTGTTCTGCCGGCAGGACGTGGAAACGTCTCCCCCGTTTTCCACGCCTGCCGGTGGGCAGGTTTCTTCCCTGGTGCACCTGATGAATGCCCAATTCCTGCCCTTGTCCATGAAGACGGAAGCCACTCTCAGCGTGTACGGCCAGCTCGGCAACCATGCGGTCGTGCGCATTCCCGGGCGCCGGCTGCCGGGCCTCATCCTGCAGGCCGACACCGTTGCCGGCTTCCTCACCCAGCTGCAGGAAGCACAGGCGTGCCTGCGCAGCGGCCGCGCGCAGCGTGCCGACGCCGAGCTGGACATGCTGGTCGACATGCTCGAGCAGTGGTATGCGCTCATCGAATCGCGGCTGGCCGATGCCGGCGAGGCCTTGTAGAGAAGCAGGGGACGGAGGGGATCAAGTCGTTTCCCGCACAACCGGGGCATGAACGACTTGATCCCCTCCGTCCCCTTTTCTGTTGCTATGCGCGGGCGCGGATCATCCAGCAGGCGGTTTCCACCCGCACACGGTCACCGTCGATGAACGGTGCGAACGCGGTCAGCGCCTGCTGCAGCAGCGCTTCGGCGCGTGCGGCCGGCAACGCACGCAGGGCCAGACCCACAGGTCCGAGCTGGCCGACGTAGCTGGCCAGCGCATCACGGCTGAGGAAACAGGTCAGGTCCAGCGGCGCGATGTCCACGTCCTGCCATCCGGCACGCTGCAGCAGCCGGCGCACCCGTTCGCCATCGGCGAAAGCGAACTGCCCCGGTGCACCCGGTACCCGCGCCGGCAGCACCAGCTGGTCTGCAAGGGCGCGCTCGGCGGTGGTCATGAACGGATTTTCCTGGGCGCTGCGCCAGGCGATGCAGCGCAGGCCCGCGCCCGTTCGGGCGGCACGGTGCAGGTTGGCGAAGGCGGCCTGCGTGTCCTCGAAGAACATCACCCCGAAGCGCGACTGGATCCAATCGTAGCGCGCCGTTGCGAAGGGATGGCGCTGGGCATCGGCAACGATGAAGTCGACCCCGCGCCCGATCGCGGCGGCGCGCTGGCGGGCCAGGTCAAGCATCGGTGCGGAGATGTCCACGCCCGTGCAATGGGCGTCAGGGCGTGCTGCGGCGGCGCTCAGCGTACTGGCGCCGGTGCCGCAGCCCACGTCCAGCAGTTCCGTGACGGTAACCGGCAGCTCGTCGCGCAGGGCATCGGCCATCGGTTGGAACAGGCCGTCCAGCAGGGTCTGCTGCGCGACCCAGTTCTCGCCGGCGGCGCCGTTCCAGAGCGTGTTCTGATCGAGCGGGAGTGAATCGTCCATGGGCTTGCCTTGCGCGGGGAGTGCGACCATGGTGGCGCTTGAAGCCCACTTGAGGTCAAGCACGATGCAGGAACTGGATATCGGTGAGGTGGTCCGCCGCAGTGGCGTGCCGGCCTCGACGCTGCGCTACTACGAGCAGCTCGGCCTGTTGCAGGTGCTGGGGCGTCGCGGCCTGCGCCGGCAGTACCACGAGCAGGTGCTGGAACGGCTGGCACTGATCGGCCTGGGGCAATCGGCAGGCCTGTCGCTGCAGCAGATCGGCGCAGCGATGCCGCAGGGGGCAGGGCTTGCACTGGATCGCACGGCATTGCTGGCCCGGGCCGATGCGCTGCAGCAGCAGATCCGCAGATTGCAGCGGGCGCAGGATCGGCTGCGGCGGGCTGCCGCCTGTCCACACGCCGAGGATGCTCGGCGCTGCGCCTCGTTCCGCAGGTTGCTGCGAGCGCAGCAGCGCGTAGCGCGCGGATGAACTGCCGACACCCGCTCAATCGCGGGTGCTGACTTCCCAGGTGGCATGCAGCACGCCCGGCACCTGTTCCATCCGCGCCAGCACCACGTCCAGTTCGTCGGCGCTGACCGCGGTGCTGACCAGCACTGCGATCACATCAGTGGGCGCATCGGCGTGCTCCACCAGTTGCACGTCGCCAACGGGGTACTGCGCGGCTTCCAGCGCATCGACCAGGCGCTCGCGCACGCGCGGCACCGCGTCGGCATCCACGCTCAGGCGCACTTCGTAGGTCGCTTCGCTGGCGGCTTCGTTGATCGGGATGCGGTTGATCGCGTTCACCAGTGGCCGCAGCAGGGTATTGCCGGCGATGATCAGTACGGTCAGCAGCACGCCTTCGGCCAGCATGTCCGCGCCGGTGCAGCTGCCCACGGCAGCCGAGCACCACAGCGTCGCGGCGGTGTTCAGGCCGCGCACGTTCATGCCTTCCTTCATGATCACGCCGGCGCCGAGGAAGCCGACGCCCGAGACGACGTAGGAGATGACCCGCACGGCCTCGGCGCTGCCGGCGATGCGCATGCCCAGGTCAACGAAGGCGGCAGCGCCGACAGCCACCAGCACGTTGGTGCGCAGGCCAGCGGTGCGTTGCCGGTACTGGCGTTCGGCGCCGATCAGGGTGCCGAGCACGAACGCCGCCAGCAGGCTGACCACGGTGTCGGCGAAGGGGCCGGCCTGGAAGGTTTCAATGAAGCGCATGGCCGCAGTCTACCTCCCGCAGGTGACAGCAGATCCACGCCACGCGTGGAGGGGCAGGGGGCATCATCCACGCGTGGCGTGGATCTACTCGTCGACGCGCTCGCCCATCATTTCGCGCTGGCGCTTGTCCAGTTCCTCCGCATAGCGCTTGCGCACGAATGCTTCAGACACCACGCCCAGCACCTGGCCATCGTCGGCCACCACCGCCAGCTCGTCGGCCTGGGTCTGGTCGAACCGCTGCATCACGGTCACCACGTCGGCGCTGGTGGCAAGGGCCACGTCGCGGTTCTCGGCGAACGTACCTACGACGTCCTCGGGCTTCACGCCGTCGCCGAACAGGCGCGGAATCTGCACGATGCCAGCGTAGTGGCCTTCACTGTCGATCAGGATCACCCGGCTGCCCGAGCCCAGCGGGAAGCGCTGGCGGAAGGCGGCGGCATCGAGGTCGGCCGGGGCGGTGGCCACACCCTTGCGCATCATCCGCCCGGCATTGAGGTTGTGCACCCAGCCGATGTCACGCGCGCTCTTGATGGTTTCCCCGCGCAGGTGCATGCGCCAGGTCGAGAAGGAATAGCCGAACCACTGCCGCACCAGGGTGCTGGACACCAGCACGGCGCTCATCACCACGCTGGTCAGCAGGAAGTCGTGGGTGCCTTCCAGCACCAGCATGGCCATGGTCATCGGCGCGCCAACCACCGCCGCGGCCAGTGCAGCCATGCCTGCCAGCGCTGCCGACGTGGCGTCGACCACCGGGACGCCGGTGGCCATCGCCAGCAGCCCGGCAAACAGCGTGCCGACCAGGGTGCCCATGAACAGCGAGGCGAAGAACAGGCCGCCGCGGAAACCGAAGCCCAGCGAAATGCCGGAGGCCAGGCATTTCAGCGTCAGCAGTCCGCCGATCCAGATCAGCGGCAGATGGGTGGTCAGGTCCAGGTGCAGCGCCCCGTGGCCGGACGACAGCACCTGCGGGCTGGCCAGTGCCAGCGGAATCAGCAGCAGGCCGCCCACCACCGGGCGCCCCCACAACGGCAGCGGGCTGCGCTTGACCGTGCCTTCGATGGAGGCGATCAGGCGCATCACCACGATGCCGACCATCGCACAGCAGCAGCCGAGCAGGCCGTAGATCGCATAGTCGGCTGCGCGCACGTCGATGGTCGATGCCGCCGGCAGCAGATAGGCGTCCACGCCGGCCTGGTCGGCAACGAAGGCACCGGCCAGCGCGGCCACCGCAACCGGCGCCAGTGCCGCCGGCGTATAGGCACCGATGACGATCTCGAAGGCGTAGAAGGCCCCGGCCAGCGGTGCACCGAAGGCCGCGGCGATCGCACCGGCCGCGCCAGCACCGACCAGGATGCGCACGTCGTTGCGGCGCAGGCGCATCACCCGCCCCAGCTGCGAACCGCTGCCGGCGCCCATCTGCGTATACGACGCCTCCAGTCCGACCGAAGCACCGCAGCCATTGGAGACCAGGGTCTGGGTCAACACGATCAGGTTGTCGCGCATCGACATGCGGCCGCCATGCAGTGCATTGGCTTCCACGGCATCCAGCAGGGGGCGTTTCAGGCGCGTGGCAGCCAGGCTGACCAGGCCCACCACCAGGCCACCCAGCGGCAGCACCAGCAGGGCAGTCCAGGTCAAAGCGGGCAGCGAGCTCAGGCGCATGCCCTCGTCCAGCCCATACAACGCCGTCTGCAGGGTGCGTGCCAGCCCAGCCTGCAACAGGGTCAGGCCGCCGGCGATCAGCCCGACCACCAGCGCCAGGGCGATGAACCACAGGTCGCTGCCGCGCAGGCGCAGGCGCAGGCCCTGGAAGGCCAGATGCAGGCGCGATGGCGAAGCGGTGGAGGACATGGTGGCGGCATGATACGCCGCCACCGTGAGCGCTACCGTCACCGCATCAGGCGGTTGCCATGCTCAGAAGCGGTAGCGGCCCTGCACGTAGAACGTGCGCGGCGCGGCCACCATGCGCCCGGCGTTGCCATCCACGTTGCGGGTGTACCAGCGCTTGTCGGCCAGGTTGTTCACGCCCACCGCGACCTCGCTGTCGGCCAGCCAGGGCAGCTGCCAGGCGGCCTGCGCGTTCCACAGGCGTACGCCGGGTACACGGCCTACGCGCGCGTCGGCGGCTTCTTCCCAGGTGTTGGCGGCATCGGAGAACTGGCCGCTCTGGTGGGTGCTGGACACGTTGAAGGTCCAGCCGGCCAGCGCATAACGGGCGCCGACGCTGTCGGTATCGCGCGCGTAGAACGGCACATCGAGGCCGCGGTTGTCGCCGGACTGCTGGATGGCCTTGGTCCAGGTGTAGTTCGCGTACAGTTCCAGCCCGGCCAGCGCGCTGCTTTCGGCAAAGCGGTACTCGATCGCGCTTTCCACGCCCTTGTGGTCGGTGGCGCCGATGTTCTGGAAGGTGGGCGGGGTGATGCCCGGCACCTGCAGGATCTGGTTGTCGAAGCGCATCTTGAACACGGTCACTTCCGCACGCAGCCCGCCATCCTGCCAACGCGCGCCCAGCTCGGTGGTCCTGGCGATTTCCGGGTTCAGCGGGTTGGTCGCGCTCTGCGAGTTCAACTGGATGTTCTGCACGGGCCCGAACGAGGTGGTGTAGTTGCCGAACACGGTCAGCTGCGGGGTCAACAGGTAGGCGACGTTGAGCGAGGGCAGGGCCTTGTCGTTGCGGCTGCTGAAGGTCGCGCCGCCGCCGGCCTGGCGGCGGTCCATGTCGATCCACTCCATGCGCACGCCGGGCGTGATCCGCCACTGACCGATGGCGATGCGGTCATCAACGTAGAACGAGTGCGCATCGGTGGCGTTGTCGAAGCGGGTGGTCGCGCCGGTCGCACCGGTACGGCGGGTAACGGTGTAGCTGCGGTCGTTGCCGCGCTCGCGCAGGAAGCGGTAGCCGGCGGTGATGTCGTGCACGCTGCTGCCCCAGTGCAGGCGCTGGGTGTAGCGTGGCTCGATGCCGAGCACACGGTAGTCGCGCGGCTGCACCGTGATCTGTGTGTTGGCCGCGTTGATCAGCGAACTGGCCCGGTTGCTTTCGTTGTAATACGCCAGCACCTCGAACTCGCTGTTCTCCGACAGCGTGTTGGTGTAGCCCAGGTCGATGCCGGTGCGATGGCCCTTCCAGAAGTCGGACGGGCGGGTGTTCTGGAACGGATCGGCCTGGTACTGGGCGCGGGTCAGGCCGCCCGGAGTCAGAGAACGCACGTCGTAGTACGACAGCTTGGCACGCAGCTCCTGCTGTGCGTCGATGGCATAGGCAAACTTCAGCGCCAGATCATCGAAGCGGTCATCGCTGCCCTGGCGCCAGCCGCGGCCGTCCTGCCCCGAATACAGCAGGGCCATGCCCAGGCCGTTGTCGGCGGTGCCGCCGAGGAACGCGTTGTACTGGGTGCTGTCGCCGCCGCCGTGGTCGTAAGCGCTGTAGCGCACGCCGGCCTCGCCGTGCAGGCCAGCCGCAGTCGGAATCGCGCGGGTGCTGAAGTTGATGATGCCGCCGACATTCTGCGGCCCGTAGCGCACCGCACCGCCGCCGCGTACCACGTCGATCGATTCGATGTTGGCCAGGCTGGCCGGGGCGAAGGAGAGCTGTGGCTGGCCGTACGGCGCAACCGCCAGTGGCACGCCGTCCAGCAGGACGGTCGAGCGCGGCGAGTAACGGCCGGTCAGGCCGCGCACGCCGATGTTGAGCGAGACCGAGCTGCCAGCGGTGCCGGAGTTGTCGGTGACCTGCACGCCGGGAATGCGGCGCATGGCATCGCCCAGGCTGGCGGCGCCGCTGGCCTCGATGCGCTGGCGATCGACCACGGTACGCGCGCCAGCGAAGCTCTTGACGCTGTCGTGCAGGCCGGTGCCCAACCAACTGCCCGACACCTGGATGCTGTCGAGCGTGGTGGCGCTGTCCTGCGCGAGCGCGCTGGCGGCCGGAAACACGCACAGGGCGAGGGCGGCAGCCAGGGGCAGGCGGGCCGGTTGCGGGGCAGGGATAGGCATCGGTGCGGGGTGTGGAAGGTCGTAAATGAGAATTATTGCTGATTCCATTCGCCATTGGAATCCGTCCGCCGTTCAGCGCTTTGGCCCGGTGGTAAAGTGGCCGATTGCCTCCTGACCCGCTGAGAACTGCCATGTCCACTGCTGCTTTCTACCCCGTCGGTACCCCTGGCCAGCCGTGGGGCGTTGCGGAAAGGGAGCAGTGGCGTGCGCGCCAGCAGCGCCTGCGCCGTTACGACGAGGAGGTGCTGCCGCGCATCGATGCACTGGCCGGGCATTTCGACAAGGTGGCCTACGGCCAGCTCGACTATGCAGGCGAGACCTACACCCTGTTCGCCCTGCGCAGCCGCGACTGGAACCCGGCGTTGCCGGCCGCGCTGGTGACCGGCGGCGTGCATGGCTACGAGACCAGTGGCGTAATGGGCGCGCTGGAGTTCCTCGAAAAACATGCCGCCCACTACGCCGGCAAGGCCAACCTTCTGGTCGCGCCGTGCGTGAATCCGTGGGGCTTCGAGCGCATCAACCGTTGGAACTTCGATGCGATCGACCCGAACCGCAATTTCCGCGCGGACGGCCCGGCCCGCGAATCGACGGCGCTGATCGAACTGATCGCACCGCTGAAGGGCCAGTTCGTGCTGCACATCGACCTGCACGAAACCACCGACAGCGACGAGAGCGAGTTCCGTCCCGCACTCGCCGCGCGCGATGGCAAGCCGTTCGAACCGGGCCTGATTCCCGATGGCTTCTACCTGGTGGACGACAGCGGGAATCCTCAGCCGGCCTTCCAGCAGGCCGTGGTCGCCGAAGTGGAGAAGGTGACCCATATCGCACCGGCTGACGACAAGGGCGAGATCATCGGTTCGCCGGTGGTCGCGCATGGTGTGATCGAGTACGCGCTGGTGCCGCTGGGCCTGTGCGCCGGCATTACCGGGGCGAAGTACACCACCACCACCGAGGTATACCCGGACAGCCCCCGCGCGACGCCGCAGCAGTGCAACGACGCGCAGGTGGCGGCGGTGTGCTCGGCGCTCGATTACGCGCTCGCCCATCGTTGATCGGTAGTGCCGGCCGCTGGCCGGCAACCACGGGGCAAGGGGATGCCGGCCAGCGGCCGGCACTAGCTCACCCCAACGCCTCGGCCCACCACAACGCTGCCGGCCCCGGTGGCGTATCGCGCCGCCACACCAGGTCGCTGTGGATGCGCCTCGGCCAGCCCGGCACGCGCAGTTCCAGCAGGCGGCCCCGGTCGTAGCGCTGCACCAGCGCACGCGGCAGTTCGGCCCAGCCGATGCCGTCCTCGGCCATCTCCATCACCATCAGGTAGTCCGACGCGGTCCATGCCGGCCCGCTGATCGGCGGTGCGTGGTCGACCTGCGCACTCAGCCGCACCTGCCGATGCCGGGCCAGTTGCGCCGCCGCACGCACGCCGGCCTGCGCCAGCGGATGGTCGCTGGCCACGTACACCGCCAGTTCGCTGTGGTGGGCCAACGGCTGGGCCACCAGCGCATCGGGGTACTGCGCCTGGCGCGGCAGCAGGCCGAGCCCGGCGCGGCCAGCATCCACCAGTTCCAGCACGTCGCGCCCCTCGGCATCCAGCCATTCCAGCTCGATCTCGGGAAATGCCTCGGCAAACCGCTGCAGCACACGTTGCGCCGGATCGAGCTGGTAGACATCGGAGAACACCACGGTCAGGCGTGGCTCCACGGGTGCGGCCAGGCGCACGCTCAGTTGCTGCAGGCGCGCGTCGGCGGCAAGGATTTCCTGCGCGTGGCCCAGCACCTGCCGGCCGGCGTCGGTCAGCTGCGGATAGCGGCCGCTGCGGTCGAACAGAACCATGCCCAGGTCCGCTTCCAGATGGGCAATGGCAGTGCTGACCGTGGACTGGGTCTTGCGCAGCCGGCGCGCGGCCGCCGAGAACGAGCCCAGCGCGGCGGCCTCGACGAAGGCCTGCAGGGATTCGGGAGAATAGGGCATTGATCCATCGCTCCTGTCGATGGAATCCATTTTGATACCACCGTAAAAGACGATGATACTGGCCGCCGTCGCCCCTTGTCTGCGGGGGCGTTCCGGATCATCCACGCACGGCGTGGATCTACTGATGACGGGGCGCGGTCCCCGTCGCGCAAGGAGCTTCACATGTCCCGACCTGTTCCCGCCCGTGGCGCCTTCGTCGCCTGGGCCTGCCTGACCGTGGCGATCGTCGCCGAAGTGGTCGGCACGTCCTTCATGGCCCATGCCGCCCGCGATGGCGGCTGGACCGGCTATGTGGTGATGGCCGCCGCGCTGGCGCTTTCCTATTACTTCCTGGCGCTGTCGGTGCGCCGCATCGCCGTCGGCGTGGCCTATGCGGTGTGGGAAGGCCTCGGCCTGACCCTGCTGACCGTGGTCGGCATCAGCGTGTTCGGTGAGAGCCTGTCGCTGCAGCAGCTGGCCGGTCTGGTGCTGGCGGTGGTCGGCATCGTCTGTGTCACCCTCGGGGAGGCGCACTGATGAACTTGATGGCCTTGTTTTTCGTGATCTGCTCGGCGCTGATCGATGTGGCCGCCAACATGATGGTGGCCAAGTCCGATGGCTTCCGTCGCTGGCGTTGGGGTGTCGGCGCCATCGTGCTGGTCTGGATCGCCTTCGCCCTGCTGGGCCAGGCCGTGCGCTACATGGACCTGGCGACCGCCTATGCGATGTGGGGCGCGATCGGCGTGATCGGTACGGCCACCTGCGGTCGCCTGCTGTTCGGCAACCGCCTGCGCCCGATCGGTTGGATCGGCATCGGCCTGGTCACGGCGGCCGTGCTGCTGCTCAGTACGGCGTGATCCCGGCTTGATTGCGGCGATCAGTGAGGTGGCCGACACTTGGGCTTTCCCGCAACGGAGTGCCCGCATGTTCAGTCACGTCACTGTCGGAACCAACGACATGGCGGCTTCCCGCCGCTTCTACGATGCCTTGTTCACTGCCATCGGCGGTCGCGCAGGCGTGTTCGATGACGAGGGCAAGCTGGTCTATATCAAGGATGGACGGATGTTCATGGTCATCCCGCCCATCGATGGCGAGGCGGCGTGCCATGCCAACGGCGGCACCATCGGCTTTGCGCTGGCAGACCCGCAGGCGGTGCATGCCTGGCAGGAAGCGGGGGTCGCCCACGGCGGTACCGCGGTGGAAGACCCGGCCGGCGTGCGGCACAAGGCCGGGCGCCAGTTGTACCTGGCCTACCTGCGTGATCCCGACGGCAACAAGCTGTGCGCCGTGCATGTGATGGGGTGAATCGTCGGTGCCGGACGCGGCGTGTCGTAATCGGACCAAAGTGACAACGCCGCCCGGCACGCCCGCCGGTCTGCAGGCGCGCGCGTAGCACGGAAATCCAGCCGATCGTGCCTGCGCGATGCCACGACTTCATCCTGTGTCCACTGCGATTCAGCCAGAATCGGTCGGCTTACTCTTTGATCGATCCGGAGATGGCTGCCCATGGAAGCACTGGAGCCTCAACATCAGCCGGTGCGAACCCTGCGGCCCGTCTTCGCCTTCGCGGCGATCGTTGTCGTTGCCTTCGCACTGTTCGTCAGCCTGTATCCGATCGGCGCCGGTCGCCTGCTGGTCAAGGCGCAGGACTGGGCCGCGCTCAACGTCGGCTGGTACTACCTGCTGGCGATGACCCTGTACCTGGTGTTCGTGGTCGGCGTGGCGCTGTCCAAGTACGGCGGCATCAAGCTCGGTGCCGACCATGACGAACCGGAGTTCAGCTACCTCTCCTGGGCCGGCATGCTGTTCGCAGCAGGCATCAGCATCACCCTGTTCTTCTTCTGCGTTTCCGAGCCGCTGACCCACTACCTGCAGCCGCCGCAGGGTGATCCGGCCGCCGGCGAGGCCGGTGCGCGCCAGGCCATGCAGCTGCTGTTCCTGCACTGGGGCCTGCATGGCTGGGGTGTGTTCGCGCTGGCGGCGATGGCGATGGCCTATTTCGCCTACCGGCACAACCTGCCTTTGGCATTGCGCTCGGCGCTGTATCCGCTGATCGGCAAGCGCATCAATGGCCCCATCGGCTATACCGTCGACGCCCTGGGCATCGTCGCCACCGTGTTCGGCATCGGCGCGGACATGGGCTTCGGCGTGCTGCATCTCAACGCTGGGCTGTCGCACCTGTTCAACGTGCCGCACTCGAACATGGTGCAGATCCTGCTGGTGGTGGCGATGATGGGCGCGGCGGTCGCGGTTGCCGTGTCCGGCGTGGAGAAGGGCGTGCGCTGGATGGCCAACATCAACATGCTGCTGGCGATCGCGCTGGTGCTGTTCATGCTGTGCGCCGGCCCCACCCAGTACCTGCTCAGCACGCTGATGCAGAACCTGGGCGACTACCTGGGCAGCGTGGTGGGCAAGAGTTTCGACGTGTACGCCTATGGCGGCCGGCCGGAATGGCTGGGCGGCTGGACGGTGTTCTACTGGGCCTGGTGGATCGGCTGGGCGCCGTTCGTCGGCCTGTTCATCGCGCGCATCTCGCGCGGCCGCACCATCCGCGAGTTCGTGTTCGGCGTATTGCTGATCCCGCTCGGCTTCACCCTGGCGTGGCTGTCGATCTTCGGCAACAGCGCGCTGGACCAGGTGCTGCACCATGGCCAGCAGCAGTTGGCGCAGCTGGCGGTGGATGACCCACCGACGGTGCTGTATGCGTTGCTGGATGGCTACCCGTGGAGCAAGGCGGTGATCGGGGTGACCGTGCTGGTCAGCTTCATCTTCTTCGTGACGTCGGCCGATTCCGGGGCGGTGGTGCTGTCTACGCTGTCCTCGCATGGCGGTGCGCCGGAGGACGATGGCCCGCGCTGGCTGCGCGTGTTCTGGGGCACGGTGATCGCGGTGCTGACCGCCGGCCTGCTGCTGGCCGGCAGCATCGATGCCCTGAAATCAGCGGTGGTGCTGGCCTCGTTGCCGTTCTCGGCGGTGCTGCTGTTGATGATGTGGGGCCTGACCCGCGCCTTCAGTGACGAGTCGCACCGCAAGCGCGCGCAGCAGTTCAGGCCATCGCCGCTGATCGGCGATGACCGCCACCACCAGGGCTGGCGCCAGCGCCTGACCCAGGCCATGCACTTCCCGGTACGCGACCAGGTGTACCGCTTCATGGATGACACGGTGAAGCCGGCGATGGAGGCGGTGGCCGAGCAGCTGCGCGAGCAGGGCTGGGACGTGCAGACGCGGTTCGAAGCGGGCGACATGGAGCTGTCGGTCAACCACGGCGAGCAGCAGGACTTCCAGTACCGGGTGATCCTCAGTGGCTACCTGACCCCGTCCTTCGCCGCGCAGCAGCTGCGCAACCAGCGCTACTACCGCGCCGAAGTGCATCTGTACGAGGGTAGCCAGGACTACGACCTGGTCGGCTACAGCCGCAAGCAGATCATCAACGACATCATCAGCCAGTACGAACGGCACCTGCAGTTCCTGCACCTGAGCCGTTGATGCAGCCACGCCGGGCATGGCCCTTGCCTTTGGAGGGTGTGGACCGTTGGTCCGCACCCTCCTGTTCAATCAGAACCGGTAGCGCGCGCCCAGCGAAACGAACTGCCCGCGCAGGTTGTACTGGCTGATGTCGAAGCCGTTGGAACCGCCGGCCGGATCGAACGGCGGGTCCTTGTCGGTCAGGTTCAGCACCGACAGCGACAGCGTGGTCTTCGGAATGCCTTCATAGGCCACGTACAGGTCCAGCTGGTGGTACGGCTTGACCCGATCGCGCAGGCCCGGATTGCTGGTGGCCGTGGCTACGCGCTGGTCATAGCCGCTCACGTACTGCAGGCTCAGCGTGCTGCTCCAGTCGCCCACCGCCCAGTTCAACGAAGTGGTGCCGCGGGTGCGTGGCAGCGCGCCATGGCGGTTGTTGCCGGCGCCGTCATAGGGCGCCTGGCCGGCCACCAGCGGCTGCTTGAAGCTGAGCAGGTGGGTCCAGCTGCCGGCCACGGTGAAGTTGCCCCAGCCCTCGGTGCGGAAGGTACGGTTGGCTTCCAGGTCGATGCCCGAGGTGGTCAGCTCGCCCTGGTTGGCGTACTGGTTGGTGATGAT
Organism: Stenotrophomonas sp. 2694; assembly: GCF_040548715.1. NCBI lineage: Bacteria > Pseudomonadati > Pseudomonadota > Gammaproteobacteria > Lysobacterales > Lysobacteraceae > Stenotrophomonas > Stenotrophomonas sp. 2694. Next base: position 122,917 of record NZ_JBEPSG010000001.1, read on the forward strand.
CTGGATGCGGCCCTGCGCATCGCGCTGCACGCGACCGGGGAACAGTCCTGGGTTGTCGACGATGAACTGCGCGCTGTCCGGCTTGACCAGGTTGTCCTGTTCGATGCGGTACCAGTCCAGGCCGATGCTGGAATCGGCATCGGGTGACCACACGGCGCCGACGTTGAGGTTGCGCGAGCGCTCGGCCTTCAGGTCCGGATTGCCGGTGCGCAGGTTGGTCACGCCGCGGCTGCCGCCGGGCTGCAGCGGATCGAACGGGTCGACCACCGAGCCGTAGCTGATGGTCTGCCCCGGTGCGATCTCCGGCAGCGACGGTGCACGGAAACCACGCGAGAACGAGCCACGCAGCAGCAGGCTGTCCAGCGGTTGCCAGCGCAGCGCGAACTTCGGCGAGAATGCCTTGCCGAAGTCATCGTAGTGGTCACCGCGGCCGGCCACCTGCAGCTCCAGGGTGCGATGCAGCGGCACGCTGAACTCGGCATAGGCGGCACTGACCTGGCGCTCGCCGTCGACGATGTTGATCGCCGGGCGCAGTTCAGTACCGGACAGCACCTGCGCACTGGTGCGCGCGTCCAGCGATTCCTTGCGGAATTCCGCGCCCCAGGCGAAGCCGATCGCACCCGCCGGCAGTTCCCACAACGAGGTCGATGCCTTGACGTTGAGCGAGTGCAGCTTGTACCAGCCCGGGCGCTTGGTCTGCAGGCGCAGTTCGTCCAATGCGCCCGGCGTGCTGGACGGATCGAGGAAGTTGTAGCTGCCGTCGCGCAGGATCTGCTGGAAGGCGTAGCGGTCAACGAAGTTGTCCACGTACTCGCGCTGCGCACTCTGCGAGGTCAGTGCGGCCACTTCCCAGTCCCAGCGTTCGCCGTTGCCACGTACGCCGGCCAGGGCGCGGTAGAATACCTGGGTGTTGTCCTTCAGGCGCGGGCCGAGATCGAAGAAGGTGTACTCGAACGGCAGTGGCGTGCTGCCCGGATTGTTCGGATGGCCGACCGGCAGGACAGCGGCGATATCGGTCAGCGTACCGGTGGCGGGATTGTAGGCACGCAGGCCCGGGCCGACCGTCAGCGGGGCGCTGAAGATCTGGTCGGCCTTGTTGTGGCTGTACAGCACGTCGGCGAAGGCTTCGACGCTGTCATTGAAGCGATAGGTCGCGCTCAACGATGCCTGCAGGCGCTCGGCGCCCGGCTGCAGGGTCTTGAACGGCTGCGCGTTGAAGGCGCAGGCCTGGCCGGGCAGGGTGCTGCCGAAGTCGCTGTAGGGACGCAGCTCGCTGCCCTCGGGGCAGGGCGAGAACGGCTGCGGTGCGCGCGGATTGGACAGCCAGTTGCCACCGGCGGTGGACCAGCCGGCCAGGCGACCACCGGGCTTGTCGCGGAAATCGCCGTCGCGGGTGTACGCGCGCTGGTCGGCGTCGAGGCGGTCGCGCTTGAGCAGGTCCAGCCCGAACAGCACGTTCCAGCCTTGCTGCTCGAGGTCACCGAAGCCGGCCAGCAGGTTGGCCTTGCGCTCGTTCAGGCCGCCCTGGGTGGCGGTGCCGAAACCACCGCCGACTTCCACGCCCTGGAAGTCGCGACGCAGGATGATGTTGATGACGCCGGCGATGGCGTCCGAGCCGTACACCGCCGAGGCGCCATCCTTCAGCACTTCGATGCGCTCGACCGCGCTGATCGGCAGCGCATTGAGGTCGACGAAGGTGTCCTGGGTGTTGAGCGCGAAACCGAAGTTGGCCACGCGGTAGCCGTTGACCAGTACCAGCGTGTTCTTCGGTGACAGGCCGCGCAGGCCGATCGAAGCCGAGCCTGCAGCGAAGCTGCCGGTGTACTGTTCGTCGAAACTGTTGCCGGCGTTGGCCGACAGGTTGCGCAGCACGTCGGTAAGGGTGGAGCGGCCGGTCTGCAGGATCTGCTCGCGGGTGACGATCTGCACCGGATTGGGACCGGCGGTGTCGCTGCGCTTGATGTTCGAGCCGGTCACCAGCACGGTGCCGAGGGTGGTGCTGCCCTTGCCGGTGTCGGCGGTTTCAGCGGCGCCGGCGTTGCCAGCGACGAGGGCCAGCGCGACCGCGCTGGAAAGCAGGGTGGTGCGATACATGGAAGCGACTACGCCAAACGGTGGAGGAGCCGTCAGTACCGCACGCGGGTGAGTGCGCCTTCCAATGACGAAAGCGCATTCAGTTATACATCACAGGTTCTTAACCATCGGAATAAGCGGTGGCGGACTGCCTCGCGCGCCGTTACGGCATTCAACCCCGACCCATTTAATCGACCGGGTGCATTGCCAGGTCGGAGACGAAAATCCAGAGGCTGTCCGGTATGTCGTTGTGGCACGCAAGCCCCATATCCCTGATGCTTTCAGGAAACTGGACCAGCACGCGCAAGCCGCGTTGATGCTTGGCCATGGAAGCTTGGAATTCCTCAAGAACAATGGTCCCGTTTGTACCGATCAACCTCCAGTAGTCTTCGGAGGGCCGAACGTCGTCAGGCGGGTGTTTGCTCCCGAGAAAGGTCGCCAGCAGCACCTTCCGACCATTCATTCCGCTCAACGTGATTCCTTCTTCAGCAAAGACGATGCAGACATTATCCATTGGGATGGGGGCGGCGCGCAGCGCCGCCGGATCCAGCGCCTTGCATCAAGGCCGCAGCAGCACCTTGCCATTGCGGCCCGAACCGGCGCCGGCTTCTGCCGCCTGGGCGATGTCGTCCAATGCGAAGGTCTGCTCCACCGGCAGGGTCAGTTCACCCCCGGCCGCACGCTTCAGCAGTTCACCCACCAACCGCCGCTTGTCTTCCACCGCCATTGCCTGGCTGACCTTGCTGCCCCAGAAGCCCTTCACCGTGGCTTCCTTGTAGATCAGGCCACCGGCGGGAATGCGCATCGGTTCGCCGCTCATCACACCGAAAGAGACCAGGGTGCCGTGGTGGCCGAGCAGGTCGACCAGGTCGCCGCTGGCATCGCCACCGATGGAGTCGACTGCAGCAGCGGCCTGCGCTTGCCCGGTGGCTTCGCGCACGCGGTCCTTCCAGCCGTCCACCGAGGTATCGAACACGTGATCGATGCCCAGTGCCTGCAGTTGCGCCACGGCCTCGGCATTGCGCACCAGGTTGGCCACGTGCACGCCGCGCGCCTTTGCGAGCATCGCCAGCGATTTGCCGACGGCACCGTTGGCGGTGTTCTGCACGATCCACTGGCCCTGCTCGACGTGCAGGAATTCCAGCAGCATCAACGCGCTCAGCGGCATGGCGATCAGCTGTGCGGCCATTTCATCGGCGATCGCGTCCGGCATCGGGATCACCATCCGCGCCGGTGCGATGAACGCCTCGGCCCATGTGCCGTGCACGGAGGCGGCGGCAACCCGCTGGCCGATCTGCAGGCCGTCGACGCCTTCGCCGAGCGCATCGACCACACCCAGTGCTTCGCTGCCGCCGATCGCCGGCAGCGTCGGCTTGTAGCCATACAGGCCACGCACGGTCAGCAGATCGTGGTTGTGGATCGAGGCCAGCACGGTGCGGATGCGTACTTCGCCGGGACCCGGTTCGGGCAGGGGGGCATCGGCAACGGCGAGGACCTGGGCTGGATCGCCGAAGGAGGAGTACAGGGCAGCGCGCATGGGCAGTGTTCCAATGAAAGTTGACGTTGTACCGAACTGGGGATGCGCCCGGCGTCGACAAGGCCGCGCACGTGCAACACGGCATCCTGCGACCGATGGTCGCGTTGGCGCGCGATCACCGCATCTTGTGTTGACGGCTAGGAATATCCCCACTATGTTGTGGCTGTCACTCCCGGTCAGCCGCCGCCGCCGGACATGCAGCAAACGTCCCGCGGCCCGCCCCTGAAGGCTTGCCGTGTCGACGCGGCCGCCACCGTGCGGACGCAGGTCGCCCCCACGGCCCGGATACCGGCCGCAGGCGCAGGCAGATGCCGACGACCTGTGTTCCCGCCCCTTGGCACTTCACCCGTTCGCCCCGTGCGCCGGTATCGCGTGCAGGGCCGCCATGGCATCGGGCGCCGACGCGCGCACGAGCCTGGAGTTCCACCACCATGACCGACAGTACCTTCCGCGTGGCCGACCTGGCCGGCGCCGGCGACGCCATGCGCGCCAGCGGCGAGCGCGTGCCGACCTGGATCACCAAGGAAGCCGGCAATCGTCGCCTGCCGTTCGATGCGGCGCGCCTGCTGCGCAGCATCGATACCATCCACGCCGAGCTGCCGCAGCTGGATGTGGCCGACTATCGCCGCGTGGTGCTGGCGATGGTCGAACGCAAGCCCAGCATCAGTGCCGATGATCTGGTGGATCTGCTGATCCGCGAAGCGGAATCGCGCGTCGACCTTGTCGCGCCGCAGTGGGAACAGTTCGCTGCACGCCTGTACCTGCGCCGGCTTTACAAGCGCGCCAGCCGCAACCGCTTCTACGATGTCAGCCTGAAGTACGGTTCCTACGTGGGCCTGCAGGAAAGCCTGGCCGACCGCGGCATCTACAGCAATGACATCCTGCGCTGCTATTCGAAGGAAGAGCTGCAGCAGGCCGGCGAGATGATCGACCCCGAACGCGATCGTCTGTTCGCCTACAACGGGCTGTACCTGCTGGCCACGCGCTACCTGGCTACCGATCGCAGCCGCGAGGTGTATGAGCTGCCGCAGGAACGCTGGCTGACCATTGCCCTGTACCTGATGCAGAACGAGGGCGGGGCTGGTGAGAGCGGCCGCGTGCGCCGCATGCAGCTGGTGGGCGAGGCGTACTGGGCGTTGTCCAACCTGTACATGACCGTGGCCACGCCGACCCTGGCCAATGCCGGCAAGGTCGGCGGCCAGCTGTCGAGCTGCTTCATCGACACGGTGGACGACAGCCTGCAGGGCATCTATGACTCCAACACCGATATCGCCCGCGTGTCCAAGCACGGTGGGGGCGTGGGTGCGTACCTGGGGTACGTGCGCAGCAGTGGCGCGCCGATCCGCGGCGTGCCCAACTCGTCCGGCGGCGTGGTGCCGTGGATCAAGCAGCTCAACAACACGGCGGTGTCGGTCGACCAGCTCGGCCAGCGCAAGGGTGCAGTGGCGGTGTACCTGGACATCTGGCACCGCGACATCGAGGCGTTCATGGACCTGCGCCTTAACAACGGCGACCAGCGCCTGCGTGCGCATGATGTGTTCACCGCCATCTGCGTGCCGGACCTGTTCATGGAGGCCGTCGAGCGCCGTGCCGACTGGTACCTGTTCGATCCGCACGAGGTGAAGCAGGCCAAGGGCTGGTACCTGCAGGATTTCTACGACGAGAAGCGAGGGCAGGGCAGTTTCCGCGACCGCTACGCCGAGCTGGTGGCCGACGAGCGCATCAGCCGTCGCACGGTGAAGGCGATCGACCTGTTCAAGCGGATCATGCTCAGCCAGCTGGAAACCGGCAACCCGTTCCTGTTCTACCGCGACGAAGTGAACCGGAAGAACCCGAACAAGCATGCGGGCATGGTCTATTCCAGCAACCTGTGCACCGAGATCCTGCAGAACATGAGCCCGACGCGGATGATCCAGGAGATCGTCAGCGGCGACCAGATCGTCACTACCCGCCGCGCGGGCGACTTCGTGGTCTGCAACCTGTCGTCGATCAACCTCGGCCGTGCCATCACCGCCCCCGAGGATCTGCTGGCCAAGGATGTGCTGGAACGGTTGATTCCGATCCAGGTACGCATGCTCGACAACGTGATCGATCTCAATGCGCTGCCGGTGCCGCAGGCCACCATCACCAACCGCAAGTACCGCGCCATCGGCCTGGGCACGTTCGGCTGGCACCACCTGCTGGCACAGCAGGCGATCCATTGGGAATCGCCCGAGGCCGAGGAACTGTCCGATCGCCTGTTCGAGCGCATCAACTTCCTGACCATCCAGGCCAGCGCGCAGCTGGCCAAGGAGAAGGGCAGCTATCCGATGTTCGCTGGCAGCGACTGGCACAACGGCAACTATTTCCGTGACCGCGATTACAGTGGCGCGGCCTGGGACAGTCTTGCGCGCGAGGTAGCGACCAACGGCCTGCGCAATGGCTGGCTGCTGGCGGTGGCGCCGAACATGAGCACCGCGCAGATCGCCGGGTCCACCGCGTCGATCGATCCGATCTACAGCGCGTTCTACTACGAGGAAAAGAAGGACTTCCGGCGGCCGGTGGCCGCGCCTGGCCTGTCGCTGGAAACCTGGCCGTACTACGAGAAGGGTGCCTACAAGGTCGACCAGTTCGCCAGCGTGCGGCAGAACGCACGCCGCCAGCGCCATGTGGACCAGTCGATCAGCTTCAACCTGTACGTGCCCAGCACGATCCGCGCCAGCACCCTGCTGGAGCTGCACCTGAGTGCCTGGCGGGAAGGGTTGAAGACCACCTACTACGTGCGCTCCAACGACATCGACATCAGCGAGTGCGAGTGGTGCTCAAGCTGACCAGCCCGACCCATCGGTGGTAGTGCCGGCCGCTGGCCGGCAACCCGTCAGCAACAGAACGAAGGCAGAAGACCATGGCAACACCCCTGGACCGCATCAAGATCCTCGAACCGCGCCACCCCAACCGCAGCACCGGCATCATCAACGGCCGCACCAGCGGCATCCTGAACTGGAACGACATTCCGTACCCGTCGTTCTATCGCGCCTACAAGGAGCTGTCGACCAACTTCTGGATCCCCGACGAAGTGGACATGAAGGTGGATGCACGCCAGTACGGCGAGCTCAACGCGCGCGAGAAGAACGCCTACGATTCCATCATCGGCCTGCTGGCCACGCTGGATTCGCCGCAGACGCGCTTCATCTACAACGTCGCCGAGTACATCACCGATCCGGCCGCGCACGCCAACGCGGCGATCATCGGCCAGCAGGAGGTGATCCACAACGAGAGCTACAGCTACGTGCTGGCCTCGATCACCGACCTGCCCAACCAGAACCGCATCTTCGAGATCGCCCGCACCCATCCCACCATCATCAAGCGCAACGCGCCGATCATGGGGGCCTATGACGATTTCATGCGCGAGAAGACTGCCGAAACCCTGCTGAAGTCGTTGATCCAGTCCTCGATCCTGGAAGGCATCAACTTCTATTCCGGCTTCGCGTACTTCTACAACATGGTGCGGCAGAACCGCATGAACGGCACCGGCAAGATCATCAGCTTCATCAACCGTGATGAGCTGGCCCACACCAAGTTCATCAGCGAGCTGATCCGCGCCATCATCGGCGAGAACCCGGAACTGCAGACCAACGAGCTGACCGCCTACGTGCACCAGTCGTTCGAACACGCCATTGAACTGGAAACCCAGTGGTCGGCGGAGGTGCTCGATGGCATCGATGGCATCGACGTGGACGAGATGGTGCGCTACGTGAAGTACCGCGCCAACAAGATGGCCGGCATGCTCGGCATCGAGCGCCTGTACAGCGACACCACCGACAACGTGATGCCGTGGATCAAGGCCTACGCCGACAACTTCACCGAGACCAAGACCGACTTCTTCGAGATGCGCAATGCAAGCTACAAGAAGACCAACGTCGACAACGGCTTCGACGACCTCTGAGCGCGGCCCGGCGCTGCGCATCCTGATCGTGGTGGCGTCGCTCAGCGGCAACACCCGTGAGCTCGGCCGCCACATCGCCGCGCGTTGCCGGGCCGCCGGCCACGCCGTGCACTGGCAGGAGGCCGACGACCTGCGCCAGGGCACGCCGTTGCCGGTGGACGAGGCCGACCTGGTGCTGCTGGGCTGCTGGACCGACAACGCCGGGCGCACACCGTCGGAGATGAAGGCCTGGGTGGCAGGCATCGCCGAGCGCGGCCAGCGGCCGCGGCAGGTGGCGGTGTTCGGCACCGGTGAAACGCAGTGGGGGCAGGAATACTACTGCGGTGCGGTGCACCGGCTGATCCGCTATTTCCACAGTGGCTACCCGCCGCTGGAGATCGAACAGATGCCACATGGCCGGCGGCATGCTGCGGCCATCGATACCTGGACCGATGCGGTCCTGGATCACTACTGGAGTACCACCGATGCAGATCATCGACGCCACCACGCCTGAGCAGTTCCAGCAGTTGCTGGCCGACCATCCACGCGTGCTGGTGGACTTCCACAAGGACCAGTGCCCGGGCTGCCGGATGCTGGACATGTCGCTGCAGCGGGTGGCCAGCGGCACTGCAGGGCAGGGCACGACCCTGCTGCGGGTGCAGCTGGAGGTGGTGGGCGAGGCGTTCTTCCGCGAGCTGGGCCTGCGGCAGACCCCTACGTTGTCGCTGTTCCTGGACGGTGACGAGCGCATGCGCATGCCGGGTTTCCAGTCGCCGCAGCAGATCGAAGCGGCCATCGCGGAGTTCCTGTAGCGCCGGTCATGCCACATCCACGCATGGCGTGGATCTACTGCAGGTCGCCAGCGGTAGCGCCGGGCCATGCCCGGCGGATTCCCACCGCGCGGATCAACCGGCTGCGAACGTATCCACCAGCAGCTTCACGTTCAGCACCACGATCACCAGCGCGATCACCCAGGCAATGCCGCCCAGCCAGCGCGGTGCCACCAGCGCGCCCATCGTCACCTTGTCGGTCACGATGCGTACCAGCGGGATGATCGCGAAGGGCAGCTGCATGGACAGCACCACCTGGCTCAGCACCAGCAGCTTCACCGCGCCCTGGTCGCCGAACAGCATGATGACCACCACCACCGGAATGATCGCCAGCGCGCGGGTGATCAGCCGCCGCAGCCACGGCGGCAGGCGCAGGCGCAGGAACCCTTCCATCACGATCTGCCCGGCCAGTGTCGCGGTCACCGTGGAGTTCAGGCCGGAGGCGAGCAGTGCCACCGCGAACAATGTCGAGGCCAGGCCGACGCCCAGCATCGGTGCCAGCAACTGGTGCGCCTGCTCGATGTCTTCCACGTCGAAGCGGCCGTTGGCATGGAATACCGCCGCCGCCAGGATCAGGATGCTGGCATTGATGAACAGCGCCAGGGTCAAGGCAAAGGTGCTGTCGGTCACCGCCCAGCGCAGCGCGCTGCGACGGCCTTCATCGGTGCGTGGATAGGCACGGGTCTGCACGATGGAAGAATGCAGGTACAGGTTGTGCGGCATCACCGTGGCACCGATGATGCCGATGGCGATGTACAGCGCATGCGGATCGGTGACCACCTGCGCGCGCGGAATGAAACCGCCCAGCACCTGCATCACCGGCGGCGCGGCCAGCGCGATCTGCACCATGAAGCAGCCGAAGATCACCAGCAGCAGTGCGATCACGAAGGCTTCCAGCGCGCGGAAACCGCGGTTCATCAACAGCAGCACCAGCAGCGTGTCCAGCGCGGTGATCACCGCGCCCCACAGCAGCGGCAGATCGAACAACAGTTTCAGCGCGATGGCCGTGCCGATCACTTCGGCCAGGTCGCAGGCGATGATCGCCGCTTCGCACAACGCCCATAGCGCCAGGTTCACCGGCTTGGGGTAGCGCGCACGGCAGGCCTGCGCCAGGTCCATGCCGGTGGCGATGCCCAGCCGTGCCGACAGCGCCTGCAGGATCACCGCCATCAGGTTGGAGATCAGGATGACCGACAGCAGCAGATAGCCGAAGCGTGAGCCACCTGCGAGATCGGTCGCCCAGTTGCCCGGATCCATGTAACCCACCGACACCATGTAGCCGGGGCCCAGGAAGGCCAGCAGCCGGAACCACCAATGGCCCTTTTCGGGTACGGCGATCGACGCGTTGAGCGCACCCAGGCTGGCCGCGGTGGAGGCCGGAGAGTCGGTGGGCGCGACAGTGTTCATGGCTGTCAATATAGCCACTGCTATATCGCATAGCAATGTGAAACAATCGTCTTTACTGCGTCACTGGTCCAGAATTCAGGTTCGCACCCGGATGACAACTGCAGGACAGGCACACGCGTGGGCAAGACGGACGATTCGACATCGCTGAAAAGCACCCCCTTGATCGAGGCCGAGCGCCAGGTCGAGAGCTTCCGGCAAGTGCGCGAAGCACACCGGATGGAGCTGGTGGAGGATTATGTCGAGCTGATCTCCGACCTGCTGGCCGACGGCGGCGAGGCCCGCCAGGTCGACATCGCCACCCGCCTCGGTGTGGCCCAGCCGACCGTGGCGAAGATGCTGCGCCGGCTGGCCCGCGATGGCTGGGTGGTGCAGCGCCCGTACCGCGGCGTGTTCCTGACCCCGGAGGGCGAGGCGCTGGCCCATGCCAGCCGCCAGCGCCACCAGACCGTGGAGCGCTTCCTGCTGGCGCTGGGCGTGGACCCGGATACCGCGCGACGTGATGCCGAGGGCATCGAGCACCACGTCAGCGAACAGACGCTGGCGCTGTTCGACGCATTTGTGCGCAAGGCCGAGGGCGGTTCCGCCGAACGGTAGCGCCGGGCCATGCCCGGCGGGCGCGTTGCAGCCTCACGCATTTCGCCGGGCATGGCCCGGCGCTACCGGGGTTGAACGCCTGGCGTTGGGCGTGGACCCGGATACTGCGCGACGTGATGCCGAGGGCATCGAGCACCACGTCAGCCCAGCGGGCTCGTTGCCGCCTCACGCGTTTCGCCGGGCATGGCCCAGCGCTACCGGGGTTGAACGCCGTCATCGGGGCAGTGCGCCTGCTGTTGCGCACATGCCCGCTTCCACCATTCCTGCAGTACCGGTTGCAGCCCGCGGTAATGGCGCCCCTGCCAACCATTGGCCAGCACCGTGCCCTGCGCATCGATCAGCACCAGGTTGGGCGGGGCCGGGCCCGCCAATGCCTGCAGCGCTGGCATGCGCTGCGCACGACGCGGGTCCAGCACCGGCCACGGCATCTGCTGCAGGTGCATGTAGCGCCGCAACGCCGCCTCGCTTTCATCCAGGCTGACATACACCACTTCGGTATCGGCGCCGGCCTCGCGCAGCGCGTCACGCACGCCGCGCAGGGTCGGCACGAAAGCGTGGCAGGGCGCGCACCAGTCGGCGCCGAAGTACAGCGCGATCAGCGTTGGCGGTGGCGACCACTGCATCGGGCGCAGGGCACGTGGCTCGGGCCGCATCAGCGAGGCGGAGACCTGCGCATGCAGGTCGGCAGCCACTGCCGGCCATGCCAGTGCCAGCAACAGCGCGGGCAGCCAGCTAGAACGCATAGCGCAGGTTGACGTACCACGAGCGGGCGAAGCGAGGACCGTACACGTAATCGCTGTCGCGCAGCGCGCCGCTTTCCAGATCCTTCTGCCGCTGGTCGAACACGTTCTTGACCCCCGCCGCCACCGACACTTCCTGCTGTGCCTGCGCACCCAGATGGCGATGCCAGCGCGCGCCGAGGTCGGTGACCAGGAAGGCGCGGGTGCGATGCAGCTCGCCCAGCCGGTTGTTGAGCACCGGCATCGATCCGGTGTGGCGCAGCGCCAGGAACGTCTCCCAGGGCTCGGCCGGCATCCAGCTGAGTTGGGCCAGGCCGGTCCAGCGCGGGGTTTTCAGATAGTCGCGGCTGTCGATGACGGTGTCGCCGCCGTCGGCGGTGTCGTCGAAGATGCGCTGCGGCTCGCGGAACTGCGAGCGGTACCACGATGCGCCGGCAGTCAGCCGCCACTGCGGGGAGGGCTGCCAGCCGAGGTTGGTTTCCACGCCCAGCACGTTCGAGCCGGAGGCGTTGTAGCGCAGCTGCGTCAGCTGGCCATCATCGCCGCGCTGGATCTCACCCAGCGCGAAGGTATCGCGGATGCGTGCGTAGGACGCGGTGGCATCCCAGCTCCATACCGGGTCGGCCGGGTCGGAGCGCCAGTCGAACCCGAACAGGGTGGTCAGCGCACGTTCCTCCTTCAGGCCACGGGTGTTGCGCACGCGCACCTGCTCGCCGCCGAGGGTATCGACGTGGACATCCTCGACGAAGATTTCCGGCGCACGGAAGCCGGTGGCGATGCCCGCTCGCCATTTCAGCCGTGGCGTGGCCTGCCAGGCCAGGGCGATACGCGGTGAGAACACGGCGCTGTCCAGTTCCGAACTCTTGTCCACGCGCGCGCCCAGCACCAGGTCGACGTCCTCGCGTACGCTCCATTCGTCCTGCACGAACGCGCCGAGGTTGTGGAAGGTTGCATCCTCGAGCACGGCCAGGCGCTGGCCGGCACCATCGCGATTGTCGTCACGCAGGCCCTCATGCTTGTACTGAACGCCGAACGCCAGCGTGTGTGCACCCAGCCGCCAGTTCAACTGGCTGTCGATGTAGTGCAGCGGGTTGTGGGTGCGCCCGTACTGGCGCCATGAGCGTGATGCGGCGCTGCCCGGTACGTTCGGGTCCAGTTGCGAAGGATCGTAGCCGGGTGCGGACGGATCGGTGACCACGTCGCCGAGTCCGCCATAGAAGCTGTCGCGGTCGATGTCGGCGAAGGCATAGGCCAAGCGGAAGTCGACGTCGCCGCTCACCTCCTGGTCCCATGACAGGCTGCCGCGGCGGTAGTTCGTGTCCAGCGATTCGGCGATGTTGGCCAGGTGTTCGGGCTGGTCCAGGCGGTTGCCACCGCGACGGCTCTCATCGGTCACCTGCAGGTCCAACCGCAGGCGCGTGCCCGGAGTGGGCGCATACCAGGCCTGCAGGCCACCGACCTTGAGGTTCTTGCGGGTGATCTCGGTATAGCCGTCGCCGTTGTAGTCGATGCCGCTGTTCCAGTTGCGCTGGGCGATCACCGACAGTCCCGCGTCGGCTTCGCTGGCGACCAGATCCAGGCGCACGTCGGCGTTCTTCTGCGGCGTGCCCTTCAGAACATCCACGCCCGCCTGCACATGGCCGCCGCTGCGTGCCGGCAGCGGCGGAACCAGATTGATGACACCGGCTACAGCGCCCGGCCCGTACAGCGACGAACCACCGCCCTTGACCACTTCGATGCGGTCGACGAAGCCGGCGGGAATCTGTTCCAGTCCATACACACTGCCCAGCGTGGACAACAGTGGAATGCCATCGAACAGCAGCTGGTTGTAGGCACCGGGAAGGCCCAGCAGCTGCACTTCGCTGGTGTTGCAGTTCTGGCAGTTGCTCTCCACCCGCAGGCCGTTGATCAGCTCGGCCGCGCGGGAGAAGTCGGTGGCCGCGCGCAAAGCGATGTCTTCCTTGCGCAGTACCTCGGTGCGGATCGGCACGTCCGACAGCAGGCGTTCGCTGCGGGTGGCCGTGCTGACTTTCACCTGCACGCGGTCCAGCTCGGTAGGCGAAGGCGGTGCGGCGAATGCGGTCACCGGCAGGGCGGCGGCAATACCGGCAGCCAGCGGCAGCCGGCGGAGAAGGGAGGCAGCAATGCGCATGAGGGCGTCGTCCTTGGGGAGGGAGGGCGGCGAGGGCGACCTGGCTGGCGCACATGAAAGCAGATGGTCATCAACATAGCAATTGCTATATCAGGGTCTCGACGCGTGCGTGAACCGTGGCCTTTACTCGAACGCAAGTGTTATAACATTACACAATGCGCGCGCAAGCGTGCCGGTGGTCATGCACCGGAAGGGGTCAGCCGCGGCGGAAGGCGGCGGGAGTGCGCGCGCCGACGATGATCATGCGGATCATCGTGGAGATCTGTTCGACCAGTTCCGGATCGTTCTCAGGGGGCTGGTCCATGGCCGAAGCGCCCATCGCAAACACCAGCCGGGTGATCGCCATCGACACCAGTTCCGGCTTGTACAGCACCGCGCCATCCAGTGCGGCCAGGCGCACCAGGTCATGCTGCAGTTCTTCTTCGAAGTAGTGCAGTTCGCGTTCGACCGCGTGCTTGAAATCGTCCGAGCCGACCGCGCCTTCGCGTAACAGTACGTGCAGCAGCTTGTCGTCGGCACGCAGCTGTTCCATGAAGGTTTCCACCGACACGCGTACCACGCTGGTGGCGCTGGACGTAGCGCGCTGGCGGGCTTCACCGATGATGGTGCGCAGCGAGCGCCCAGCCACGTCGATCAAGGCGACGGCCAGTTCGTCCATGTCGCGGAACTGGCGGTAGAAGCTGTTGGGTGCGATGCCCGCCTCGCGCGCGACTTCGCGCAGGCTGAGGGTGGAGAGGCTGCGATGCGGGCCGATCAGTTTCAACGCGGCGGCCAGCAGATCTTCGCGGCTCACCGTACGGCGGGCCGGGCTGCTGGCATCTTCAGGCGGAGACAGAACGGTGGCGGCGGCCATGGTACTTCCGGAGGGGCAAGGCTGAATCATACCCAATCCGGTGCAATATACACATGTATACACAGCTGTGTGTGCGGCCGTATAGTGCATCCATGAGCGCTGTCGTCCGTCCTTCCCTGTTTTCCCCGTACCGCTGGCTGTCGCCGTCGCTGTTCGACTTCTGGGCGGGCCAGCTGAATCCGTTGTGGACCCTGCGTGAGCCGATGGCCCGCCTGGTACGGCGCGAGCCGGCGGGCGAGGGCGCCGCCACCCTGGTCCTGCGCTGCAACCGGCACTGGGCCGGGATGCGCGCCGGCCAGCACGTCACCTTGGGCGTCGAGCTTGAGGGGCGTGTATTGCGCCGCAGCTACAGCCCGACCCGCCTGGGCCGTCGTGAGCTGGCCATTACCGTCAAGGCGGTGGAAGGCGGCAAGGTCAGCCAGCATCTGGTAGCGCATGCCAAGCCAGGCGACCTGTTCCGGCTGGATGCGGCCTTCGGTGATTTCCACATGCCCGCCGCAGCGCCGGTACTGCTGCTGGCGGCAGGCAGCGGCATCACGCCCATGCGCAGCCTGCTGCGCGACGCCTGCCAGCGCCCGCTGGCGGCGCCGGTCGACCTGTTCTACTGGGAGCGCAGCGCCGCGGCGTTCCAGTTCCGTGATGAGCTGCAGGCGCTGGCCGCAGCGAACCCGAACCTGCGCGTGCATCTGCTGACCACCCGCGAAGGCGAGGTGCCGGCCGCGCGCATCGACAGCCACACGTTGGCCGTTGCCGGTGACGACACCCCGCTGGCGCAGCGCCATGTGCTGGCCTGTGGCCCGGATGGCTTCGTTGCCGCTGCGCGCACGCGGCTGGCGCAGCAGGTGGCCGGCTTCCAGGCTGAAGCCTTTACGCCGCCTGCGGCACTCAGTGATGCCGACAGCCTGGGTGAGGTCGCATTGACCCTGGCCCGCAGCGGCCGGCGGCTGATCGTGCCGCGTGGCCGCTCGCTGCTGGAGAGCCTGGAGGCGCAGGGCATCGCGCCCAAGCACGGCTGCCGCATGGGCATCTGCAACAGCTGTACCTGTGAACGCGTCAGTGGCACCACCCGCCACCTGCGCACCGGCGATACCCAGTCCGAAACGGCCGTGCCGGTGCGGATCTGCGTGAGCGCGCCGACCACCGACCTGACCCTGGATCTCTGAGGACTCCGCTGCCATGACCCGCGCTACCGACCGTGCCCTGAGCCCTGCCGAGATGCAGACGTTTGGTGAGGAACTCGATGCGATCCGCGACCGTGTGATCGGCAGCCTCGGCGCCTCCGACACCCGTTACATCCGCCGCGTCGCAGCGGCTGTGCGCTGGTCCGGCGTGCTCGGCCGCAGCCTGCTGTTCCTGGGCGCGTTCTCTCCGTTGTTCTGGGCGCCGCTGCTGTGGCCGGCCTGCATCGCCGGCACGCTGCTGCTGGCGCTGGCCAAGATCCTGGAAAACATGGAACTGGGCCACAACGTGATGCACGGCCAGTACGACTGGACCGGCGATCCCAAGCTCAACGGCAACACCTACGAATGGGACATCGTTGCCACCGCCGACAACTGGCGCAAGACCCATAATTTCCGCCACCACACCTACACCAACGTGCGTGGCATGGACGATGACATCGGCTATGGCCTGCTGCGCATCTTCCCGGAACAGCGCTGGAAGCCGTTCTACCTGCTGCAGCCGATCATCGCACCGATCTTCGCGCTGCTGTTCCAGTGGGGCGTGGCGGCGCAGGACCTGCGCTTGGGGCGCTGGTTCAAGGGCCGCATCAGCAGCCGTGCGATGTGGCTGCAGACCCGTCCGGTGGCCCGCAAGATGATCCGCCAGGTGCTGAAGGACTACGTGTTCTTCCCGCTGCTGGCCGGTCCGTTCTTCCTGCCGGTGATGCTGGGCAACATGGTGGCCAACGGCCTGCGCAACATCTGGACCTACGTGATCATCTTCTGCGGCCACTTCACCGCCGAATCGGAAACCTTCCCGAAGGAATGCCTGCGCAATGAATCGCGTGGCCACTGGTACCTGCGCCAGCTGCGCGGTTCGTCCAACATCAGCGGTGGTTTCGTGATCAACGTGCTGTCGGGCAACCTCAGCCACCAGATCGAGCACCACTTCTACCCGGACCTGCCGGCCAACCGCTATGCGGCCATCGCCAAGGAAGTGAAGGAAATCTGCCGGCGCTACGGCCAGCACTACAACAACGGCTCGCTGCCGCGGCAGTTCACCCAGGTGGTCTGGCGGATCCTGCGCCACGCGTTCCCGAGCAAGCCGCGCCGCCTGCCGATGCCGGACATCATGCCGGCACCGGCGTCGGCCAACGCCGGCTGAGTCTTCAGCCGGCCTTCGCCAACAGCGCAGGTGAATCGCGATCGAGCCTGCGCAGGAACACCTGCATTTCCTTGCGGGCCTGCTGGTCGCCCTTGCTGCCGGCCACGCTGAGCCCGCGCTGCCACGCTTCGCGCGCCGCCTGCGGCTGGCCACCAGCCAGCCAGGCCTTGCCCAGCAGCTTCCACGCCGCCGAGTAGTCCGGGTCCAGCACCACGCAGCGGCCCAGATGGGTGGCTGCGCGCACCGGGTCGCCGGCATCCAGCCAGCTCTTGCCCAGGCCGAAGCGCAGCAGTGCGCTGTCCTTGCCGGCGGCAAGCATCCTCTCCAGCGTTTCGATGTCCATCAGCGCACCTCCAGCAGGGTTTCCACCGGTCCCGCCTGGAAGCGGCCGCGATGGAACATCAGTGGTGCACCGCCTGCTTCCTGCACATCGACAATGCGCCCGGCCAGCAACAGGTGATCGCCGACCGGCCACTGCGCGTGGCGGGTGCAGGTGAGATGGATCACGGCACCGGCGATACGCGGTGGCGCATCTTCGCCGTCGTCCAGCAAGGGCACATCGGTGAATCGATGGCGCACCTGCGGATCGGCGAACCGGCGCGCCAGGGCTTCCTGGCCAGCGCCGAGCACGCTGATCGCAAAGCGGGTGGCGCGCTGGAACGTGGACAGGCTCTGCGCATGCAGGGCGAGGTTCCACAGCACCAGTGGCGGCTGCAACGAGATCGGCACGAACGAGTTGATGGTCAGCCCCTGCGGTTTTCCCTGTGCGTCGCGGGCGCAGACGATCGCCACGCCGGTAGGGAAATGGCCGAGCAACCGCCGCAGCGCACGCGGTGGCAGGCTGACCGATGGCACCGGTGCCGGAGCGGGGAACACCCCCGCCCACGGCCCGGCGTATGCACCGGAGTCCGCGTTCATGCTGCCCTGGCCTGGCGGTAGCGCCGGCCGACCTCGGCCCAGTTGATGAGGTTGAAGAACGCGCCGATGTAGTCCGGGCGACGGTTCTGGTAATGCAGGTAGTAGGCGTGCTCCCAGACATCCAGGGCAAGGATCGGGGTGTTGCCGGAGGCGCCCACCGCCGCGCCCATCAGCGGGCTGTCCTGGTTGGCGGTGCTCTCGACCTGCAGGCGGCCCTGGTGATCGACGGTGAGCCACGCCCAGCCGCTGCCGAAACGGGTCTGCGCGGCCTTGCTGAAGGTTTCCTTGAAGGCGTCGTAGCCACCGAGGTCGCGATCGATGGCCGCGGCAAGCTCATCATCGGCGGTGCCGCCATTGGCGCTGAGCACGGTCCAGAACAGGCTGTGGTTGGCGTGGCCGCCGCCGTTGTTGCGCACTGCACCGCGGATCGATTCGGGCAGGGCGTCGAGGTCGGCGATCAGGGTTTCCACCGGTTGTGCCGGCAGGCCCGCCTGTTCCAGCGCGGCATTGAGGTTGTTGACGTAGGCCTGGTGATGCTTGCTGTGATGGATCTCCATCGTGCGCGCATCGAAGTGCGGCTCGAGGGCGTCGTAGGCATAGGGGAGGGCGGGAAGCGAGTACGGCATCGAGACAGTCTCCGTGGGGAAGGCCAGGGGTATGGCCGTGGGGAGACTGTTATCGCACCTAAACATTGGTTGAGGTCAAGCGGGGTGGTTGAAAAGAGGGCGCTGTCGGCGCGTTGACTGCCCCGGGGTCGCGTGGGCGGATGGGCCCATGCAGGACAGGTCCACGCGCCGGCGCGGAGGCGACGTCAAAGGCGAGAGCAGAAGCAGCGGGGTAGTGGGGGGGGGGGGGGGGGGGCGGGCGGGGGGGGGGGGGGGGGGGGGGGGGGGGGGCGCCCGCCCCGCCCCCGGCACTACCTGTATCCGTCGAATCCTGCGTCTGGCGTCAGCTCAACCATTCCTTGCAGCCGCTATCAACCTGCTCACCACAGGCCGCCTGCATCCGCTGCTGCAGCCGCGCCAGCGTGTCCGCACCCTTGTGCTTGGCGCTCCACGCCTGCAGCTGCCCGGCCAGCCGTTCGAAGCGCTGGCGCGTGCGCTGGTGGTAGCCGGACGGCTGCTTGTCCAGCTCGGCGATCAAGGCCTCGGAGGCCTGCTCGATACGCGGTGCATCATCCGGTGCCAGCCGCAGCAGGCCTTCCACGTACAGCACGCCCCACTGCACGCGCGTGGCAGGGCCCTGCGCGCCTTCGTAGGCACGCTTCAGCCATTCCAGGGCGCCGGCGGTATCACCACGCTGCTCGGCCAGTTCGGCCAGCTCCGGCATGTAGTAATAAGGCTGCTCGCTGCGCTTCAGCTCTGCCAGCAGCAAGGCCTCGGCGCCTGCATCATCATCGACCTGACGCAGCGCGTAGACGGCACTGCTGATGGTGGCCTGGCGCGCGTGTGCATCGGTGGCTGCGGCATCGGCGGCGGCCACGCGCTGCTTTACGCGCTGCACCAGTGCTGCCGACAGCGCGCCTTCAGGCTGCTGCTGGCGTGCCAGCGCCAACTCGGTCAACGCACGTGACAAGGCATCGTCTGCGCGATCACCACGCGCGGCGTCGGCACGTTCCAGCGCGACCAGCAACTGCTGGCCGAGGGCATTGCTGCTGGCCGGACCGGCGCTGGCCTGCTTGACCAGCCCGGCGCCGGCATACCCCAGCAACTCGCGGTTGCGACGTACCTCCGCCGGTTGTGCCAGCACCGCCTGCAACAGTTCGCGTACCTGGGTGGGCGCTGCCGTCGGTTTCTCGGCGGTAGCCAAGGCGAGCAGCGCGAAGCGACGCTGCAGCGCAGGCTCGGGTGCGGCCTTGGCCAGCTGCTGCAGCACGTCCTGGGCGCTGCGCTTGCCAGCCAGGCGGTTGGCATCCACCTCCCAGCCGTAATCGCCCAGTACCTGCCAGTCTTCGGCGCCGAGCGTGGCCGGCGTCGCCAGCGCGGTCGCAAGTGTTTCGGCGACAGCGCTGCGGCGGCTGGCGGCGACGGTCAGGGCCCGGGTCAGTTCGGCCGCGTCGTTGCCGCCGGCCACGCGGGTGATTTCGTTGCGCTGCGGGTCGAGCACGATCAGGGTTGGATAGCCGCGCACGCCGAAGCGTTCGCCCCATGCCTGCGCGCCTTCTTCGTCGCCGTCCAGGTAGACCGGCACGAATTTGCCGGTCAGTGCGATGAAGGCCGGATCCTTGAACAGCCCCGCCTTGAGCTGGTTGCACGGCGGGCACCATACCGCGCCCCAGTACAGCAGCACCGGCTTGCCACTCTCGGCGGCTTCGTTGAACGCATCATCCACATCGCCCTGGCGCCAGGCGATGGCGGAGGCCGGGGCGGTCGATGCCGCCTTCGCCGTCGGTACCGGCGCGGACGCGGGGGAGCAGGCGCTCAGGGCCGAGGCCAACAGCAACAGGGAAAGCGCGACGCGCATCGGCAGCATCTCGAAGGACAGGGTGGTGGGCCATTGTAGGAACGGTCGGGGTGCTGGCTGATGCAGTTTGCTTATGTCGCACGCGCAGCACGGCATGTGGGCTGGGTATCAGTGCGGACCAGGGGGCGCAGCCACCGCAGCGGGCACCGCCAACACCAACGGCTGGTAGATCAGGCCGTGGTACTCGCCGACGTCGCCATCCAGCACGAACCCATAGTGTTCGTAGGCCGGCACCGCGTTGAGCGAGGCGCGCACGGTCATCTGCGGTCCGCGTACCTGCGGCAGCACCGCCTGCAGCAGGGCACGACCGATGCCTTGCCCCTGCAGCTCCGGCGCGACGAACAGCATCGCCAGGTGCTGGCCCGCCTTCAGTTCCACCACGCCGACCACACGGCCCTCCTGTTCGGCCACCAGGATGTGGTTGTCACCCTGCAGGCGCTCGGCGAAGGCGCTGGCTGCGGCCACGTTGCCGAAGGTGGCGATGCCCTCGGCGGTAAGCATGGGCGCAACGGCTGCAGTGAAGGCCGCCATGCACACCGCGCTGATCGCGGGTAGGTCATCGACGTGGGCGGGACGGATCCTGGGCATGCGCTGTACTTCCTGTTGTGGGACGCCATCAATGCCCCACGCTAAGCTGGCGACATGACTGATTTCAATCCTGCCCATGCACGTCTGTTTCCAGAGCAGGGCTTGAGCCTTGGCCTGATGACGCCGGTAGCCGCACACGGCCTGGCCGATCTACTGGAGGCGCGCCGCGTCGCGCGGCTGGCCGACGATCTGGGCTTTGCTGCGCTGTGGACCCGCGATGTGCCGCTGATGGTGCCGCAGGGGCCGGATGCGACCGCCAGTGCGCTGGATGATCCGTTCCTGTGGCTGGGCATGCTGGCCGCGGCGACCGAGCGCATCGTGATCGGCACTGCGGCCATCGTGCTGCCGTTGCGGCAACCGCTGCAGGTAGCGAAATCGGCGCTGACGCTGGACCGGATCAGCGGTGGACGCTTCGTGCTGGGGCTTGGCTCGGGTGATCGACCAGAAGAGTTCGCGGCCTTCGGCGAGGACCTACAGGGCAGGGCGGGCACCTTCCGCGAGCGCTGGTCGCTGCTGCGTGCGGCGCTGTCCCCCGAACCCTCCGAGCGCGCGCCGGTGTTGCAGGCAACCGATGGATACGACGTACTTCCCGCGCCGGCAAGGCGCATTCCGATGCTGGTGGTCGGTACTGCGCGGCAGAGCCTGCAGTGGATCGCACGCGAGGCCGAAGGCTGGGCAACCTATCACCGCGAAGAGACCGCGCAGGAAGGGCGCATCGGTCTGTGGCAGCAGGCGCTGGCCCAGAGCGGCGGCGCGCCCAAGCCATTCGTGCAGTCGATGCTGCTGGACCTGCAGGCCGATCCAACTGCGCCGGCGGAGCCGCTGCCGCTGGGCCTGAAGGTGGGCCGCGATGGCCTGCGCGCGTACCTGCAACGCGTACACGCGCAGGGTGTGGCGCATGTGATGTTCAACCTGGTGGACAACGGCCGACCGGTGGACGACGTACTGGGCGAGATCGGCGAGCACGTCCTGCCCGATACGCGTCGGTAGGTGTCCACCTTGGTGGACACGCCGCAGGTATCCGGCATGTTCGCATCTGCGTATCATTCGCATTTGATATCCAGCGCTGGAGCCCTGCGTGACCCACCGTAACCCGCTGCACCCGACCGGGCGCCTTTTCGCCGTCGTCGCCTTCATCGAGGCCATCACCTGGGCCGGTCTGCTGGCCGGCATGTGGCTCAAGTACGGCCCGCAGGCCAACGTCGCGCTGGTGAAGCTGTTCGGGCCGCTGCATGGCGTGGCGTTCCTGGTCTACGTGGCGGTGACTCTGTTTGCGGCGCTGCGCCTGCGCTGGCCATGGTGGGCAACGGGGCTGGCGTTGCTGGCTGCGATTCCGCCGCTGGTGACCCTGCCGCTGGAGTGGTGGTTCAAGCGTCGCGGCCTGCTGTCGGTACGCGCAGGGCATTGATGCACCCGCAGGTGCGTGCCCGTTAAGCGAATGGGTATCAAATGCAAATGCGAGCCGTTATCATTTAAGGATGGCGTCGCCGCCTGACAGGGCGACGTCGCGCGGGGTGCGGATGCGCCCGGCGTTCCCTCCCTGGTTACGGTTGGTGTTCCATGCATGCACGTCCCGTGGTTCCCGGCTTGCCGGCGCTGGTGTTGGCTGCCCTGATCGGCACCATGGCGATGATGTCCTTCGTCGCCGTCATCGGCCCGGTGGTCCGCCTGCTCGGCCTGTCCGAATGGCATGCCGGTCTATCGGTGACTGCTGCAGGCGTGTTGTGGATGCTGGCCGCGCGCCCGTGGGGCCAGCTCAGCGACCGCATCGGCCGCAAGCGCGTGCTGATGCTGGCGATGAGTGCCTACACCGTGGTCTACCTCGCGCTGGCGGTGTTCATCGATGTCGCGCTGCAGACAATACCGCCGGTGCTGGTCTCGGTGCTGGTGCTGGTCGGTGCGCGTGGCCTGATCGGCCTGTTCTACGCGGCTGTGCCGCCGACCGCTGCCGCGCTGATCGCCGACAAGGCACCCACCGGCCAACGTACGAAATTCCTCGCCCGTCTTGGCAGCGCCAACGCGCTGGGGATGGTGCTGGGTCCGGCTGCTGCCGGATGGCTTGCCTACAAGAACCTGCCGCTGGCGCTGTACGTGGCTGCGCTGTTGCCGCTGCTCGCGCTGGGCCTGCTGGCCTGGCGCCTGCCGGCCACGCCGCCGGTGGCAGCCGCACACAGCCGCAACCGCGTACCGCTGTCGCGCCTCGACCCGCGGCTGCGCCTGCCGCAGATGGCCGCGTTCGTGGCGATGGTGTCGGTGACCATCGCCCAGGTCACGGTCGGCTTCTTCGCCATCGATCGCTTCGGCCTGGATGCAGCCGAAGGTGCACGCATGGCCGGCATCGCACTGACTGCAGTCGGCGTGGGCCTGATCCTCGCGCAGGGGCTGGTGATGAAACTGGACGTGCATCCCCGGCGCTGGATCATCCTCGGCGCACTGATCGCAGGCATCGGCTTTGCGTCGGTGGCGGCGGTGCAGCAGACCTGGCAGTTGCCGGCGGCCTACGCGCTTGCAGCGTTCGGCATGGGCTTCGTGTTCCCCTCGTTCCAGGCGTTGGCCGCCGACGCGGTGCAGGCGCACGAACAGGGGGCGGCGGCCGGCACCGTCGCGGCGGCGCAGGGGCTGGGCATGGTGGCCGGGCCGATGCTCGGCACTCTGTTGTATCGCGGCGGCGCCAGCCTGCCTTACCTGCTGGTCGGCGTGCTGCTGCTGGTGCTGTGCGTGCTGGCAGCAGCGTATCGGATGAAGGAGACCCCATGAACGATTCCCTGATGCAGGGCGCGTGGCCGGAGGCTGCGTCGTTGCTGCCCGAGCCCACCGCCGAAGCGTCGCTGTTCCTGCTGCGGCAGGCCGATCAGCAGATGCACGCGCGCGGCTGCCGCGCACCCTTGCCGACCGGTGTGCTGGCCACGCTGGCCGAGCGCGTGGCGACGTTCTTCGCGCAGCAGCGCGGTGGGCCGGGCCTGCTGGTCGGCGCGGTGCCGTTCGAGCCGCGCGCCGATGATGCGTTGTATCAACCCGAGCGCCTGCTGCCGGCGTTGCCCGTGCAGTCGCAGGCGGCGCCGGCGCTGTCCGGAGCGCTGACTGCCGAGCCCTCGGCGCAGGCGTATGCAGCGGCCGTGGCCGACGCGGTCAGCGCGATGCGCGCGCCGGACCCGGAGCTGCACAAGGTGGTACTGGCGCGCAGCCTGTTGGCGCACACGCAGCAGGCGCTGTCACCGGAAATGCTGCTGGCCCGCCTCGGCACCGATCCTTCGGTGGCGACCTACGCCGTGCCGCTGCCGGTGGACGTTGGCCAGGCGCCGGCATGGCTGGTGGGGGCGACACCGGAACTGCTGCTGCGCAAACGCGGTGCGCAGGTGCTGTCGCATCCGCTGGCCGGTTCGGCCAGGCGCAGTGCCGATCCGGTTGCGGACGAGCGCGCCGCGCAGGCGTTGCTGGCATCGGCGAAGGATCATGACGAACATCGGCATGTTGTCGACGCCATTGTCGATGGCCTCTCGCCCTGGTGCAGCCATATCGAAGCGCAGCCACGCCCGGTGCTGCACGCCACCGCCAGCATGTGGCATCTGGGTACGCGCATCCACGCCACGCTGAAGGACGCTGCTACGTCGGCGGCGACCCTGCTGGCCGAGCTGCATCCCACCCCGGCCGTCTGCGGTACCCCGCGGCTGCAGGCACTGCAGCGCATCCGTGCGCTGGAACCGGTGCCGCGCGGCTTCTATGCCGGTGCGGTGGGCTGGCTGGATGCGCAGGGGGACGGCGACTGGTATGTGGCGATCCGCTGCGCGCGCCTGCAGGGCACCCAGCTGCGCCTGTATGCCGGCGCCGGCATCGTCGCCGACTCGCAGCCCGAGGCCGAAGTGGCCGAAACCGCCGCCAAGTTTGCTGCCCTGCTGAACGCATTGGGCGTGCAGGACCCGCTGTCCCTGATCGAGGTATCCGCATGACGCCGTCCACCGTTGATTCGCGCCTGCCGCTGCAACAGCAATGGCCTGAAGCGCTGGTGGCGCGCTATCGGGCCGCAGGTCATTGGCGTGGCGAAACCTTCCCGGGTTTCCTGCGCGAACGCGCCGAGCGCCATGCCGATGACATCGCGGTGGTGGCTGGCGATGTGCGCCTGAGCTATGCGCAGCTCTGGCATGAGGCCGGGCGCATCGGCGCCGGGCTGCTGGCGCTGGGCCTGCAACCCGGCGAGCGCGTGCTGGTGCAGCTGGGCAATACGGCCGGTTTCATCGCAACGGTCTGTGGCCTGTTCCGCGCCGGGCTGGTGCCGGTGTACGCGCTGCCGGCACATCGCATCACCGAGCTGGCCCACTTTGCGCGCAAGGCCGAGGCCAGTGCCTATATCAGTACCGATGTCCATGAAGGCTTCGATCATCGTGGCCTGGCGCGCGCGCTGCAGGCGGAAGTGCCGGCGGTACGCCACGTGCTGATCGACGGCGATGCGGCGGAGTTCGTCGCGCTGGAATCGCTGCAGGGCGATCGCAGCCAGCTGCCGGCCGATCCAGATCCGCAGTCGGTGGCGTTCCTGCAGATCTCCGGCGGCAGCACCGGGCTGTCAAAGCTCATTCCGCGCACGCACGACGATTACATCTACTCGTTCCGCGCCAGCAACGAAATCTGTGGCATCGACCGCGACAGCGTGTACCTGGTTGCGCTGCCGGCAGCACACAATTTCCCGATGAGTTCGCCGGGTTTCTTCGGTGCGCTGTACGCCGGCGCCCGCGTGGTACTCAGCCCGGGCCCTGGCCCGGATGCGGCATTTCCGTTGATCGCGCGCGAGAAGGTGACCTGCTGTGGTCTGGTGCCGCCCCTGGCGCTGCTGTGGGCGCAGGCGGCGGCGACCAGCAGGCACGATCTGTCCAGCCTGCGGGTGCTGCAGGTCGGGGGAGCGAAGCTGGTGCCGGAAGCCGCGCGGCGGGTCATCGATGGCCTCGGTTGTACGCTGCAGCAGGTGTTCGGCATGGCCGAAGGCCTGGTCAACTACACCCGGCTGGATGACCCGCAGGACCTGGTCGTCGCCTGCCAGGGCAGGCCGATCAGCGAGGATGATGAAGTGCGCGTGGTCGACGACCACGACCAGCCCGTTGCCGAAGGCGAGGTCGGTCATCTGCTCACGCGCGGTCCGTACACCATCCTCAGTTACCACAATGACGCGGCGGCCAACGCGCGCTCGTTCACCGACGACGGCTTCTACCGCACCGGCGACCGCGTGCAGCAGCTGCCCGGCGGCTATCTGGTGGTGCAGGGCCGTGCCGGCGACCACATCAACCGGGCGGGCGAGAAGATCTCCGCCGAGGAGATCGAAGACCATCTGCTGGCCCATCCCGGCGTATTCGACGCCGCCGTGGTCTCCATTCCTGACGACTACCTGGGCGAGCGCAGCTGTGCCTTCGTGATCCAGCAGGGCGAGGCCATCAAGGCGCCGGCGCTGAAGGCGTGGATGCGCGGGCGTGGCCTGGCCGCGTTCAAGGTGCCCGATCAGATTGTTTTCGTGGACAGTTTCGACACCACGGCGGTTGGCAAGATCAGCCGCCGCGAACTGCGCGCGCAGCTGCGCGCGCGTCATCTGCAACAGACAGGAGGAACGCGCTGATGGCGCTGCCCCGCATTACCCCGTATTCCCTGCCGACCGCTGCGGAACTGCCGCAGGCGCGAGGCGCCTGGCGCCCCCAGCGTGATCGTGTTGCCTTGCTGGTACACGACATGCAGCGCTATTTCCTCGCCGCATTCGACGCCGGCAACGCGCCGCTGCAGCCGGCGGTGGACAACATCGCGCGCCTGCTGGGACATTGCCGTACGCACGGCATTCCGGTGTTCTACACCGCCCAGCACGGCGACCAGGACCGCCGCGACCGCGGCCTGCAGGCAGACCTGTGGGGCCCGGGCATGGGCCGGCGTGCCGACCACGAGCCGATCATCGACGCACTCGCGCCGCAGCCGGGCGAGCATGTGCTGGTCAAGCACCGCTACAGCGCGTTCCAGCGCAGCAATCTGGAAACGCTGATGCGCGTGCGCGGCCGCGACCAGCTGCTGATCACCGGCGTCTATGCGCATATCGGATGCACCGCGACGGCGGTGGAGGCGTTCCAGCGTGACATCGAGACGTTCATCGCTGCCGATGCCGTGGCCGATTTCTCGCGTGCCGACCATGACCAGGCGCTGCACTGGATCGCCCGCACGTGCGGCGTACCGATGACCACCGACCAGCTGCTGGAGGCAATGTGATGAACGCGACGACCGAAGCCCTGACCCTGGAGCGCATGCGCGCCGACGTCGCCCGCGTGCTGGACTGCCACGCGGCGGACATCGGCGATGATGACAACCTGATCGATCTGGATCTGGATTCGATGCGCATGCTGGGGCTGGTGCTGGCCTGGGGCAACACCGGGCTGCCACTGGAGTTCGCGCAGCTGGCTGAGCACACCACGCTGCGCCAGTGGTGGGCGGTGGTGCAGCAGCTGCAGGCTGCGCAGACGGCATGAGCGGATCGCCGCTGCCGCTGACCGAGGCGCAGGCAGGGCTGTGGTTTGCCCAGCGGCTGGCACCGCAGAATCCTGCATTCAATACCGCGCACGCGGTGTGGATCGAGGGTTCGCTGGATGTGCCGGCGTTCACCGCTGCCGCCAACCAGGCCGCCGTCGAGGCCGAGGCGCTGGCGTTGCGTTTCGCCGAGGCCGAGGACGGCCAGCCCGTGCAGTGGCACGAGCCCGCGCGGGTGCCATTGCTGCAGCTGCGCGATGTCGCCGCGGCCGATGATCCGCAGCAGATGGCGCGCGCGGCGATGCTGGCTGACCGCTGCAGCGCGGTCGACCCGACCCGCGACCGGCTGAGCCAGCAGGTGCTGTTCGACCTGGGTGGCCAGCGCTGGGCCTGGTACCTGCGCGTGCATCACCTGGCCACCGATGGCTATGGCATGGCGCTGTTCACTGACCGCGTCTGCGCCCTGTATGCGGGCCGCACCGGTAGTGCGCTGCCAGGGGTGGCGGGCGTGCTGGCCGATGATGCCAGCTACCGCAGTGATGCGCGCCGCGACGTCGACCGGCAGTGGTGGTTGCAGGCGCTGCAGGGCGCCCCGGCCTCCACCGGCCTGGCCGGCACCGCCGCGGCCAGTGACGATGCACTGCGCTGGGTGCAGCCGGTGGACCCCGCATTGCGCGAGCGCCTGCTGCAGGTCTCGGCATCGTGGCTGCAGCCGTGGCCGGATGTGCTTGCCGCGCTGGCCGCCGAGTATGTGCGTCGCATGAGCGCGTCCGAGGAAGTCGTGCTCGGGGTGCCGTACATGGCGCGGCTTGGCAACGCGGCGGCGCGGGTGCCGGCGATGGTGATGAACGTGCTGCCGCTGCGGGTAGCGGGCGGCGAGGGCGGCGTCGAGGAATTCTGCCGGCGCATCGGGCGCCAGCTCAGCCAGAGCCGCAAGCATGGGCGCTACCGTGGCGAACAGCTGCGTCGTGACCTCGGCCTGGTCGGTGCACAGCACCGTCTGCATGGGCCGTTGATCAACGTACAGCCGTTCTACAAGCCGCTGGCGTTGCCGGGTGTGCAGGCCTCACTGGAAGTGCTGAGCACCGGCCCGGTTGACGACCTGACACTGGGCTTCCGTGGCGATGGACAGACCCTGCTGGATCTGGAGATTGAAGCAAACCCGGCCCTTTATGGCCTGGATGACATGAAGGCGCATGCCCGGCGGCTGCTGCATTTCGTTTCGGCCGCGCTGCTGGCCGAAGACATCGCGACGGTGCCACTGGCCACGCCGGAAGAATCGAAGCAGGTCGTGCATGGCTTCAATGCCACCACGCATGCGCTGCCTGACACCACCCTGGTCGAACTGTTGCAGCAGGGCATGGACCGTGATCCGTCGGCAGCGGCGCTGGTGTTCGGCGATACGACGCTGGACCATGCTGCGCTGGAGGCGCGCAGCTTCGCCCTGGCCGCGCAGCTGCGCTCGCTGGGCGTGGGCCCGGGCACGGTCGTTGCCGTAGCGCTGCCGCGTTCGCTGGAACTGGTGGTTTCGTTGCTGGCGGTGCTGCGTGCAGGCGGCGCGTACCTGCCACTGGACCTTGCCCATCCAGCGGAGCGCCTGGCGCGGATCCTGGCGTCGGCGCAGCCGGTCTGCGTATTGGCAGAGGCCAGCGTGCAATCCCGTCTTTCAGATGTGCCGGTGCTGCCGCCGGAGCAGTGGACCGACCTGAGCTTTGCCGCACCCTGGCCGGGCCCGACGGGCGACGATGCGGCCTATGTGATCTATACCTCCGGTTCGACCGGCGAACCCAAGGGCGTGGTGATCGAACACCGCGCCATCGTCAATCGCCTGCTGTGGATGCGCGAGCACTATGGCATTGGTGCCGACGACCGGATTCTGCAGAAGACCCCGGCAACGTTCGACGTATCGGTCTGGGAACTCTTCCTGCCACTGCTGTGCGGCGCGACGCTGGTGTTGGCGGGGCCGGACGCACACCGCGATCCGACCGAGCTGGCGCGGTTGATCCGCGTGCATGGCGTCACCACCGCACATTTCGTACCGTCGATGCTGGATGCGTTCCTGGCGGCACCGGCCTCACAGGACCTGCGGCTGCGGCGCGTGTTCACCAGTGGCGAGGCGCTGGATGCCGCACTGCGTGACCGCTTCCACGCGAGAATGCAATCCGAACTGCACAACCTCTACGGTCCGACCGAAGCGGCAGTGGATGTGAGCTGGTGGCCAGCCTCGGCCGATGACCGCTCGCGCCCGGTGCCGATCGGTTTCCCGGTCTGGAACACCCGCCTGTATGTGCTGGACGCACGGATGCAGCCCATGCCGGTGGGCGCGGCCGGTGACCTGTACCTCGGCGGTGTGCAGTTGGCGCGCGGCTATCTCGGCCGCGACGACCTGACTGCCGAGCGCTTCCTGGCGGATCCGTTCCTGCCGGGTGAGCGCATCTACCGCACCGGCGACGTGGCACGCTGGCGGGACGACGGTGCTGTCGAGTACCTGGGACGCAGCGACCATCAGGTAAAGCTGCGCGGCCTGCGCATCGAACTTGGCGAGATTGAAGCAGCGTTGCGCGAGCTGTCTGGCATGGACCGGGTGGAAGTGCTGTTTCGCGATGATCTTCCCGGTGAGGCGCGGCTGGTCGCCTATGTGCCGACGGCGCTGTTCGATGCAGCGGCGCTGCGCAGCCATCTGCTGACGCGGGTGCCGGACTACATGGTGCCGTCTGCGTTCGTGGGCGTGGATCAGTGGCCGGTGACCGCCAATGGCAAACTGGACCGGTCTGCGCTGCCGAAACCGCCGCAGCAGGACGTTGCGGGGCAGGCGCCGCGTACGCCGCTGGAGCAGGAACTGGCCGGGCTGTTCGCACAGGCGCTGGGGCGTGAACTGCCGGTGGCGGTTGA
Source organism: Stenotrophomonas sp. 2694 (assembly GCF_040548715.1). Taxonomy (NCBI): domain Bacteria; kingdom Pseudomonadati; phylum Pseudomonadota; class Gammaproteobacteria; order Lysobacterales; family Lysobacteraceae; genus Stenotrophomonas; species Stenotrophomonas sp. 2694. The sequence continues at coordinate 152,676 of NZ_JBEPSG010000001.1, forward strand.
TGTGGATTTCTTCAGCATCGGAGGCGACTCCCTGTCGGCCGTGCACCTGCTGCTGGCCATCGAGCAGCGCTGGCGTTGTGAGCTGGGGCTGGGCGCGCTGTTCGCGCAACCGACCGTAGCCGCGCTGGCGGCACGCATTGCCGAGCCGCCCGCACGCGCCGATCACGCGCTGGGGCCGGTGATTGCGCTGTCTGCATCCGACGAGGCAACCGCAGCCCCCCTGTTCGTGCTGCACCCGGCAGGCGGCATTGCCTGGAACTATCGCGCGCTGGCCCGGGCGCTGCAGCCAACGCGCGCGGTGTACGGGCTTCAGTCACCCGCGCTCGACCCCACGCAACCGCTGCCAGGCAGCATCGAGGCCATGGCCAATGACTATGTGCAGCGGGTGATCACGCTGCAGCCACAGGGGCCGATCCATCTGCTCGGCTGGTCGGTGGGGGGCATCCTCGCGCAGGCGATGGCCGTGCGCCTGCACGACATCGGCCGCGAGGTCGGCGAACTGGTGCTGCTCGATGCCTATCCCAGCGAATGCTGGCGTGCCGAACCGGAGCCCGACCCGATCGCGGCGCTGCGGGCGCTGTTGGCCATCGCCGGGCATGACCCGGACGCGCATCCGGAACTGGACGATCGCGAGCGCATCCTCGCCTTCCTGCGGCGCGGCGGCAGCGCGCTTGGCAGCCTGCCCGAGGTGGTGCTCGACGGCGTGGTACGGGCGGTGACCGGAACCAATCGACTGATCCGCGAACACCAGCACCGACCCTTCGTCGGAACGCTGGCGCATGTGCGGGCCGGACGCGATCATCAGGCACGGCCGCAGTTGCAGTCCGCGCTTTGGAGGGCACATGCGCTGCAGGTGGATGCCATCGAGCTGCCGTTCCTGCACGCCGAACTGACCGGGCGTGATGCGGTGGCGCAGCTGGCACCGTGGTTGTCGGCGCGGCTGCAGCAGTGGGACAGGCAACAGGAGAGCGCAACATGCAGCTGACGGGTTTTGAAGGAAATGTGGCGCTGGTGACCGGCGCAGCCGGCGGTATCGGTGCGGCGCTGGTGGGGCAACTGCTGGACGCAGGGTGCCGGGTCGTGGCAACCGATCGCGAGCGACCTGCGCTGGCAACCGACGATGGCCGCGTGCAGGCTTTCGCACTGGACGTCACCGACGGCGCGGCCGTGGACGCGCTGGTAAACCAGGTGGAAGCCACGGTGGGACCGATCATGTTGGCGGCCAGCGTGGCGGGCGTGCTGCATGTCGGCGAGGTCGTGGACACCCGTGACGCGGATTGGCGCAGGGTGTTCGCGGTCAATGCCGATGGTGTGTTCCATGTGGGCCGCGCACTGGCACGGGTGATGTCGCCGCGCCGGCAAGGCGCCATCGTGACCGTCAGTTCCAACGCGGCGGGCGTGCCACGGCATGGCATGGCCGCCTATGCCGCCTCGAAGGCGGCGGCGACGATGTTCACCCGCTGCCTGGGCCTGGAGCTTGCACCGTTGGGCATCCGCTGCAACATCGTTGCGCCGGGCTCCACGCTGACCGCGATGCAGACCGGCATGTGGGAAGACGAGCAGGGCGCGGCACGGGTGATCGCCGGCAATCCGGCCACCTACAAGGCGGGCATCCCCTTGCGCAAGCTGGCCACGCCGGAGGACATCGCGCAGGCGGTGATGTTCCTGCTGTCCGAGCAGGCCGGGCACGTGGCGATGAGTGACCTGTACGTGGATGGTGGCGCCACGCTGCGCGGGTGACGGGGCCAGGCGCCGCCGGGCGGGGTTCATGGGTTGCCGGCCAGCGGCCGGCACTACCACGGGGCAGGCGCGATGGGCTTGTGCGTTGGCGTGGGTTGCCGGCCAGCGGCCGGCACTACCACGGGGCGGACGTGACGGGCTTTTGCATTGGGTAGTGCCGGCCGCTGGCCGGCAACCCCAGCAGACTGTCAGCAACATCCTCATGGAATCTCGCGCTGTTCCCCGACAGCCAGCGAGGTCTGCCTGATCCACGATGGGCCATGAGCAGCGATCTCCTGCGCCACGGGCGGCGCTCCATCATCGGTCAGGTATATGTGCTGACCACGACAACATGCCAGCGCCGCCGACGCTTTGAATGCGGCGCTACCGCAGGCTGCGTCTCCAGCCAGTTTGAGGAACTGGAGCGACAAGGCCTGGTCCAGTCACTGGCATGGGTGGTGATGCCGGATCATGTGCATTGGATGTTGCAACTACGTGCGTCGGAGCTGTCGGGTATCGCCCGTCGGTTCAAATCATCCAGCGCGTTGGCCTTGAATCGGCTGGTCGGTCGCCGCGGCGTGGTCTGGCAGTCCGGGTACTTCGATCATGCGGTCAGGGCAGAGGAATCGTTGCATCGCCAGGCTCTGTATATCCTGGGAAATCCCATTCGAGCGGGCCTGGCCAGGGAGATTGGCCAGTATCCCTATGCGTGGTCGATCTGGTAGTGCCGGCCGCTGGCCGGCAACCAGGCGGTGTTTCCGGAGATTCATGAGGCTGCCGGCCAGCGGCCGGCACTACCATGGGGCAGGCGCGCGGGATTTTCCTGTCGGGTAGTGCCGGCCGCTGGCCGGCAACCAGGCGGTGTTTCCGGAGATTCATGAAGCTGCCGGCCAGCGGCCGGCACTACCACCGGTCGGGGTTTGTGAGGTTGCCGGCCAGCGGCCGGCACTACGGCAGGGTGAGCCGATACACCAGCACCCGGTTGTCGTTGTCGTACGCACTGTCGCAGTGCTCGCCCTGCATGCGGCAGTTGCGGGCGGTGAAGTCGTTGTCGTTGCCGATCAGCAGCAGTACGTCGTTCGGGTGCTCTGGATCAAGCGCCGGCAACACGTCCATCGCCTCCCATTTCTCCGACAGCAATCCCGGGTGAGGGCCACGCCCTGTGTCCAGGTCCAGCCCGGCCCGGGCCAGCTGCGGCCGGTCGAGCAGGTTCAGGACCTCTTTGACGTTGGCGGGCACGATGCCGGTCTTCAACATGGCGTCAGCGGGATCGGCCAGCACCGATGCCGTGCCGGTCTCATAGGCCGTGTCCACCAGATTGGAGGCCTGCCCCACGTTCACCAGCAGCACCGATTTATAGACGATCGGGTCGTTGCCCTCCTTGCCCAGTCCATTGCCATCGCGCGCCAGCATCAGGAAACGCTCGTTGTCCAGCGCACGCAGCTCGCTCTGTGCAGCGGTACGGTCGAGCTTGCCTTTGCCGTCGTGGGCGTAGGCGGGCAGGATCATCACATGGTGGCCCACCGGTTGCGTCGGCGTCGGGTTGGCAGACACGTCGTAGACCAGCACGCGGGTGTTGATGCGGCCGGCGGCATTGCCCGCCGCGCTGTCCTGCATCAGCGCGCTCTGCAGGGCAACGAACAGCCGTGTGCCGTCGGGCGACAGGCCCATGCCTTCCACGCCCTGGTTGTTGCGGCGCCCGGTCTGCGGCGGGGCCAATGATCCAAAGGCAGGCTTGCCATCACGTTGTGGCTGGATCGCCTGCGGCGGCACGATCACGCCCTGCAGCTGGCCCTGTGCGTTGAAGTAATAGACGTTGGCGGTGTACTCGTCGCCGATGTAGAAGTGGCCGTCCGCAGTGAACTGCAGCGATTCGGCATCAAGTGCGACCTTGCCGGCCCCCGCGCCCACGGCGGGTGAGGGCAGCACCACGCCACGCTGGATGATGGTGTGATCACCGGGGTCGGCACCGGTGAATGGCTGGCCGTTGTAGTCCTTCAGCACCAACCCCTTTTCCGGCTTCATCGTCAGCGTGCCGAAGCTCTCTGGCTTGTCCGCCGGCCAGTCGATGCGCAGCTGCATGCGCTCCAGGCGACCGGCGTAGTCGTAGAACAGGCCGGCTTCCGGATCGTTGCGACCGCGGTCGGGCAGGGTCCACAGCACCCCTTCATAGCCACGCGCGGTACGCCGCCACGTGCCCGGCTGTACCGCCAACGACGAGAACGAGCCCAGCGTATCGCCGAGGAAGTCCACGGTGCCGGCCGGCAATCGTCCGGCGGCGACCAATCCCTTGTCCACGTAAGTGAAGCTGGCCACGTCCACCGCGCGTGGTGGCATGCCGCGGGCTTCATGCGGTGCGTTGTAGCCGCTGACCGAGAGCGCGGCCAACAGCAGGGCAGTAACGGACATCAATGGACTCCTCGGCCGGCGATCAGAAACGGATGTCGATGGTACCGAACACCTGGCGCGGTGCCGACGCATGGAACACATACAGCTTGCCGGCCGGGTCGCTGGGTGCGAACACGCTCGAGTCCAGGTTGCTGGCGTAGCGCTTGTCACCCACGTTGGTCACGTTCAGCGACAGGCGCATGCCCTTGGCGAAGCCAACCTGACCGAAATCGTAGCCACCGGCCAGGTCGAACACGGTGAAGCCACCAAAGCCCTGGTCGTTGGTATAGGTGTAGAAGCGTTCGCCGGTGTACTTGCCGCGCAGGCTGGCGAACCAGCCGTTGTCGCGCCAGGTGATTTCGGTGGCCAGCAGCTGCTTGGGCGTGTCGGTCTGGATCTTGCCCTTGATCTGCTGCTCGACGCCGGCCTGGGTGTAGTTGGAGGCATATGTCGAGCGGTTCAGCGACGCCGAGGTGTACCAGCTGAAGTGCTCGTTCGGTGTCCACAGCACGGTCAGTTCAGCACCGCGGCTGTCGACGCCGCCGACATTGTAGAAACGGTTGCCGCAGGTGGGGCCGACCGGCTGCCGCGAATCGCAGGGGTTGTACTGCAGCAGGCGATTGTCAAAGCGCACGCTGTAGGCAGCGACCGATGCCTGCAACGTATCGGTGACGAAGCGATAGCCCGCCTCCAGCGAGCGTGATTCTTCCGGCTTCAGGTTGCCCTGCGCGTTCCAGGTGGCCTGGCTGACCGCCTGTGGGCCAAGTTTGAAGCCGCCCTGGAACATGGCGATGTTCTCGGCGTAGCTGGCGAACATTTCGTGATGCTCGCTGAGGCGGAAGTTGGCACCCGCGCTGGGCAGAAAATTCCTGCTGGCCTTCAGCGAACCGGTGGCGAACTGGTTGTTCGAGCTCGGCAGGATCGGTGTCTTCGCATCGCCCGGCAGCGCCTGCGCATCGGAGGTGGCGTGCGGGCTCTTGGCGCCGAACTCCAGGGTCAGGCGGTCATCGAGCAGGCGCCAGGTGTCCTTCAGGAAGAACTGGTGGGTCTTCCAGCGCGTACGCTGGGCGAACACGCCCACATCCGAGGGCAGGGTGTTCATGCCGCTGAGGTCGCGTGGACCGTCCACCGCCGTCTGGTAGCGTTGGGCGCTGCTGGTGTTGCGTTCGTACCAGAGGCCACCTTCGAGGCGGTGTGCGCCCAGCTCCCAATCGAAGGACAGCGTGCCGCCATCGCGGTCGATGGTGTAGATGGTGTTGCGGAAGATGATCGGGATTTCCTGCGCGGTGCCTTTGTTGGACCACGCACCGCTGTTCCAGTTGTGGCCTTCGCCGCGGTCATCGTGGTGGTAGGCCAGTGCCCGCAAGCTGAAGCCATCTGCCAGGAAGAAATCACCGGCCAGGTAGTACAGGTTGTCATCGCGCAGGATCTGCCCGGCGGTGAATGCGCCGTCGGCGTCCTTGTCCGGACCGCTGTTGTCGCACTTCTTCGCGTTGAGGCTGGCGGTGTTGCAGTAGGCCTTGGCCACGGCCTTGTTCCAGTCCGGTGCGTAGCCGCCCCAGTCCCAGCCCAGGCCGCGGGACATCTCGTCCTTGGACAGGTAGAAGTAGTCTGCCTGGCTGGTCCGCGAGGTGTCGACGAAGCCTGTGATCTGGCCGCTGCCGAAGTTCCACACGCGCTTCGCGTTGAACTGCTTGGTAGTGGATTTGTTGTACGCGGTCTGGTCGTTCCACAGGTCCGAGACCGCGTTCATGCCCGATACGTAGCCGGAGAATCCGTTGTACTCGCCGCTGTCCACGCGCACGAAGGTGCGACGGTTGGCATCGCTGCCGAAGGTCTGCACCACGCGGCCGCCCAATTCCTGCGCCGGGCGGTCGGAGGTATAGGAAATGGTGCCGCCGAGGTTGCTGGTGGACGGCGTGCCGAGGCTGCCGATGCCCACCGCCAGTTCGGCGCCCGCCATGTTCTCGCTGATCAGCGCACGGTTGATGGTCAGGCCGTTGTAGTTGTTGTACGCACCATCGCCCAGCGGCACGCCGTCCAGCGTGTAGCCCAGGCGGGTGGAGTTGAAACCGCGCAGGCTCAGGGTCATCGACTGTTCGTTGGTGCCCAGCGCGTCGGCCGACTGCGCGTTGACGCCGGGCAGCAGGTTGAGCGTCTTCTGCAGGCTGGTACCCGGCGGCAGGATGTCCAGGTTCTCGCGGGTGATGCGCTGCACCTGGCGCGCCTCGCCACTGCCGATGACTGAAACCGCATCGAGTTCAGTGGCGGACGGCGCCTGCTGCGCCCACGCGGTCGGTGCAAGGGCCAGGGACAACGCAGCAGCCAACAGGGTCTTGGTCATGGAACAGGCACTCAGGCAAGCGCGAGCCGCCGCATGGAAGCGGAGCTCAGGCAGATGAAAGGGGAAACACGCGATGCGATCACGGGCGCCTTGGGCGCCGCGCGATCAACGTGAAAATGGTGCGCTAGACAGATGACTGTCTGGTGACATGGTCATCTGCGGACATCACGCGCGGGTAGTGCCGGCCGCTGGCCGGCAGCTGCAGGATGCTGCGGAGGGTTCATGAGGCTGCCGGCCAGCGGCCGGCACTACCGGTATCGGTCAACCCGCGTTGCTGCGTGTGCGCTTTAGCGTCGCATCCTGCAATGCCCGCAGCTTCATCTGCGGACATACGGGTGGGTAGTGCCGGCCGCTGGCCGGCAACTGCGGGATGCTGCGGAGGGTTCATGAGGCTGCCGGCCAGCGGCCGGCACTACCGCTATCCGTCAACCCGCGTTGCGCGGCTTGCGCGTGCGTTTCGGCTTTGCGGCATCCGCAGCGCTGGCGGCACCATCCTGCAACGCCTGCAGCCACGACAGCGTATCGACATAGTCGATGAAGTGGCGCAGATACCCGGGGCTGGTCGCCTGCATCGTGTCCAGCATGCGCTGCACCAGCACCGCCGAGTTCAGCGGGCCACCATCCGCCGGGGCTTCGGTGCGCAGCGAGCGGCGCACCTGCAGTTCGCTGCGCAGCTCGGACCACTCGCGGCGCACGTCGTCCAGCATCGGCACCTGCGGGTAGTGCAGCAGCGATCGCGACCCGGTGTCGAGGTCGCGCACCAGGGCACGCAATCCCTCCAAAGGCGAGGACTCAGCTGCCATTGCCGTTCTTCTCGCCCGGCGCAGCAGCCTTGGGCGTGGGAATCGGCGCGATCTCCACACGGCGGTTGCGCGCGCGGCCATCTTCGTTGGCATTGGAGCTGACCGGCTGCTCGCTGCCGAACGCGGCGGCGAACACCGCATCGGCCGGTACGCCGTCGGCGATCAGGGTACGGGTCACCGTCAGCGAGCGCTGCGCGGACAGCTCCCAGTTGTCGGCAAAACGGCGGTTGCCTTCCCGCACCGGTGCGTCATCGGTGAAACCGCTGACCATCAGGATCTCTTCGCGCGTGCCGAGATAGGCCGCCAGCGGCGCGGCCAGGCTGCGCAGCAGTTCCTGGCCTTCCGGCTGCAGCTGGTCCGAGTTCAGCGCGAACAGCACGCTGCCGCTGATGCCGATGCGGCCATTCACCAGCGTCACCCGGCCGGCGGCAAGCGGGCCGGCCAGCGCCTGCTCCAGCGTCTGCAGGCGCTTGGCTTCGGCCTGGCGCTGCTTGACCTCCTGGTCCAGGCGCTGCGACAACTCCAGCTGCACGGCGACCACGCCGACCAGGATCAACACGAACGCGCCCAGCAGCACCGACATCAGATCGCCGAATGCCGCCCAGATCGGGGCGTGTGAGCCGCCGTCGACCTCCAGCTCGTCGCTCATGCGCTGCCGGCCTTGCCGCGGCGCGCGGCCAGCTGCTGCAGTTCTTCCATCACCTGCTTCTGCGACAGCAGGCTGAGGTCGACCACCTCGCGCGCCTGTGCCACGTAGTACGCCAGCTGCTCATCGCTGCGCGCCAGCGAGGCATCCAGCGCACCGCCAATCTGCTCCAGGCGCCCGGAGAGCTCTGCCGAAGCGGTGCCGAACTGCTCGACGGCAGCGCCGAAGGTGCCGGCCAGCTGGCCCACTTCACCGGCACTGCCATTGAGCAACGTGGCGATGCCATCGAGCTTGCCGGTCTCGGCCGCGATATGGTCGCTGAAACGGTTACCGACGCGTTCCAGCAGTTCGGCCGAGCCTCCGACCAGTGCATCCACAGCGGTGCGCTGCTCGTGCGAGGCGTGGTTGATCGCGTCCAGCAGGGTCTGCACGGTGGCCAGCAGGTGGCCGCGTTCTTCCAGCATCTTGTTGTCGCGCACCAGGCTTTCGGACAGGGTGCTGCGCAGTTCGTTGATGACCTCGGCGGCGGCCTTCGGTGCTGCGGCCGCAGTCTGCAGCAGGGTGGACACTTCGGCCAGCGTGGCGCTGGCCTGGGCACGGCCGTTCTCGCCGATCTGCTGCGCGGTCTGTGCCAACGTGTCGCAGACCTGCTGCTGCTGTTCGGCAAGGCGCTGGCCATCGGCCTGCAGGCGCTCGGCCAGATCGGCCGAAACGCTCTGCAAAGCATCGCTCCAGCGCTGCAGGCGCTGCTCGTCGCCTGCCAGCAGCTGGGCCTGCAACGCCGCGTGCGCCTGCTGCAGCTCGGTACTTACCGCGTCCCAACGCAGCTGGCGCTGCTGTTCGCGTGCATCCAGGCCCGCCTGCAGTTCGGCATGCGCCGTGGCGGTGGCGGCCTGTGCGGCGTGCCAATCCTGCAGGCGCTGTTGTTCGTGTTCCTGCAGCAGCGACTGGCCGGCGGCGTGGCGCTCATCCAGTGCCTGCAGCAGCGCCTGCGCACGGTCATCCAGGTGGCTGCTGGCATGCTGCAGCGCCTGCTGCTGGCGCTCGACCAGTTCACTGTTCAATGCCTGCTGCTGTTCGGCAGCAGCGCGCCAGGCCTCGGCGTTGCTGCTGGCATCGGCCTGCAGGCGCTCGCCGATGCGTGCCACCAGGGCTTCACCCTGCGTGCTCTGGCCTTCGCTGAAGGACTGCAGATGCTGGCGCAGTTCGGCAACCAGCGCCTGCTGCGCGCCGGTCTGCTCGGCCACTACCTTGGCCCAGCTCGCTTCGGTCGCCACGCGGCTGCGCTCGAAGCCCTCGGCCAGACCATTCAACTGCTGCTGCACGGCCTGTTCGACACGCGAATGCAGCGCCTGGCCGTGGCTGGCCAGACCGGCCAAGGTGGTTTCGGCCATCGGTTGCAGCGCGCCACCAATGGCCGCAGCACTGGCTTCGGCCCCCTCGCGCAGCGACTGCTGCAGCGAGGTGGCCAGGCGTTCCTGCAACGCCTGGCTCTGCGTCAGGAACTCGGCCTGACCGGCCAGCAGGCGCTCATTGGCGGCCGCGCTGTGCAGTTCGAAGGTGCTGGTCATCGCCTGCAGGCGATCGATCAGCGTAGGCAGCGCCGCAGACTGCGACTGCAGCAGGCGCAGCGACTCGGCACGTTGCCAGGCTTGCGAATACGGATGCAGGTCAGTGGCGATGGCGCGGTCCAGCTGCTGCACCACCTGCAGGCGGTCACGGCGCAGCAGTGCCGACAGCAGGCCCAGCATGGCCGAGCTGGCCACGCCGGCGATGGACGTGCCGAAGGCCACCGCCAGCCCCTGCACCGGCGAGGCCAGCGAGCCGCGGATGGCCGCCATGTCGGTGGCGCTCTGCAGCGCCAGGCCGGTGCCGCGCAGGGTGTCCATCATGCCCAGCAGCGTGCCGAGCATGCCCAGCAGCACCAGCAGGCCTACCAGATAGGGCGTCAGCACCGGCGAGGGCAGGGCGGTGCGTTCGCCTTCCACGCGCAGGCGCACGGCATTGCGCAGGCCCAGCGGCACACGCTCCAGCCACGGTGCCAGGCTTTCCTTGGCCAGCGAAAGGTCAGCCAGTGCGGCGCGCAGGCCCTTGCTGGCCTGCCGGTAGCGGTACAGCTCCACGCCACCGGCGATGTAGCAGGCTGCGATGATCGCTGCCACGGCTGCACCCAGCGGGTGCACCGAGACATAGCCGACGCCGATCCAGCACACGGCCAGCAGGCCAGCTAGGAAGACAAGGACGTGGAAAACAGTTCTGGACATGGTGTTCCGGTCAGTGTGAGCGCAGGGCGGCAAGCAGCCCCTGGATCGGGTGGAAGCGCAGTTGCAGCTCGGCGAGCAGCAGCGTGCGCATGTCGTGGCGGAAGGACGCGCGCCAGCCGGGCTGGCCGTGCACGCGTTCGAATCGGGCACCCAGCACCGCCGGGGCGGTGGCAAGCAGGCTGTGCTCGCGCGGGCTCAAGGTCTGCTCCATCACCGCATCGACCTCGGCCAGCCGCGCCAGCTCCGGTGACGCCTGCACCAGCTGGTCGCGCAGGCGGCCGCGCAGGCGGCCGGTAGCGGTCTGGATGGCCTGCTGCAGCACCCGGTAGCGCTGCCGCAACGAAGCGAAGTTCGGCGCGGCGGCGGCCTCGGCCAGGTCCAGCAGGCGCTCGGCCTCGGCATCCTCGCTCAGCGAGGCCAACAGGCTCGCTTCGGCCTGGGCGCAATCGGCCAGCAGGTCATCCAGCGCTTCGGCAGCCTCGGCCGGTTCAGCCAGGCGGCCATCCAGCGCCCCGGCAAGGGCCACGGCACGGCTCCAGTCCACCCACTGGCCGAGGCGATCGGTCAGGGCGGGACTGGAGGCCGGCATCGCGCCGTCGCTGAGACGGGCGAGCAGACGGAGGAAGTCCGGTCCATCCACGACCGGCTGCGCTGCGTTCGCCATCAAGGGGGTGGGGGCCAAAAACCGTTGATTTTACAACCAGATGAGGCCGGCCGTATGAAGGCGGGGGCGAGGGGCAGCACCGATCGGGCCACAAGGCTTAAAATGGTCGGCTGTACCACCGCACCCCGACTTCTGGAGCTTGAGATGACCGTTGCGCAGTTCTACCCGATCGGCACCCCCGGACAGCCCTGGGGCGACGCCGAACGCGCGCAGTGGCGGGCCCGCCAGCAGCGGCAGCGCAGCTACCACGAAGACGTGGTGACCGCGCTGGAACGGCTGGACGAGCGCTTCGACGTGGTGCAGTACGGCCAGTTGGACTACGCCCCGGACCACTACCCGCTGTTTGCGGTGGTGAACCACGACTGGAACCCGGCGCTGCCGACCGCGCTGGTCACCGGCGGCGTGCATGGCTACGAAACCAGCGGCGTGCATGGCGCCCTGCAGTTCCTGGAGCAGCACGCCGAGCGTTACCTGGGCCGCTTCAACCTGATCGTGGCCCCGTGCGTGAGCCCGTGGGGCTATGAGCGCATCCAGCGCTGGAACCCCAACGCCATCGATCCCAACCGCAGTTTCCGTGACGGCGGCCTGATCGAAGAAGCCGCCTCGTTGATGCGCTGGGTGGCCGAACGCAAGGCCAACATCCGGGTGCATCTGGACCTGCACGAGACCACCGACAGCGATCTGCACGAGTTCGACCCGGCCCGCTGCGCCCGCGACGGCAAGCCGTTCGAGCGCGACACCATTCCCGATGGCTTCTATGTGATCGGCAACAGCGAAGACCCGCAGCACGAATTCCAGAAGGCGCTGATCGCCGCCGTGGCTCCGATCACCCACATTGCCCCGGCCGACGCCGAAGGCAATCTGGTGGGCATGCCGCTGCAGTCGCTGGGCGTGGTGTGGGGCGAGTCGCGTTCCATTGGTGCATGTGCCGGCTTCACCGATGCGCTGTATGCCACCACCACCGAGGTGTACCCGGACAGCCCGCGCACCAACCCGCAGGAATGCAACGACGCCCAGGTGGCGGCGGTGTGCGCGGGGTTGGATTTCGCTCTGGCCAATTGATGGCTGCGTCGTAGCGCCGGGCCCATGCCCGGCGACTTCCAACGGCTGCAGGATCAGCCGATGCCTTCGGCCTGCAGGCGCAGGCTGTCGGCTTTGTCGACCCGTCCAAGCGACTGCAGGTAATCGGCAAGAATGGCGAGGTACAGTTTCTCGGCTACTAGAAACTCGTACCCGCCGTGCGCCGGTCCCCAGAAGCCGTAGAGCTCGACGTGACCGTCGGGGATGAACATCCCTTCCACCTCACGCTGGTACTCGTCCAGGCTATGGGGATACACGACGCCGAAGCCTCCGTTCGAATCGCCAAATCCTCGTCGCTTCAGCGCGAAGGCGGCGACCTCGGCGGGGTTGCTCCATGCGTCGATGACTTCCTTGACGCGTGCGATGGTTTCGGGTTTGGGCTGCATGCTGCAAGGATGCACCAATGGGCAACCTGCTGCAGGCCATTGCCCGTATCTGCGACGTGCAGGCCTGGCGCTGCCGGGAGGGTGGGGCGCGTCGCCGCGCCCCACGCCATCAGTACTTCTTTTCCAGGTTCAGCTGCAGACTATGGTCGGTGTCTTCGCTGCTGCCGAACAGGCCGCGGTACTCGATCCGCAGGCTGAGGTCGCGTTCAGTCTGCAGCACCGCCCCCAGACCGAAAACGAACCGGTTGCGCTTGAGTCCATCGATTTCGCTGCGGTAGAACGGGCCGCCCGGCAGATCGGCGTAACCCATCGTCACCGGGCTGGCGTCCTGGAAATCGTGCTGGTATTCGAGCCGCAGCTGTGGCGAGAGCGTGCCGAAGCGGACCGGGTAGCGATAGTCCATGTGCACGCCCAGGCTGGCGGTGGTGGTGTCCACATCCTGGTCCTCGTAGCGCAGGGCGTGGATCGCGTCGCCGCGTTCGGTATAGCCGTTCAATGTTGCACGGGCCAGGTCCAGCCGCGCATACGGACTCACCGACAAGCGGTCGCGCTGGTAGTCGCCGCCGACCGACAGCGAGGCGAACCACTGCTTGCCATCGCGGTCGCCTTGCACCATCGCGCCATTGGCGGTCACGTAGCGACGTGAGTCGAATGACAGCAACTGGTAACCCAGCAGGCCATCAACGAAGAAGTACTGCCCCGGGTGGTAGCTGCCGTACGCGGCCAGGGTGTAGCTTTCGCCGTGGCTGCGGGTGTCGTTGTGACCGACGTCGGTCGTGTCGCGGCCGTAGCCGATACCACCGCCGAAGGCGAATGCCTGGTTCATCCGGGTATCGGCACCGGCGCTGATGCCGCTGGTCTGGAAGTCGAAGCCCGCGCTGCCCGAGCGACCATCGCGATCACCGCTGTTGATCGAGCCGCCGGTCCACAGGGTAAGGGCACCGTTATCTCCATCACCCCTACGTGTGCCGCGATCCCCAGCGGCGGGCGCGACAGCAACGTCGTCCCTCAGAGCAGATTCGTCCAGCGTGGTCACCTGGCGGCAATCGCCACCGGGCATGCGTCGTACCTCATCCTGGCAGCGACGATCGCGGTCGACGCCGAAGCTCAGGCCATTCTCGAAGCGTGTGCCTCTGCCGGCACCATGCAGGCCTTCCATGCGGCGCTGGAAATTGCCGATCTGCGCGGTGGCGAAGCGCCGGGTGGAGGCGGTCTGCGCGCCCAGCAGGCCCATCACCTCCGCGTCCAGGGTCGGGTCCGGTCGGCCGATCACATCAAAGTCGATCGTCGCCGGCGCCGAGGTCGCGAACGTGTTGCTCAGGGTGAAGGTGGCCGTGGCGGTACCGGCGAAGGTGGCCGCCGGGGTGAACGTGAGGCGATAGCCCGCGCTGGCACCACTGCCGGACGGTGCGATAGTGGCAGTCCCGGCAGTGGACGGCGACAGCGACACCAGGGTGGCTGCAGTGAACGGGCCGCCCGTTGCATCCGTCGTCAGCTCGACCACCGCCGCAACACCCGCATTTGCACTGACCCGGCGCGAGATCGCCACCGGCACCTGGTTGATGGTGATCGTGGCGGTGATCGGAGCCGAAGCACCGTAGGCGTTGTTCAAGGTGTAGACGATGCTTGCCGTGCCCGATGCGGTGGCCAGCGGGGTGTAAGTGATGGTGGTACCGGTCACGGTCGTGGTGCCGGTGGCCGGCTGCGTCACCAGGGTCACACCGGTGAACGGACCGCCGGTGGCACCGACCGTGGTGTCGATGGTCAGCGGTTGGCCGGCCACGGCAGGGATGGCCGCGCGCGGCTGTCCGGCAGGGACGGGCAGCGCATTGACGGTGATCGACACCGTGGCCGGGGCCGAGGTGCCGCCCGGGCCGGTAGCGGTGTAGGTGAAGCTGTCCGCGCCGAAGTAGGTGCCCGTCGGCGTGTAGACAACGGTCACGCCGTTCACTGTGGCGGAGCCATGTGCCGGCGCGCTGGCCACGGCGATCGAGGTGATCACACCGCCGTCGTTGGCCGTCACCGGAATCGTCACCGGTTGCTGCGACGGCGTGGTGGCGCTGTCGTCCACCGTCACCGGCACCGCGTTGGCAATGACGAGGGTGTAGCTCTGGATGCTGGTGTAGCCGGCGTCGTCGGTGGAGCGCACCACTGCGGCATAGCTGCCGGCCGTGGTCGGCGTACCACTGAACACGCCTGCCGAACTGAAGGCAATGCCGGGGGGCAGGGCGCCGGAGTCGATCGCATAGGTGTACGGGGCGATGCCGCCGCTGCTGCTCAGGTTCTGCGAATAGGCCGTGCCGACTGCGCCGCCGGGCAGGGTGGCCGGTGCGATCACTACGGTTGCCGGGGCGATAGTGAAGGTGTACGCGCGGCTGGCGGTCTGGCTGCTGGAATCGGTGGAGCCCACCGTGATGCTGAAGTTGCCATCCGAGCGCGGGACGCCGGTCAGCGCGCCAGCGGAATTGAAGGACATGCCGACCGGCAGCGCACCACTGAGCAGAGAGTAGCTGTACGGCGCAAGGCCGCCGCTGGAGCTCAACTGTGCGTTGTAGGCCACGCCTGCGCTGCCGTTGGGCAGGCTGGGTGGATCGATGGCGATTGCAGGCGTGGCAACGACGATGGTGTAGTTCTGCTGCAGCGCGAACGGCGCGCCCGCGCCGGTGCTGGAATCGGTGGTACGCACAGAGATGTTGTAGTTGCCCGGTACGGTCGGCGTACCGCTGAGCAGACCGGTAGAGTTGAAGCTCACGCCCACCGGCAACGAGCCGGAGACCAGTGCGTAGCTGTATGGCGCGGTGCCACCGCTGCTGGCGAAATTGATGGTGGTGGCCATCCCGTAGTTCATCGGCAGGTTGCCCGGCGCCGGTGTCATGCTCAGGGTCGGCGCGCCGGCGGTCAGCGTGAAGCCCTGGCCGGTGGTGAACGGACCGGTGCCGGTGCTGCTGTCGGTGGCAGTGGCGACGAGGCTGAAGCTGCCCGCCGCGCTCACCGTGCCGCTTACGGTCACGCTGTTGGCGGTAGTGCCACCAACGCTGAGGCCTGCTGGCAGGCCGGTGACAGTGAAGCCGCTATAGGGTGCAGTGCCGCCATTCCAGGTGAACGTCTGGCTGTAGCTGGCGCCGACCTGCGCGCTCATGGGGCCACCCGCAGTCACGGTGATGGTCGGGTTGCCGACAGTGACACTGACCGTGGCGGGCGACGAGGTGCCGGCGGTGTTTGTTGCGGTGTAGGTAAAGCTGTCCGGGCCCGCGTAACCCGCGGTGGGCTGGTAGGTAATGGAGGTGCCGCTGGCGTTCGCACTGCCATGAAGCGGCGCGGTACCGACGGCCACCGAGGACGGCACGCCGCCAGAGATGTTCAGCGTGATCGGATTGGCGCTGCTGTTGTAGGCCACGCTCGCCGACAGCGGATTGGCGACAGGCGGGGTGTTGATGATCTGCAGCGTATAGCCGCGCGGCGCGGAACTGTAGGGCCCGGTGCCGGTGCTGCTGTCGGTTGCGGTCACGGCGAAATTGAAAGTACCCGCGGATGTAGGTGTACCCGACAGGGCGCCCGAGGAAGCGTTCAGCACGATGCCCGGTGGCAGCGCTCCGGCGGTCACTGCATAGCTGTACGCTCCCGTGCCGCCGCTTGCCGGATTCAGCATGGCGCTATAGGCCACACCCTGGGTGCCGTTGGCCAGCGTGCTTGCCGGCAGAGTGATGGTCGGCGGAGCGATCACCAGCGCATAGGCCCGGGAGCCGGTGTGCGGTGCGCCGGTGCCAGTACTGTTGCTGGTGGCGGTCACGGTGAAGTTGAAGGTGCCGCCGGCCGTCGGTGTGCCGGTGATGCCGCCGGTGCCGCCGAGGGTCAGGCCGGTGGGCAGCGCGCCTGCCGTGATCGCATAGGTGTACGGCGCAATGCCGCCGCTGGCACTGACAGACTGGCTGTATGCCGCCGCGACCGTGCCGTCGGGAAGTGTCGTCGGCGCGATCACGATCACCGGCAGTGCCACCACCAGGGAATAGGCGCGTGAACCGGTGAACGTATTGGCGTCCGTCGCAGTCACGGTGAAGTTGAAGGTGCCGGCTGCGGTCGGCGTGCCGGCCAGTGCGCCAGTACTGGTGTTGAGGCTCAACCCGGCGGGCAGCGAGCCTGCGGTGATGGCGAAGGTGTAGGGCGCGGTACCACCGCTGCCGCTGAGGGTCTGGCTGTAGCCCGCGCCAACGGTTGCACCCGGGACGGTGAACGGGTTGACCAGGATGGTCGGCGGCGGAATCACCTGCAGGGTCACCGTCTCGACCTCGGCGTAGCTGCCGGTGCCGCTGCTGCTGTCGGTGACGCGGATGCCGAAGGTGTAGCTGCCCTGGGTGGTGGGCGTGCCGCTCAGGGTCGCGCCGCTCAGGGTCAAGCCAGGCGGCAGCGCGCCGTTTTCAAACGCGAACGTGTAGCTGGGCACGCCACCGCTGGCAGTGAAGGTCACCGAGTAGGCAAGGCCCTGCGCCGCAGAGGGCGACGACGGCGCGATGGCAAGGGTCGGGTTGGCTGCTGAACCGCTGAAGGAGCGCACGCCGCTGGCCGAGGTGCTGTCGGTGGCGCGGATGGTGAAGGCGTAGGCGCCGCGCTGGGTGGGTGTACCGCTGATGGTGTTTCCGCTCAGGCTCAGGCCCGGCGGAATGGAACCGGTGTCCAGGCTGTAGGTGTACGGTCCGGTGCCGCCGCTGGCACTGAGGCTGGTGCTGAAAGGCACGCCAACCGTCAGGTTGACCGCAGGCGAGGCGGCGAGGGTGATGGCTGATGCCGGAGCGATGGTGACGGTGACGGTGATGTCACCGTTCGAGTCGTCCTGGATGACGAAGGTATCGCTGGTCGCGCTGTCGCCGTTGTGGGTGTACGTCAGCGGCAGGTTGGCACCCGACTGCACGCCGACGGTGCGGCTGCCGTGCGGGGTCGCCGCGGTGCCCGCAGAGATGCCGAAGCCGCCGTGGCAACCGTTGATGTTGATGGTCTGCGAGCCACTGTTGGCGACCGACATGCTCAGCGTCGGGCAGAAGGACGATGGTGCTGCCGTCGCCAGCTGCGGCCACAGGCTGCCTGCGCACAACAGCACGAGGGCGAGCCAGGAGCAGAACGAAGAAAAGAAGACGTGTGAACGCGCACGCGGCGTCTGCACGCGTTGCGCTGATGACTGATGCATGTTCTGCCCCTGTTGGCACCGCACGGGCTCGATCGTCCCAAGGACATCGAGCCAAAACGGCGAGACCTTACCCCTGTCCGCGGACACCGGGCTGGACCCGGTACCGCACCCCTTGCGAACTGCTGGCGATTATTCAAGCAGGATTCAGGGTATAAAAGGAAGTGCCTATATATTCATGAAGGATTAATGTTGCATTCGCACAAAAATTTCGCTTGTACGGCGAGCGGAGTGTGAGCGAGAGTAGCGCCGGCAGCGGACATGACGTCCGTGCCACCAACCTTTCGGGGGAAAAGGTATGACCGAAGTCTTCCTCGGGCAGATAATGCTCACGGGGTTCGCGTTCGCGCCCAGGGGATTCGCCCTTTGCAACGGACAGCTGCTTTCCATCGCGCAGAACCAGGCGCTGTTTTCTCTGCTGGGAACCATGTACGGCGGTGACGGCAGAACCACGTTCGCCTTGCCCAACCTGCAATCGCGTACCCCGGTGGGCGCCGGCAATTCGGTGGATGGCAACTGGAATCCTGCGCCTTACAGCCAGGGCGAAGTGGGCGGTGTGGAGAACGTTACCCTGCTGGCCACTCAGGTTCCGGCCCACATTCCGGTGGTCAACGGAACCACCACTGCAGGTACGGCCCGCAACCCTACCGGGGGTCTGTACGGCACCAGCGGCAGCGCCATCTTCGGACCGGCCAACGG
This sequence comes from Stenotrophomonas sp. 2694, assembly GCF_040548715.1. Taxonomy (NCBI): domain Bacteria; kingdom Pseudomonadati; phylum Pseudomonadota; class Gammaproteobacteria; order Lysobacterales; family Lysobacteraceae; genus Stenotrophomonas; species Stenotrophomonas sp. 2694. Next base: position 170,845 of record NZ_JBEPSG010000001.1, read on the forward strand.
CACCCTGGTTCCGCTGCAGGGCGTGGGGCCGGGCGGCGGCAGCCAGTCGCATCCGAACCTGCAGCCCTACACCGTGATCAATTTCGTGATCGCGTTGAACGGCATTTTCCCGTCGCGCAACTGATTCTTCCGACGCCCATTACAGGAGTTCCCCATGAGCACCCCTTACGTCGGAGAAATCCGCATGTTCGGCTTTTCGCGCGTGCCCAACGGCTGGTTCGCATGCGACGGTTCGCTTCAATCGATTGCCGAGTACCAGGTGCTGTACGCTGTGATCGGCACCACCTATGGCGGTGACGGCGCCAGCACCTTCGGTGTGCCTGACCTGCGCGGCCGCGTGCCGATCCACCAAGGCCGTGGAACGGGATTGAGTTCCTACGTGATGGGGCAGATGTCCGGCAGCGAAAGCGTCACCCTGCTGCAGACGCAGTTGCCGCAACATACCCCCTCGCTGATGGCCAGCACCGTCCTGGCAACCACCGGTGCGGTTGGCGCTACCGTAGTGCCGGCAGCGTTGTCAGGCGAGACCATGTACGTCACCGATATCACCGGCGCCAACGGCGCGACCCTGGCCGCCAACGCAGTTGTCAGCATGGGTGGCAACCAGCCGCACGACAACGAGATGCCCACGCTCACGGTGCAGTTCTGCATCGCCTGGGCTGGCGTCTTCCCTTCGCAAGGCTGAGCGGCCACCTGCGCATACTCGATTCCAGGATACGACCATGACCGAACCTTTCATCGGCGAAATCCAGTTGTTCGGCTTCAACTTCGCGCCCTATGGTTGGGCCAGCTGCAACGGCGCCATCTTGGCCATCCGGCAGAACACGGCCCTGTTTTCGCTGCTGGGCACCCAGTACGGTGGCGACGGACAAACGACGTTCCAGCTGCCCAACTTCGTCAACCGCGTGGCCACCGAACAAGGCCAGGGCGCGGGGTTGTCCCCGCGCAGAATCGGTGAAACCTATGGCAGCAATTCGGTGGCGTTGACCCAGACGGAAATGCCGTCGCACAACCACTCCCTGACGATCTACAACCAGCCCGACCAGTCCAAGCGCACCAGCACCCCGGTAGCGGGCAACTACCTGGGACTGCCGACCTCAGGGGCGCCGTTCGTGCCAAACGCCACCGCCAACGCACAGTTCAGTCCCAACATGATCGGTCCGTCCGGTGGCGGCCAGCCCCACGAGAACCGCCAACCCTACCTCGCGACGAATTTCTGCATTGCGTTGCAGGGTGTGTTTCCCCGCTTCAGCTGAAGACATGCAGGCGTCGTCGCAGCTCACTTCATTTCCGGCGGGCCGCGACGACCGCCTGCGTACCCCCGCGTGGCTGTGCGAGCGCGGGTATGCGCTGCGCCCGCTACACGATGATGACGTGCCGTGGCTGCGCGAACTCTACGCCAGCACCCGCGCCGAGGAACTGGCTCCGGTGCCCTGGCCCCAGGCGGCCAAGCGCGCGTTTCTCGACAGCCAGTTCGCGCTGCAGCACCAGCACTACCAGGCGCACTACGGCGATTCGGATTTTCTTGCCATAGAGCGTGGCGGTGTGCCGGTTGGCCGCTATTACCTGCAGCGCGGAACATCAGATCACCTGATTGTCGATGTCTGCCTGTTTCCCGGTGAGCGCGGACGAGGCCTGGCTGCGGCGCTGATCAGCCACAGCCAAGGCGAGGCCGCCGCGCTGGGCTGCGGCATGACCCTGCATGTGCAGGCCGACAACATTGCTGCGCAGCGCCTGTACCGGCGCGCAGGCTTTACCGTAATCCACGACCAGGGCTCGCATCTGTTGCTGCGCTGGGCGCCGGACTGAGCCGGCGACACGCCACCGCAAGCCTGGCCGCGGGCTCACATTCTCAGTTGAAGATCGCCTGATACAGGAATCCGGCCTGCTCACGCGCTACCGGCACCAGGAAAATCCCCACTTCACCGATGTCGGCATGGCGCATCAGATAGATCTGCTGCGGAAACAGGAAGGCCGAGCTGTTGCGGAACAACAGCGAAAACGGCGCCCGCGCCGCACTTGGCGGCAGTTGCGATGGATTCAGCGCCCGTGCCTCCACAAGCACGAACGGAATCTCGCCGTCGTTGATGACTGCCGAGAAGGTCTGATCAACGTGGCGGGCGAAATGATCGAGTGTCAGCAATTCCATGCAGGGTTCCCCTAAACCGAACCGCATCGTCGCCGCGCTGCACGCCCGATGCAAGTGTGCGGGCGGCCATGTTCCTGTTCGCCAGGGTTGAATGCGGACCATCAACACACGCCCGCAGCCGGTGACTGGTAGCCTGCGGCCGGGAAATGGCGCTCGCGACGCGCTGTGCACGTTGTTGAACCGTTCACTGCCCCAGCGCCAGGCGATGCATCCGGTCATCGGCTTGCGGCGTATGCCCTCATGCACGCAACGCTGTTGCCCTGCTGCTACGGATGCCCTGCATTCCCGCATGGCTGCTAGGCGGTGCAGTGATGGCAGCGAACGCTGCGCATTTCCCAGCCCGGTTGGGCTATCAACGAGGACACGAACATGCGTACCCAGATCCAGCGCCTGACCCTTGCCGCCACCGTCGCGGTTGCCTGCGCAACTGCCCCGGCCGCCTTTGCCGCCGACAACCCGATGGTGGGTGGCGTGCCGATGTACGCGAACAAGACCATTGTCGAAAACGCCTCCACCGCCCAGAACCTGAGCACCCTGGTGACTGCGGTGAAGGCGGCCGGGCTCGTTGACACGCTCAGCGGCAAGGGTCCTTTCACCGTATTTGCTCCCGACAACCAGGCGTTCGCCAAGCTGCCCGCAGGCACCGTGGAAACGCTGCTGAAGCCGGAAAACAAGGCCAAGCTGACCCAGGTCCTGACCTATCACGTGGTACCGGGCACCTACACCTCCACCCAGCTGACCGCAGCAGCGCGCAGCCACGGTGGCAGCAGCACGCTGAAAACGGTGCAGGGTGAAGCGCTGACGGTGAAGCTGCAGGATGGCAAGGTCTGGGTGGTCGACGCCAAAGGCGGCAAATCTGCAGTAACCACCGCCGACGTGAGGCAGTCCAACGGCGTGGTGCATGTGGTCGATTCGGTGCTGATGCCGAAGTAAGCCCAGGGCCGCAACATCGATGGCAGTGCGGGAGCGGCTGGTTTCACAGGCCAGCCGCTCACGATTGAGCGCGGTTCAGCGATCAAGCGCGTCGGGCGTTGTGCCTGCCGTCGCCCAGCCCCCACCCAGCGCCAGGAACAGATCCACCTGACGATCCCCCAGCTGCGCGCGCGATGCTGCCAGGGCAGACTCTGCATCGGCCAGCGCGGCCTCGGCAGACAGCACGTCGATGAAGTCGATCCTGCCGAACCGGTACAACTGCCCGGCCTGATCGCTGGCATGTGCCGCGTCGTCGCGGGCGAGGGCAAGGCTGTGCTCGCGATCGATCTCCTGAGCGTAGGCCGACAGCGCGGTTTCGGTCTGCCGCAGCGCGTCCAGCACCACGCCATCGAACGATGCCAGCGTGGCATCGGCGTTGGCGCCGGCCGCATCGATCCGCGCCCGGGTTGCGCGGCGGTTCGGCCAGCGCCACGACAGCAGCGGTCCGAGGGACGCGCCGACGCTGTCGCTGCTCAGCAGCTGCTTGAATGAACCTGCCGTGCCGGCGGACGCGCCGATGCTCACCTGTGGGTACAGGGCTGCCGTTTCCACGCCGATCATCGCGGTGGCGGCCGCCAGGCTGCGCTCGGCCGCGCGGACATCCGGGCGGCGCTGGATCAGCTGGCCACCATCGCCGACCGGAACCGGTTGCTGCAGGCGCGGCGGTTGTTGGCAGTTGGCGACGTCCTGCGGATAGTCGGCTGGTACGCGTCCCATCAGCGCCGCCAGCGCGAACAGGGCCGCCTGCCGTTCGGCAACCAGATGCGGCACCGCCGCCGCACTGCGGTTGACCGCCGCGCGCGCCCGGCTGACGTCGAATCCGGTTCCGCGCCCGCCGGCCGCCAAGCGCGTGGTGGCGTCCAGCGTGGCGCGCTGCGCATCGAGCACACGCTGCGTCGCCGCCAGGGTGAGGTTGGTCGAACAGATGCCGACATAGGCGCGGGTGACAGCGGCGGCGACCACCACCCGCACCTGGTCACGTGCTGCAGCGACAGCCTCTGCATCGGCGCTGGCAGCTTCGATACCGCGGCGGATGCCACCTGCCAGATCCAGTGGGTAGGCCAGGTGGATGCCGAGCGCATACACCTGCGGTGGCGAGGTGGGCGAGGTATATCCCCCGGCATGGGCCAGCGTGGCCGATGCATCTGCGTCGGTGCTTACCGAGCCCTCGGCCCGGTACTGCAGCACCATCGCCGTGGCGCGGCGCAGGTTGGCATCAGCCGCGCGCAGATCGGTGTTGGCTCGCAGTGCTTCGCTGACGTAGGCATCGAGTCGTGGATCGTCGTACAGCTGCCACCAGCGGTCCGGCAGCTCGGCCTGTGCGTAGGCCGCCTGGTGGCTCGATACGAATGCGAGGCGAGCTGCCGGGGCGGCGGCAACCGCGTTGGCCGGCAGCGTGTAGTCCGGGCCGGACACGCAGCCGGCCAGCGACAGCGCACAGGCGAGCACGCCCACGCGTGATGCGGTGCCGATCACTTGCAGGCTCCCTGCGCGCGCGGAGTGATGGTCACGCTGGCGGTCCTGCCGACGATCAGGCGCGTATCCGGTGCTACGTCGTCCAAGTGGATGCGCACCGGTATCCGCTGCGCCAGCCGCACCCAGGTATACGTTGACGCAACCGATGGCAGCAGGTTGTGGGTGCTCGCGCGCTGGTCGTCGGCAATGCCGGCGGCGATGCTCTCCACGTGCCCATGCACGTCGCGGCCATCGCCCATCAGGCGGGCGACAGCGGCATCGCCTTCATTGATGCAGTTGAGCTTGGTTTCTTCGAAATAGCCTTCGACCCGGAGGCTGGCGCCGTCGATCAGCGCCAGCGCCTGGGCACCTGGCTGCAGGAAGTCGCCCGGGTGCAGGTCCAGGTTGGTGACGATGCCATCGGCGCTGGCGCGCACTTCGGTGCGCTGCACGTTCAGCAGCGCCACCCGCCGCTCCGCTCGGGCCTGTGCAAGGCCGGCCACTTCGGTATCGACCTTGGCGGCATTGCGCTCCCGCGTTTCTGAAGCCACCAGGTTGCCCAGCGCGATGTCCCGCTTCGATTCACGGCGGGCAAGGGCAAGCGTGGCCTGCGCGCTGTTCACCGCGGCATCGGCCTTGTCCAGCGCGGCGGCGTAGCGCGGCTGGTCCAGCACCAGCAGCAGCTGCCCGGCTTTCACCCGCTGGTTGTCCTGCACCAGCACCTGGGTGACCAGCCCGCCCATGTCCGACGCCACGCGGATCACGTCCGCCCGTACGCGGCCGTCGCGCGTCCACGGCTGCGCTTCGTAGCGGTTCCACAGGGACAGGGCCGCGATGACGGCAACGACGAACAGGCAGAGCGTTGCGCTCCAGCGGCCAATGACACTCAACAGGTGCTTCATTTCAGGTTCTCAAGCAGGGGCGCGAGCTGGATCAGCAGCTCCGCCAGGATCACGAACAGCGAAAGGCCCACCAGCGGGCGATAGGCGAACAGCCGGTACAGGCCGAGGCTTGCCAATAGCCGCGAGGCCATCATCGACAGCGCCAGCGCGATGAGTGCCACCGCCAGCAGCCCGGGAACGAAGACGCCGTCAATGGAGATATCGGAAAACATCGACTCAGTCCCCATGTACGATCAACGGAGCGATCAGGTCACGGCGCAGGCCGCAAAGCAGCGCAAGAACAGGCTTGGATGCGCCGTTGCTGCCAGCGATGATCACCTCGCGTGTGCGCTCGAGTGATTCCAGCAGCGGCGTATCCACTGTGCGGCATGTGGAGGTACGGATACGGAAGTGGGCCGACGCGCTGTGCAGCAACTGGGCCAGGCAGTCGTGGCTGCGGCGATCATTCAACGCCCCGCCAATTACGCGAAGTTCGGCCACGGCACTGGCCGCGCGCATGTCCGCAAACAGCGTCCGCAACGTGGGGGCTGCATCCGGATGGCCGCGCAGGCGAGGGGCAAGCAGCGCAAGCCGATCCACCATGCGGCTTGTCCAGTCGCTGGCATTTCGTACCTGCCCGGCGGCGCGGCGTGCGATGTCCCGCCGGATGACATCCTGCAGGCGCGCGCGGCTGCGATTGCTGTCCAGCGTCTGCAGCAGCGACATGCTGCACAGTGCCGCCGCCGTGCCCACGAACAGCGCCACGCTGCTGTTGAGCGCGCCCGCGATATGGGTGGCATTGGTGGCGCCCAACCCGGCGATGAGGGGGAAGGTGAGCACTACCCCCAATGCGCCCATGATGAACGGCGGGCGGGCGAGGAACGAGCCACACACCAGCAGTGCCGGCGCCAGTGCCATGGCAAGGCCGACGAAATCGGACAGACCCGGAAAGATAACCAGCGCGTAGAACAGCCCGATGACCACGCCGATGGTCGACCCGATCAGATAGCGCATGACATGCCCGGCAGGTGCCTCGGTGGTCCCGAACAACACGCAGGCGGTGCCGATGATGGAGACGGCGGTTGCACCATCGGACCACGCGGTAATGATCCACAGCGCGCAGGCCAGTACGATGCCGACGAAGGCGCCCAAGGCGCTGCGCAGGGCGATCCGGTGGTCACGATGCAGCACATGACCGTTCGCCTTCCTGGCAAGGTGCGCGGGCACATGCCGGCGCCAGTCCGGGCGGGCGGCGTGCAGCTGCTCTTCCAGCAACCGGCAGTCGTGATGCGCAGCATCGAGTTCGGCCTGACGTGCGCAGAGATCTGCACGCATCAATTCCTTCCATGTGGTGCGCGCCGTGCCAGCGGGCTGCGCGCGCAACTGGGCCAGTGATTCGTCCACGGCGCTGGACAGCATCAGCACATCGAGCATCCGGTCATGCAGTGCGCGCAGGATCTGCACCTGGGCGACGCCGTGCACACTGTCGAACGGCAGGTGGATGGACAGCGTGTGCAGGTCGAGGAGATCTGCGGCTACCTTGGAGCGATCCGTAGCCAGTACCGTTTCGTTTGCGCCAGCGCGCATGTCCCGCGTCCAGCGCTCCGCATCGGCGAGGATCGATGCCACGCGCGCGTGCACACGCGGCGAGACCCGGCGTGGCAACAGCAGGCCATGGACCAGCGTCGCCGCAAGAATGCCGATGGAGATTTCCTGCACGCGGGTGACGGCGATGGTGAAGACGTCATCGGGCACCATCACCGCCGGGAAACCAATCAGGCTGGTGGTGTACCCGGCCAGCAGGAAGGCGTACGCACGCGGTGTGCGGTCGAGCATGGCCAAATACAGGCACAGGCCCATCCAGGCGGCCAGTACCACGCTCAACACCAGCGGCGCGTTGGCGAACCGCGGCACCAGCAGCACCGTAGCAACCGCTCCGCCGATCGTTCCCAGCAGCCGGAACAGGCCCCGGCTGAGTGTCGCGCCGGACATCGGCTGCGACACCAGGTAGACCGTGCCGATCACCCAGAACGGGCGGGTCAGGCCGATGCGCAGCGAGACATACAGCCCGAGGATCGCGGCGAGCAGGCATTTGAGCGAGAACAGCACCGCTTCGCGGTCGACCTTCAATGCGGGCGACGTCAACAGCGCGATGGGGCGCGAAAGCCAAGGGCGGGTAGGGGCGGGGATGTGCATGGCGCCATCGTATTCAGCGAGCCCCGCCGCCGAATTTCGCTAGAATGTCAGTCTATCGCTGAATCCGGTCATCGAGAATGACTCGCATTTCACTGCCTGGCTTTGATCTGGACCCGGACGCGACGGATCGGCCGGCAGTGGCCAGCCGCCTGCAGGTGGCCGACCACGATGCCGAGATTCCAGTGCATGACCACCGCAAGGGACAGCTGATCCTGGCACTTCATGGCGCGGTGACCTGCGAGGTGGCCAATGCGTTGTGGATCGTGCCGCCACAGTGCGGCGTGTGGATTCCGGGCAGCATGCCGCACAGCAACCGGGCCACCGCCAACGCCCGCCTGTGCTATCTGTTCGTCGAGCCGGGCGTTGTCGACCTGCCACTGCACTGCGTGACGCTGTCGATCTCGCCGATGGTGCGCGAGATGATCCTGCACCTGGCCGATGCGCCGCAGGACTACCCGCGCGGCGGGCACACCGATCGCCTGGCGCGAGTGCTGCTGGACGAACTGGTGCAGATGCCGGCCGAGCGGTTGTACCTGCCTGTGAGCGACCACCCCAAGATCCGTGCGCTGGCTGCGGCGCTGTCGGTCAATCCGGCCGACCGCAGCACCATCAGCGAGTGGGCCAAACGCCTGGCGTTGGGTGAGCGCACGTTGACGCGGCTGATTGATCGGGAAACCGGTCTGTCGTTCGGACGCTGGCGGCAGCAGCTGCATCTGCTGGTTGCCATTCGCGAGCTTGCCGGCGGCGCGGCGGTGCAGCGGGTTTCTGAAACCCTGGGCTATGAATCGGTGACGGCGTTCATCACGATGTTCAAGAAAGCGCTGGGGCAATCGCCTACGCGGTATTTTGCGGCGCGGTTGCGGAATCAGGATTCTGCTGCGCGTGGTGGTTGATGGTGACTGGCTGACGTTGATTGGCTGAAAGGAAGTATCAGCTCTCCGCGGAACTGCGTTTGTCACGTATCGAATAGATCACTGAAAAGATCTTCCAGCCCCGCTCGGTGCGGACCAGCTGCCACATTTCCCTGCCCCAGTTTGCCTTCACGCCGTTGGCATGGAAGCTGTAGTCGAACGACACCGATGCCACATCGCCATCTGTATCGATTTTGGCGTTGAAGAACTTCTCCTCCCGTGGCTCTGCCGTGGCCACTGCCTCATCGATGAGCGAGATGAAGTTGTTCGATGGGATCTTTCGCGCCTTGATCGCATCGGGCTTGGCCCTGCGGATGTCCGCCAATCGCCGATCCTCGGACACGAACTGCCAGCCGATGTCGCCCGGTCTATCCGAGAAGAACAAGCTCATGTAGGTCGGTTTGTCCTTGTTGATCAGCGAGGTGCGGAAGGACTCGATCACCTGTTCGATCGCTTCCACATCGGCAGGCGTGTTTTGTTCTGCGCAAGCTGGAAGGCAGGGCAACAGGCAAAGGGCGAGCGAGGTGAGGACCGTTCCTGGAGTGTGCATCTGTAGTGTCGGGTTGAAGGGGAGGGTGGGCATGCGCATCAGCGAGCGTACGTGCGCCAGAAGAGCACGCGATTGCCTGTGCTGCTTGTTGCGACGAAGATCGACTTGCCGAATTCGGGCTCGCAACGAAAGAAGGTATAGGAGCGCTTCAGAGCGGTCTCACTCGGCCACCAGCTTCGATTGAACAGCGCCGGCTGGGTAGCGCTGTGGTTGACGGGCCGGCAACCGGGCGGCAACAACAACTGCTTGCTGCGTGGTTTGCTGAAGGCAAGCGCGCTCACGTTTGAATCGAGGTCGTGCACCTCGCGCAGGTCGGTCGCCTCCTCGGGCACCCACGCAGGAATCCAGCCCTTGGCAATCATCTCGACGTCGACGGCTTCCTGCTTCGTGGCGTAGGAGCTGTCCATCACCAGATCGCAGGAGGTGAGTATTAAGCAGAGTGCGAAGAGGAGGAGCAGCCTCATGCGGTCTGGAAATGGAGGTAATGTCGGGGTCATAGACGATCCTGCAGCGCATCCTTGCATCACTGGCTTGACGGTGCACGCTAGCACTAATGAAGACTGGAAGCAGTTTGGGGGAGTACCCTGATCACCAGGGCAGGGGCGTTGCCGATATCGATAATCGTGACCGACATCCCACGGCTTGAATTGATTATGTAATGGGCTTGCGCGATAACTGCCCCGTGCGGCATTGCCGCATTCCGGAACAGGGGCGATCCGAAGCAGGGCGCGACAGGGCGGTGAACCGCCTGTGCGCCTTCGTCCCTCCCGGCGCGGTATTCGCCCAGGAAGGAGAACACGGATGTTCGGACGGAAAATGAAGCTGGCGTGTGTGGCGCTGACGATGGCCGCGCTTGGCTGCGCAGCCCCCCTTGCCGCGCAGGCGCAGGAGAGCAAGACAACCTGGCGCATCTCCCGAGGAGGGAGAAGATTGTGAGGCCCTGCTACGGACTGACACGGATACCTGCAATGGAATCACCGGGGGGCGTGGCGCAAGAGCTGGTGCGGTCTGTCATGCGTCGGCGACGCAGAGATATGCTGCGTGTCTTAGCGGAAGCCCTATTCCGCCATTGAATACATGGAACAATTGACAATGAATACGTATGACCATCTCGTCTGTGTCGATGAAGATGCACAGGAATTGGTTGTTTTTCGGGTGGGGCAGATGGGAAGAGGACCTTGTTCACCAGGGTGGCGCTTCCGCAGGTTGAGGGATGGTCTGCCGAGTTGCAGGATCTTGCGAAAGCGCTCGGCGAGAACCTGCTGATCGACTCTCCGGTGATCCGGCGGATTCTTAATGTGCGAGACATGAAACAGGGAGCTCCTCAGCCCTCCAGGAAGGCATAGCATGAGAGCGTTTGACCTGCGGAGATTGAAAAAGGACGCGAAGAAAAGCGGCATGCGGGTCGTTGGAAATTTCTTGATTGCCTCGTATACGCGAGATGTGATCTCTGGGTTTGCGATAGACCCTGCACCGTCTGCTATCTACTTATGGACCTTCGTACTTCCGACCTATGATGATTTGCCGTTCCTGCACATGTCTCTAGGCCAGAGGGTTGCAGTTGCGAAAGGAGATGAACGTTTCTTCTGTGGCATGCATACTGAGTACGTCGAAAATCTTGAGAGGGTGAGAACGGCGGCAGACCTTTTGATCTATGTTGACGGCCTTGACTTCAGGAACGACTACTCCGAATGGATAAAGTACATATCCGCCATTCGGCTTGGCGATTTCTTGGCGGCGGATGCCACGCTGAAGAATCTCCTGGCTTTGCCAATGTCCAGTGCGGTCCAACGTAGATTGGATGCGATTATCTCCGTCCTGAAGAATGGTGGTGAATCGGGCGCGCAGCATCTTCTGGAGACGTGGTCTGTTCAGATGGCTCGATTGGTCGGCGGCAGCTCCTGGGGCAGCGGACGGTAGCGAATCGCCTCGCTGCGCGCAGCCCTAAGGCAGCAGGGAATGCCACGCTCTGGCAGCAGATCGTTTACCTGCAGCGATACCAACCGCATGAACGCGGTGAAGCAGGGTAATGCCGTGCAGGAAAGCTACGCCTACAACCACCGCGGTGAGCGAGTGCTGCGCACGCCGGACGGTGGCGCAGCGCAGATCGCGCTGTATGACGAGGCAGGGCAGTGGCTGGGCAACTATTCGGCCACGGGGCAGGTGCAGCAGCAGGCGATCTGGCTGGACAACTATCCGGTGGCGTTGATCAATCTGCCGAGCAGCGGCGTGCCGGAGCTGGCCTACGTCCAGCCGGATCATCTGGGTACGCCACGTGTTGTGATCGACCCGGTGCGCGATGTCGCGATCTGGGAGTGGAGCAACAAGAGCGAGGTGTTTGGTGATCAAGCACCGATCAATGACGTCGATAGCGATGGAGTGACGTTCAGGCTGGCGCTACGCTTCCCGGGCCAGCAGGCCACGGATGCCAGCGGCTTGTTCTACAACTACCAGCGCGAGTATGACCCGGCGGTTGGTCGGTACTCGCAGAGTGACCCGATTGGCTTGAACGGGGGGCAAACACCTTTGCTTATGTTCAGTCCACGCCACTTTCCTTGGTCGATCCGCATGGGCTTCAGGCGACCTTCGCCGATTGCGTTTCGGAGAGGCGATGGGACTGGGGCAAGCTTGGCGCCAGCGGTCCGGAAGGTACGTCGACAACAGGTGATGTCACATCCAGGGCACAGGTAGCAAACGCCGCTGCCAACACTGCAGTTGGAAGTACAGGTTCGGGAATCAGCGCGGCACCCCACGCAACAACGTGGCAGCATGCAGCGGGTTCCCAAGCGGGGCAGACGATGCAGCGGGCGGCCAACGGGCGTCGATTCGGCCCTGTTCAAGCATCTTGGAGTTCGGCAGGAAGACTCTTGGGTCGCGTGGCTGTGGTGACGACTGTGTGGGAGGGATTCTGGAACATCGGCTCCGTGGTTTATTGTGGCTGTAGCGCAGGCGGTGAATAGAGGTCAATAGAAATGATGGATATTCTGAGAGAGCGAGAGGAGCTATCTCCTCCTGGCTTCTATGACCAGTACTATGCGGAAAGTGGCTTGGATCAGGAAACCGTAGTCGAGCTACTTAAGCACGTTGCAGATGAGCTTCGACTTCCACCAGGGAAGCTCCGGCCCGGAGATCGCTTTTCGAAGGAGCTGTCGCCTGACGACGCACATGGTTGGGACTCGGGATATGGGGTTTTGATATTCGAGCTTCAATCGCTGGCGAGAAAGCGGGGTGTTGCAATCAATCAGAAGGTAGATTCGCTCGACGATTACATTCGTATCATGGCTGGCATCTATTGATGGGAATGGATGAGTGCTGAACTGTTGTCAACGCGAAAGCAGGTCGTATCTGTGCGTGGACGATCAGGATCAGCTGTTCGAGCTTGAATTCTGGACGGTAGACTCCTCGCCGATCATCTACCTCGATCCGAGGAGCGCTTTCAGCGGGCACTGACGCCTGCTGAAAGCGCTCTTCGCTGAAGCGTTGCGCGTGGCATTCACCCCTCGGGCTGCAATCGCCCCACAGCCTGCGCACTCAACGCCAGGCACGCCAGCATCAGCCCTTCCATCACCCGGTCCCCCACATAATCCTCGAGCTCGCCGTTCTGCCGGGTGCGCTCCGCCGCCAGCAGTACCTCCTGCACCACCCGCAAGCCGGCCAACGCGCAATCCGAATCGGCCAGCGCCATGCAGCGCCCGGGCAACTGGTGTCGCTCTGGCCAGGGCTGCCCGTCGGCGGCGGCGCCTTTGCCGATGCGCTTCAGGTTGGCAATCAGGGTATGCGCATCCGCGCAGGGCACAGCCTCTGCCAGGTCATCGGCATTGGCCGGGTCACGGTAGGCGTGCAGGTGGGGAAGATCAGATCCGTTCATGGCGAGGCTCCGTGCAAGGCAATCGGTAGCCGCCACACAGAGGTGGCGGGCGGTACGTGGTTCGAATCCGGGTTGACGTCAAGCCGGTGGGCGCGAACGCCCCCACGCACCGCCCGCCATAGCCGGCAGACGGATTGCCAGCCGGCGCCACGGAATGTGGACGCCGGCTGGCAAGCGCAATCACTCAACGCCAACACGGGATTCGAAACCCGGCCACCCGTTTTCGGTGGCACGCCATCTGAGCCCGCGTCGCTGTGCAATGCCAATCAGAGAAGTTGCAAATAACTCACGATTGGAGACGCTTTCGGCATTGAACCACGCTGTTAAGTACTGGCAGCGCTGGCTGCCGCGATGATCCACCGCGACCAGGCAATCTGCGACAGGGGTCGTGGTTATAGGGGATGCGCGGGATGTGTGAGCGGGTTGATGGCGACAAGCCATGGGTAGCGCTGGACCATGCCCGGCGAGCAACGTGGTGTGGTGCTCTGATGCACTCCTCCGGGCATGGCCCGGCGCTACCGTTTCCGTCGCGCCTTGACGTTCCCCGCCACCAAGCGCAGGCTTGCCCAGCACGTTTCCTAAACACAAAGGAGACTTATGACAGCTACCGCGTCTCTGCATCCCACGCCCGACACCCAAGGCCGTTCACGCCTCTGGAACGTCTTCTGGCTGCAAGGGGTCATCCCCAGCAACATGCTCTGGGCCGTTGCCCTCTGGGCCCTCGCCAACCAGCGCACCACACTGGTGCTGGCGATGTTCGCCGTGCTGCTGCTCTATACCGGTTGGATCATCCCCGCAGTCTGGCGCGCGGCGCCCACCGCGCGGACCCCGAACCTGGGTGTTGCCGCGCGCGGGCTGACCGTAGCCTGGGGCCTGAATACGGTGCTGGTGATCTTCTTCCTGACCCTGCAGCTGGTGACTCAATAGAACTGGATCGGCTCACCGCTGCGGTCGAAGGCGGCGAAGCGGCCGATCTGGCCGTCGTTGATGGCGTTGACCATCAGCCGCAGCGGGCGGGTGGCCTCGTCGGTGCTGGGGGCGAAGCCTGCACGCCCATCCATTGCCGCCACGAACACCATGTCCCACTCCACGCCGGTGGTGGTGGACTCGCTGGCCAGTGCCTGGAAGCTCGGCACCTCGGCCGGCAGCTTGTCCACGCACAGCACAGGCGACAGGGTGCCGCCCTCACGCCGGTCATGCCGGTCGCGCTGGTCGTCGGTGGGCGATTCGGGCAGGTCGGCGCGGGCGAATACGAACAGCAGGCGTTGCGGTTCGGCCTGTTCGCTGGCGGCCTGCAGCAATTGCTGGAAATCATTCATCATCATGATGGCTGTCACACGCACGCTGCACGGAAAGCCGCATGCTGCCATAACGTCCGGGCGGCGTGGCCGGCGGCGATTGATTTAAGTCATCCCGCTGCCAATGCCTGCCGCGTAGGCTGGCGTCAGTCTCAGCAGGCGAGGGTATCCGGGCCGTTCCGGGCACAGGCAAGACGGTGGAACAACAAGGTGGACCAGCCATGAGCCAACTCACCGACGGATTCGGGCGCAGCTTTCCTTACCTGCGCCTGTCGTTGACCGAGGCCTGCAACTTCCGTTGCAGCTACTGCCTGCCCGATGGCTACCAGGCCGACGGCCGCCCGCGCTTCCTGGCGGTGGACGAGATCGCGCGCCTGGTGCGCGCCTTTGCCATGCTGGGGATGACCAAGATCCGCCTGACCGGTGGCGAGCCCAGCCTGCGCAAGGACCTGGACGAGATCATCGCCACGGTGGCGGCCGTGCCGGGCATCCGCAAGGTGGCCATCACTACCAACGGCACGCTGCTGCCGCGTCGCCTGCCGGGCTGGCACCGCGCCGGCCTGACCGCGCTGAACGTAAGCATGGACAGCCTGCAGCGCGAGCGCTTCAGCACCATCACCGGCCATGACCGCCTGCCGGAAATCCAGCAGGGGCTGGAGATGGCACAGGCATTGGGTCTGCCAGCCATCAAGCTCAATGCAGTGCTGCTGCGCGGCCTGAACGACGACGAGCTGCCGCAGTGGATGGACTTCCTGCGCGACCGTCCTTTCAGCGTGCGCTTCATCGAACTGATGCGTACCGGCGACAACGAAGCTTATTTCCAGCGCCACCATCTGCGCGCCGACGTGGTGATCGAGCAGCTGCTGGCCGCTGGCTGGCACGAGCGCCCGCGCGCGGCCGATGCCGGCCCGGCACGCGAGTTCAGCCACCCGCAGCATCGCGGCACGGTGGGCATCATCGCCCCGTACTCGCGTGACTTCTGCAAGGGATGCAACCGCCTGCGGGTGACCGCCAAGGGTGACCTGCGGCTGTGCCTGTTCGGCGAATTCGGCGTGCCGCTGCGCCCGCTGTTGCAGAGCGACGACGACCAGGACGCGCTGCTGGCACGCATCACCACACAGCTTGGCCTGAAAGCGGCCGGGCACGGATTGCACCAGGGCCAGACCGGGTTGACCCCGCATCTGGCTTCGATTGGAGGATGAGGAACACGATGAGTGGTGAATTGACTGCGGCCTTCCACATGGCCGATGTGCGTGACAAGCGCGTTACCCGCCGCCGCGCGGTAGCGGTGGGCGAGCTGCATGCCGGGCCAGTGGCCTACCCGCTGATTGTCGAGCGCCGGTTGCCCAAGGGCGATGCGCTGGTGATGGCCGAGATCGCCGGGCTGCAGGGCGCCAAGATGGCCTCGATGCTGATGCCGCTGTGCCACCCGTTGCCGCTGGAACTGGTGCAGGTGTACTGCGCGCCGGTGCCGGAGCGGCAGGCGATACGCGTGTGGTGCGAGTGCGCCAGCGAGGCCCGCACCGGTGTGGAGATGGAGGCGCTTGCCGGCGTCAACGCGGCACTGCTGACCCTGTACGACCTGAGCAAGCCGGTGGAGCCGGCACTGCGCATCGAGGGCATCCGCCTGCTGTTCAAGGAAGGCGGCAAGCGCGGCCTGTGGCTGCACCCTGAAGGCATGGACGAGAGTGAGCGCGAGCGCTTCCGGCCACGCCCGCCCAAGGGCCTGAACGGTGCGGCCTGCGCGGTGATCACCCTGAGCGATCGCGCCAGCGAGGGTAGCTATGCCGATGAGTCCGGCCCGAAGCTGGTGAACGGGCTGCAGACGCTCGGTGGCGAGGTGGTGGCTGCCGAGGTATTGCCCGACGGCATCGAGCCGCTGGCGGGCCGGCTGCGTGCGCTGGCGGGCGAGGGCGTACGCCTGTGCCTGTGTACCGGCGGCACCGGGCTTGGCCCGCGCGACTTGACCCCGGAGGCGCTGCGTTCGTTGAATGCGCGACCGGTGCACGGCTTGGCGCAGATGGTGCGCGCGTTGAGTGCGCAGCACACGCCGATGGCCTGGCTGAGCCGGGCCGAGGTGGTGCAGCTGGATGACATGCTGGTGTTTGCGCTGCCGGGCAGCCCGCGTGCGGCCGCGCAGTGCCTGGACATCCTGGCGCCGGTGCTGGGCCACGCATTGGCGATGGTCGATGGCGGTGGCCACGCATGATTGCCTACAGCGAAGCGCTGCAGCACCTGATGGAAGCGGCTGCACCGCTGCCGGCCGAGCGGCTGGCATTGCATGAGGCTGCGGGTCGCATCCTGGCCACGGACATCATCAGCGGGCAGTCGTTGCCGCCGTTCGACAACTCGGCGATGGACGGCTTCGCGTTGCGCGCCAATGGCACGCCGTTCGAAAGCGATACCGAATTTGTGGTGCAGGGCTGGCAGGCGGCGGGCGACGCCGGTGCCGAGGGCGGCGACGGCGCCTGGGAAATCATGACTGGCGCGCGCATGCCGTTTGGGCTGGATACGGTGGTGCCGATCGAGAACGTGGAGATCCTTGCCAGCGAGCAGGGTCGCCCGACCCGCATTGCGTTGAAGAGCGGGGTGAAACCTGGCCAGAACGTGCGCCTGCGCGGACAGGACGTGGAAGAAGGCGAGCGCGTGCTGCAGGCCGGGCAGGCCTTGGACATCAATGCACGCACTCTGCTGCACGCCATCGGCGTGGCCGAGGTGGCGGTGGTGGCACGGCCGAAGGTCGCGGTCATTGCCACTGGCAAGGAGCTGGTGACCGAAGCGGCGCAGGCGCTGGACTCCGGACAGATCCGTGACAGCAACCGGCCCTACCTGATCGGCCGCCTGCAGGCCGCCGGTGCCGAGGTGGTGTGGCAGGGCACGGTAGGCGATGACGTGGCTGCCTTCGATGCGGTGCTGGACGACGCGCTGGCTGCGGGTGCGAAGGTGCTGATCAGCACCGGCGCGGTGTCGGCCGGCCGCTACGACTTCATTCCCGATGCGCTGCGCGCCCGCGGCGCCCGCATCGTGTTCCACAAGGTGGCGATCCGCCCGGGCAAGCCGCTGCTGTTTGCAGTGCTGCCCGATGGCGAGTTGTATTTCGGCCTGCCGGGCAACCCGGTGTCGGCGGCGGTGGGGCAGCGTTTCTTCGTTGAACCGGTGCTGCGTCGCCTGCTGGGCCTGGCCGCAGAGCCGCTGCTGCAGCTGCCGTTGCAGGCCGATGTGCGCAAGCCGCCGGGCCTGCGCTTCCACGCGCGTGCGCGGGTGGACGTGGACGCGCAGGGGCGCTTGAGCGCGCGCGTGCTGTCCGGGCAGGAATCGTTCCGTTTGAAATCCATGCTGCAGGCCAACGCCTGGGTGGTGCTGGAGGGTGAGGGTGACCTCGTCGCGGCCGGCACACCGGTGCGCGTGCAGGGCTGGGGCCATCAGGACCCGCTGCAGCTGGCAACCCAGGAGTCATGATGAAACAGGTGAATCTGCAGTTGTTCGGTGCGTTTTCCGATCTGGATGACAGCCGCGAGATTGCGCTGGAGGTGGCCGGTGGCACCGTGGCCGACCTGCGCCAGGCGCTACGAGAGCTGTTGCCGGTGCGCTTTCCCGGTTTCCGCGCCGGGTTGCTGGACTATTCGGCCTTTGCCGACCAGCAGCGCGTGCTGCGTGACCACGAGGCGCTGCCTGCCGATGGCAAGGTGGCGATCCTGCCGCCGGTGAGCGGGGGCTGAGCCATGAGCAGCAACGTGACGGCAAAGGTGGTGGACCGTGCGCAGCGCGCCATCGACCCGGTCGAAGGCATCGCGGCAGTGTCCGACCCGGCATTCGGCGGCATCGATGTGTTCATCGGCAAGGTGCGCGACTTCAATGTGGGGCGGCCGGTGACCGGCATCACCTATGACCTGTTCGAACCGCTGGTGCTGAACGAGATCCAGCGCTTGGCGGCGGAGATCGAGGCGACGTTCGGGCCGAAGCTGAAGCTGTATGTGGCGCATGCCAAGGGCCGCTTGGGCATTGGCGATGTGGCGGTGGTGGTGGCTGCGGGCAGCCCGCACCGCGATGAAGCGTTCCGCGCGTGCCGGCAGTTGATCGAGGCGGTGAAACACCAGTGCCCGATCTGGAAGCAGGAACATTACGAGGACGGCGACAGCGAGTGGAGCGAAGGCTGCACGCTGTGCCACGCCGACGGTGAACCGGCGCATGATCACCACTGACGGCAGTAGATCCACGCCATGCGTGGATGGCGCCTTCCCCTCGCGCTTGGCAGAAGCAGCCACGCATGGCGTGGCTCTACTGAGGCGTACCTGCACGGTTGCTCCATGCGTGGATGGCGCCTTCCCCTCGCGCCCGACAGGAGCGGCCACGTATGGCGTGGTCGGGTTTCCCGCGTGACAACGCCCATTGCCGGCATCCTTCTGGCCGGCGGCCTGTCCAGCCGGATGGGCCGCGACAAGGCATTGCTGCCCTGGCAGGGGCGCACCCTGCTGGAGCACATGCGCGGCACCTTGCGGCTGGCCGGGGCAGACCGGGTCTGGGTGAGCGGGCGCTACCCTGCCTTCGGCGGCATACCCGACCAGATCACGCGTTGCGGGCCGCTCGGAGGCCTGTTCAGCGTGGCGATGCAGATGACCGATGGCCCGGCTTGGGTAGTACCGGTGGATACGCCCCGCTTGACCCCGGATCTGCTGCAGCAATTGCGTGACGGGCATCGCAGCGCTTGCACGATCTTTGACGGGCATCCGCTTCCGATGCTGTTTAATGTGGACAATGAAAGTCGCACGATCCTCGAAAACATGATCCACGATCCCCTCGGCCCGCGTTCCCTGCAGGCCTTGCAACACCGGCTGGACGCGCAGACGCTGCGCCTGGCCCACGCTGATGAAAGCGCCCTGATCAACTGCAATACCCCCACCCAATGGGAGGACGTTGCCTCATGAAGGTGCAGTTGCAAGAACAGACAATGCGCTTGCGCCTGGACGAGGCCGAGCTGGCCACGCTGCTGGCCGGTGAAACGGTGGAGAACCTGACCCGGTTCGGTGGCAGCGGCGGTTGGGGCACGGCCGTTTCGCTGCATGGTGGCGAATCGGCCGTGCTGCTCGACAGCGGCACCGATTGCCGCCTGGTATTGCCCCGGTCTTCCGTGGAGGACCTGGCCGGGCGCCTGCCATGCCGCGATGGCCTGGCCTTTGCGCTGTATCTGGACGACGGCACCACGCTGCAACTGCAGTTCGATGTGGATGTGCGCGACAGCGTGCGCCAGCGTGGCGTGACCCGCCGCGGTTCCGCGTCACCGGTTTGACATTTGTCAGGGGCAGGCTGAAAACCCGCCCCTGATTGATCCAGATCAACCCCGTCGTTGCTGCTGCACGGCCTAATGGCTGCATGACGACGGGTTACAACTTGAAAGCAGTACCCACGTCATTCCACAGCCTTGGAGCCATGTATGACCGTCGGTAGCGATCCTGTTGTCCGCAGCACTGCCAGTCCCGGTCGCGTCATCAGCGACTGGACGCCGGAAGATCCCGGCTATTGGGAGCGCACCGGCAAGCGGGTCGCCACCCGCAACCTGGTCATCTCCATTCCCTCGCTGCTGCTGGCGTTCTCGGTCTGGGTACTGTTCTCGGCGGTGACCATCAGCCTGCCGAAGATCGGCTTCGGCTTCAGCACCGATCAGTTGTTCTGGCTGGTGGCACTGCCCAGCCTGTCCGGCGCGACGCTGCGCATCTTCTATTCGTTCGTGATTCCGATCTTTGGCGGACGCCGCTGGACGGCGCTGTCCACTGCGTCGCTGCTGGCACCGACGATCTGGCTGGGCTTTGCGGTGCAGAACCCGGCCACGCCGTACTGGGTGTTCGTGGTGATCGCGATCCTGTGCGGCTTTGGCGGGGCGAACTTCTCCTCGTCGATGTCCAACATCTCCTTCTTCTATCCCAAGCAGAAGCAGGGCCTGGCGCTGGGCCTGAATGCCGGCCTGGGCAATGTCGGGGTGTCCGTGGCCCAGGCGGTGATTCCGCTGGTGATCACGGTGGGCGTATTCGGTGCCCTCGGTGGTGCGCCGCAGCCGGTGGTGGAGGGCGGTGCACCGCTGTACCTGCAGAATGCCGGCTTCATCTGGGTGCCGGCCATTGCGATCTGCGCCGTGGCGGCCTGGTTCGGCATGAATGACCTGACCAGCGCGCGTTCCTCGTTCGCCGAGCAGGCGGTGATCTTCCGCCGCAAGCACAACTGGCTGATGTGCTGGTTGTACATCGGCACCTTCGGTTCCTACATCGGCTTCTCTGCTGGCTTCCCGATGCTGGTGAAGAGCCAGTTCCCCGCCGTGAACCCCCTGGCCTACGCCTTCATCGGCCCGTTGCTGGGTGCGCTGATGCGCTCGGTGGGCGGCAGCATGGCCGACCGCTGGGGTGGTGCGCGGCTGACGTTCTGGGTGTTCGCGCTGATGATCGCAGCGGTATTCGGCGTGCTGCATTTCCTTCCCAGCGATGGCCAGGGCGGCAACTTCTACGGCTTCCTCTTCAGCTTCATGGCGCTGTTCGTGCTCAGTGGCATCGGCAACGGCACCACCTTCCGCATGATCCCGGTCATCTTCCGCACGCTGCATGAGCGCCTGTCGGCAGGGGCCAACGCTGAAGGCAAGGCCGCGTCGGCGCACCAGGCCAGCATCGAGTCGGCTGCGGTGGTGGGCTTCTCTGGTGCGATCGGTGCCTACGGCGGCTTCTTCATTCCCAAGAGCTATGGCTCTTCGATCACGTTGACCGGCAGCCCCGATATGGCGCTGTACGGGTTCGTCGTTTTCTATGTCACCTGCCTGGCCGTGACCTGGTGGTGGTACTACCGGCGCGGCGCTGAGACGCCCTGCTGACATGAAAACGCACCGCAGCCAGATGACACACACAGCCACGATGCAGATGTCCGCAAAGGGAGACCCCCGATGAGTTATTTTCTTGATCGCTTGCAGTTCTTCAAGCGTGACCCCCAGCCCTTTGCCGATGGCCATGGGTTTGCCAAGAGCGAAGGCCGTGACTGGGAGAACAGCTACCGGCAGCGCTGGCAGTACGACAAGATCGTGCGCTCCACCCACGGGGTGAACTGCACCGGTTCGTGCAGCTGGAAGATCTACGTCAAGAACGGACTGGTCACCTGGGAAACCCAGCAGACCGACTACCCGCGCACGCGCCCGGACCTGCCCAACCACGAGCCGCGTGGCTGCCCGCGTGGCGCCAGCTATTCCTGGTACCTGTACAGCGCCAACCGCCTGAAGTATCCGCTGATCCGCGGCACGCTGCTGCGCCTGTGGCGCGAAGCACGCAGGACCCAGGGGCCGGTGGATGCCTGGGCCAGCATCGTGGAGGACAAGGAAAAGGCGCGCTCGTACAAGACCCGGCGCGGCATGGGCGGTTTCGTGCGGCTGAACTGGGAAGAAGCCAACGAGATCATCGCGGCTTCCAATCTGTACACCGTGAAGCAGTATGGGCCGGACCGCGTGGTCGGTTTCTCGCCGATTCCGGCGATGTCGATGGTGTCCTACGCCGCCGGCGCGCGTTATCTGTCGCTGCTGGGCGGCGCCTGCCTGTCCTTCTACGACTGGTACTGCGATCTGCCGCCGGCCTCGCCGCAGATCTGGGGCGAGCAGACCGACGTTCCCGAATCGGCCGACTGGTACAACAGCCGCTACATCATCGCCTGGGGCTCGAACGTACCGCAGACGCGCACGCCGGATGCGCACTTCTTCACCGAGGCCCGCTACAACGGCACCAAGACGGTTTCGATCTGCCCGGACTATTCCGAGCTGGCCAAGCTAACCGATCATTGGCTGCACCCCAAGCAGGGCACCGACGCCGCGTTGGCGTTCGCCTTCGGCCACGTGATCCTGCGCGAGTTCCATGTGGATTCGCCGTCGCAGTACTTCCAGGACTACTGCCGCCAGTACTCGGACATGCCGATGCTGGTGCGCCTGGAGCGCCGCGCCGATGGCCGCCTGGTGGCCGGCCGTTTCCTGCGTGCCAGTGAGCTGGGAGGGTTGGGCGAAGCCAACAACCCGGACTGGAAGACCCTCGCTTACGACGAGACCAGTGGCCAGATCGTGGTGCCGAACGGTTCGATCGGTTTCCGCTGGGGCGAGAAGGGGCGCTGGAACATCGAGGAGAAGGCCAGCAACGGTGCGGAGACGCGCCTGCGCCTGAGCCTGTCCGAGGCCAACGATGGCATCGAGGCGGTCAGCTTCCCGTATTTCGGTGGCATCGAGAGTGACGGCTGGACCGCCGCTCCGGCCGAGGAAGTACTGGATCGCAACATTCCGGTACGTCGCCTGGCGCTGGATGATGGTAGCCAGACGCTGGTGGCGACGGTGTATGACCTGCTGCTTGCGCAGTACGGCGTGGACCGCGGTTTCGGCGGCGCCAATGTCGCCAGGAGCTTCGATGAGAACGTGCCGGGCACGCCCGCCTGGCAGGAACGCATCACCGGCGTGTCGAGCGGGGAAGTGATCGAGATCGCCCGCGAGTTCGCGCGTACCGCCGACAAGACCCATGGCCGCTCGATGATCATCGTCGGTGCCGGCATGAACCACTGGTTCCACAACGACATGAACTACCGCGGCCTGATCAACATGCTGATCATGTGCGGTTGCGTGGGCCAGACCGGCGGCGGCTGGGCGCACTACGTGGGCCAGGAAAAGCTGCGCCCGCAGACCGGCTGGCAGCCGCTGGCGTTCGGCCTGGACTGGAGCAAGCCGCCACGCCATATGAACGGTACGTCGTTCTTCTACTTCAACACCGGGCAGTGGCGTTACGAGAAGCTGCAGGTGGACGAACTGCTGTCACCGCTGGCCGACGCCAGCAAGTACAGCGGCAGCCTGGCCGACCTGAACCTGCGCGCGGTGCGCATGGGCTGGCTGCCAAGTGCGCCGCAGCTGGACCGCAACCCACTGCAGCTGGTGCGCGAAGCCGAAGCGGCTGGCGTGGCACCTGCCGACTACGCACTGGGCAAGTTCAAGGACGGTTCGCTGGACTTCGCCTTCGCCGACCCGGATGCCAGCCAGAACCACCCGCGGATGATGTTCATCTGGCGCTCGAACCTGCTGGGCTCTTCGGGCAAGGGCCATGAGTACATGCTGCGGCACCTGCTGGGCACCCGCCACGGCCTGCAGGGCAAGGACCTGGGCGAGATGGGCGCAGTGAAGCCGGAGGAGGTGAGGTGGCGCGACGAGGCGCCGGAAGGCAAGCTGGATCTGCTGGTGACGCTGGACTTCCGCATGTGCACCACCGCACTGTACTCGGACATCGTGCTGCCCACCGCCACCTGGTACGAGAAGGACGATCTCAATACCTCGGACATGCACCCGTTCATCCACCCGCTGTCGAAGGCGGTGGACCCGGCGTGGGAATCGCGCAGTGACTGGGACATCTTCAAGGAGGTGGCGCGCACCGTGAGCGAGATGGCGCCCGGCGTGCTGGGCGTGGAGAAGGACCTGGTGCTGGTGCCGACCCTGCACGACACCCCCAACGAGCTGGGCATGCCGTTCGGCGTGGCCGACTGGAAGAAGGGCGAGTGCGAGGCCATCCCCGGCCAGACCATGCCGTCGATGACGGTGGTGGAGCGCGATTACCCGAACCTGTATCGCAAGTTCACCTCGCTGGGCCCGTTGCTGGACAAGCACGGCAATGGCGGCAAGGGCATGAACTGGGATACGAAGCATGAGGTGGAATTCCTCGGCAAGTTGAACCATACCGTGCGCGAGGAGGGGGTCAGCCAGGGCCGGCCGGCCATCTCGACGGCGATCGACGCGGCCGAAGTGATCCTGCACCTGGCCCCGGAAACCAACGGCCATGTGGCAGTGAAGGCGTGGGAGTCGCTGGGCGGCTTCACCGGCCGCGAGCACACCCATCTGGCGGAGGGCAAGGAGCACGAGGCGATCCGCTTCCGTGACATCCAGGCGCAGCCGCGCAAGATCATCTCTTCGCCGATCTGGTCCGGGCTGGAAGACGACAACGTCAGCTACAACGCGGGCTACACCAATGTGCACGAGTTGATTCCGTGGCGCACAGTGACCGGCCGCCAGCAGTTCTACCAGGACCACGAGTGGATGATCGACTTCGGCGAGGCCTTCATGAGCTACCGGCCACCGGTCAATACCCGCACCATCGAGCCGCTGCTCAACCAGCGTTCGAACGGCAACAAGGAGATCGTGCTGAACTGGATCACCCCGCACCAGAAGTGGGGCATTCACAGCACCTACAGCGACAACCTGATCATGCAGACACTGTCGCGCGGTGGCCCGATCGTGTGGCTCAGCGAGGACGACGCGCGCAGTGCCGGCATCGTCGACAACGACTGGATCGAGCTGTTCAACGTCAACGGTGCGATCGCCGCGCGAGCGGTGGTCAGCCAGCGGGTGATGCCGGGCATGGCAATGATGTACCACGCCCAGGAACGCATCATCAACGTGCCGGGTTCGGAGATCTCCGGCACCCGCGGCGGCATCCACAACTCGGTGACCCGCATCGTGCTCAAGCCGACCCACATGATCGGTGGCTACGCGCAGCTTGCCTACGGTTTCAACTACTACGGCACCTGCGGCACCAATCGCGACGAGTTCGTGATCGTGCGCAAGATGGACAAGGTGGATTGGCTGGACGATGAACAGCCCGCTGGTGCCTCGGCATCGGCCAGCAAGGAGGTGGTGTGATGAAGGTCCGTGCACAGATCGCGATGGTATTGAACCTGGACAAGTGCATCGGCTGCCACACCTGCTCGATCACCTGCAAGAACGTGTGGACCTCGCGCGAGGGCGTCGAGTACGCCTGGTTCAACAACGTGGAAACCAAGCCGGGCATCGGCTACCCGAAGGAATGGGAAAACCAGGAGAAGTGGAATGGTGGCTGGGTGCGCACCGGCAGCGGCAAGCTGGTGCCGCGCGCCGGTGGTCGCTGGCGGATGCTGGCCAAGATCTTCGCCAACCCGGACCTGCCGCAGATCGACGACTACTACGAGCCGTTCGATTTCGACTACCAGAACCTGCACACCGCCAAGGACAGCCAGCACCAGCCGACCGCAAGGCCGCGCTCGCTGATCAGTGGCGAGCGCATGCAGAAGATCGAATGGGGCCCGAACTGGGAGGAGATCCTGGGCTCGGAATTCAGCAAGCGCTCGCGCGACTACAACTTCAATGAAGTGCAGAAGGAGATCTACGGCGCCTTCGAGAAGACCTTCATGATGTACCTGCCGCGCCTGTGCGAGCACTGCCTGAACCCGGCGTGCGTGTCGGCGTGCCCGTCGGGCGCGATCTACAAGCGCGAGGAAGATGGCATCGTGCTGATCGACCAGGACAAGTGCCGCGGCTGGCGCATGTGCGTGTCGGCGTGCCCATACAAGAAGATCTATTACAACTGGAAGAGCGGCAAGTCGGAGAAGTGCATCTTCTGCTACCCGCGCATCGAGATGGGCGAGCCGACAGTATGTTCGGAAACCTGTGTCGGCCGCATCCGCTACCTGGGCGTGATGCTGTACGACGCCGACCGCATTGCCGAGGCCGCGTCGGTAGCTGCCGAAAAGGATCTGTACCAGGCCCACCTGGATATTTTCCTGGATCCGCATGATCCGGCGGTGATTGCTGCTGCGCGCGCCGAAGGCATTCCGGACAGCTGGCTGGAATCGGCCAAGCAGTCGCCGGTGTACAAGCTGGCGATCGACTGGAAGCTGGCGCTGCCGCTGCACCCGGAGTACCGCACGCTGCCGATGGTCTGGTACGTACCGCCGCTGTCACCGATCCAGTCGGCGGCCGAGCGGGGCCGCATCGGCATGAGTGGCGAGCTGCCGGACGTGGCCTCGCTGCGCATTCCGGTGCGCTACCTGGCCAACATGCTGACTGCCGGTGACGAGGCGCCGGTGGTGCGTGCGCTGGAACGCCTGATGGCGATGCGCGCCTGGCGCCGGGCCAAGAACGTGGACGGCGTGGAAGACACGGCGGTGCTGGACCAGACCGGGCTGACCGTGGCACAGGTTGAAGAGATGTACCGCTACCTGGCCATTGCCAACTACGAGGACCGTTTCGTGATTCCGACCGCACACCGCGAGTACGCCAACGATGCCTTCGGCGAGCGCGGCGGCTGCGGTTTCACATTCGGCAACGGCTGCAACGGCGACAGCCCGGCCGACCTGTTCGGGCAGCGCAAGAGCACCAGCTTCGTGGTGAACAACGGCCCGAACCACCGCCGCAAGGAGGTGGTGTGATGAGCGTACTGAAGCTGGTGGGGGTGCTGCTGGACTACCCCCGCGACGAACTGTGGCAGCACGGCGAGGAACTGCTGGCGGCGTGCGATGAGGCGGCACTGACACCGGCGCGGCGCAGGCAGTTGCGTGGTTTCGTACAGCAGTTGCTGGACAGCGATCCGTTGGATGCGCAGGCCGCCTGGCTGGCGACCTTCGACCGCGGCCGCTCGATGAGCCTGCTGCTGTTTGAACACATCCACGGCGAATCGCGTGACCGTGGCCAGGCCATGGTGGACCTGGTGGAGACCTACCGCCGCAACGGCTTCGAACTGGATGCCCGTGAGCTGCCGGACTACCTGCCGCTGCTGCTGGAGTTCCTGGCCCACCAGCCGGAGACCGAAGCGCGCGAGTGGCTGCACCATATCGGCCACATCGCCGGGATGCTGGCCGCGCGCGCCACCGAGCGTGAGCTGCCGCACGTGCCGCTGCTGGAGATCCTGGTGGAAGCTGGTGACGGCAAGGTCAACCTGGAGGCGCTGCGGCAACGCGCCAGTGAGGAACCCCGCGACGATACGGCCGAGGCGATGGACCGGTTGTGGGAAGAGGAAGCGGTGCGTTTCGGTGCCGAAGCGCCCGCTGAAGACTGCAAGCCACCGACGCGCTCGCCGGCCCGTCCTGTGCATCGTGAGGTCCAGCCATGAACTACTACCTGCATCAATTCGCCTTCCAGTACTACCCGTACATTGCCGTGGCGGTGCTGCTGATCGGCAGCTGGGCGCGCTATGACAAGGCCATGTACACCTGGCGCACCGGTTCCAGCCAGATGCTGTCGGACAAGGGCATGCGGATCGGCAGCAACTGCTTCCACATCGGTATCCTCGCCATCCTTGGCGGCCATCTGGTCGGCCTGCTGACCCCGCACGCGGTGTATGAGCACTTCATCACCTCCTCGCAGAAGCAGATGCTGGCGATGGTGGTGGGCGGCGTGTTCGGTGCGCTGTGCTTCATCGGCATCAGCATCCTGCTGGTGCGTCGCCTGACCAATGCCCGCGTGCGCGCCACCGGCAGCTTCGGTGACACCCTGGTGCTGGTGCTGCTGTTCGCCCAGCTCTGTCTTGGCCTGTACAGCATCCGCGTATCGTCCGGGCATCTGGACGGTGGGGTGATGGTGCAGCTGGCCGAATGGGCGCAGCACATCGTGACCTTCCGTGCCGGTGCTGCTGACTACATCGAGGGCGTCAGCTGGGTCTACAAGATGCATATCTTCCTGGGCCTGACCCTGTTCCTGATCGCGCCCTTCACGCGGCTGGTGCATGTGTGGAGCATTCCGGTCAGCTATCTGTGGCGGCCGTACCAGGTGGTGCGCCGTCGCCAGGCGGCGCTGCGCTACGGGCCGCGGGAGTAAGCCATGGGCAACCTGCCGAAGTTCCTGCCGATCACCGTGATCGATTCCGCCCAGGCGGTTCCGGCCGAGGCCCACCAGCACCAGCATGACGGGGCAGGGGAGGGGCCGCGCTCGCTCGGGCAACCGGCACCGTGCCGGTTGTTCGTGGAGGACACGGCGATAAGCGAGGCCGACATCGCCCGCGAGATGCAGCACCATCGGGCACTGCGCCCGGAACAGTCGCGTGCCGAGGCGGCGCGCGCACTGGTGGTGCGTGAACTGCTGCGGTTGGAAGCGCAGCGCCTGGGCCTGCTGGCGCCGGCAGGCGGCCGGGTCAGCGATGAGGAAGTGCTGATCCAGCAACTGCTGGAAGACGCGATCGAAGACCGCGTGCCGACCGACGAGGACTGCCAACGCTACTTCGAGCAGAACCCGGAGCGATTCCGCTCACCGGATCGGGTACGGCTGCGCCATATCCTGCTGGCCGCGCCGGCCGATGATGTGGCCGGGCGGCTGGCCGCACGCACCGAGGGCGAGCGTCTGGCCAATGAACTGAAAGCAGCGCCGCACCTGTTCGCCGACTTCGCCCTGCGCCATTCGCGCTGCCCGTCCAGCAGCGACGGCGGTGACCTGGGCTGGCTGCAGCGTGGGCAGACCACGCCGGAGTTCGATCGCCAGGTGTTCCGCCTGCGCGAGGGCCTGGCTGGCTTCCCGGTGGAATCACGCTGGGGCTACCACGTGGTCAGCATCGATGGGCGCGAGGAGGGGCAGCCGCTGCCGTTCGACGCAGTGCTGCCACAGATCCGGGACTACCTGGAGCTGCAGGTGCGCCAACGCGAGGTGCAGGCGTACCTGCTGCAGCTGCAGGAGCGCTACCCGGTGCGCGGACTGGACGAGATCGAAGCCGAAGCCGAGGTCGGCTGACCCACTCTTGAGGAAGGAGATTGCATGAACCAGGCCCTTGCCCCCGCCAGTGCCGGGCAGCAGCAGCGTGCGCTGTGGCTGAGCACATTCGCCTTCACCGTGTGCTTTGCGGTGTGGATGATCTTTTCCATCATCGGTATACAGATCAGCGAGCAGCTGGGATTGACCGACACCCAGTTCGGCCTGCTGATCGCCACCCCGGTGCTGACCGGCTCGGTCAGCCGCG
This sequence comes from Stenotrophomonas sp. 2694, assembly GCF_040548715.1. Classification (NCBI taxonomy): domain Bacteria; kingdom Pseudomonadati; phylum Pseudomonadota; class Gammaproteobacteria; order Lysobacterales; family Lysobacteraceae; genus Stenotrophomonas; species Stenotrophomonas sp. 2694. The sequence goes on from NZ_JBEPSG010000001.1 coordinate 199,857, forward strand.
TGTTCCTCGGCATATGGTCCGACCAGTTCGGCGGCCGCAAGGTGATGGTGCTGGTGATGCTGTGCGGCGCAGTGGCTACCTGGATGCTGACCTATGCCCACACCTACCCCCAGTTCCTGTTCGCCGCGCTGTGCGTGGGTATTGCCGGTGGCAACTTTTCGGTGGGCGTGGCCTATGTGTCCAGGTTCTTCCCGGCCAGCAGGCAGGGCACCGCCCTGGGCATCTTCGGCGCCGGCAACATCGGCTCGGCGGTGACCAAGCTGCTGGCGCCTTTGGTGATGGTGGCCGCGGGCTGGACCATGGTGGCCAAGGTGTGGGCGGTCGCGCTGGCGGTCACCGCCGTGCTGTTCTTCCTGTTCAGCAAGGAAGACCCGTCGCTGGAACAGCGCCGCCGTGACGGGGTGAAGCCGGTGCCGTTCTCCGAGCAGATGGCTCCGCTGAGGAACCTGCAGGTGTGGCGGTTCTCGTTGTACTACTTCTTCGTGTTTGGTGGTTTTGTGGCACTGGCGTTGTGGCTGCCGCATTACCTGGTGGGGGCGTACGGCATGGACGTCGGCACCGCCGGCATGCTGGCAGCCTGCTATTCGATTCCGGCCAGCCTGTTCCGCGTGGTGGGCGGTTGGATGTCCGACAGGATGGGGGCGCGCCGGGTGATGTACTGGACATTCAGTGTGTCGGCCATCTGCACCTTCCTGCTGGCCTACCCCGATACCGAGTACGTGGTGAAGGGCATCCATGGCCCGATCCACTTCCACCTGGCCATCGGCGTGGTGATGTTCACCGTGCTGGTGTTCGTACTGGGCTTCTTCATGTCGCTGGGCAAGGCTGCGGTCTACAAGCACATCCCGGTGTATTACCCCAGGCACGTGGGTGCGGTGGGCGGTGTGGTGGGCATGATTGGCGGCCTGGGTGGCTTCATCCTGCCGATCGTGTTCGGTGCGCTGAACGATGTCCTGGGCATCTGGAGCAGCTGCTTCATGTTGCTGTTCGTGGTGGTGTCCGCTGCCCTGGCGTGGATGCACTTCGCGATCCGCCGGATGGAGCGTCGACACTTCCCGCAGATCGATCGGGAGACCGATCTGCCGGAGGCCATCGATGCGGCTGCCGCGGAACGGGCGCGCGGCACGTGAATGGCAGTGCCGGCCGCTGGCCGGCACCTCAGCGCAATACGTCACGCTTGATTTCAATCAGGGCTACGCGAAGAGGATCGCGCGAGGATGACAGCCATGAGCTTCCACGTTGATGCGAGCGAGGACACAGCGCTGCAGGCCGCATTGCTGCGGCAGCCGCGCCATGTGCTGTTTCCACCGGCCGGCCATTTCAGTGCCGGCTTCGGTGAAAGCGGCTGGCGTACTGCCGTGCAGGCCAGCAACGAGCACCTGATTCCACGTGGCCTGACGCTGGGCTTCCAGACCGGGCGCATGGGGACCGATGTGCCGGCCGAACGCTATCTCGACACATTGCTGGCCGCGTTGCGCCTGCAGGCAGATGCCTTGGCCGAAGACCGCGAGGTAGTGGCGATGGTGCTGCAGCTGGGCCTGGCCGAGGCACTGCCGCCGGTTCTGCTGGGGCAGCTGCTGGATGCGGTGCCGCAGTACCTGCGCACCGTGGCCCGGCCGCAGGTGGAGGCACGGCTGGATGCCGGCAGCGGCTTGTCGCCTGCACAACTACGTGCAGTGGGTTGCACGCGACTGAACGTGATCGACCGCGCCGATGCGCCTGGCCCGGCAGTGCTGGCGCAGGCGCGCGACGCCGGCTTCACTGCCCGCTACTACCAGCTGCGTGTGCCCGCTGTGGAGGATGCCGGATTCATCGGGCGCCTGCAGACCGTGCTGGCAGATGCGCCCGAACGCGTGCTGTTGCCGGCGCCGTGTGCGCTGCCAGAGCATCCCTCATCGGAACGCTGGCTGCAGGCATGGCGATTGCTGCGCGAGGCAGGCTATGTGGGTATCGGCGGCGACCATTACCAACGCGGGGACCTGCCGGACCCGAACGGCCCGGGTGACGGCCAGCGTCATTGCGATCTGGCAGGCGTGCCCCGCCGCGATCGCAGCGATTTCATCGGCATCGGCCTGGCGGCGTGCAGCCAGATTGGCGAGGTGTTCTGCCGGACGGAGGATGACCTGGAGCGCTGGCAGGCACGCCTGCGGGCAGGGCATGTGGGCGTGGCCGCTGGCCTGATCCTGTCGGAGGAGGAGCGGCTGGCTGCGGAGGTCGCGCAGAGCATCGCCTGCGATCATGCGCTGGATGCTGCTGCCTTCGAATGGCGCAATGATGTTCCGTTCGATGAATGCTTTGCCGAGACCCTGCCTGCACTCGCACCGCTGCTCGCGCGGGGCTGGGCGCGCTGGGACGGCCGCGTGCTTCGCCTGGCCGAGGAAGGGCGGTTGCTGTGGCGTATGATGGCCGCATGTTTCCGGCCGGCGGCCGCCATCGCTTGAGTGCTGTCCCGATGTCTTCAACTCCGCCCTCACAGGCCCGGCCCGGCCGGACCACGCCGAATCCTGCCGCCGCCGATGATGGCGACGCGCTGCATTTCTGCAGCACCTGTGCCTTCTCCGATGCATGCATGTCGCAGGGCTATGACAAGACGGCGCTGGGCGAACTACATGTCCTGGTCGACCACGTGGGGCCGTTCCATGCGGGTGATTACATCTTCCGTGCGGGTGAGGCCTTCGATTCCATCGCCGCTGTGCGCGCAGGCATGGTCAAGACCTTCGTCGACGACAGCCAGGGCAACGAGCAGGTGCTGGGCTTTGCTTTGCCGGGCGAGGTGATCGGGCTCAATGCGATTCACGGTTCGCGCTTCCCCTGCAATGCGGTGGCACTGGATACGGTGCACCTGTGCCGCATTTCGTTCCCCAAGCTGAGCCTGCTGGCCACCCGCATGCCAGGGCTGCAGGCCAAGCTGTTCAGCCTGCTCAGCGCGGAGATCGGCAAGGTCGCCACGCTGGCGGCCAACCACCGCACCGAGGAGCGGATGGCAGCGTTCCTGCTGGATATGTCGGCGCGTTACGCGCGGCGTGGTTTTTCCGCGACCCGCTTCAACCTGACCATGGCCCGCACCGAGATCGCCAATTATCTGCGGATGGCGCCGGAGACGGCCAGTCGCGTGCTGCGGCGGTTGAGCGATGATGGTGTGATTGCGGTGAAGCAGCGCGAAATCCTGCTGCTGCAACCCGACCGGCTGGCGGCACTGGCTGTGGCCGATGAAAACGAACCCGATTGAACCTGGCCAGGGAGCCGACGATGAAGCGATGGGCAATGGTGTTTCTGGGTCTGCTGGCCACGCTGCCTGCGTGGGCTGGCAACCTCACCGTGTCGGCGGCATCCAGCCTTACCGAAAGCTTCCGCGAGTTGGGCGCAGCCTATGAGAAGGCGAACCCGGGCAGCAGGGTCGATTTCAACTTTGCCGCTTCCGGAGTACTGCTGCAGCAGATCGCGCGCGGCGCGCCGGTGGATGTGTTCGCTTCGGCCGATGAAGCAACGATGGACCAGGCTGCGCAGCAGAAGCTGCTGGCGGCCGGTACGCGCGAGGTCTTCGCGGTGAACGCGTTGTGGGTGGTCGTGCCACCGCAGGCGAAGGCGCCGCCGCGCGCACTGGCCGATCTGGCGGGTGCCGGCGTGCAGCGCATCGCAGTGGGCAACCCGGACAGCGTGCCGGTGGGCCGCTACGCGCAGGGCGCGCTGCGCGCCGCCAAGCTGTGGCCGGCCGTCCAGGGCAAGGTGATCAGTACGCAGAACGTGCGGCAGTCGCTGGATTACGTTGCGCGGGGCGAGGTGGATGCGGGCTTTGTCTACGCCACCGACGCGCAGGCAATGCCTGATCGCGTGCGGCGCGCGTTCGAGGTTCCGGTTGCCGGACGCATCGCCTATCCGCTGGCGGTGGTGCAGGCCAGCACGCAGCCGGTGGAAGCCAGGCGCTTCGCGGCGTTCGTGCGCTCGGCGCAGGGCCAGGCGATCCTGCACAAGCACGGGTTCGGCAAGCCCTGACGGATGGACCTGGACTGGAGCGCACTGGGATTGTCGTTGAAGGTGGCCGGCTGGGCCACGGCGATCAATCTTGTTGCCGGCGTGGCACTCGGCGCGCTGCTGGCGCGACGGCGCTTTCCCGGTCGGGAACTGCTGGATTCGATACTGACCCTGCCGATGGTGCTGCCGCCGACGGTGCTGGGCTATTACCTGCTGGTGCTGATCGGGCGCAATGGCCCGATCGGCGCCTGGTTGCAGTCGTGGTTCGGCATCAACCTGGTGTTTACCTGGCAGGCGGCGGTGATCGCTGCTGCGGTGGCGTCGTTTCCGCTGGTGTTCAAACCGGCACGCGCTGCATTCGAGGAAGTGGACGGCCAGTTGGAGCAGGCCGCGCGCACGCTGGGTGTGTCCGAAGCGGCGGTGTTCTTCCGCATCACCCTGCCGCTGGCATGGCGCGGGATCCTGGCGGGCCTGCTGCTGGCGTTCGCACGGGCGATGGGTGAGTTCGGCGCCACGCTGATGGTGGCCGGCAGCATTCCGGGCCGCACGCAGACCTTGTCGATCGCCATCTATGAAGCGGTGCAGGCGGGGCAGGATGGCAAGGCCAATGCGCTGGTGATCCTGACGTCGGTGGTGTGCATCGTGATCCTGCTGCTGGCCGCGCGGCTGGTGGGTGGGCGCCGTCGGGAGCTGCGCGATGTGGCTTGACCTGCAGGTGCAGCGGCGATTGCAGGCGTCCGGCCAGACGTTCGAGCTGGACGTTGCACTGCAGTGCACGCAGCGGCAGGTGGTGCTGTTCGGGCCTTCCGGTGCCGGCAAGAGCCTGACGCTGAAAGCGGTGGCCGGCCTGCTGCGCCCGGAGCATGGGCATGTGCGCCTGCACGGGCAGACACTGTTCGATGCGGGAGCAGGGGTCGATCTGCCACCGCAGCGTCGTCGCCTGGGATATGTGTTCCAGGACTACGCGCTGTTTCCGCACCTGAGCGTGCGCCAGAACGTGGCGTTCGGGCTGCAGCGGGGCTGGTTGAATCCACCGCGCGGCACCCGTATCGAGGCAGTGGAGCAGTGGCTGCAGGCATTCCGGATCGAGCATGTGGCGGATCTGCTGCCGTCACAGGTATCCGGCGGACAGCGCCAGCGCACGGCGTTGGCGCGTGCACTGGTGACCCGGCCACAGGCGTTGCTGCTGGACGAACCGTTCGCAGCGCTCGACCACGACCTGCGCCAGCACCTGCGCCAGGAGCTGGAAACCGTACTGGATGAAACCGGTATTCCACTGCTGCTGATCAGCCACGACCCGCAGGATGTGGCGGTGTTCGGCCAGCAGGTAGCGCGGGTGGTGGACGGGCGCGTCGTCGATGGATGACGCGGGGCGTTTGTGCAGGGCCATAGCCTGGCGCGCCGTGTATCCACGCGGGTAGTGCCGGCCGCTGGCCGGCAGCGTCGTAGGGACGGTTCAATACAGCTCGCAGTGGGTGCGGCCCTCACCGCGCAGGGCATCCCAATGGCCTTCGCCGCCGATCGCGTCGATGGCTTCGCGCATCGCACCTTCCAGGTGGCTCTTGTTGCCACACAGGTAGATGTGGCCGCCACGGGCCAGCACATCCCGCATCTGCGTCGCCTGCTGCTTCAGCACATGCTGCACATAGACCTTTTGCGCCGCGTCGCGCGAGAACGCGGTGTGCAGGCCAGCCAGTACGCCACGCGCCTGCCAGTCCTGCAGCTGCTCGCGGTACAGGAAGTCGTGCTCGCGATGCTTCTCGCCGAACACCAGATGGACCTCCCGTGCGTCGCCGGTGGCCTGCAGTTCCTGCATCAGGCCCATCAGCGGCGCGATGCCGGTACCGGTGCCCACCAGCAGCAGAGGTGCGTTGCCGCCTTCGGGCAGGTGGAAGCCCGGATTGGAGCGGCAGTACACACGCGCCGTGTCGCCGCCGTGCAGCAGGCTGCCAGTGGCGGTGCCGAAGCGTTCGCGGCCACGCAGGGTGTAGCGCACTTCGCGCACGCACAGGCTCAGCTGGTCGTCGCGCGGATGCGAGGCAATCGAGTAGGCGCGCGGCAGGCAGGGTGAGAGCAGCTCGCGCAATCGCGCCAGAGGGACCGACTGCGGGGTGGCGTGGTCCTGCAGCACGTCCAGCAGGTCCAGGCCATGCAGGTAGGCGTCCAGTTCGCGTTTCTGGCTGATCTTCAGCAGGCTTTTCAGTACGTCGCTACCCCCCAGCCTGGCCAGTTCGCGCAGTACGCCCTTGCTGAGCAGGCGCAGTTCGCGGTCGCGCAGCGCGTCGACGGCGCTGGAATCGCCATACCAGCTGGCCAGGGCCTGCAGCAGCGCAGGATCGTTTTCTGCAACCAGATGCAGGGTGTCGCCGGCCCGGTAGGCCATGCCGCTGCCCGCGATGTCCAGCTGCAGGTGCCAGGCGGCGGGGGGGCTGTGATTCAGTCGGCGCCGTTCGACAATGCCGGCGGCGAACGCGTTGTCTTCGCCGTAGGCCGTCACTTGCAGGCGCAGATCCTGGCCCGCAGTCGCATCACCGTCCAGTACCTGGCCCAGCACCGGCCGCCACTGCTGGAAGAACTGTTCGTAGCCGAGGTCGGCGTCGACACGGTGCAGCAGTGGCTGCGCCTGACGATCGCTCAACGCTGCATCCAGCGCCTTGGTGAAACCGCAGAAGCTGGGGTAGCCGGTATCCCCCAGGCCGAACACCGCGTAGCGCAGTCCGGGCAGGGCGGGCGCCTGTCGCAGCGACTCGAAGAAGCGCTCGCCATTGGCCGGCGGCTCGCCGTCGCCGAACGAGCTGGAGATGGCCAGCAGCACATCGCCGTGGCCGAGGCCGGCCACATCGATGTCATTGAACGGCAGGACCTGCGGTCCATGCGGCTGCAGTTCCGGGTCCGCACCCAGGCGTTGGGCCAGGGCGCGGGCGTTGCCCGACTCGGAGGCGAAACCCACCAGCAGCCGGCTGATGGGGCTGCGTGTGGGGATGGCGTTCACGCAGCCTCGTAGAAGTCGTCGAACTTTTCCTTGCTGAACTCGACAAGGTCATAGTTCTGCATCAGGTCGTTCACCACGCGGCGGATGCTGATGTACGAGGTGATGTTGCCATCGGCGTCGAACAGTGGCTGCACGGTGGTGTCGACCACGTAGAGCACGCCGCCCTTGCCAAGGTTGGGGACGATGCCGGTCCAGGTCTTGCCGGCCTTGATGGTGTCCCACATGTCCTTGTAGACGGCCTTGGGTACGTCAGGATGGCGGACGATGCTGTGCGGCTGGCCGATCAGTTCCTCGCGCGCGAACCCGGTGAGCGTGCAGAACAGGTCGTTGGCATAGGTGATGTTGCCCTGCAGGTCGGTGGTGGAGATCACCATCACGTTCTGCATGGCGTTGAGCAGCTGGGCGTTGTCGGGGGTGTAGCTCATCGCGGGTCCTTTGGATGCCGGTGACGCCGGCGTATTGGGTTCCTGCATAGAGATACGCGCCCGTGGCGTGGGGCGGATTGATATAGGTCAAGCGTGTGCCCGGAGGGGGCTGCGACCGGCTGTCGCAGGGAGGGGCGGCGCTAGTGGGCGCTCACCCCATCACATACCGCAGCACACCCGCCGATACCACGCCGATCAGCACCGTCGGCAGCATCGACAGCCGCGTGGCCGCAAGCAACGTGATCGCCAGTGCAGCCAGATCGGCCGGCTTGTCGGCCACGAAGTCCGGGGCGATCACCGAGATCAGCACGCAGCCCGGGGCGGCTTCCATCACCGTCACCGCGCGCTTGCTCAGGGTGCGGTTGCGCAGCGCGAGGAAACCGATGATGCGGGTGAGATAGGTGGCGGCGGCCATCAGGATGATGGTCAGCACCGAGGTCCAGTGGATCAGTCCGTTGAAGATCATGCGGCGTCCTCGGCCAGCAGCCACGCAGCGGTCAGACCGGCCAGCGCGCCGCTGGCGACGTACCAGGCGCCGGGCACCAGCAGGTAGGTGCCCGCTGCCACCACCAGGCTGACCAACCATGGCCGGGCGGCGCGGATGCCTTGCCACATGCCGCGCAGCAACACCAGGAACACGGCGGGGAAGGCCATGTCGAAGCCATAGGCGTGGATGTCACCGAGCAGTGGGCCGACGATCGCGCCCAGCGCGGTGCACAGTACCCACACGGTGTACAGGCCGGCCGACACGCCGAGGTAGTAGGACAGGCTGAAGCCCAGTGCCCGACGGCGCGCATCGGCCACGCCCAGAGCCCAGCTTTCATCGCACATGAAGAACAGCGCCGGCAGCACGCGACGGCGCGGCAGGTGCTGCAGCAACGGCGCCAGGCTGGCACCCATCAACAGGTGGCGGCTGTTGACCAGCGCGGTGATCGCTACGATCAGCGCGATGTGTGGCGGCGAAGTCCACAGTTCGACCGCGGCGAATTCAGACCCACCGGCAAAGTTGAGGCCGGTCATCAGCGGCACTTCCAGCGCCGACAGGCCCTTCTGGGCGGCCTGGGCACCGAGCACCAGGGCGAAAGGAATGAAGCCGATCATCACCGGCACGGCGGCGCGCAGGCCGCGCAGGAATTCGGCGCGCGGTGCGGTGTCGCACGCGGTATCAGGCAGGGGCAGGGTGGTTCGGGCGTCCATGGATCAACAACGGGTGGGGGTGGCCCATGCTAACGGTCCGATCACGCAATCGGGTTGCGTTGATGCCATTGAGTCGACGGAATGTAGAATATCATGCGGCCATCAGCCTGATGGGTGAAATTTCATGCAGTACCAGCTCGATAACCTGGATCGCCGCATCCTCGACGCCCTGCAGCGCGATGGTCGCCTGCAGAACCTGGAGCTTTCGCGACAGGTGGGGCTGTCGCCGTCCGCCTGCCTGCGCCGGGTCCGCCTGCTGGAAGAGGGCGGCTACATCGATCGCTACGTGGCCCTGCTCAACGCGGCGAGGATCGGGCGTGGGTTCACGGTGTTCGTCCGCGTGTGGCTGCGTGGCCAGGACGAAGACACCACCAACCACTTCATCAACAGCATCAAGTCCTTCCCGGAAGTGCTTGAATGCCATCTGATGGCGGGCGACTGCGACTTCCTGCTGCGGGTGGCGGTGGCCGACCTTGATGCGTACCGGCAGTTCCAGATACAGCACCTCAACCGGATCGCCGGGGTGCAGAACACCAAGACCGAAATCCCCATGCAGCGGATCAAACAGACCACTGAACTGCCGGTCTGAACGGCCCGGCGCGTCCCCTGCGCGCCGCCGTCATCGCAATGACACGTGACGCCGCTACGGTTTGACCCGCTTGCCGGCCGTGCGCAGGTCGACCCGCCTGGTCGCACCGCGCTTCGCCGCTGCAGCTGATGTCGCTGCCGAGGGTCATGTGTTCTACGTCAGGGGGCTGAATGGACAGCATGCGATCAGACGTTGGAGGGTGGCGGCCGCCGCCGGGTTGCTGTTCGCCTTCGCTGCCGCCGCACAGGACGACATCCGCGCCTATGACATTCCCGCGCAGCCGCTGGAACAGGCGGTCGAGCGCTTCAGCGTCGTCAGCGGCTGGTCGGTGATGTATCCCGGCGACCTCGGCACGGGCCGCAGCAGCCATCCGCTGCAAGCCAGCCTGCCGCCACTGCAGGCGCTGCAGGTGGTGCTGCAGGATACGGGTGTCGAGGCCGAGCTGATCGGCGCGCAGCGCGTGGTCCTGCGCCGCGCCGCACGCGCCGCTGCCGAGGCCTCTGCGACCGGTGTGGCCAACGACCTCGGGCAGCGTCGCCGCTTCGGCGACCTGCAGCAGCGGCTGCGCACTGCGTTCTGTGGCGACCCTGACCTTGCACCGGGCGCCTATGCGGCGACGCTGCGCTTCCGCATTGCCAACGACGGCCAGGTGCAGGAACCCGAACTGCTTGCCGGCAGCGGCAGCCCCCGCCGCGATGCGCGTCTTCTGCAGGCGATGCAGGCGCTGCGGCTGGACACCGATGCTGCCGCGCTGCCGCAGCCGGTGACCCTGCAGATTCGTCCTTCCAGCGCGGGCCACGACTGTGGCCGGCGCCCGCCCCAACCATGACGTCAAGGAATCGAACATGAGCAACAGCACGGCTGGGGCGGTAGACCTGATGGACCATCTGCTGGGCGCGTACGACGAACTGAAGCGCCGCCTGGTGCGCAAGCTGGGCTCGGAAGAGCTGGCCGGCGACGCGCTGCAGGACACCTGGATGCGCCTGAGCACGCGCCGCGATCGCCTGGACCCGGTACAGAACCCCGCGGCGTACCTGCTGCGCATGGCGATGAACACCGTGATCGACCGCCAGCGCGCCGACCATCGCCTGCTGAGCCTGGAAGAAGTGGATACGTTGATGGACATGGCCGATCCCGGCCCGGGGCCGGCACAGGCGGCCGAGCAGGAGATGGCGCTGGAAGACATGGTCGGGCTGCTGCAGCGGATGCCCGAGCGCCGCCGCCGGATACTGCTGGCGATCCGCGTGGACGGCCTGCAGCAGCGCGATGTGGCCGAGCACCTGGGCGTGTCGTTGCGGCTGGTGCAGCGTGAGCTGAAAGCCGCACAGGATTACCTGGCCGAACGCAGCGGGCAGGGACGGCAGGTGCGGTTCTGAGGCACGGCATCCGTCTACACTTTGACGCCGAGCAGAACCCCGCAGCGTGCGGGGACGGCAAGAGCCCTCATGGACGCTGACGACCAACCGCACCGCCCGCTCGACGCCGTGGAGCGCCAGGCCCACGCGTGGGTGGTACGGTTGACCTCGGGCGAAGCCACTGCGGCCGATGCCAGGAAATTCCGCCAATGGTGCGAGGCCGATCCCGGCCATCGGCACGCCTTTGCGCGCGCGAAACGGCAATGGGAACAGGTACGCCTGGCCGGTGAGCAGCTGCCTGCCGCTGCGCGCCAGCCGCAGCCTGCAACCCCGGCACAACGCTGGAGCCGGCGCGCATTCCTGGGTGCGGCCGTGGCGGCACCTGCGAGCCTGGCCGTGGTGGCTGCGCTGCACCCGCCACTGGGCCTGTGGCCTTCGGTGACGGCGATGACCGCCGATTTCCATACCGGTACCGGCGAGCGGCTGCAGATTGCGCCGACGCCGCACCTGAAGATCGAACTGGATACGCAGAGCAGCCTGCGCCGGCGCAGTGATGCCCAGGGTGAAGGCTTCGAGCTGGTGCAGGGACAGGCGGCGATCGAGGCCGCTGCGGGAGCGCGCCTGGCGCTGTTCGCCGGGCCGGGTTGCCTGGTGGCCGACGAGGGCGCAGCACGCCTGGATGTGCGCAATACCGATGGCCAGGTGCGCGTGACCTGCCTGCGCGGCAGCGTGCGCATCGAGCATCCGCAAGGTCGCCTGCAGCTGCAGGCCGGCCAGCAGACGGTGTATGACGAGCGCCTCAGTGGCGTGGTGGCCGAAGCCGTGGCGGCCGAAGTCAGCGCGTGGACCGAAGGCATGCTGGTGTTCCGCCGCGCGCCACTGCGTGAGGTGGTGGCCGAGATCAACCGCTACCGGCGCGGCAAGGTGCTGCTGGGCGAATCCGCATTGGCGCGGGCGCCGGTCAGTGGTCGCTTCCGCATTGATGATCCGGATGCCGCACTGGAGCAGCTCGGGCAGACGCTGTCACTCGGCCTGCGTCGCTTTCCCGGTGGAATTGCCGTCTTGGGGTAAGACCCTGGCTGCGCGCGACGCGCACGCCCGCTGCATGCATGGAGAGGCCAAGGATGCGCAACGAGACCATCGGTGTGTTGGATCTGCGCCGCAATCTGTCGGCGCTGCTGGAAACCACCCAGCGGCGGCCGCTGATGGTGCACCGCTATGGCGCGCCGTGGGTATGCGTGGTGTCCGACCCGCAGTGGCGGCAGCAGGCGGTGCTGCTGGAGTTCGAGCCACAGGACCATCCGTTGGCGATGCTGCTGCGGTTGCAGCGGCAGGCGCTGCCACTTTCGGAATCGGGAATGCTGCCTGCTGCTGCACTGGCACGTGCCTTGTTGCTGATGGCCATGCACGGCATCGAGGGTCTGGCGGCACTTCACGATCACGTGCGCTACCACCGGTTGTGGCACTGGTTCGTGGCCGCCAGCGATGCACAGATGGAGGGATGGCAGCTGCCACTGCTGCAGGCGACGACGGCGGCGCTGCTGGATGACGCGGACGCGATGCACGCGCTGGCGGCATTCGCGCAGCGCAGCGACGTTGCCGTGCTGGCCCGGCGGTGTGGCGGAGAGGCGCCGCGCCTGGACCTGCAAGCCTGCAGGCGGATGACGTTGCGGTGACATTCCCGCGATGCTGCCACGCACTGCTCAACATCGCATTCGTGCTGTCGCTTCGGCTGCCTTGCTGACGTCTTCTGCAGAGTACGACGCTCCCGCGTCGCGGAGCGCAGGCGACGCCGATGAACGACAGTCGCAGGATCAGCATGCTGGAGCTGGACCGCCACCTGAGCCAGTCGCTGGAGCAGGCGCGGCACGCCCCAGTGAATGTGCAGCGCTATGGGCAGCCGTGGGTGTGGATGCTGTCCAGCGATGCCTGGGCCGATGCGGCAAGGTGGTCAGCGCTGGATGTCAGCGGCCATCCGTTGATGCTGCTGCGGCAGGCGCTGGACGCATGCCTGCAGCCGTGGCCTGAAGCCGCCTTGGCCACGCTTGCGCAGGAGAGCGCGGAGATGCGCATGGTGCAACGTGCGGTGCTGCTGATCGCGCTGTGCGCCCCTGGCAGCGTGCAGCGCCTGCACGACGATCTTCGCTATCACCAGGTGTACCGGCAATTCATCGGCTTCGATCATGGCATGGCCTGGTCGCCCCTGCAGTGCATGCGCCTGCTGCAGGCGTGTGCCGCGCCACTGCTGCAGCGCTGCGTGGAGGAAACGCTTGCGCGCGTTCCGTCGTCGCTGCTGGACGCTGCCTGCGTGGGGAATGCGCGCCGTGTGGGTGATCGGCTGCAGGAACGGCCGATTTCCGCAGGATGTTTATCGTACTGACACATGCGCCGCTGACCATGGGGCGGCGGTCTCTTCCAGGATGATGAGGGCGGAACAATGGCAATGCAGATGGGTGGTCGCAGGGCTCGGCAGCAGGGCTTCAGCCTGATCGAGATCATGGTGGTGGTGGTCATCATCGGCATTCTGGCTGCACTGATCGTGCCCCGGCTGATGGATCGCCCCGACCAGGCCCGCGTGGTGGCGGCACGCCAGGACATCGCCGCACTGATGCAGGCCATGAAGCTGTACCGGCTGGACAATGGGCGTTACCCCAGTGCCGGGCAGGGGCTGCAGGCGCTGCTGAAACCGCCGCAGGGCAGCGGCGCGATGCCGGTCACGCCGTACCTCGACCGCCTGCCGGATGACCCGTGGGGGCACCCCTACCAGTACCAGAACCCCGGCACGCACGGCGATATCGACGTGTTCTCGCTGGGGGCCGACAGCAAGCCCGGCGGTGAGGCCGGCAACGCGGACATCGGTTCCTGGCAGTTGTGAGGCCGGACAATGGCACGCCGGAACATTCCAGGTGCGTTTACCCGCCAGCAGGGCATGGCGGTGATCGTGGCGATGCTGGTGGTGGCACTGGTGGCGGTGATCGCCACTGCGCTGCTGACCCGGCAGGCCGCACAGCTGCGTGCGGTACGCAGCGACCAGCTGCGCATGCAGGTACGCATGGCAGTGGACGTCACGCTGGAACGCGCGGCGCAGCAGTTGCGTGACGACGCGCGCGAGCAGTTGACTACCGTTGGCAACGGGCGCTGGGCGCGGCCGGTGCAGCTGCAGGCGCCGCTGCCGGTGCACCTGCAGCTGGTGGACGCGCAGTCGAGGTTCAACCTGCGCACGCTGCTGGCTGACGGCCAGCCTGCCGCAGAGGCACTGCGTGCGTTCACTTCGCTGTGTGTGGGGCAGGGGCTGCCCCGCGCGGCCTGTGCCAGCGCCGCAACGCAGGTCCAGTCGCGCCTGCGCGATGGTGATCGGCAGGCGCGGGCACCGTTGCCGCGTGAGTCGCTGATTGAACAGGTTCTGGCAGGCGCCGATCCGGTGGCGATACAGGCACTGGCGCGGCGTACGGTGGTGCTGCCAGCGCAGACCCTGGTCAACGCCAATACAGGTGATATCGCCGTACTGCAGGCGGTTGCACCCGGGGTGGAAGCCGGGCGCCTGCAGGCGCTGCTGGGCGAGCGTGATCGTGGCCACTGGCTGCTCAACCGCGGTGACATCGCCAACCGGCTGCAGCTGAGCAACGAACAGATGGCGCTGATGCCGCTGGGTATCCACAGCGAGTGGTTCCTGGCGGTAGGCCAGGTACAGGCAGACGGCGCATCGGTGGATTTCCGCGCATTGATCTGGCGCGAGTACCGTGACGACAGCGTGCGTGTGCAACGGGTATGGACAAGGATCGGTGCATGAGCCTGCAGCTGAGAGTGCGCCTGCCGGCGCTGGAACGATTGGATGGGGACAGCGCGGTGGAGTGGGCGCAGCTGCACAAGGACCGCGTGCTGGCCACGGGCAGCGACCCTCTGTCGACGCTGGGCCAGCGCTTTCCGCAGGCGAGGGTGCATGCGAGCCTTGATCCGCAGGACCTGATCCTGCTTGAGCTGCAGCTGCCGCCGCTGCCCGGGCGACGCCTGCAGGCGGCCCTGCAGGGTGAAGTGGAAGCGATGCTGCTGGATGATCTGCAGGAGGTGGCGCTGGGCCATGGCACCCAGGCGGCCGATGGCACGGTGGCGGTGGCGTGGCTTGGCCTGGAGGCGATTGCGCGCGTACAGCAGCAGTTGCACGAGTGCGGGCTGCAGTTGCAGGCGCTGCACCCAACGCCCTTGGTGCTGCCGTGGGCGGTCGGCCAGGCCACCCTGCAGCTGTGTGGTGAGCAGGTACTGGTCCGCTGTGGCCGTGATCGTGGCTTCGTGCAGTGGTGCGGTGGGCGTGACCTGGCCTCGGTGATGCAGGTGCTGGCCGTGCGCTTGCAGCAGGCCGGGGTGCAGGCAGTGCAGTGGATCGATGCCGTGCCGCCCGCTTGGGCCGAGCGTCTGCCGGCCAGCGTGCTGACGCAGGCGGTGCAGTGCAGCGGTCCGCTGCCTGGCTGGTCACTGCCGTTGCCGGCCTCGCGTGCAGGTGCGCCACGCCTGGCTATCGGTCTTGCGCTGGCGGCGGCAGTGCTGGTTGCGCTGGGCCTGCAACTGCAGGTGTCGCGCTGGCACAGCGAGGGTGAAGCCCTGCAGCATGACTTGGCGCGGCAGTTCAGCACGCACTTCCCCGAGATCCACGATGTGGTCGATCCGGTGGTGCAGGCGCGGCGGGCACTGGCGGCGCCGGCAGCGCCACGGGCACTTCCCGCCGTGCAGCAGCAGGTTGCCGGCGTGCTGCAGGCCATCCCCGAGTTGGCTGGCCAGGTTCGCAGCCTGCGCTATCAACCGGGCCAGATGGAATTGGAACTGGACGCTGACGCGCAGGTGTTGGCCGAGGACGCGCAACGGCTGGAGCGCTGGCAGCAGGCGATGCAGGCACAGGGGCTGCAGCTTGCGCACGAAGCCGGTGGCCGCTTGCGGATCAGCAGCGGGACTGCGCCGTGACCACAGCGGAACTACGGCCGGCGGGCTTCGTGCGCGGACTGTCGCAGCGTTGGCAGCGGCTGGCGGCGCGCGAGCGCGCGATGCTGCTGTTGATGGCTGTGGCGATAGCGGCGGCCGCACTGTGGCTGGGCTGGCTGCAGCCGCTGCTTAAGCAGCGCAGCCATTGGCAGGCTGAGCTTCCACGGCTGCAGGCGCAGGCGGCAGCACTTGCACCGCTGCTGCGCGCCCGTGAACAACAGCAACAGGCGCAAGGCCGGCGGCCGACACTTGCAGGCCTGCGCCAACAGATCACCGCTGCCGGCCTGGCGGGCAGCCTGCATATCGAAACGCGCGACGGGCGCTGGCACCTGCAGGTACGCAGTGTGCCCGCCGATGCGCTCTGGAACTGGCTGCTGCCTCTGCTGGCCGACCCGGCCATCGAACTGCAGCAACTGCAACTGCAACGGACAGGGGACGCGAACATGCCGGCGGCACGGATTTCCGGAAACATCGTGATGGCCGCCCAGGGCGGTGGCCATCCATGAAGGCGATGCGCAGCCTGGGCTGCAGCGCGGCATTGGCACTGGTGGTGGGCCTGGCCCATCTTCCGGCGCCGGTGCAGGCGCAGGACGCCAATGGCGAACCGGTGCAGCTGAACCTGGTGGACACCGATATCGGTGGGGTGCTGCGCATGGCGGCACGCTTCACCGGCCGCCAGTTCCTGGTCGACCCCCGGGTGAGCGGCAAGATGACCGTGGTCTCCGATGGGCCGGTCAGCCGTGTGCAGGCTTACCAGCTGCTGCTGGGTGCATTGCGCATGCGCGGTTTTGCCGTGGTTGAAAGCGGGGGTGTCAGCCGGGTGGTGCCGCAGGCCGATGCCAAGCTGCTGGGCGGCCGCGTTGGTGCCGGTGGCGCGGGCGGCGAAATAGCCACGCGCACGTTTTCCCTGCGCTACGAGAGTGCCGCGGCGCTGGTGGCGGTGCTGCGGCCGATGATCACCGCGGACAATCCGATCACCGCCAACCCCGGCAACAACACGCTGGTCATCACCGACTACGCCGACAACCTGGAGCGCATCGCGCGGGTCATCGCCAGCGTGGATACACCGGCCGGCATGGACACCGACGTGGTGAAGCTGCAGCAGGGCATTGCCGTGGACGTGGCGGCGATGGTCGCACCGCTGCTGGATGCGCAGGGCGCGGAGCCGGCGCAGAAGGTGGTGGTGATGGCCGACCCGCGCAGCAACAGCGTGCTGCTGCGTTCCAGCAGCCCGGGCCGCACGCGCTTGGCGCGGCAGCTGGTGGAGAAGCTGGACAAGGCCCAGGACGAGTCCGGCAACCTGCATGTGGTGTACCTGCGCAACGCCCAGGCCACCCAGCTGGCCGGGGTGCTGCGGGGCGTGGTGGCAGGGCAGAGCGATGCGCCGGCAATGGGCAGCAGCGACGGCATCACTGCATTGCCGGGCGAGACCAGCCGCAATGCCAGCCCGCCGCCGCAGCCTGCACAGGGCAAGAACAAAGACAATGCGCTGGAATCGCCGCGGCTTGATCCCGGCCGTCGCGAACCGACCGATGCCGGCAGCACCGGCTTCAGCCAGAACGGCATTTCGGTGCAGGCCGACATCGCCACCAACACCTTGCTGATCTCTGCCCCGGAGCCGGTGTACCGCAACCTGCGGCGGGTGATCGACCAGCTGGACCAGCGTCGGGCGCAGGTGCTGGTGGAGAGCCTGATCGTGGAGGTCAACCAGACCGACGCCGCCGAGCTGGGCGTGCAATGGATGCTGGGCAACGGCCGCACCTTCGGTGGCACCCATTTCGGCGGCACCACCGGTGGTAGTGGGCTGAACACCACCGCGCGCACCACGCTCGACGTGCTGCCGAAGGACGGGCTGAACATCGGCGTGATCGACGGCACGATCAACCTGCCCGGCGTCGGCCAGATCCTCAACATGAAGGCGCTGGCCAATGCCCTGCAGAGCAAAGGCGGCGCCAACATCCTCTCCACGCCGAACCTGATGACGCTGGACAACGAGGCGGCCAGCATCATGGTCGGGCAGACCGTGCCCTTCGTCAGTGGCCGCTATGTGACCGATGGCGGTGGTGGCAGCAACAACCCGTTCCAGACCATCGAACGCGAGGACGTGGGCCTGAAGCTGCGGGTGCGCCCGCAGATTTCCGAGGGCGGCACGGTGAAGCTGGACATCTACCAGGAAGTCAGCAGCATCGATGCGCAGAGCTCGGGCAGCGCCGGCATCATCACCAACAAGCGGGCGCTGGACACCAGCGTGCTGCTCGATGACGGCCAGATCATGGTGCTGGGCGGCCTGCTGGAAGACAGCGTCAGTCATGGCCGCGATGCCGTGCCGGGGCTGGGGAAGATCCCGGTGCTGGGCGCGCTGTTCCGCAGCGATACGCGCAAGCGGGCCAAGACCAACCTGATGGTGTTCCTGCGCCCGCACGTGGTGCGTGACCCGGCTGCCGGCCAGCGCCTGACCCGCGACCGCTACGACTACATGCGCAATGCACAGGCCGGCACGCAGCCGGTACAGAGCTGGGCATTGCCGGCGCTGTCGGCGCCGCAGCTGCCGCCGCAGGACCTGTCGGTGCTGGGCCAGGGCAATGCACGTGATGGCCAGGGCCAGCCGCTGCAGAACGGCAGCCTTGCGGCGTTGTATCCGGCCAGCGAGGGCAATGTGCAGGTGGTGCAGTTCGCGCAGGGGCTGGATGCAGCGCGTACCATGCAGGCCGTGGCACAGGTGCGCGCGCTTGGCCTGCAGGCCTATGCCGAAACCACGCCGGGCGAAACCGGACAGCGACTGCGGGTGCGGGTGGCACGCGACCCGGCCACGCTGGACCCGGCGCTGCAGCAGCTGCGCGGGCTGGGCTACACCCCGGAACTGGTCATCGGCCCATGAGCATGGCCACGCCGCCGCCAGCGCTGCCGTATGCCTGGGTGCGCAGCCACGGCGTGATGCTGGCTGAAGCAGGCGGCGCGCCGGTTCTGCTGGGAACTGCCGAGACCGCCGCCTGGGCGGTGGCCGAACTGCGCCGCCGGCACGGGCCGCTGCCGTTCCAGGTGCTGGATGCGGCGGCCTGGCAGCAGCGGTTGGGCGAGCAGTATCGTGACGGTGGCGATGCCGCTGCACTGGTCGGCGCGGCCGAAAGTGAAGTCGATCTCGACCGGCTGATGCAGGACATGCCCGAAGTGACCGATCTGCTGGATGCACAGGACGACGCGCCGGTGATCCGCATGATCAACGCCCTGCTGGCACAGGCCGCGCGTGACGGTGCAAGCGATCTGCACATCGAACCTTTCGAAACCCATTCGGTGGTGCGCTACCGCGTCGATGGCACCCTGCGTGACATGGTGCAGCCACGACGTGCGTTGCACGCGGCGCTGGTCTCGCGCATCAAGATCATGGCCCACCTGGATATCGCCGAGAAGCGCCTGCCGCAGGACGGCCGCATCGCGATCCGCGTGGGTGGCCGGCCGCTGGATATCCGCGTCTCCACCGTGCCCACCGGGCACGGCGAACGGGCGGTGCTGCGCCTGCTGGAAAAGGATGCCGGGCGGTTGCAGCTGCAACGCCTCGGCATGGCCGACGATACGCTGGCCACCTTCACCGGGTTGATCCGCCAGCCGCATGGCATCGTGCTGGTGACTGGGCCCACCGGCAGTGGCAAGACCACATCGCTGTATGCGGCACTGGGGCAGCTCGACAGCAGCACAAGCAACATCCTCACGGTGGAAGACCCGGTGGAGTACGACTTTGCCGGTATCGGCCAGATCCAGGTCAACGCGCGCATCGGCATGAGTTTCGGCACCGCATTGCGCGCGATCCTGCGCCAGGATCCGGACACCATCATGATCGGCGAGATCCGTGACCTGGAAACGGCGCAGATCGCGGTGCAGTCGTCGCTGACCGGTCACGGCGTGCTGGCATCGCTGCATACCAACGATGCGATTTCGGCGGTGACCCGACTGGCGGACATGGGCGTGGAACCTTTCCTGCTGGCCTCATCGTTGCGTGGCGTGCTGGCGCAGCGGCTGGTGCGCAGGCTGTGCCTGCAGTGCCGGCGTGCCGAAGTGGATGCCGAGGGCCGCACCGTGTGGCGGGCCGTAGGCTGCCCCGCCTGTGCGAACAGCGGCTACCGCGGGCGCACCGGTATCCACGAACTGTTCGTGGTGGATGAGCGTGTGCGGGCACTGATCCATGAAGGGCAGGGCGAGCCCGCGCTGCGTGAGGCAGCGCGACGTGCCGGCATGCGCACCCTGCGCCAGGACGGGCAGCGCTGGGTCGACAGCGGGGTGACTACGCTGGAGGAGATCCTGCGCGTGACCGGCGACGACTGAGGCGCGCATGGCACTGTTCGACTACCAGGCCGCCAACGCACAGGGGCGCATCGAGAAGGGGCAGCTGGACGCGGACAGCGCGCGCGGCGTGCGCCAGCAACTGCGCGGGCGTGGGCTGACACCGGTACAGGTATCAGCCGCACGAAATTCCGGCAGTGGCTGGGGCACGCGCAGACTATCGGCCAGCGAACTGGCCTGGGCCACGCGGCAACTTGCCAGCCTGCTGGCCGCCAGCCTGCCGCTGGAAAGCGCGTTGAGCGCGGTGATCGAACAGGCCGAACGCTCGCACGTTGCACAGGCACTCACTGCGGTGCGTGCCGATGTGCGCGCCGGCCAACGGTTGACCGTGGCGCTGGCGGCACGGCCGCGCGACTTTCCCGCGATCTATCGTGCCCTGGTGGGCGCGGGCGAAGATTCCGGCGATCTGGCGCGGGTGATGGAGCGCCTGGCCGACTACATCGAAGAACGCAATGCACTGCAGGCCAAGGTGCTGACGGCATTCATCTACCCGGCGGCGATCAGCCTGGTGTCGGTGGCGATCGTGATCTTCCTGCTCAGCTACGTGGTTCCCCAGGTAGTGACTGCGTTCGTGCAGGCGCGGCAGACGTTGCCGATGCTGACCCAGGTGATGCTGGCGGCCAGTGCGTTCGTACGCGCATGGGGCATATGGACGGGATTGGGCATCGGCGCGCTGGTGGTGGGCTGGCGGCTGGCACTGCGGCGGCCGGATCTTCGCCTGCGCTGGGACACCCTGCTGCTGCGCGTACCGATGGTGGGGCGCTTCGTGCTGGGCGTGAACAGCGCACGCTTCGCATCGACACTGGCGATCCTGCTTGATGCCGGTGTGCCCTTGCTGCGCGCACTGGACGCCGCACGACAGACACTGGGCAACGCGCTGCTGGCGCGCTGTGCCGATGATGTGGCCGCACGCGTGCGCGAAGGTACTTCGCTTGGCGCTGCGCTGAAGGTGCAGAAAGTGTATCCGCCGATCCTGGTGCATCTGGTGGCCAGTGGCGAGAAGACCGGTTCATTGGCATCGTTGCTCGACCGCGCTGCACAAACCATCTCGCGCGAGATTGAACGCCGCGCGATGGCACTCACTGCATTGCTGGAGCCCACGATGATCCTGGTGATGGGGGGCGTGGTGCTGACCATCGTGCTGGCCGTGCTGATGCCGATCATGGAAATGAACCAGCTGGTGCAGTGATGCGCGAAGCGCATCACGGGTAGCGACGGGCCATGCCCGGCGAGCGCGCAGCGCGGCAGGCTTTCGATTCTCCACACAATCCTCCACACCTTTTCTCGATCTTCCACAGGTTTCTTAAGCGGCCTGTCATCGGCGGCGACCAGCATGTCCCTGTCGCCGCAGAGTGGGCTGGGAGGCCCTCGGCGGCAGCAGGCGTGTAGTGACCGTTCCTCCCTTGGTGTTTCACCTTCGCAGTAAACCCTTCAGGAGAAGATCATGACCAAGTACAAGACCCTGGCCGCGCTGGTTGCTACCGCGCTGCTCGCCACTGCTGGTGCCGCGTCGGCCCAGACCGCTGTCACCGGCGGCGGTGCTTCGCTGCCGGCCGACCTCTACAAGGGCCAGGCCGACAGCATCCTGCCGGCCAACTTCAGCTACGCCGTGACCGGTTCGGGCACCGGCAAGAAGGCCTTCCTGGAAAACAACTCGGCGCTGTTCTCGACCACCGGTACCGTGCATTTCGCCGGCAGCGATTCGGTGCTGAGCAGCACCGAGCTGAGCACCTACAACAGCACCTACAACGTGGCTGGCGATGCCAACCGCTTCGGCGCGCTGGTGCAGATCCCGTCGGTCGCCACCTCGGTCACCATCCCGTTCAACAAGGCTGGTTCGGCGGTTGATCTGTCGGTTACCCAGATCTGCGGCATCTTCTCCGGCAAGATCAATGACTGGAGCCAGCTGGCTGGTTCGGGCCGTACCGGTGCCCTGCAGGTTGTCTACCGTGGCGAGAGCAGCGGTACCAGCGAGCTGCTGGCCCGCTTCCTGACCAGCGCCTGCCAGCCGGCGGACGTCTCCGGCACCACCCTGAAGCTGACCAACGGCGTGCCGGCGTTCTCGGTGCAGTCGACCTTCGCCAACCTGTTCACCACCGTGCCGTCGAACTTCATCGCCGCGCCGGCCACCGGTGGCACCTCGCTGTACAACGCGGTGTACGCCGTTGACGGCCGCATCGGCTACGTTGGCCCGGACGTCATCCCGAGCCTGACCGATGCCACCAAGGTGGCCAAGGTCAAGTCCTTCTCGCCGGATGAAGTGAGCGTGCAGGCGACCCTGGAAACCGCTGCGCCGCCGACCGGCGCCGCTGCTGAAAATCCCGCCAACTGGGTGCCGGTGTTTGGCAACCCGAGCGCGGGCTACCCGATCGCTGGCTACACCAACTTCGTGTTCGGCCAGTGCTACAAGAACGCCACTGTCGGCGCCAACGTCCGTGGCTTCCTGACCCGCCATTACGGCAGTGTCGTGGTCGCCGGCGTCGAGCAGGGCCCGAACGATGCCGCGATCCGCGCGCACAAGTTCATCCCGCTGACCAAGGCCTGGCGTGATGCGGTCCGTGCCCGCTTCGCGACTGCCAGCAATGCTGGCGCCGTGAACAACCCGAGCACCTGCGCCAGCATCGGCCGTCCGCTGTAACTGTCTGCAAGGCAACACCTGCTGATCGAAGCGCCGGCCGAAATGCCGGCGCTTTCCTTCGTGGTGGCACCGCATCCGCGCTGAGCTGTCGTCTTCACGCCGCGGCCACCGTCTATCAGGTGCAGGGCATGCGTTACGCAGGCCCCCTTCGTACTCGCCGCGGCCGACGCGGCCCATCAGGTTGACGAGGTCCCCGATGTCGCACCCGCATTCGCCCGCCGCCCGTTTTTCCGCCTCCCTCTGGCGCAGCCACCCGATGGCCTGGGCCGTGGCCGTGGCGCTGGGCAGCGTGGTCGCTCCTGCCAGCCAGGCGCAGCAGGCCTTCAGCCCCGGCTGGTTCGCCGACCGCGGCGCCGCCCAAGGTGCGGCAGCGCAGAGTGGCCGTATGCCCAATGGCGCGCCGATCCAGTTCCAGCTGCCTGCACAACAGCAGGATGCGGCGCGACAGAAGCTGCAGCAGTCGATCGACAACCTCGGCACGGCCGCGCAGGCCATCGCATTGCAGCAGCGCATGCAGGAGCAGGCCAGGCAGGCGCGACGGGAGGCGGGCTTCGTGGTGGCCGATGGGCTGGGCAAGGATGGCCTGAAGGTGGACGAGAATCCGCTGACCCGTGGCTGGATCAATGCCCGCGAAGCGACCCAGTCGCAGGGCGCCGACGGCCGGGTGCAGGTCAGCATCGAGCAGACCGCCGACCAGGCGATCCTGAACTGGGAAACCTTCAACATAGGTGGCAACACCACGCTGAATTTCCTGCAGAACGCTGACTGGGCCGTGTTGAACCGGGTCAATGATCCGGCCGCAAGGCCCAGTCAGATTCTCGGCCAGCTGAAGGCCAATGGCACGGTGTTCGTTGCCAACCGCAACGGCGTGGTGTTCGGCAACAACAGCCAGGTCAACGTCCGCAACCTGGTGGCTGCTGCAGCACGTATCAGCGACGCGCAGTTCCGTGACAACGGTCTGTACAGCGTTGATGCGAACACGTCCGCCCTGACCGATGCGGTGGGCAAGATCATGGTTGAACGTGGTGCGCGCATCACCACGCATGAGCCCACCAGCGCAACGCGCGGCGGTGGCTATGTGCTGCTGGCCGGCCACAGCGTGGAGAATGCGGGCCAGATCGAAACCCGGAGGGGCCAGACCCAGTTGGCAGCCGGCGACAGTTTCGTGATCCGCCGTGGCGCGGGTACGGCGCAGAACACCGCGTCGACCACGCGGGGCAATGAGATCGCGCCGCGCTTCGTCACCGACAGCACGGCCGGCAGCGTTCGCAACAGCGGTCTGATCCAGGCGCGCGAGGGCGACGTCACTCTTGCCGGCCGCACGGTCGAACAGGCCGGCGTGGCGGTGGCCACAACGACATTGAACCAGCGCGGCACCGTGCATCTGCTGAGTTCGTCCTCCGACAGCAAGGGCAGCGTGACGCTGGCCACGGGTTCGACGACGGCGGTGCTGATCGAAGATGATGGCAAGACCACCGCGCTTGACAGCCAGCGCGACGTCCTCATCAAGGAATCGGCCGAGCAGGACAAGCTTCGTGGCGCCAGCAACAGTGGCACCTTCGACAATCTCTCGCGGCTGCAGGACCGCCGGGAGCAATCACGCATCGAAGTCGTCTCCGGCGGCGATGTGAACTTCCAGGCCGGCTCGCTGGCGGTGGCCACCGGCGGCCAGGTGATCGCCGACGCCAGCCGGCGCAGCTACCTGGATGATGGCGCGCGCGTGGACGTCTCTGGTGCGGTGGGCGTGCAGGTGGCGATGGAGAGCAACAACGTCAAGGTGAAGGTGCAGGGCAACGAGCTGCGCGATTCGCCGGACAACCGTGACAGCGGCAAGCTGATCAGCAGCGAGGTGTGGATCGACCGCCGCCAGTTGATCGAAGTTGCCGCCGGTACCGGTGGCTATGAAGGTACGCGCTGGTATGCCGGCGGCGGCCTGCTGGAAGTGGGTGGCTACCTGGACAATCAGGGGCATTCGATCAGCGAATGGGCGGCGCAGGGCGGCACCGTCCAGCTGGCAGGCAAGGAAGTGGTCAGCCACGCCGGTTCGCGCATCAATCTGGCCGGTGGCAGCCTGGATGTGCAGTCCGGCGTGGTCCAGCAGAGCTGGCTGCGTGGGCGCGATGGCCAGTTGTACCGGCTTGACGATGCGCCGGCGGAGATGCTGTACGACGGTCTGTATCAGGGCTACGAACTGAAGCAGGAGCGTTGGGGGGTTACCGAATCCTTCCGCAATCCACTGGTTGCCCCTGGCCAGCGCTTCGACAATGGCTACACCGTGGGACGCGACGCCGGCCGCCTGTTGATCTCGGCGCCCACGGCCGTCCTGCAGGGCCAGGTGGATACGGTGGCCTTCCAGGGCGTGCAGCAGACGCGCCGCCCAGACCAGGGACAGGACGGGTACACGCAGGCGCAGACGGCGGCGGCCCGCAACGCCCAGCTTTGGCTTGGGCGTTTCGACAACACCGGGCGCAGTGCAGTGTTCGATTCACAGGTCCGCATCGGAGAGCTCCAGGCCGACACCCGGCCGTGGACGCTGCAGGCGCCGATCGGGGAGGCACAGCGCAATACCGTGTGGTTGGACAGTGAGGTCCTGAGCGCCCAGCGTTGGGGGCAGGTGGACCTCGCTTCGGCCGGCCGCATCGATCTGGATGGCACGCTCAGGTTGCAGGAGGGCGGCCGGCTTGGCCTTGCCGCAAGCCGCGTCAGCCTCGGCGGAACGGTGCAGATTGCCGGCGGCCAGGTGGAGGCCGGCAACCTGCTTCTGGTGCTCGGCAGGCCGACGGCCCTGCTGTCCTCCGGGCGCGGCGCGCTCGATGTTGCGGCGGGCGCGCGGATCGATCTTGGCGGCGGCTGGAGCAACGCGCTTGCCGCGCCGGAAGGCGGTCCCGCACAGGCGTGGATCGACGGTGGACAGCTGCGCTTCAACGGCAGCCACGACATCAACGTGGGCGAGGGTGCACGGATTTCGGTGGATGCCGGTGGTGTCATCGATGCCAATGGCAAGGGGCGCGTGGGCAAGGGGGGCAGTGTCAGCCTGCTCGCGGCCAGTACCGAGGTCGCCACCGACGGCAGTGGCCGGCTGCGTATCGGCAAGGACGCACGCTTCAGTGCGCTCGGCAACGGCAGCGGCAACTTCACTTTGGCAACAGGCGGTGCGGTGGCCATCGGCGCGCCTGGCACGGACGCATCGGCGGCGTCGCTGCACTTGCAGGAAGCGCTGTTCAAGAGTGGCTTTGCCGGCTATGACATCGCCGGCCACAACGGCTTGACGGTTGAAGAGGGTACCCAGCTGCAGGTGGAACGACCGGCGCTGCGGCTGGCCGAGGGCGCACAGCAGGCACTGGCCCGCGAGCAGGGTGTGCAGGCCTGGACGCCATCGTTGTATGAGGCCGATCCAGCCAGCGGACGCGTCTCGCAGCGTGGCGGCGCCAGCCTGACGCTGCGCGCCGGGCATCTGTTGTCCACGGCCGACCTGCGCGTTGGCAAGGGGGCCAGGATCGAGGTCGACCCGGGCCAGTCGATCGAACTGTTCAGCGCCGGCAACCTGACTGTGGCCGGTAGTCTGAAGGCGGCCGGCGGGCGCATCCGCCTGGACGAGGCATTCGATCCGTCGGGCGTACGCGGCGATGCACGCCGCGAGCGCCAGTGGACGATCACCGATGGCGCACTGCTTGACGTGAGTGGGGACACCGTTTCCCTGCCCGACGCGCGCAGGACGTTGCGCGGGCAGGTGCGCAAGGGCGGAACCATCGAGATCGGGGGGGCGCTGGACTGGGAAGACCAGGACAACGTGCGCCATCTGCCGCCCGATACCTTCGTGGTGGTGGAGCGCGGTGCACGGCTGGATGCGTCCGGTGCTTCGGCGCTGCTCGATATCGATGGCAGCGGGCGTACCCGGGTCGACAGCGATGGCGGCAGCATCGTGCTGCGTGCGGGCAATGCCCTGTACCTGCACGGCGAACTGGATGCAGCGGCGGGCGGCGACGGTGCGCGCGGTGGCACCCTTGGTGTTGCCTTCGGTGGCGGCACCTACGGCAGAACGGCAGACGGTAAGGAGGTGCTGGCGCCGCGGGTGATCTCGCTGACCCAGCACGCCGCGCAGACGGCGAGCCTGCCTGCACGCCTTGAATACGGCCATGCGGCACTGTCGGTGGAGCAGGTCGAGGCCGGTGGTTTCGATCATCTGGCCCTGTTCGGCGATATCCGCGCCCAGGGAGATGTCAATCTGCGCATGGACCAGAGCCTGCGCCTGCAAGGCGTGAACGAGCGATACCTCGGCTTCGTCCCGGGCAACAGCGCGGGCAGCCGCCTGCAACTGGCCGCGCCGTATGTCCGCCTTGCGCAGGGGCGCTGGTGGCAGCCGGCCGGGGAAGGCACGCTGCGCCCGCTGGAGGCACCGTTCGATACCGGCCGGCAGCATCGCCTGGAGGTGGACGCCGATCTGATCGAGCTGCGCGACGTCACCTGGCTGGCCGGCTTTGATCAGGTCGGGCTGCGCAGCAGCGGCGACATCCGCATGCTGGCGCCAGTCGCCAGCACTTCACGAATCTCCACGCTGGCAAGCCCGGGTTCGATCGATATCAGCGCCGCACGCCTGTTCCCTGCGGCCAGGGCCCAGGGACGCATCGTGGCCGGCGTTCCCGACATCGGTCCTTCGGGGGTGCCGTCCTGGCAGAACCCCGACGCCGTGCTGCGCATCCATGGCATTGCGGGCGGCGCGCAACCGGCACCGGATTCTGCGTTCGGCAGCCTGGAGCTGGTGGCGGCAACGGTGGTGCAGGGCGGCACGGTGCAGGCGCCGTGGGGCCGCGTGCAGCTGGGCGGCAACGAGTTCAACTCGAATCGTGCCAGCCGTGTCGATCTGCTTGCCGGCAGCGTGACCTCCATCAGTGGCGCCGGGCTGGCGCTGCCCTTTGGCGGCACCGTGGACGGTGTGAGCTGGCGCCGCAACGGTGCCGACTTCGATGTACTGGGCCCCGGCTCGATCAGCATCCCGATCGGTATCGACATCGTGGCCAATGCCTTCAGTGGCGCGGCGGGCAGCGTGCTGGATGTGTCCGGCGGAGGCGAGCTGTCCGGTGCCGCGTTCGTGGCAGGGCGCGGTGGCTCGGTGGACATCCTGCGGCATGCGCTGGCGGATGCGAACCCGCGCTACCGCTTCAGCGGCAGTGACAATGCGGTCTACGCGATCATGCCGGGACGCTCGGGCACGCAGGCGCCGCTGGGCACCGCTGACGGCAGTGCCGATCCGCGCGTTGGCCAACAGATCGTCATAACCGCCGGCGTTCCCGGCCTTCCGGCGGGAACCTACACGTTGCTGCCGGCCAGCTACGCCCTGCAGAAGGGCGCATTCCGCGTCGAAGTTGGCGCCGAAAGCGCCGTCGGCAGCCGCCAGCCAGTGGCGACCGGCACTGGCTCCTGGCGCGTCAGTGGACACCAGGCGCAGAGCCTGGGCGTTGGTGTCTCACCGCTGCTCACCGATCTGGTGCTGACGCCGGCGGAGGTGGTGCGCCGCCATGCCAGCTACAACGAGACCTCCTACAGCGCGTTCGTGCAGGGCGTGGCCGAGCGGCGTGGCGAAGCGCTGCGCTGGCGGCCGACCGACGCCGGCAACCTCAACCTGGTGTTGGGCGACGGCGCAGGACGTTCGGCCGTGCCGGCCGCGATCTTCCAGGGCCTGTCCCATTTCAACGCCGGCAGCAATGACGGGCGCGGCGGCACGCTTTCGGTCAACCTGCGCACCTCCAATGGCGCGGTGCTGGAGATTGCCACCGAAGGCGACAGCGCCGGCAGCGGCAGCGGTGCAACCATCTTCGACTCCGCGCTCAATGCGTTCCGCCCGGAAACGATGCTGATTGGCGGCGTGCTGCGACGTGACGCGACGACCTATTCGCTGGAAGGCAGCGCGCAGCACATCGTGGTGCGCAACGGCGTCAACCTGACGGCGCAGGAAGTGCTGCTGTCGGCCGCCTTCGGAGGCAAGGGGATCCTGATCGAGCAGGGCGCTGTGATCGACACCTTGACCGGGGCCGATCCGTCGCGAGTTGCGCAGCCCACGGCGCCCTACCTGGTGTCGGGCGGCCTGCTTGCCGTGTCCAACCAGCGCCTGACGGCGCTCAGTGCACAGGGCGGAGGCGCCGCAGGTCCGGTGGCGATCGACATCGGCGGAGGCGCGTTGGACTGCAGCGGCCAGACCCGGTTGCTGTCGGCAGGCAGCATCAACGTGGTCACCGACGGCGCCCTGAACATTGGTGATTCGGTGAGCTACGGCACGCGCCAGCTCGGCCTGGGCATGTCGGCACTCAACCTCGGCAGCGCCGAAGCCATTGCGGCGGCATCGGCGGCCGGCGGCCTGCCGGTCGGCATGACCATGAACCAGGAGGTGTTGCAGCGATTGCTGCGGGGAAACACCGCCACCGGCGCGCCGGCGCTGGAGGCCCTCAGCCTGACCGCGCGCGATGCCATCAATGTCTTCGGCAGCGTGGACCTGGACACCCGTGAGGGCGCAACCGGACGCAGCAGCCTGCGCAGCCTGGTGCTGGGCGCACCGGCCATTCACGGTTACGGCACCGCTACCGATCGCGCGCGCATCTTCGCCGATACGCTGGTCTGGGACGGTACGCTGGCCGGCACCACATTGCCCGGCGGAGAGCAGACCCAGCCGGCCGGCGAGGCGATGGTGGGCCGGCTTGGCCAAGGACAGCTGGAAATCAATACACGGGTGCTGGAGTTGGGACGTGCGCCCCTCACCCGGCCCAGCTCGTCGGTGGCCGCGGATCGTCGGGTGCTCGGTTTCGCCGGCGTTACCTTGGCAGCGTCTGATCGCATGCTGTTCTCGGGCAAGGGCAGCCTCGAGGTCTTCCAGCGGCAGGGCGACTATGTGGCAGGCAGCGGTTGGCAGTTCAGCGGCGGCGCGCTGGATATCGTCACCCCCTTGCTGACCGGTAACGCGGGTGCGCAGCTGGCAATCCGCAACGGCGGCACGGTGCAGCTGCACGGCGCTGCGGCAAACTCGGGCAGCGATGCATTGGGTGCGGAGCTGTCGATAGCGGCAGAGCGCGTTGTGATCGACAGCCGGGTGGCGCTGGCGTCCGGCAGGTTCGAGGCCAATGCACGCCAGGACGTGGTGCTCGGCAGCAATGCGGTGCTGGACATGGCCGGGCGCAAGGTCAGCCTGTTCGACGTGGACAAGTACAGCTGGGGCGGCGACGTAGCGCTGTCGAGCCGTGACGGTGACATCGTTGCCGACGCGGCGTCGCGCATCGATCTTTCCGCCGGCAACAACCGCGGCGGCCGCTTGACGGTTTCTGCGCTGGGCGCGCAGGGCGGCCG
Organism: Stenotrophomonas sp. 2694; assembly: GCF_040548715.1. Taxonomy (NCBI): domain Bacteria; kingdom Pseudomonadati; phylum Pseudomonadota; class Gammaproteobacteria; order Lysobacterales; family Lysobacteraceae; genus Stenotrophomonas; species Stenotrophomonas sp. 2694. The sequence goes on from NZ_JBEPSG010000001.1 coordinate 229,663, forward strand.
TGTCGATCTGGCGGGTACGTTGCTTGGCGGCGCCAGCGGCCGCTACGACGCTGGTGGCACCGAAGTGCCCTACGACGGCGGCGAACTGGTGCTGCGTGCGCGTCAGCTGCAGGATTTCTCCGGACTGAATACAAGGCTTACCGCCGGTGGCATTACCGGTGGCCGGACGTTCCAGTTGAGCGTAGGCGACCTGGTGATCGGCGATGAAGTGAAGGCACGCAACGTTGATATCAGCGTCGATGGTGGCAGTCTGCTCGTCAATGGCCGCATTGATGCCAGTGGCGAACAGGTCGGCAGCATCCGCCTGTCCGCCCGCGATGTGCTGCGTATCGACGGAACATTGGACGCGCATGGCAGCGCCTTGCGCGTCGATAGTTACGGCAAGATCATCGACAGCCCGAACCGGGCCATGATCGAACTGACCTCGGCCAATGGCGGCCTGCAGCTGGGTGCGGCCTCCTCGATGGACCTGCGCAGCGGCACCTCGGTGGCCACGGGTGGCGGCCCGGGCCAGAACGACGGCCGCGCGCGCGGCAGCGTCAAGCTCAACGTGCCACGCGTGGGCACCAACGATGCAGCGATCGAGGTGGCCAGCGGCATCCGCATTGCCGGTGCCGGCGATCTCCAGGTCAACGCCTTCCGCAGCTATGATTCGGCGCCGCTGGCCAGCGCTCCGGACGTGCACGGCCATCGTCCGCAGGTGATCAACCAGCAATGGCTGGATACGGTGGTGGACCCGGACAACAGCCAGTGGATGAACGCCGCGCTGGTCAATACGGGATTGCAGCAGCGCATTGCCGCCTTGGGCAGCTACCGCCTGCGCCCCGGCGTGCAGATCGTGGCGCGGACCAGCAGTGACAACCCGCGTGGCGATCTGGTCGTGGCCGGCGATATCGATCTGTCCGGCTATCGCTACGGACCGCAGTCGAACCGGCTCGATCCTGCGCGCCGCGGCTTCGGTGAATCGGCCGCGCTGGTGCTGCGTGCCGAGGGCGATATCAATGTCTATGGCAGCATCAACGACGGCTTCGCGCCGCCGCCCGCCAATCCCGATGAGGACGGCTGGGTGTTGCTGGAAGGGCGCAGTAGCGGTACGCCCAACACCGCGTTCGGCGGCGACCTGATCGTGCCCGGCGAAGGTGTCCAGCTGCAGCGCGGCACCGAGTTCCGTGCTGGCGCCACGCTGAACTATGCACTGCCATTCGAGGCCGTAACCTTGCCGGCGGGAACCGTGCTGCCGGCGGAGATGGTGTTGTCCGGGCCGCTGCTGCTGCCCGCCGGTACCGTTCTGGGCGCGGCCGTGACGACAGGCAGCGGACAGGTGATGGCGGCCGGTACCGTGCTGGCACAGGCGCTGGCTTTGCAGTCCGGTGCCCGCCTGGGCGCTGGCTTCCGCCTGCGCACGCCGGCGCCAGTGGCCGCACAGGTGTGGCCGGCCGGTGTCGCCCTGCCCATGGCAATGAAGCTTTCCGGCGCACTGGACCTGCATGCCGGTGCGATCATCCCGTCGATGACCAAGGTGGAGCTGGCCGGCGATGCGCCGGTGAAGCTGCGAACGGCCGATGCCAGCGGGCGCCAGGGGCGCAACTGGGCGCTGGCGGCGATGCTGCCCGACGGCACCACGTCGTGGGATCTGACCGCAGTGGCCGGTGCCGATACGACCGCCGCCGATCCGCGTACTCGCCGCTGGGGAAGTGACGGCAGCATCGTGCTGGCCGACAGCCACTACAGCACCATCGGGACAGTAACCACGACGACAGAATGGAAGGGTGATCGCATCGTCAATCTGGAGGGTTCTCTGTACTGGTGGGGCGATGAGAGTCTGGCCGGAAAGTCACCTGCCGAGGTGGCCGAGATCATCGGGACCACCGAGGCGGAGATCTGTGGTGCAGGCTCCTTCTGCGGCCCCGCGCCGCGCCTGGTGGACAAGGAAGGCTCGCTGGCATGGTGGGGCGATGAATCCTGGGTCGGCCGCCCGGCTTCGGAACTGGGTGCCGAGATGGGCATGTCGGAGGAAGAGATCTGCGCGGCAATGGGCTACTGCTATGGCGGCGGCACGCTGACGGAAGTCACGACCTATGGCAAGCGGCTGGGGGCACCGGCCTGGAGCGTGCTGCGTACCGGCAAGGGTGATCTGGCACTGCTGGCCGCGCAGGACGTTCGCATGAAGTCCGGCTTCGGCGTGTACACCGCAGGTGCGCCGACGTTGTTGGGCGACGGCAACGACGCGCGCTTCAACGCGGCACGTGCGCCGAAACCGATGAACACCGCGCTGCTCGGCGCGACGCAGGCCTCCGGATCCTATGACGCGGCCATCGCCGGCTACCAGGCCTGGTACCCGGACCAGGGCGGCAATCTGCGTGTTGAAGCGGGGCGCGACATCATCGGCGATGTCTGGACCGGCCGCTCCGAATCGGGCACGGCGCAACGTGACCAGGCCGGGCATTCCAGTGCCGCGGTGGGAGGCTGGCTGTGGCGGCAGGGTTCGGGCACGACGGAAGGTGTGCAGACCACAGCAACCAGCTGGTGGATCAACTTCGGCACCTACAGCACCGTCGGCGCCGAACTGGACGCGACGCCCCGCATGGTCGGCTTCACCGGCTTCGGCACGTTGGGTGGGGGCAATCTGTCCCTGGAAGCCGGCCGCCACTCGGGCGTGATCTCGCCGATGGGCAATGCCCTGGGCTTGTTGACGGCGCCCCATTCCAGCGCGATCGTCGCTGCGGTCGGGTCGACCGGACGCGTCAGCGACGGTGAGCTGCATCTGACGGGGGGCGGCGACCTGACGCTGCGAAGCGGCGGAGCGCTCAACCCCGGCCTGCGCGCGAGCGCGCAGCAGCCCGAAGGTTTCCTGCAGGGTCTGGATCTCAATGGCGCCGTGACCAATCTACGCGGCAGCACACTGCTGCAGGCGGCGCGCATTGGTGGTGTCAGTGCGATACAGAGCAGCTACGGAACGTTGGGGCTGAAGAATCCGTTCGTGGCCGACGCCCCGGTGGCGATGGCGGGGCCGGTGCTCATCCTGGGTGATTCCACCGCGCTGGTGCAGGCGCGCGGCGATGTGGTGCTGGGCAGTGCGGCCGACCCCGGGCGGGTGCCGGTGGCCAATTTCAACGATATCCTGCTGGACGATGGCAGCCACGCGTCGGGCTCGAGCTGGTTCTCGCTGTGGACACAACGCACCGCACTGGACCTGTTCTCGGCAGGCGGGAACCTTTCGCCGGGCCTGGTCGGCACGCAGCATGCCAGCGGAAGCAACCAGGGCAGGGAGGTGATAGACATCAGCCCCAGCGATGGTGACGTCATCCTCAACTACTGGTTGTATCCGTCCCGGTTCAGCGCCGTGGCGGCCTCCGGCAACATCAATCTCGCCAGTCTGCGGGCGAGCGGCGCCACCCTCGGTGCCCAGGATGTCATCCTGCTGGCGCCCTCGGCGTCGGGTCGACTGGAGGTGCTGGCAGGAGGATCCATCCTGGCTGCCGAACAGGCCACCCAGATTGTGCGCTCCAGCAGTGATGCCCGCGTTCCGGGCCCGTTCGATCCGGGCTTCATCGCGCGGGGGCCGGGAAATGCCGGAACCGTGCGCAGCAACGTATCCGTGGACGGGGGCAGGGCCGACCCTGAGGCCGTGCTGCCGTATTTCGCGTTCGGTCCCAATACAGCGCTCGGCGCGCTGCTACCAACTACCCCAACTGTAGCCAGCAGATTCTATGCCGTGGCCGGCGACATCATCGGGCTGGGCAGCGGCAGCAGGCGGCAGTTGTCGCGCGATACGGGGAACAACGGGCGCACCGTGTTCGACTGGTACGAAGCGGGCTCGGCAGTACAGCTGCGCGCCGGTCGCGATGTCATCAATGCAAACGTTACCGCGCTCAACACCAGCAGTACCGATATCAGTGGGATCGACGCGGGCCGCGACATCATCCGCAGCAATCTGACGGTGGCCGGCCCCGGCAATGTCGAGGTCAGCGCCGGCCGCCAGCTGCGCCAGGAAGAGGCGGGAAGCATCGTCAGCCTCGGCGGTATCGTGCAGGGTGACACCCGGCCGGGTGCGAGCATTGCGGTGACCGCAGGCAACCAGCATCTTGATTTCGATGCACTGCGCGCACGCTATCTGGATCCGGCCGCGCTCGCCGACCCGGCGCAATCGCTGGCTTCGCAGCCCGGCAAGGCGGTGAAGATCTATGACAAGGAACTGAAGCAGTGGCTGCAGCAGCGCTTCGGTACATCCAGCGAAGGCTTGGATGCACTGGCCGTGTTCGACGCATTGCCGAAGGAGCAGCAGCGCATCTTCCTGCGCCAGGTCTACTACGCTGAACTACGCGAAGGTGGTCGTGAGTACACCAATGCAGAAGGGCCGCGCTTCGGTTCCTACCTGCGCGGGCGCGAAGCGATCGCCACGCTGATGCCGGACAAGGATGCCAATGGCGCAACGATCAACCGTACTGGCGATATCGTGATGTATGGCGGCTCCGGTGTGCGCACCGAAGCGGGTGGCAACATCGAGCTGATGGCGCCAGGCGGGCAGATCGTGGTGGGCGTGCAGGGCGTGGTACCTCCGGCCAGCGCGGGCCTGGTCACCCAGGGCCAGGGCGACATCCGTCTGTTCAGCCAGGACAGCGTGCTGCTGGGCCTGTCGCGGGTGATGACCACCTTTGGTGGTGACATCCTGGCGTGGTCCGAGCAGGGCGACATCAACGCCGGCCGTGGCTCGCAGACCACGCTGCTGTACACCCCGCCGCGTCGGGTCTACGACACCTGGGGCAACGTCATCCTGTCGCCGCAGGCACCGGCCAGCGGCGCCGGCATCGCAACGTTGAACCCGATCGCCGAAGTGGCGCCGGGCGATGTCGACCTGATCGCGCCGCTGGGCACGATCGATGCCGGCGAGGCGGGTATCCGCGTGTCGGGCAACATCAACCTGGCGGCACTGCAGGTGCTCAACGCCGCCAATATCCAGGTGCAGGGCGACAGCAAGGGCCTGCCGGTACTGGCCTCGGTGAACGTCAACGCGCTCGCGTCGGCAAGCGCTGCGGCCAACAGCGCCAGCCAGGCCGCACAGGACGTGATGCGCAAGAGCCAGGACGATGCGCGGCGCAACCAGCCGTCGGTGATCAGCGTGCAGATCCTGGGCTTCGGCAGTGCCAGCAGCAGCATCGACCCGCCAACGCGCGGAAACACGGCCGCCGCCGCGGGCTACGACGTCAACAGCGCCTTCCAGTTCCCGCAGGCCCGGGCAGACGCGGGCAAGCAGCAGGTGCAGTAGATCCACGCCATGCGTGGATGGAGGAACGGTGCGGGCCAAGGTCCGCACCCACCACGCGCAGAACACAGGATCGGGCCAGCTGCCAGGGAACGGTGGTGGCCCCAGCCAGGACGGCACCGAGGGCAGGGAGCAGCCATCAGCGGTGAGGACCACCGACACGGCGCCGCCGGGCGCGGGACAGCGCCCGGCGGCAGGAGGGCGGTAGATCCACGCCATGCGTGGACGCCTCTCAGTAGATCCACGCCACGCGTGGATGCCTCTCAGTAGATCCACGCCATGCGTGGATGGCGTCCAGTAGATCCACGCCATGCGTGGATGCCTCTCAGTAGATCCACGCCATGCGTGGATGGCTGGGTCAGCTTCAGTGCCGACCAACGGTCGGCACCCACCAGAGCAGGCTTGGCAGCAGAAGCAGGCCCGGCAGTAGATCCACGCCATGCGTGGATGCAGTCCAGTAGATCCACGCCATGCGTGGATGTCGTCCAGTAGATCCACGCCATGCGTGGATGGCTGGGTCAGTTTCAGTGCCGACCAACGGTCGGCACCCACCAGAGCAGGCTTGGCAGCAAAGCAGGCCTGGCAGTAGATCCACGCCATGCGTGGATGCTCCTCTCAGAGCGCCAACACCCGCCGATAGCTCAACGGTCCGCGTCCATCACGCAACCCCAACCGCAACTCCAGGCCGGTAGCCGGCAAAACCTCCCCCTGGCTCGGCAGCATCGCCCAACCCACCCCTGGCTGCCACGCCCGCACCTCGAAGCGCTGCACATCACGGGCCACCAGCAACCCGCGCGTTGGCTCGGGCGCAGGCAGCGGATAATGATCGGAAGGCGCACCGCTGGCACGCCACAACGTGCTGCCTTGCCGCCACCAGCGAACGCGCTGCCACTGCAGCCCATCACTACCGACGCTGCGGGTGATCTCCAGCGTGAAGCCACCATCGGGGTGGCGCTCACTGGTCAACGACGGCGGCAGCAGCCGCGCGGGTTGATCGGCCGGCCGCACCGCGCCGTTCATCAGTGCATCGTCAGCGCGCATCTCGATATCACGCTGGAACTGCTGCAGCACCCGCATCGCCGTGCTGGTCTCGGCATCGGCCTGGCGCAGGCGCTGGTCACTGTTGGCCACGCTGTCCAGTGCGCGCCAGCAGATCACCGCCAGCACGCCCATGATGGTGATGGCGATCATCACTTCGATCAGGGTGAAGCCGCCCGCCGCGCGTTTCATGGCGCCGGCGTCCACGGCAGCTGCAGGCGTGTCAGCGATTGTTCCGGTGCATCTTCGGCCATTACGCTCAGCTCCAGTTGCGGTTGCCCGTCGGCGCCACTGCCCAGGTGCTGCTGCACCAGGAAGCGGGTGCGCCCCTGCAGGCACAGCAGGCGCGCATTGCCGGGTGGCTGTGCGGACAGACGCAGCTCCTGCCAGCGGTCCTGCGCACACAGCAGGGCCAGCCGACGGTCACGCAGACGCGACTGGTCATCGGTCGCCACCGCCACCGAGCGCATCACCGCCGCCAATGCGATGGACACGATGGCCAACGCGATCAGCACCTCGATCAACGTGAATCCGTGTTGCTGCCTTTTCACTGCAGGACCTGCAATTGTCCGCTGCCATCATCACGAAGACGCAGTCGACGCCCGTCCAGCGACAACGCCAGCTCCCACGGCACACCAATCCATTCGGGGCTCAGCTCGATGGCGGCCATGGGTTGAACGGTGATGCCACGGGTCTGCCACTGCTGGGGGCGCAGCAGGTCATCGCGCCGCAGCTCGACCCAGCCCTGGCTGTCGCGGCGGCTGAAGCGGTAGCCCTCTGAAGTGGCCTGCCAGCGGATCGGCCGACCATCGATGCGCGCTTCATCGCGAGCGACCTGCAGGCGCTGCGCCAGCCGCTCCGATTCCTGGCGCAGCTGCCGCGCAGGGTCGAGCAGGCTGCCCAGGCCGAGGCCGATACCCGCCGTGCAGATGCCGATGATGACCAGCACCACCATCAGTTCGATCAGGGTGAAACCGCGTGGTCTGCCTTGCATCGCACATCGCTTCCCGTCCTTGCCGATACCTGCCAGCGTAGGCGCGGATGATGAAACAAAAGCGTCAGCGTCAGCTGCTAGCGTGGCCGCACAGGAACCTGGCGAAGGTGCGGAACATGGACGGCAGGCGTTGGGATCGCAATCGCACGTTGACCCTGCTGGCGGCCATGCTGCTGCTGACCGTGGCGGGATACTGGGGCATGGCCCTGTTCATGGCGCCGGCTCGCGCTGCCGCCGCCACGGTGCAGGTCGCCGTACCCGCTGCCCCGGCCTTCGACGACGCTGCGAGCGCACCGCTGGTGCGGCTGCTTTCGCCAGGTGCAGTACAGACCGAGGTGACCGTGCTGGGGGTGATGGCAGGGCGGCAGGCGCCACTGGCATTGCTGTCGGTGGATGGGGCGCCTGCCCAGGCCTATGCACCGGGCCAGCGTCTCGGCCCATCCACGGTACTGGCAGCAATCAGCGCGAACGCGGTTGAACTGCAACAGGCAGGCCAGCCGCGCTCGCTGCCCGTGCCCGAACTGCCGTCCATGCCTACCGATGGCATCGTCCCCACCGCGCTGGGGCGGCACTGAACACGGCTCAGCGCGCTGGGCGCTGTGGCACCACCGAACGCCCGAACGCATCGCCCATGCGTTGCCGCGTGCCCTCCAGGTTGTATTGCAGCAACTGGTTGCCGGGCTTGCGCATCAAGCGCTCGGCCTCGGGAAGATTGGGATGGAGGGCGTTGTTCTCTGCCGGCGCCAGCTTGCGTTGCAGGCAGTCCCAGGCGGGGATGCGCTCGCCATTGACCTGTACTTCGATGCATGGCGCTGCATCTGCATGTTTGGCAGCCTGCTCGGCCCGCGCCCAGGGCGAAGCCAGAGCCAGAACCAACGTCAGGCAGAGGGCGGGGCGGCTTGGCGTAAGCAGAGTGGCGTGCATCCTGAATCTCCCGAGGCAGCAAGCGCTTTGCAATGAAGACGTGTGCCAGGCGAAGTGTCCGCCTGCGCCTGTTTCAGCATCGTCAGCAGATGACAGTGCTGTCACAAAACTGTTGGCGGTTTTGACGCGGCCTGCACGTCCTGTTGGTAGACCCACGCGCCGCTCCCTGGCCATTCCCTTCGATACGACGCGATGCCTTCGATGACTCCCGTTCCGTGCCGTGCCGTTCGCCTTCCGCTGCGCCTGCATCCCTTGCTGCTGGCCCTGGCGTCGCTGCCGTCTCCAGCGTTCGCGCAGGACGCCGCGCCAGCGCCCACGGTGAACATCAACGAGTACATCGTGCGCGGCAACACCGTGCTCGATGCGCGCCAGATCGAACGCGCGGTCGAACCGTTCCTCGGCCCCGGCAAAACGCTCGCCGATGTCGAGAAGGCGCGCGATGCAGTCAACGCGCTGTACCAGCAGGCCGGCTACCAATCGGTCTATGTGGAGCTGCCCGAGCAGCAGGTCAATGCGGGCGTGGTGCTGCTGAAGGTGCAGCAGACGCCCATTGGCCAGCTGCGCGTGGTCGGTGCCCGCCATGACTCACCCGAGCGCATCCGCGAGCGGGTGCCGTCGTTGGCTGAAGGGCGCGTGCCCGATTTCGACCAGGCACAGAAGGAACTGACGGCGCTGAACGAAGGGGGCCGCCGCCAGGTGATGCCATTGGTGCGCGAAGGCCAGGTGCCGGGCACCATGGATGTGGACCTGCAGGTGGAAGAAAAGTCACCCTGGCGTGCCAGTGCGGCGCTCAACAACGACCATAGCGCCGATACCGAGAAGCTGCGCCTGAGTGCATCGCTGGCCCACGACAACCTGTGGCGGCGAGGACACAGCGCGAGCATCGGCGTGTTCATCGCGCCGGAAGACACCGACCAGGCCAAGGTATTCTCCGCCTCCTACACCGTTCCCTTCGAGGGCACGCCGTGGAGTCTTGAGGCATCGGGCTACACGTCCGACAGCCGCGTACTCAATGCCGGCGGACAAGGCGGCGCAGGCACGGGCACCGGCACCAACGTGATCGGCAACGGTCATTCCATTGGTCTCAAGCTCAACTACCGCCTGCCGGGCAGCAGCGCTTGGTGGCGCCAGCTCAGCCTCGGCGTGGACTTCAAGGACACCGAAGAAGACACGCAGATGGGCAAGGACAGCCTGAAGACGCCCTTGAAATACGCACCGGTCACGCTGGCCTTCGTCGGCGTGCGCCAGGGCGAGCACGATCAGCTGAGCATCAACACCCAGCTGGTGGCGGGAACCCGGCGTCTGTTCGGTTACGGCAGCAACGCCACCGATTTCGGTCAGAAGCGCTACTGGGCCGATCCGAGTTTCGTGGCGTTTAAGGCCGATGTCTCCAACACGCACACCTTCGGCAACGACTGGCAGTGGTCTGCGCGTGGCTCGCTGCAGGCGACCGATGCACCGCTGGTCTCGGCCGAACAGTTCGCCGCCGGCGGCATGTACACCGTGCGCGGCTACCTGTCGGCCGAAGCGATCGGCGACTACGGTGGCCTGGCCAACCTGGAATGGCGCACCCCGGCGTGGTCGCTGTGGAGCGGTACCGACCTGCGGCTGTACAGCTTCGCCGACGCGGCCTACCTGCGCCTGCGTCAGCCGCTGCCGGAACAGCGCGACAAGTACAACCTGGCGTCGGTCGGGCTGGGCGCGCAGCTGCGCCTGGGCGAACACCTGCAGCTGCGCCTGGACTACGCCTGGCCCTACGCCGATGGCCCGGTCACGCGCAAGGACGACCCGCGGCTGCATTTCAACATCAGCACCAGCTACTGACCCTTCCCTTGAGATGCGTTCTCCGGAGACCTTTTGCATGGACCGTCTGCTTTCCCGAATGTTGCTGCTGTTGGCTGCGCTGATCGCGCTGCCCGCCGCCGCGGCCGATGCCAACTGGTGGCAGGCCGAATGGAAGTACCGCAAGCCGATCACCGTCGACGCAGGCCCACAGGGCGCGGGGTTGACCGGCAACCCCGGGCGTACGCCGCTGCTGCTGCGCCTGCATACCGGCAACTTCGGTTTTGATGGCACCCAGGAGGGTGGCAACGACCTGCGTTTCGTTTCTGCCGACGGTCGCACCGTGCTGGCCCATCAGATCGATCAGTTCGACCCGAACCTGGGCCTGGCCCTGGTCTGGGTGGACGTTCCGGCACTGACCGCCAGCGCACCGCAGACGATCTGGATGTACTACGGCAACGCGAAGGCACCGGCCAGCGGCAATGGCCAGCAGGTGTTCGATCCGGACTACACGCTGGTCTACCACTTTGCCGAAGCCAATGCGCCGGCGCGTGATACCACGGCCTACGGCAACACGGCCGGCGCGGTAGTGCCTGCGGCGGAAAGCACGGTGATCGGGCGTGGCGTGCAGCTGGGCGCTGGTCCACTGCCGCTGCCGGCCAGTGCTTCGCTGGCACAGGAAGCGGGTGCGCCGCTTACCGTTTCTGCCTGGATCAAACCGGGCGCGCTGACCACCGCGCAGGCGATCTATGCCCGCCGCGACGGCAGCGCCGAGCTGGTGGTGGGGATCGACAACCGGGTGCCGTTCGTGCAGCTCAACGGTCAACGCAGCACGCCGGCGCAGCCGATTCCGGAAGGGCAGTGGGCGCATGTTGCGGTTACCGCCGAGAAAGGGTCGCTGCAGCTGTATCTGAACGGTCGCGTGGTGGCCCAGCTCAGTGGTGAGTTGCCGGCACTGACCACCGCAGCGGTGGTGGGTGCCGATGCGCCGGGCGCGGCGCAACCGCTGGCCAACTTCGATGGCGCGCTGGATGAACTGCGCATCTCACGCGTAGCACGCCCGGCGGCGCTGCTGCTGGCAGATGCCACCGCGCAGGGCGCCGATTCGCGCCTGATCAGCTACGGCGCCGACGAGCAGTCGGCCGGGCAGAGCCACTTCGCCTTCATCCTCAAGGCGATGCCGTTCGATGCCTGGGTGGTGGTCGCCATCCTCGGCCTGATGATGCTGTTGTCCTGGGCGATCATGATCGCCAAGAGCCGTCATTTCGGCCGCACCAGCAAGGCCAATGCGGTGTTCACCGAGAGCTTCAGCAAGCTCTCCGGCGTGCCGCTGCGCACGTTGTCCGAGATGGACCGGCAGGGCAAGGTGCCGACGGCGATGCACGATGGCTCGCTGTGGCGCATCTACCAGGTGGCCATCGATGAAATGCAGCAGCGTCATCAGCGCGATGGCAACTCCGGCTACCTGAGCGCGGCCACCATCGCCGCCATCCGCGCGTCGATGGATGCGGTGATGGTGCGCGAACAGGAAGCGATGGCGAGGCGCATGAACTGGCTGTCGACCACCATCGAGGGCGCACCGTATGTCGGTCTGTTCGGCACCGTGATCGGCATCATGCTGGTGTTCGTGGTGGCGGCGATGGCCGGTGCGGTGGACATCAACTCGGTGGCCCCGGGCATGGCGGCAGCGCTGCTGTGTACCGCCGCCGGCCTGGGCGTCGCGATTCCTGCGCTGTTCGGCTACAACTGGCTGGGGGCACGCGCCGAAGCGATCGGCGCCGACATGGCGGTGTTCATCGACGAGTTCGCCGCCCGCCTGGCCGAAGAGCAGGACGGGCGCGGCCCGGCCGTGGTCCAGGGCTGAGGGGCCGGCCATGGGCTACAAGGCGAAGTTCGGCATCAAGAAGCGCGAGAAGGGCATCAACGTGACGCCCTTCGTCGACGTGCTGCTGGTGGTGTTGGTGATCTTCATCCTGACCAGCAACGCCTCCATTCCCGGCATCGAGGTCAACCTGCCGAAGGCCAGCAACAGCACCGCACTGGAGAAGCCCAAGACCAAGGCGATCACCATCGACCCCAGTGGCCAGGTGTTCCTGGATGCCTACCCGGTGACGATGACCGAGCTGGAGGACCGCCTGCGCACCGAACGGGCAACCTCGCCGGATTTCCCGGTGATCGTGCGCGGTGATGCGCAGGTGCAGTACGCGCGCGTGGTCGAGGTGCTGGATCTGCTGCGCCGGCTGGAGCTGGCCCAGGTCGGCCTGGTCACCGGCAAGGCGCAGGGCTGAGGCATGGCCGGTCATCGACCACCCCTGCAGGAGCCCGGTACGCGCGGACGCCAGTTGCTGGTGACGATCGCGCTGGTGCTGGCGGCGCTGCTGGTACTGGGTGTTGCCGTGTGGTGGCTGCTGTTCAAGGACACCGCCAGCACCCGCCGGCCGGTGGTGCAGCCGCCGATGCTGGCGTTGCCACCACCGCCGCCGCCTCCACCACCACCACCGGAAAAGCCGCCTGAGCCGGAGACGCCGCCGGAAGAAACCGTGCCCGAGCCGGAGCCGCTGGAACAGCCAACGCCGGCCGAAGAACCGACGCCGACGCCGGACAACGCCGACCCGGTGACCATGGACGCTGATGCACAGGCTGGTGGAGACAACTTCGGCATCCAGTCGGGCAGCGGCGGTGGCTCGTCCGGCGTTGGCCGCGGCGGTGCCGGCAACGCCAGCTATGGCCGCTACCTGGGCTATCTGATGCAGCAGGCGATTTCGCGCGATGCGCGGGTCAAGCGCCTGGCGTTCCAGCTGCAGGTGAATGTCTGGCTGGCGCCCGATGGCCGGCTGGAGAAGGTCGAGCTGGTGCGTGGCAGCGGCAACGAAGAGGCCGACGTGGCCGTGCTTGAAGCACTGCGACAGATCGGCAAGGTCGACCAGATGCCACCAGCGTCGCTGGATTTCCCCGCGCGCGTGCTGATCCAGGGGCGCCGTCCCGGCGCGTGACCGATGACTTCCGTGATTTCCCTTCTTTCGATGAGAACCGTGATGAACGACCACGACCGCGCTCGAACCGCATCCCGCCGCCCACGGCCGGCCCGACGGGCGTTGCTGTGCTGCGCCGTACTGCTCAGCCTGGCCGCGCCGGCCGGTGCGATGGCTGCCGAAACCACCCTGGTCAAGTTGATCAAGGGGCTGATCGCCAGCGGCGCGCTCAAGCCCGAAGACGGCCAGGCCCTGTTGGTGCAGGCCGAAGCAGAAGCGGCGGCTGCGCAACGCGGCACCGCGGTCAGCGCAGCCAGCAGCGGCGGCGTGGCGCTGGAAGCCGGTGATGTGCGTGTGCCGTACGTGCCGCAGAGCGTGCGCGATGGCATCCGTGATGAGGTACGCCAGGACGTGATGGCGCAGGCCAAAGCCGAGGGCTGGGCCGCGCCGAACGAGGTGGCCGAGTGGACCAAGCGCATCAAGGTCAGCGGTGACATGCGTGTGCGCAGCGAATCGCGCTTCTACTCCGAGCGCAACAGCGACATCGAGACCAACTGGGCCTCGGTGAACGCCGGCAACGGCTTCGATACCAACAACAACACCAACCTGCAGCTGCCGCCGCTGCTCAACACCCGCCAGGACCGCCGCAATCTGTGGCGCATCCGCGCACGGCTGGGCATCGAAGCGACGATCGGCCAGCACACCACCGCAGGCGTGCGCCTGGCCAGCGGCAGCAGCAACGGGCCGGTGTCCACCACCGAACAGCTTGGCGGTGGCCTGGGCAAGAAGGACGTGTGGCTGGACCAGGCATGGCTGGCCTACAGCCCGGCCGACTGGGTGACGGTGCGCGGCGGACGCTTCGGCAATCCGTTCTGGACCAGTGACACGCTGTTCTCCAACGATCTGAACTTCGACGGCCTGGCGGCCAATCTCAGCTACGACCTCGCCGAGGACGTCGGCCTGTTCGGCAACCTGGCGGTGGTGCCGTTGGAGTACACCTCCGACAGCGCGCCCAGCCAGAGCCGGGTGAAGACGCCCAACGAGAACAAGTGGCTGTCCGGTGCGCAGGTGGGGGTGAACTGGCGCTTCAACGATGACAACAGCCTGCGCGCGGCACTGGGCTACTACGATTTCAAGAACATCAGCGGTCGCCTGTCGTCTCCCTGCGCGCTGTACGCCGGTGCGGTCGGTTGCGATACCGACTGGTCGCGGCCGGCGTTCATGCAGAAGGGCAACACCCTGATGCTGATCCGCGACATCGCCCGCAACCCGTTGGATCCGGCCAACACGCCCACGCCGCAGTACGTGGGCCTGGCTTCTGCCTTCCGCCTGGCGACCTTCAACCTGCGCTGGGATACACAGCTTGCGCAGGACATCGGCATGCGCCTGGATGCGGACTACATCCGCAACCTGGCCTATGACAAGCAGGCCATGTTCGCGCGGGCCAACAACGGCATCGTCAACAACTACGGTGCCGGTGGCAGTGCCAGCATCGACACCTTCCGCAGCGGCGACACCGCCTGGATGCTGCAGGCCACCTTCGGCGCCACCGAGCTGAAGGAGAAGGGCCAGTGGCAGGCCCTGCTGGGCTACAAGCGGATCGAGGCCGATGCACTGCCCGATGCCTACAACGATCCGAACTTCCACCTGGGCGGCACCAATGCGCGCGGCTACTACGTGGGCGGCGCCTATGCGCTGGACGCGCGCAGCTGGATCAGCGGCAAGTGGATGGCGGCCAAGGAAGTGTCGGGCCCGCCGTTGTCGATCGACGTGTTCCAGCTGGAGTTCAATACCGGTTTCTGATCGGACAGCGTGACCACAGTCACGACACGTGTGGCGGGGGCGCGGCAATGCGCCCGTCTAGGAAAGGAGACCACGCGTTGCACAAAGGAGGAGTGGATGAGCCGTCGCAAACTGTTCGAGAGTTCCGAGCCCGCCGCGCAGGCACTGGGCATCGGGCCGGCCTATGTCTCGGTGGAGGGGTTGCGCCAGCACCTGGCCGAATTCCTGCTGTATGCGGGGCGGCCGGTCGTCATCATGCGCGGGCGCAGCGAGGTCGGCTATTTCCTGCCGGCACGCTGCTGGCGCCAGCGCGAGGATGATCCGCTGGCTGCCGCCGCGGCCGATCAGCTGCTCGATGCCGCCGGCTTCCAGGTCGAAGACATCCAGCAGGTCGAACAGGAGTTCAACGCCATGCGCCAGCGCACCGTGCTGCATTCGCGGCGTTGAAACCAGGGCCGCCGGGCATGGCCCGGCGTTACCTGATGGCGCCAGGCTGCTCCGGTAGCGCCGGGCCATGCCCGGCGATCAGACAGCAGCCCCGCGCTCGCTGGTGATCCGTGCACCTTCGCGCATCACCAGCGTCACCGGGGTCTTTTCCACCACCTCCAGCAAGCGCTGCCACTGCGCATCGCTCAGCTCGGCGGTGGCATGCAGCACGCGGTGCACATGGAAGCGTCCATCCGCATCACGTTCGGAACGCAGCTCGGCGTGGAACTCGCCCAGCTCCCAGCCCTTGCGCTGCGCGTACATGCGCAGGGTGATGGCGGTACACGCGGCCAGCGAGGCCAGGTACAGGTCGAACGGGGCGAAGCCCTTGCCCTGGCCGCCGAGCGAAGCGGGTTCATCGGCCGCGACATCGAAGTGGCCGTTGCTGATGTGGTGCAGGTAGTTGTCGGCGGTCGAAACAATGCGTGCGTAGGCCATGGGAATCCCCGGTGGTAGGGCCGAGCCATGCTCGGTTGCAGGAAAAGGCGGCGCCAGCCGGAGCCGGAGCCGCCAAGGAATCACTCGGTACGATCGTACGAGAACTGGATGCCGGCCGTGCCACCGGTTTCGATGAAGAGATTCATGAAGGCCGGCACGGTCTCCGCCCGTACCCAGTCGCGCTGCAGTTCGCAGAACAGCTGCGTCACGCTGATCAACTGGCCGCCGGCCTGTTCGATGCGGCGCAGCGCGGCATCATGCGCGGCCAGCGACGTGCCGCCCACCGCGTCGACCACCACGTAGACCTCATAGCCTTCCTTCAGCGCATCCAGCGCGGGGAAGGTCAGGCAGGCTTCGGTCCACAGCGCGGTCATGATCAGTTTGCTGCGGCCGGTGGCCTCCACCGCCTTGCGGAACTCGACATCTTCCCAGGAGTTGATGGTGGTGCGGTCGTAGGTCGGGTAGTCGCCCAGCACCTTGCGCAGCTGCGCGATCGGCGGCTTGTTCAGGCCGGTCTGCACGTTCACGGTCGAATGCACGATCGGCAGGCCGTAGGCGACCGCCGCCTTGGCAGTGCCGACGATGTTGTTGACCAGCAGCTGGCGGTCCATCGAGGCGATGGAGTTCACCTGTACCGGCTGGTAGTCGATGATGATGAAGGCGGAATTCTGCGGGGTCAGCAGGTGGTCGCTGACGGGGTCACGGATCGGTTCACTGGCCATGGGGGTGTCCTGGTCGGGGTTGGCTTGCGGTAGTGCCGGCGGCGTGCCGGCAGGCGGAAATCGCCGTGGATGCAGCGGCTCAGCTACGCTGCGAATCCAGCTGCTCGTGGTTCTTCTGCACGTCCTGCGCTTTCTGGTAGCTCTCGATCAGCAGCTGGTAGTTGGGGAAGATCTGCGTGTAGATCGCGGCCCACTGCTGGGCGTCCTCGCGGTTCCAGGTGCGCTGGATTTCCGAGGCGACCGCAGCGGTATCCATCGGCACCACACCGGCCTGCACCACGCGCGCCAGGGTGATTTCCTCGGCCATCTTCGAATAGGTGCCGGAGGCATCGACCACCGCGAACACCTGGTAGCCGTCGGCGGCGGCGGCAATGGAAGGGAAGGCCATGCAGACGCTGGTGATGGTGCCGGCAATGATCAGCTGGCTGCGCCCGGTGGCCTTCACCGCGGCGACGAATTCGGGGTTGTCCCAGGCGTTGATCTCGCCGCGGCGCGCTACGTATTGCGCATGCGGTGCGGCGTCATGGATCTCCGGGATCAGCGGGCCGTTCGGCCCCTGCGGTACCGACGCGGTGGTGATCACCGGCATCTTCGCCAGCGTGGCCATCTTCGCCAGGGCGGTGGCGTGCGCGCGTACCGAAGTGAACGGCATGTCACCGATGGTCTGGAACAGACCACTCTGGTGGTCGATCAGCAGCATCGCGGCGTTGTCCGGGTCGATCACCGGGCGGGCGCCGTTGAAGTTGGCGGGGGTACTCATGGTCAGTCTCCTGGGGAGGAGGGCGAAGGCCCGGAATGCGGCGGGCGGTTGCCCGCCGCAATGCAGTGGATCAGTGCGCGATCTGGCCGAAGCGGCCGCCGTTGAAATCGTTGACGGCCTGGCTGATCTCGGCCTGGGTGTTCATCACGAACGGGCCATAGCCCACCACCGGCTCGTCGATGGGTTCGCCGCTGAGCAGCAGCACGGTGGCGTCGCTGTCGGCGTCGATGAACACGTCTTCGCTGCTGCGGTCGAAGGTCACCAGCTGTGCTTCGCCGACTGCCTGGCCACCGTTGATCCGCACCGTGCCCTTCAACACCACCAGCGCCAAGGTGCGGCCGTCGGCCACCGGCAGCTCGGCGTGCTGGCCCTGCAGCAGGCGGATGTCCCACACGTCCATGGGGGTATGGGTACGTGCCGGTCCAGCATGGCCATCGAATGCCCCGGCGATGACGCGTACGCGACCGGCACCGTCAGGCAATGCCACCGAGGGAATCTGCGCATCGAGCAGGGTCTGGTAGCCCGGTGCGCCCATCTTGTCCTTGGCGGGCAGGTTCACCCACAGCTGCACCATGTCCAGGGTGCCGCCGCGCTTGCTGAATTCCGGCGTGTGGAATTCCTCATGGAGGATGCCGGAGGCAGCGGTCATCCACTGCACGTCACCCGGGCCGATGGTGCCGCCGGCACCCGTCGAGTCGCGATGGGCCACCTCGCCTTCGTACACGATGGTGACCGTCTCGAAGCCGCGATGCGGATGCTGGCCGACCCCGCGCGGGGTCTCGCTGGGCGGGAAACTGTATGGCCCGGCGTAGTCCAGCAGCAGGAACGGGCTCAGGTGCTGGCCGTGGGTGTTGTAGGAGAACATCGAACGGGCGGGGAAGCCGTCGCCCACCCAGTGCGGGCGGGGGGCGCTGTAGGTACCGGTGACACGCTTCATGGCGATCTCCTGACCGGGTCAACCGGTCGCTGTTTTTCGTTGCGGAGACGATATCGACGTGACAATGGCCCCGGTAGTCGGCAGAATTTGCCGTCATAGTCCTATTTCGTGAACGATGGAGGCCCAGCAAGGGCCGCAGGAGATCGTCCCGTGTTCATCGCCGACATCCGCCGCTGCGATCTGAACGACCTGTTCTACTTCGCCATGGTGGTCGAGCATGGCGGCTTCTCGCAGGCCGGGCGCGCGCTGGCCATGCCCAAGTCCAAGCTCAGCCGCCGCATCGCCCTGCTGGAGGAGCGGCTGGGTGTCCGCCTGATCCAACGTTCGACCCGCCGCTTCTCGGTCACCGAGATCGGCCAGGACTACTACCGGCACTGCAAGGCGATGCTGGTGGAGGCCGAAGCGGCCGAGGAGGCCATCGCGCTGTCGCGTGCCGAGCCACGGGGCACCCTGCGGCTGGCCTGTCCGATCGCACTGCTGCACGCGCGCATTGGCGCCATGCTGGCTGACTTCCTGGCCCTGCATCCGCAGGTGACCCTGCAGCTGGATGCCACCAACCGGCGCGTGGACGTGGTGGGCGAGGGCGTGGATGTGGCCATCCGCGTGCGCCCGCCACCGCTGGAGGACAGCGATCTGGTGGTGCGCGTGCTGGCCCGCCGCATCTGGTGCACCGCTGCCAGCCCGGCCTTGCTCAAGCGCATGGGTACGCCGAAAGTGCCGGCTGATCTGGCGATGATGCCAACCGTGGACCTGGCATCGCCCGCCCAGGTGCATGCCTGGGAATACGCCGGGCCGGAGCAAGTGCAGGCCAGCGTGCACCACCGCCCGCGGCTGGTCAGCGATGACATGATCGCCCTGCGCAGTGCGGCGGTGGCGGGTGTCGGCGTGCTGATGCTGCCGCGGATGATGATCACCGACGAACTGGCCAGCGGCGCGCTGGTGCCGATCCTGCCGCAGTGGCAGCCCAGGCACGGCATCGTGCATGCGGTGTTCCCGTCGCGGCGCGGCCTGCTGCCGGCGGTACGCGCGTTGATCGACTATCTGGCCGAGCGTTTCGAGGCGCTGGAAGAGCCGTAGATCCAGGCCGTGCGTGCAGCGTGGCGGATGACCGGGGGTGCAGGATCGACGGTTGCCGCCTACACTCCCGGTCCGGACCGTCGCCATCACGCCCATCATTCCCCGGTCCGGCCTTGGCACTTATGTCTCCCAATGCCCTGGCGCTGATCGAGCTGTTGATCCGCGAGCGCCGTGCGTTGTCCCGCTTCATTGCCCGCTACCTCGACCCGGCCAGTACCGAGGACACCCTGCAGAACCTTTATCTGAAGGCCAGCAGCGTGCCCGGCGATCCGCCGATCCTGGAACCGCGCGGGTACCTGTACCGCATGGCCTACCACCACGCGCTCAACCGCAGCCAGGCCGACGCACGCGAACGGCGGGCGATGGCGGAGTACGCCAGCGACCTGGCCGATGCCAGCACTGATGGCCAGGCGCAGGCGCTGGACCAGGCCCAGCTGCGCGAGATCAGCCAGACCATCCTGGCGCTGCCGCCGCAGGTGCGCGAGTGCTTCGTGCTCAACCGCTACCTGGGGCTGAGCGAACGCGAGATCGCCGAGCGCCTGGGTATTTCCAAGAGCGTAGTGGGCAAGTACGTGATGCGCGCGGCCCTGCTCATCCAGCAGCACCAGCGGGGAAGCCGCGCATGACCGGCATGTGCCGTGGGCAGATGCCGCTCGCCGTTGTCTCAACTGTAAGGCGCACCCGTTGGTGGTGCCGCAGGCCACAATCATGACTAGGTCCATACCCTCGCCGCGTCAGGCCAGGCAGGCGTTGCGCTGGGTGATACGGTGCAATGCGGGCCGGTTGCCGGAGCGCCAGCAACGCGCCCTGCAACGCTGGCTGCAGGCCGATCCCCGGCATGCCGATGCCTGGCGCCAGCAGCAGGCCTTCTGGCAAGGCCTGGATGCCGCCGGCCCGGATGTCCTGGCTGCGCTTCCGGAGCTGACAGCCGAACCCGCGCTGCGGCCCCTGCAGCCGCGTCGTCGAGTGCCTTGGCTGCTGGCCAGTGCGGCGGTGCTGCTGCTTTCGGTAACAGCGGCGCCGCACGCGTGGCTGCTGGTCCGCAGCGACGTGCGCAGCGACAACGCGCCGCGCACGGTGCAGCTGCAGGATGGCAGCACTGCCATATTGGATGCAGGCAGCGCGCTGGCGCTTGATTTCAGCGCCGGCCAGCGCCGCCTGCAGTTGCTGCGTGGCAGGGCCTGGTTCCAGGTGGCGCACGAAGCACGACCGTTCCGGGTGGAGGCCGGCGGTGGCGAGATCCGTGACATCGGCACGGCGTTCAGCGTTGCACTGCAGGATGCCGTGGTGACCACCGAGGTCAGCCAGGGCGAAGTGGAGATCAGGCCGGGTCATGTCGCCGCGCAGCGGCTGCAGGCGGGGCAGGCACGCGCGTTCCGTGATGGCCGCTGGCTGCAGCCGTTGCAGCTGGCCGATGTGGAGGCCATCGCACCGTGGCGACGCGGCGAGATCGTCATTGATGATCTGCCTGCGCAACAGGCGATCGAGCGCCTTGCCCGCTATCGGCGTGCGCCGGTCTGGGTTCTGCACGGTCAGGGCGCGCAGGTGGCGGTGAGTGGGTTGTTCCACCTGCAGCAGCCGGATGCGGCGATTGCCGCAGTGGCCCAGCAGGCCGGTCTGCGCAGCCAGCGCTTGCCGGGCGGCGCGATGTTGGTGTGGTGATGCCACCGGGGTAGCGGGTGGGTTCATCCACGCATGGCGTGGATCTACTGGCGTGATTCGTGTTCATCCACGCATGGCGTGGATCTACTAGGGGGCATGGTAGATCCACGCCATGCGTGGATGATCTGTCGATCAACGAAAAAAACCGTGGGCAGATCCGATCCCACCTTGTCTCTAGTGGTATAGCCAGAGCGAAACCGCGTTTCTTCTCAAGCCAACCGAGCCGCGTGCAC
Organism: Stenotrophomonas sp. 2694; assembly: GCF_040548715.1. Lineage (NCBI taxonomy): Bacteria > Pseudomonadati > Pseudomonadota > Gammaproteobacteria > Lysobacterales > Lysobacteraceae > Stenotrophomonas > Stenotrophomonas sp. 2694. The sequence continues at coordinate 250,733 of NZ_JBEPSG010000001.1, forward strand.
CCGACGTGCGCACGGTCCCGCCACCTTGAGGAGTCACCGTTCATGCCGTTCCCGGCATCCGCCCGTCATCGCCGCGCCACCATCCTCGCCCTGGCCATCGCCACGGCACTGGTTCCCTTCGCTTGGGCGCCGACCGCCCGCGCCCAGGCCGCTACCGCCTCCGTGCGCGCGTATGCCATCCCCGAACAAGCCCTGGCCGACGCAGTGCGCAGCTTCGGTCGCCAGTCGCAGGTGCAGGTGGTGTTCCGCAGCGATCTGGTGGAAGGGCGGCGCTCGCGCGCAGTGCAGGGCCAGTACAGCCCCACCGAGGCACTGGACCAGTTGCTGCAGGGCAGTGGCCTGCGCGCGCAGCAGGAGCCGGGCGGTACCTGGACCCTGCAGGCCGCCGCCGATGACGGCGGGGTGGTGGTCACCGACACGCTGAAGGTGGGCGGACGCCTGCAGGCCGACGGCGGCGAAACACGTGATCGTTGGGGATACGACGACGTGTTCGCGCTCGACCTGAGCACGGCCTATTCCGGTCGCGACCGGGTGGAGCGCTATCGCGGCGCCAACCCGGCCGACGTGGTCAAGGACCTGGTCGGTGTGTTCAGCGGCGACGCCCGCAACAGCGGCGCACTGGACCTCAACATCCGCGGCATCCAGGGGCCGGGACGGGTGCCGGTCAGCATCGACGGCGGCGAGCAGGCACTGACCGTATGGCGGGGCTACAACGGCGTCAGCAACCGCAACTACATCGATCCCAACCTGATTGGTGGCATCCAGGTCATCAAGGGGCCAGCGTTGGTACGCGATGTACACAGCGGTATCGGCGGAGCGATGGTCATCAAGACCCTCGACGTCGACGACATCGTGCCGGCTGGCGAGCGCTTCGGCGGGGAGCTGAAGATCGAAGGCAGCAGCAATGCGGTCTCGCCGCGCCTGCCACGGCTGCACACCGGCGAGGACTACCGCACGGTGGAGGGGTTCCCGCAGTCGTCGCCGGCCTCGCCCTATGCTGACCGCACCCTGGTGGTGCCAGTGAAATCGCGCAGTGGTGACAACCCGTTCGATGGCGATGACCAGGCCTGGCGCCTGGCGCTGGGCTGGCGCGGTGAGCGGGTGGACGTGATGGCCGCCTACGCGTGGCGCAAGCGCGGCAACTATTTCTCCGGCAGCAAGGGCAGTGCGTACTACGACCAGGACCCGCGCGAGCAGTACGAATACCAGGGCATCGACTACATCACCACGCTGGCGCGCTACTTCAAGCCGGGTGATGAAGTGCCCAACACGTCCAGCGAACAGGAGTCGTGGCTGCTGAAGGCCACCTGGCAGATCACCGACGACCAGCAGCTCAAGGCCACCTGGCGGCACACGCTTTCGCACTATGGCGAGATCATGCCCTCGCGCATCCTGTCCGCACCGGATTACGGGCGCATCCAGTGGCCGCTCAGCCGGGTCGATTCCGATGCCTGGAACCTGGAATACCGCTGGCAGCCGGCCGGCAGTCGTTGGCTCGACCTGCGCGCCAACCTGTGGCGAACCGAAACCAACAGCGATACCTACACCGCTGGTGGCTTCCCCAACTTCGCCTCGGGCAACCCCGATTGGGATTCCAGCCGCAGCCCGATCCTGCGCAACACCGCGCTGGCCAACGCCCGCAACGACCGTACCGGGCTGACCCTGAGCAACCGCTTCGGCCTGCATTCCACGCTTGACCTGACCGTGGGTGGCAACTGGCAGTACGAAACGCTGCGTTCGGGCGATCCGTACTTCGGCGTTACCGACGGCTGGCGCATGTACCCGCGCGCCGGCCGGCGCCAGGAAGGCGAGGGCTACCTGAGCCTGGAATGGCGGCCGGTCGAGTTCCTTACCCTCAACGCCGGTGTGCGCTACAGCCGCTACTGGGCGTTCGACGATTTCCTGCAGGCGCATCCGGAGCTGCTGACCCGCAGTGTCGGCAGCAAGGAGGCGCGCTACCGGGTCAATGAGCTGCCACCACGCCCCGCCAGCCTGCAGGGAGAGATCGATGCGATCGAATCGGAGCGTGAGTTCTGGGAAAGCATCGGCATGGGCTCGCTGGTCGACGACCTGCTGAAGAACCTGCTGAGCAAGTACGAAACACCGGTGCCGGTGGAGCACAGCATCGCCTGGGCAGCGGATGCCGATGGCAACTACACGCGAGCCAGCAACCCGTGCCTCAACGGCCAGGTGGCCGCCATCCCCGGGCTGCTGCCGATGGTGCTCGGTACCGACCAGACCTGCCGGGTGCAGAACGCCGTGCAGGGGCAGGCGGTGCAGGCGCACAACAGCCGCCGCCGCGACCATGCCTGGCTGCCCACGTTCTCGGCCACCGTACATTTCTCGCCTGCTGCGCGCCTGTATGTCCGCTACACCGAGGCCAAGCGCTTCCCCAGCATGTTCGAAAGCACCATCGCGTTTTCCAGCAGCCTCAATCCGCTGTATCCGCTCAAGCCCGAACACGCTTACAACTACGAGCTGGGTTATGTGCACAACCTCTCTGCGCTATTCGGCGGCACCGCCGATGCGGACGTAAAGCTCAGCTACTACGTGCAGAAAACCCGCGATGTGATCGAGCGCGATGCGTACTTCCTGTTCGACAACATCGACAAGCAGACCCTGCGCGGCATTGAGCTGCAGGCGCGCTTCGACAACCGCCGCTTCTTCAGCGACCTGGGCATCGCTCGCACCCTTGAAAACGAAGTGTGCGACGAAAGCACCGCAGTACAGCTGGATGCCAACCGCGGCCTGGTGCCCAACTGCGTGCAGGATGGCTTCGTCGGTGGTTACTTGCTGACCCAGGCCGTGCCGAAGCTGTCGGTGAACCTGTCGCTGGGCACCCGCCTGTTCGACGAGCGGCTGGAACTGGGCAGCCGCATCGTGCACTACCGGCGTCACCACAACCCGGACCTGCAGGCCTACCGCGACCGCTTGCTGGCCGGCGGCAGCAGCCTGCTGTGGCAGAACGTGCCGTTCACCTGGGGAAACATCACCACGGTGGATGCCTATGCGCGCTGGCGCTTCAACGACCACGCCAGCGTCGAACTGGTCGGCAGCAATCTCGGCAACCGCTACTACGTCGACCCGGCCACGCGCTCCACGCTGCCGGCGCCCGGTCGCACCCTCAAGCTCGCAGTCACCGCGCGCTTCTGACGCCTCACCAATTCAAGCGTTGTACCTGTAGTTCCCTCAATCCAAGGAGTTTTTCCATGAAAATGTTCTCCCGCTCCCTGCTCACCGTGGCCGCCAGCCTGGCCCTGGCCGGTGCCGCCCACGCTGCCGATATCGTCGGCGCCGCCAGCGCCGTCACCGATCCGCAGTTGAACGTCAATGTCGGCGAATCGCAGGTCAATGGTGGCCCGCACGTCGCTGGCAAGGCCGGCATCGGCGTCGGCACCGTGTCCGGTGGCACCCGCGTGGACTTCCAGGGCCTGAGCGCCTATTCGGCACCCACCACCGTCAACGGCACCACCGTGCGCACCCTGGCCATGCCGATCACCGGCACCCCGGGCAACCACGCCGGCATGGGCCACTTCAACTTCGTCAAGGTGGGCAGCGGCGATGTCTGGTTTGGTGAATGGTCCAAGGATGGCGCCGCCGGTGGCTTCAACAACCGCCAGGTCTATTTCGCTGGTGACCGTGCAGGCACCACGTTGCCGGCAGGCGTGGCCACCTACAGCGTGGCGGGCCTGAACAAGTTCAACGGCAGCAACCTGCTGACCGGTGCGTTCCGCGCCGACTTCGGTGCCGGTACCCTGCGTGGCCAGATCGCCGGTGGCGGCCTGACCGTGGGCGTCAACGCTGCCATCAACAGCGCCAATGCGTCCTTCGCAGGCACGGCCGTGGCCAACGGCTCGGTGTCGGGCAGCACCCAGGGCCAGTTCTTCGGTGCCAACGCCGCCACCCTGGCCGGTATCGCCACCTTCGCCGGCAACAGCCAGTACGACACCGCCTTCGGCGGCAGCAAGAACTGATCGCCACGCCCCTGACGGGGCAGGGCAGGGACAAGCCGCGATCCGCCAGTCCCTGCTTCGGCCCGCGATAGTGCTTCAACCGGATCGAACATGCGCCACCTTCTCTTTCTTGTCGTCCTGCTGCTGGCCTGGCCGCTCAACAATGCCCACGCGCAGCAGGATGACCTGCGCCGTGTGCTCGAACAGGGCAGCGAGCTGCGTCATCAGCAGCAGGACCAGCAGCGCCTGCGCCAGGCCGAGCACGAGCGACCGACCATCACCCTCGACGGCCAGCAGTACCGCGTGGAGCGCACTGTCGACGACCTCGGCCAGGCGCTCTATCTCGCGCTGCAGCACCAGCAATGGCAGGCCGCGGCCGCCTTCCTTGCCGAGTACATCGAACTGCCTGGCCACGATCCGCTGCTGCGCCACTACGCGCAGGGTGCGCTGGCGCGCGTGGGTGGCCAGCACGGCAAGGCCGCGGCCGAATACGAGGCCGTGCTCGCCGCGCAGCCGGACTTCCTGCCGGCGCGGCTGGAACTGGCGCGTGTGTATGCCGAAGACCAGCGCGACCGCGATGCCATCGCCCTGTTCGAGGCGATCGCAGCCGGCATCGATGGCGGCGACCCTGCAACGGCGGGCGTGCGTACGCGGGTGGACGGCTACCTGCAGGCCCTGCATGCACGCCAGCGCTGGAGGGGGGGCATCGCCGCCGGCCCCGCCTGGAGCGACAACATCAACCGCAGTTCGGCCAGCCGCACCTGCCTGTTTGGTGACGGCACCACCTGCTTCATCGAACGCCGGTTGCCCGATGCACAGGCAGCGTTCGGCCTGGACTACGACGCCAGCCTGGAACGGCGCCTGCCGTTGGCCGGCCACCATGGGCTGTACCTGCGCGGGCTGGCGTTCGGCCAGGCGTGGCGTGGGTACAGCGACTACAACGAGCTCAATGCCAGCGTGCAGGCCGGCTACAGCTGGCGCAGCGCACGGCATACCTTGCTGCTGGCGCCCAGCTACGATTACCAGGGACTCGGCAACCACGCGCTGCAGGGCGGTGCCGGCATGCATGGCGAATGGCAGTTCGCCGCAGATCCGCGCAGCCTGCTGAAGCTGGAAGCCGACTGGAAACGCCAGCGCTATCGACAGCAGGGCGTGGCCAGCAACTACGACGGTGAACTGGCGGCGATCTATGCCACCTGGTTCCGCGCGCTCAACCCGCGCTGGACGGTGTTTGCCGGGGTCGACCTGAGTGACAGCAGCGCCGCCGATCCCGCCAATGGCTACCGGCAGCGCGGCCTGCGCCTGGGCGCAGCGCGCCAGTGGAGCGGCACCACGGCCACGGTGTTCGTGTCGCTGCGTGAGCGTGACTACGATGCCTGGAGCCCGTTGCTGGAGGCGCGTCGGCAGGACAGCGAGCAGAACCTGATCGCCATCGTGCGCAGCGAGCGCCTGGCCGTGGCTGGGCTGGTCCCCAGCCTGAGCCTGCGTTACGCACGCATCGACAGCAATGTGGACTGGCTGTACAGCCACGACCGCAGCCTGCTGAGCCTGAAATGGGAACGGGCGTTCTGAGCCGTCGGGCGCGGGGCAAAGGGGTGGGGCAAAGGGGTGGGGCAGTCCATTAATCCCCAATTTGGCCAAATTGGGTATAGTGGCCACATATCCTTCCGCTGGAGCCGTGCCATGACCCTCCCGCTCGACCTGCCCGGCCTCGACAAGGCCCCGGCATCCTCGGTCAAGACCCGTGGCTGGCCCAGCCTGATGCGTACCGTGCGCGAGAAGCAGGCGCTGGTCATCACCAACCACAATCACCCCGAGGCGGTGATCGTGGACATCAAGACCTACCAGGAGCTGTTGGCCAGGGCCAGCGGCAGCGACAGCGAGGAGCGCAGCGACGTGCTCTCGCGCCTGCGCAGCGAGTTCGACCAGGCGCTGGCCGGGCTGCAGCAGGGTGAGGGGCTGGGCAAGGTGATGGGCAAGCCGATCCGCCGCGGCCACAAGGTCGCGCTCGGCCGTCCGCTCTGAATCATGGGGCGGATCCTGGCGTTGGCCGGCGTCAATGGCGCCGGCAAGAGTTCGCTGCTCGGCACCTGGCTGGAGGCCGACGGCCTGGGCTGGTACAACCCGGACAGCTTCACCCGGCGCCTGGTGGAGGCGGGCTGGCCGTTGGCCGACGCCAACGCCGAAGCGTGGCAGGAGGGCGCACGACGACTGCGCCAGGCGATCGCCGACGGCAGTGACTTCGCCTTTGAAACCACCCTGGGCGGCAACACCATTCCGCGCCTGTTGCGCGAGGCCTGCAGCCAGCATGACGTGGCGATCTGGTTCTGCGGGTTGGCCACCGTCGAACTGCATGTTGCTCGCGTGGCGGCCCGCGTTGCTGGCGGTGGCCACGACATCCCGCAGGACAAGATCCGCGCACGCTTCGATTCCGCACGCGAGAACCTGTTGGCATTGATGCCGCACCTGGCCGAACTGCATGTGTATGACAACAGCGCGCCGGCCGATCGCTATGGGCGTGTTGCCCCCTTGCCGGTGCTGGCGCTGGATCGCCAGGGGCTGCAGTATCCGGTGTCGGTGGTGGAGCTGCTGCACACCCCGGACTGGGCCAAGCCCATCGTCATGCGCGCGATGGAACTGCATGCCGACAGTACGCCGCTTGCCGGCCCGCCTGTGCGATGATCCGAGCCCGCAGATTCATTGATCGAGGAACACGGATGTACGAGCGGAAGCACTGGCAGGCCACTGGCCTGCGCGCGCTGGTGGCGGCCATGGCATTGACGGTGGCGGCACCGCTGCTGGCCCAGGATGCAACGCCGGCCGATGCCAAGGTCGAGGCGCCGAACGAGCCGATGAGCTACGACAAGGCACGCCGCACCGCCGAGGCATCGCTGCGCCTGCACCCGGGCACCGACAGCCAGTACGACTACCGCCCGCTGTGGGCCGGCAATGCCGACCTCGATGGCGACGGCCGCCCGGAGATCATCTATCTCTATACCGCGACCCAGACCGGCAGCGCGATGCAGCTCAACGAGCTGGTGGTGATGACCCCGCTGGCCGAAGGCGATGCACGGGGCCAGGCCACGTCACCCGGCAAATCCGCCTATGACGACGAAACCTACGCGTTGATCCGCGCCTCGGGCTACGCCGATGACGCCAGCGTGCATATCCCCGGCGAAATGGAAACGATCACCATGGACGGTGACCGTATCCGCGTGACCTTCAACAGCACCCGCAGTTCGAAGCTGTGCGTGCGAGGCAAGGTGGCCTGCCCGCCGGAAGGTCAGCATGCCTGGGTGTACCGCTGGACCCCGGGCAAGCTGACCCGCGCCGACTAGCCCTGCGCTGACGGCAGCGCCAGGCAACGCCTGGCGCCACCGCAGCCACTCAGGCCGGGGTCACCTGTTCCGGTTCGGCCACGTCCGGCAACGGCGGCAGGGCGCGGTCCACCGTGACCGGTGCATCGCTCTTCAACAGCGCGGCCGCCTCCTTGTCGCAGCCCACGGCCGGCGGCGAACCGCGCAGCGGCAGGCCGGCGGTCTCCTTCACGAAGATCATCGTGATCAGGCCGATCACCGCCGCGCCCATCAGGTAGTAGGCCGGTACCAGCGGATCGCCCGTGCGTTCCACCAGCCAGGCGGTCACCAGCGGCGTGGTGCCACCAAACAGCGACACCGACACGTTGAACGCAATGGACAGCGCGCTGTAGCGCACCGGCGTATAGAACAGCGCCGGCAGCGTGGACGGCATCGAACTGGTGAAGCACACCAGCGCCAGGCCCAGCAGCATCAGGCCAAGGAAGATCAGCCCGTCGTTGCCGCTGCCCACCAGCAGCAGGCTCGGTACCGCCAGCACCAGCAGCGCGATGCAGGCGCCGATGATCATCGGCCGCCGGCCCAGCTTGTCGCTGAAAAGGCCGCCGACGATGTTCAACGGCATCATCACCAGCATCACGATGATGATCAGCAGCAGGCCCTTGCTCTCCGCATATCCCATGGTCACGCTCAGGTAGCTGGGCATGTAGGTCAGCAGCATGTAGTCGGTCACGTTGAACACCAGCACCAGGCCCATGCAGACGATCAGCTGGCGGCCGTGCACGCGGAACAGGTCGACCAGGCCGGGGCGCTCATGGTCGCGCTTCTCGGCCTCTTCGGCGAACGCGCGGAACGCTGGCGTTTCCTCCAGCCGCATGCGCATGTACAGGCCCAGCAGGCCGAGTGGGCCGGCCACCAGGAACGGAATGCGCCAGCCCCAGTCCAGCATCTGCTCGCTGCTCAACAGCATGTGCAGCGCAGTCACCGTACCGGCACCGGCGATGTAGCCGCCCAGCGTGCCGAACTCCAGCCAACTGCCCATCAGGCCGCGATTGCGGTCGGTGGAGTACTCGGCAATGAACGTTGCCGCGCCGCCGTACTCGCCGCCGGTGGAAAAGCCCTGCACCACGCGGGCGAGCAGCAACAGCACCGGCGCCCAGATGCCGATGCGTTCATAGGAGGGAATCAGGCCGATGGCGAACGTACCCAATGCCATCATGATCATGGTGAAGGCCAGTACCTTCTGGCGCCCGTAGCGGTCGCCCAGGGGCCCGAAGACCATGCCGCCCAGCGGGCGTACCAGGAAGGCCACCGTGAACGTGGCGAACGCGGCAATCACCTGCGCGGTGGGATTGCTGGACGGGAAGAACACCTGGCCGATGGTGACGGCAAGATAGCCATAGACACCGAAGTCGAACCATTCCATCGCATTGCCCAGTGCAGCGGCGCCGACGGCGCGCTTGAGCATGGGTTTGTCGACAACGGTGATCTCGTCGACCTTCAGATGGCGGCGGCGTTTGAACCAGCCAAAATGGGCATGGGCATCGGAGTTGTCCTGCATGGGGACTCCCTTGGAAGAATGGAAATGGCGTTGGAATGGGCGGTACGAATGTCCCGGAATTCGGAAACGGCGATGCTGGCGCAGCAGGCGCAGGGGCATCGGATGGAAGACCCGGAAGGGGGCGAAAGGTGTGTGCGATGAAACGCCGTGCACGCAACACGCATTGCCCGCTGCCAGAACGCAGAGCGAGATGCAGGACGAACGGATGGGGCCGATTACGTGTCAGTGCACGCGCGGGTGGGGCAGGCGCAGGGAACAGGCGGGGCAGGGCCCGCAGGCGTCATCCGCCGGGATCCAGCGCGAGGCGATGGAAAGGCGAGGGAGAGGCAATGATGGAAAGCGAAGCGCCGGTCGGCAGTGCTTCCCGCAGGCCAGCAACAGGTGCTGACGTGCAGTGGGTCGTGTCGATCATGCGTTCATGATAACGGTTACAGTGTGAGCGTGCCGAGAATCGCGTCAGTACGAATGCAGCGTTCCAAGTTGCCTGTTCATGCACATGACCCACGCACATCGAATGAACATGTTGTGCTCGCTTCGCTCACGCCACGGCTTTTACGGTGGTCACGAACCAACGCAAGGAGTAACGCATGACCCGTCGCATTCCCGAAGGCACCCTGGTTATCGTCGCCGATGGTGGCTCGGCGCGCGTGTTCACCAACGTCGGCAACGAGCACAAGCTCACCCTGAAACAGGAAGGCGAGCTGCGCCTGCAGGACATCAGCGAACAGGGTGTGTCCGGTCAGGGGCCATCCGGTGCGGTGCCCAAGGACATGTCGATCTCGCAGCTCAACGAGGCGACCTTCGCCAAGCAGGTGGCCGAGCAGCTCAATGAAGACGCGCTCAACAACCGTTATGCGCATCTGGTGCTGATTGCCGATCCCACCACGTTGGGCCGCATCCGTCCGTTGCTGCATAAGGAGACGCAGGCGCGCTTGCTGGCCGACATCGCCAAGGATCTCACCAACGCGCCGCTGGAAGACATCCAGCGCACGCTGCAGGCGTAACCGGCATGCCCTTCATGCGTGACCATGTGGCAGCCGAGCCGGCCCGCGCGGAGGTGGATGCGCAGGCCGGTTGGCTGTTGCTGGAATTCGGTGCACCGTGGTGCGGCCATTGCCAGGCTGCACAACCGGCACTGCAGGCTTTCGTCGAGGCACATGATCTGCCGCACTGGAAGATCGAAGACGGCAAGGGCAAGCCGCTGGGCCGCTCGTTCCAGGTGAAGCTGTGGCCCACCGTGATCCTGTTGCGTGATGGCACGGAAGTGGCGCGCGTGGTGCGGCCTGTGGATGCGGCAGATCTTGCAACGCTGCAGAGCGCGCTGCCGGATTGAGTGGCCTCTTCAGTGGCCTTCATGGAGCCGAGCCACGCTCGGCTCATTTCCCTGGCGGTGTCCGCTTCAATGCAGCGTCACCCGCACATGCTGCTCGCGCAGTTCATGGAGCAATCGCCGGCCATGCTGGCTCAACGCCATCATCGCAACAGTGATCTTCTGCAGGCTGTAGCCCGGGCGCAGATGCGCCTGCGGGTCGGCCGGTTCGTTCTCGCCGATCATCATCGCCATGCCCTCGGCGGTGTTCAGAGCGTGCTCGATGCGGAAGAACAGGGATTCCATTTCCGGGGTCAGGATGGGCGGTTCATGCGACATGCGATGGCTCCTTGAGGGGACGTGGCCACCGCAAGGGTGGCGGGCGGTGCGGGGTTGGAACTTCGGCTGAGCTACGAGAAAAGCCGGAGGGCCATGCGGCCGCCGCGCACCGCCCGCCGCAGTCACGGCAAGCAGCTCTCGTAGCTCATTCCGGGGTTCCACACCCGGCAGCGGTGTTCGCGCTGCGCGGATATCCTGCACACGCATTGGCGGTCTGTTCCACCCGGCATTGCATCTGAAAGTCTCCAATTACGGGCTGATTTTTTCTCGGTAGTGCCCATTCCGACAACCGCTTGCGCGTTCGCATCGAAATGGGCCCGCCAGGCTTGGCAGCATCCCTTCAATTCCAGTGTCGATCCATCCAATCGGTTGCAGATGCATGCGTTGAAGGCGGCATCCGCACTGCAGCATGCGACACCGTCACCCCGGTGCTAGGATCTGACCACCATCTGAATCGATCCAAATGCCGATGCCCACGCTGGACCGTCGTCTCCTGATCGCTGTCGCCGCCACGGCGATGTTCGCCTCCGGCCTGGCTGCGGCCGCTCCGGCCAAGACCGCCGCCGACAAGGCCTATGCCTCGGTCGATCCCTTCATTGGCACCGGCGGTGAGGGGCATACCTACCCCGGCGCGACGGTGCCGTTCGGCATGGTCCAGCTCAGCCCGGACACGCGCATCCAGCCGCGCGAGAAGGCCTACGGCTGGGCGGCGGGCTACCGTTACGACGACAGCAGCATCGTCGGTTTCTCGCACACGCACTTTTCCGGCACCGGTCATTCCGATTTGGGCGACATCCTGCTGATGCCGTTCACCGGCAACCCTGGACTGGAGCGCGGCGACCCCGAAAAGCCACGCAGCGGTTACGCCTCGCGTTTCCGCCACGATGACGAGAAGGCCGAACCGGGCTATTACGCTGTCACCCTGGACGACTACAAGGTGCGCGCCGAGCTGACCACCAGCGCCCGCGTGGGCGTGCATCGCTATGCGTTCCCGAAGGGCAGCGAAGCCAAGGTGCTGCTGGACATGCGTACCAGCATGTATGACTACCCGGGCAAGATCCTGTGGTCGCGGGTACGCGTGCGTGGCGATGGCACCATCACCGGCTTCCGCGAGACGCGTGGCTGGGCCGCCGGCCGCCAGCTGTATTTCGCGATGCGCTTCTCGCGGCCGCTGGCCAGCCACGCGCTGCACAACACCGAACAGGACATCGTCTACAAGGGCTTTGCGCCCCCGGGCGAGAAGGACCCGGCGCAGCGCGCGCAGATGGAGGGGCGGCAGCTGGTGGGCACCTTCGACTTCGGCAAGCTGGATGCACCGCTGGTGGTGAAGGTGGCCATTTCGCCGGTCAGCGAGGCGGGCGCCATCGCCAACCTCGATGCGGAAGTGGCCGACTTCGATTTCGACCGTGTGCGCGCGCAGGCGAAGCAGGAGTGGACGCAGGCGTTGTCGGTGCTGGATATCGACGCACCGGAACACGCGCGTCGCAGCGCGTACACCGCGCTGTACCACACGCTGCTGGGGCCGACGCTGTTCATGGATGCCGACGGCCAGTACCGCGGCGCGGACAACGCCGTGCACCAGGCCAAGGGCTACACGAACTATTCGACGTTCTCGCTGTGGGATACCTACCGGGCGCTGCATCCGCTGCTGACCCTGGTGCAGCCGGAGAAGCGCAACAGCGATTTCGTCAATTCCATGCTGGCCCATCACGAGCACAGCCCTTACGGCATGCTGCCGGTGTGGTCGTTCCATGGCCTGGAAGACTGGTGCATGATCGGCTACCACGCGGTGCCGGTGATCGCCGATGCCTACGTGAAAGGCATTCGTGGCTTCGATGCGGACAAGGCCCTGAAGGCGATGGTGCAGACCGCCAACTACGGCCCCTACGATGGCATCGCCCAGTACCGTGAGCTGGGCTACGTGCCTATCGACGAGGAGGGCGAAGCAGCCAGCAAGACGCTGGAATACGCGTTCGATGACTGGACCATCGCGCGCATGGCGCAGGCGATGGGCAAGACCGATGTGGCCGCAACCTTCGACAAGCGCGCGGGCAACTGGCGCAACGCCTTCGACAAGGACACCGGCTTCATGCGTGCGCGCAAGCGCGATGGCAGCTTCCGTACGCCGTTCGACCCCAGCGCCAGTGGCTACGGCACCGACTACACCGAAGGCAATGCCTGGCAGTACTCATGGTACGTGCCGCAGGATGTGGCCGGCCTTGCCGCAGCGCATGGTGGCAGTGACAGACTGCTGGCGCGCCTGGATGAAGTGTTCAACGCGAAGGTCGATCCGGCCATCTTCGAGCACATGGAAGACATCACCGGCCTGATCGGCTGGTATGCGCATGGCAACGAGCCCAGCCACCACGTCGCCTACCTGTACTCGCATGCCGGCCAGCCGTGGCGCACGCAGGCACGCCTGAAGCAGATCATGGACACGCAGTATGCCGATCGTCCCGATGGCCTGGCCGGCAACGATGACGTGGGCCAGATGTCGGCGTGGTACGTGTTCACCGCGCTGGGTTTCTACCCGGTAGCGCCTGGCTCGGGCGAGTACATCCTCGGCCGCCCGTTCCTGCCGAAGACCGCAATGCGGCTGCCCAACGGCAAGACCTTCACCATCGTGGCCGAAGGGCTGGACGACAAGCACACCTATGTCGGCAGCGTGACCCTCAACGGCACGCCGTTGCAGCGCACCTTCCTGCGCCACGATGAGATCCTGGCCGGTGGCGAGCTGCACTTCACCATGCAGGCCGAACCGAACAAGGACTGGCCGGGGCAGGGCGCGCAGGCACCGTATTCGATGAGCCGGTAACACCCACGGTAGCGCCGGGCCATGCCCGGCGGTTGAGGGGCGGCGCCAACCAAGGTTGGCGTCTACCGGAACCGCGCACACCGCATTGAGGCGCCCTTGGTAGATGCCAACCTTGGTTGGCCTGCCGCGCGCCCACCAAGGTGGGCGACTACCGATGTGGCGTGATCTGGTAGGTGCCAACCTTGGTTGGCACGCCGCGCGCCCACCAAGGTGGGCGACTACCGATGTGGCGTGATCTGGTAGATGCCAACCTTGGTTGGCTGCCGCGCGCCCACCAAGGTGGGCGACTACCGATGTGGCATGATCTGGTAGATGCCAACCTTGGTTGGCATGCCGCGCGCCCACCAAGGTGGGCGACTACCGATGTGGCGTGATCTGGTAGATGCCAACCTTGGTTGGCACGCCGCTACACCATCCCACCATTGGCCCGCAGCACCTGGCCATTGATCCAGCCGCCATCGGCACCGGCCAGGAACGCCACCGCGCCGGCGATGTCTTCCGGCGTACCCAGCCGCTCCAACGGATTCATCTTCGCCAGCCGATCGATCAGTTCCGGCGACTTCCCGTCCAGGAACAGATCGGTGGCGGTCGGCCCGGGCGCCACTGCGTTCACGGTGATGCCGCGCCCACGCAGTTCCTTGCTGAGAATCGCGCCCATGGTCTCCACCGCGGCCTTGCTGGCGGCATACACGCAGTAGTTTTCCAGCTTGATGCCAACCACGCTGGTGGACAGGGTGACGATGCGACCACCGTCGCGCACGCGCCGCGCGGCCTCGCGCAGCACATTGAAAGCACCCTTGAGGTTGATGCCGATCACACGGTCGAACAGGGCATCATCGCTGTCGGCCAGTGCGGCCAACTGCAGCACGCCGGCACTGTTGACCACCACATCGATGCCACCGAAGCGTGCATCGATGGCGTCGAACAGCGCGTGCACGGCCTGCGGGTCGGCGACATCGGCCTGCAGGGCGATGGCGTGCCCTCCGCTGGCGGTCAATTCGGCAGCCAGTGCTTCGGCCTCATCACGGCGGCCGGCATAGTTGATCACCACGGCATGGCCGTCGGCGGCCAGCCGGCGCGAGATGGCAGCGCCGATGCCACGGGAGCCCCCGGTGACCAGGGCGACAGAGCGGGAAGCAGAGGAGGTCATGGCAGATTCCAGAAGGGCGCGCCGGCATGGCGCACGGCCATCTTCGTCTCTCCGCCGTCGCGGATAATCATGGATAATCCGGAAACATCATCCGGTCGCCCGAACAATGGACAGATTCACCGCCCTCCGTGCGTTCGTGCGGATCGTCGAGCGCCGCAGCTTCAGCCGTGCTGCCGAAGACCTGGGGCTGCCGCGGGCCACGGTGACCGACGCGATCAAAGCACTGGAGCAGCGTCTGGGTGTGCGACTGCTGCACCGGACCACGCGCGTGGTGGTGCCGACGCTGGGAGGCGAGGCCTTCTACGGCCGCTGTCTGCGCCTGATCGCGGACATGGACGATGCCGAAGCCGCGTTCCGTGACGTGCCGCCACGCGGGCCGCTGCGCATCGAGGTGCACGGTACGCTGGGGCGCCACCTGTTGTTTCCGCATCTGCCGGATTTCCTGCAGCGGTACCCGGACATCGAACTGGAGGTCAGCGAGGGCGACCGCTATGTCGACCTGCTGCGCGAGGGGGTGGACGGGGCCATCCGCGTGGGCACCCTGGCCGACAGCGATCTGGCCGCGCGGCGCCTGGCGTTGCTGCGCGAGGTCACGGTGGCGTCGCCCCCTTACGTACAGGCACACGGGCGGCCGGAAAGCATCGCGTCGCTGGCGGCGGGACACCAGATGGTCGGCTACCGTTCCAGCGCCACCGGCCAGCTCATTCCGCTGGAGTTCCAGCAGGGCGGGCAGGTTCGCCACGTGCCGCTGCCGGCACGCGTGCGGGTGTCCGGTGCCGACGCCTTCCTCGGTGCCGCGTTGGCCGGGTTGGGCATCATCCAGGCACCGCGCTACCGGATGGACCCTTACATCGCGCGCGGGCAGTTGCTGGAACTGTTGCCCGGGATGCCACCCACACCGAGCCCTGTCAGCCTGGTCTATCCGCGCAACCGTACGCCATCGCCGCGGCTGCGGGTGTTCATCGACTGGGTGGCGGCTGTGTTCGAGCACGCAGGCTGACGCCGACCTATCGGTCAACCCAGGCCGGGCAGCGGCGCGTGCGATGACACCAGCTGGCGGTCGCGCAATGCCTGCCAGAACGCGGTGGGAATCGTCGCCCCGGCCAACGCCAGGTTCTCGGCGATGCGCTCGGGACGGCTTGCACCGGGAATCGCCGCTGCCACTGCCGGGTGCGCCAGCGAGAACTGCAGCGCGGCGGCGCGCAGGTCCACCTGGTGTTCTGCCGCAACGTCGCGCAATGCCTGCACGCGGGCCAGCACCTCTGGCGTGGCGGTCTGGTATTCGTAATGCGCGCCGCCGGCAAGGATGCCGGAGTTGTACGGCCCGCCGACCACGATGCCGACGCCACGTGCAACGCTGTCCGGCATCAACCGCTGCAGGGCCTCTTCGTGGTCGAGCAGGGTGTAGCGCCCGGCAATCAGGAAGCCATCCGGGTCGGCCTGCTGCAGCGCCATCTCGCAGGGCTGCACGCGGTTGACGCCCAAGCCCCAGGCCCTGATGACACCTTCCTCGCGCAGGCGGGTGAGCGCCACGGCGGCGCCGTCCATCGCCTGCTGGAAGACGTCCTTCCAGGCATCGCCATGGAAGTCACGCGCCGGATCGTGGATCCAGACGATGTCCAGGCGATCGGTACGCAGGCGCTGCAGGCTCTCCTCGATCGCGCGCAGGGTGCCGTCAGCGCTGTAGTCGTAGACGATGCGGTTGGGCAGGCCATGCTCGAACAGGCCGCCTTTCTCACCAAGGTCACGCCGGGTGGTGTCTTCCACCTCGTCCAGCACACGGCGGCCGACCTTGCTGCTCAGTACATAGGCATCACGGTCGTGATGCTGCAGGGCCTCGCCCAGGCGCAGTTCGGCCAGGCCAGCGCCGTACAGCGGTGCGGCGTCGAAGTAGCGGATGCCCTGCTGCCAGGCTGCCTCGACGGTATCCAGCGCCTCCTGCTGGGGGATGTTGCGGTACATGTTGCCCAACGGTGCGGTGCCGAAGCCGATGGGCGAGGGAATGGAAAGTCGCATGGGAATCTCGTGGGGAAGGGACATTCAGTCGTGCGGGGGCAGTGCCTGCAGCGTGCCCTGCATGCGGTGGAAGCGGCCGTCGGTGGCGGTGAACCACGCCAGCGAATGGCCGTGCAGGAAGTCATCGACGTGCACCACGGTGGCACCGTCGGCTTCCTGCCAGGAAATGGCATGGATGCCCTCGGCAACCTGCCGCCACTCGCAGCTGGCTTCGCCGTGGGCACCGGCATATAGGTACCGGAGACGATGGCGTAGTGCACGCGATGGCCATCAGCGCTGTAGCGGGTGTCGGCGGCCAGGCCGTCATAGCTGACCCGGAATCGGCGACCGGCAAACATTGGCGGGGCGTCGCTCATCGGATCGCCACCGGGTTGATGTTGACCTGGGTGGAGCCGACGTACAGCGGCTGGCCGAGCACGAACAGGAATTCCCACGCCTTGTCGCGCACCAGCGCGCGGCTGTCGATCAGTTCCAGGTTGTAGATGCCGCGCTTGGCCAGCATGTACTGGTTCACCGGGAACTCGTCGGCGCCGTGCGGATTGGGGTAGACCTCCGAGGCCCAGGTGTCACCGCCGAAGGCGACGATGCCCTGGTCGGCCAGCCACTTCGCCGCGTCCATGCCGATGCCCGGCTCGACCTCCAGGAACTGCGTGTTGTCCTTGCCGATCAGCTCCAGCCAGCCGGTGTTGAACAGCACCACATCGCCCTTGCGCAGGGTCAGGTGCTGCTGCTTCAGCACGGCCTGGATGTCGGCGACGCTGAACTCGGTGCCGCCGGGCACGATGGCCTTGCCGTAGTACGCGGTCATGTCCAGCACCACGCCGCGTGTGACCAGCGGCGGCACCTTCTCCACGCCCAGCCTGCGCACGCCATCGACGCTGACGAAGTCGGCGGCCTTGTTGCCGTTGTAGTAGACGTTGTCGATGCCGATGTGGCCAATGCCGTTGAGCTGGGTGCCGACACCGGTCCAGGCGTTCACCAGTTCATCGTTGAAGGTGAATCTGTTCGGGCCCAATGACTTGCCGGCCTGTTGCCCGACCTGCACGTTGTACAGGCGGAAGCTGCGATGGCGGAAGGCGGGCAGGTTCTTGTCCACCGGTACCGCCAGCGGATACGTCTTGCCGGTCTTCACCAGCGACACCGCCTGCTTGACCACATCGGCGGTGAGCAGGTTGGCCGCGCCGATCTCATCGTTGGCGCCGTATACCGAGGGATACCAGTCCGCAGCGAGAGCGGCGGAGGGCAGCGGGAGCGAGGCCAGTGCAAGCAGGGCCAGGGAGGTGATGTTCATTGCGGGGCTCCAGTGCCGGTCACGCATGCGCCGCGAACTGCGGCAGCACGTACTCGGCGATTTCGTGGAAGGTGTCGGCCAAAGGCCGTTCGTTGCGGCGGAACTGCAGGCCGATGTGATCGACGCCGGCGGCCTGCATCGCCTGCAGTTCGGCCAGCAGCGCATTGCGGCCGCCGCGCAGGCCGAAGCGCCAACGCTGCAGTGGTGCGTCGGCCCGTTCCAGCAGATCCAGGTGGATGAAGCTGGCATAGGGTTTGTTGCCGGCCACCGCGCGCCACGCCGCCACGCGGTGGGCGTGTTCCTGGGGCGTGCCGGGGTAAGCCAGACAGCCGTCCATATGCGCGCCGATCCAGGCCGGCTGCTGCTGCGCCAGGCCGGCCACCAGCAGCGGCAGCGCCCGACCATCGGCAGGCAGTACTTCCAACCCCTGCGGCAGCCGTGCAGCGGTGCCTTCGCGCAGCAGCCCGATCTGCTCGCGGAAGCGCGTGCCACGGGTGTCGAAGTCGCGGCCGAACAGCGGGTACTCCACCGGCCGGTCGCCGCTGGCAACGCCCAGCAGCAGGCGATCGCCACTGAGCTGCTGTACGCTGCGTGCCGACTTCAACGTCAGCAGAGGTTCGCGGATCGGCAGCACCACCGCGCCGGTCCCCAGCAGGATCTCTTCGGTGATGCCGGCCAGGTAGCCGAGATAGGTGAACACTTCGAACACCTGCGCGGCATCGCCGAATGCCGGGTCGTACACCGGCACGTCGCGCACCCACAGCGCACGGAAGCCGAGGCGGTCGGCCAGCCTGGCAAGGTCGGCGTGCTGCTGCAGGTCCGGTTCGCCCGGCAGGCGGCGCGCAATGCGTCGTGCCTGTTCGCCCAGCGGCGTCCAGTCGTTGTCCAGCGGCGCTTCAATGCCAATGCTGAAGCCGCCCGCCTGCAGTCGTGTCAACGCAGTAGCCATCAGCGCGTGCTCCTCAGTCCCAGGCAGGCGCCAGGCCCGGCGGGTCGACTTCGCGGCCGTTGCGTTCAAGTGCGGCGATCGCAGCCATGTCTTCGGCATCCAGCTGCAGCTCGCGGGCAAGCAGGTTGCTGGCCAGGTTTTCGCGCTTGGTCGAGGAAGGAATGACGGCGTAACCCAGCTGCAGCGCCCAGGCCAGTGCGACCTGGGCCACCGTGGCCTGGTGCTTGTCAGCGATGGCGGCCAGCACCGGGTCCTTCAGTACCTTGCCGTAGGCCAGGGTCATGTAGGAGGTCACCGCGATGCCCTGTTCCTGCAGGAAAGCGGTCAATGCCGGGTTCTGCAGATAGGGGCTGAGCTCGATCTGGTTGGTGGCGATCTGGCCCTGGCCAACTACGGCGATGGCCTGGCGGGTCAGTTCGATGTTGAAGTTGGATACGCCGATCTGCCGGGTCAGGCCCAGCGTCTTTGCTTCGGCCAGTGCGGTCATGTACTCGCGCAGCGCGACCGCGCTGCCCGGTGCCGGCCAGTGGATCAGCAGCAGGTCGACATGGTCGGTGCGCAGCTTGGCCAGGCTCTCGCGCAGGCTCGGCAGCAGTCTGTCGGCGGCATGGTTGTCGACCCAGATCTTGGTGGTGATGAACAGTTCGTCGCGCGGTACACCGGATTCGGCGATTGCCTGGCCGACCTCGGCTTCATTGCCGTAGATCTGCGCGGTGTCGATGGCGCGATAGCCGAGCTCGAGGGCGTTGCGCACTGAATCGATGACGGTCTGGCCGGTCAGGCGGAACGTGCCGACGCCAAAGGAAGGAAGGCTCATGGGAACTCCAGCTGGGTAGGGAGCGGTGTGCTCCGATGGGGGCCAGTCTGGCCGCTTTACATTTGCAGATTAAGCCGTGTATACGGGAAATGCTTTTGCGCCGAGGTAAAGAATGAAAACCACCCTGGATGAGCTGAAGGCGTTTGTCGCCGTGGTCGACAGCGGCTCGATCACAGCCGCCGCCGAGGTGCTGGGACTGACCATCTCGGCCACCAGCCGTACCCTGGCGCGCTTGGAGGACAAGCTGCAGACCACGCTGCTGCGGCGGACGACGCGGCGGCTGGAGCTGACCGAAGAGGGCGCGGCGTTCCTGGAATACGCGCGCACGATCCTGGCCACGGTGGACGAAGCCGAGGAACAGATGGCGGCGCGCCGGCAGCAACCGGTAGGGCGGTTGCGGGTGGATGCGGCCACGCCGTTCATGCTGCACGTGATCGTGCCGCTGCTGGCCGGCTTCCGCGAGCGCTATCCGCAGGTGCAGTTGGAGCTGAACTCCAACGAGGGCATCACCGACCTGATCGAGAAGCGCACCGACGTGGCGTTCCGCATCGGCGTGCTGCGCGATTCCACCCTGCATGCGCGGCCGATCGGCCACAGCCGCATCCGCGTGGTCGCCAGCCCGGAGTACCTGCGGCAGTACGGTACGCCCACCCGCATCGCGCAGCTGCGCGCGCACACGCTGCTGGGTTTCACCCACCCGGGTTCACTCAACGAGTGGCCGCTGCCCGACGCCGATGGCGGTCCATTGGTGATTCAGCCGGCCATTGCATCTTCCAGCGGAGAAACGCTGCGGCAGATGGCGGTGAACGGGCTGGGCATCGCCTGCCTGTCCGATTTCCTGACCCGCCAGGACCGGCGCGAGGGGCGCCTGGTACAGCTGTTCGCCAAGCAGACCCAGGAGGTCCGCCAGCCGATCAACGCGGTGTACTACCGCAACACCGCGCTGGCCGCGCGCATCACCTGTTTCGTCGACCACGTGACGCAGACGCTGGGTCAACGCCCGTTCGACGAATAGCGTCCTGGCGGCCGGTGCCTTGCGCGGCCCAGATGCTGGGCGTGCAACCGGCCACGCGCTGGAAGGCCGCCGCGAACTTGCTGGGATTGGCGTAGCCGCAGGCCAGCGCGACCTCGGTGACGCGCTGCCCCTTGGACAGTGCGTACTGCGCCCAGTGCATCCGGCGCTGGGTCAGGTAGGCATACGGTGGCATGCCGGTAGCGGCGCGCAGGGCGCGGCTGAACGTGGTCGGTTCCATGCCGAGTACGTCTGCCAGCGCTGCGACATCCAGCGACTGGGAACGGTGTTCATCGATGAAGTCCTGCAGCTGGCGCAGTTGCCGCGATGACAGCGGTGCAGCCATCCGCGGCCGGGCGGGCGGTTGGCCGGCAAGCTGCGCCAACCGCCGCACCACGACTTCTGCGCCGTACTGCAGGAAGCCGGGCACGCTGGCGTCAGCCTGCGCGCTGGACCACAGCGCGTGCAGTACGGCAGCGATGACCGGGTCGCGATGCAGCCGCAGGGAAAGGGCATGGATGTCCGGGAAGCCGCCAGGCGCATCACGCCACTGCGCGGTATCGATGGCCATTCCCAGCAGCTCCACGGCTGGGCTGGCGTAGTGTCCACGATCGCCGGGCAGTACCACGTTGAACTGGCCCGGATGCCAAGGCGCCTGCAGTACCCCGGCAGTGGTGCGTTGATACAGGCTGCCGCCACCGGCCAGCGCCAGGCCCAGCCGCAGCTGGTGCGGGTTGCCCATGGGGCCTTCGCTGGCCTGGAAGCCATGGCGCAGCAGAACGATCGCGCCGTCCTCGCTGGTCACGGTGCCACCACTGGGCAGGGCGGCTTCCCGGTGCAACTGGTCGGCGAGGGCGGGCATGGCAGGTCCAGGAATGGAGCAGCGCTGACTGCAATGGAGTGGCGGCGAGCGCGTAATGTTACAGGATAACAGTTTGCGCCAGCTGGCCCGCCAAGCGCGTTTCCGTTCCTCATGAGGTCTACCTTGAAATCCCCCGTTTCCTCCGTTGCCCTTGTCGCAGCGTCGTTGCTGGTTCCTGTTGTTCCTGCCCACGCGCAGTCCGCCGATGCCACCACCCTTGATGGGGTGGTGGTCACCGGCTCCAAGCGCGACACGCCCTACCTGAAGAGTGACCTGTCGGTGACCGTGCTTGATCGGCAGGCACTGAAGGAAGCCGGTGTCACCGAGTTCCGCGACCTGGACAAGCTGGCGCCCAACGTGAAGTTCAACGTGATGGGCCAGCTGAGCAACATGTTCATTTCCATCCGTGGCATCGAATCCAATCCCTTCCTGGTCAACCGCGCGTCGGTGTACATCGATGGCATTCCGTTCCGTGAGCTGAGCAACGCAGTACTCAACCAGGTGGAATCGGTTGAGGTGCTGCGGGGGCCGCAGGGAACCCTGTACGGCGCCAACAGCGAATCCGGGCTGGTGCTGGTGCGCACGCGCGGCCCGGCCGATACCCGCGAGGGTGAGGTGAACGTGCGCAGCACCTGGTTCGGCAACGGCAACGGTACGGCCGTGGATGGTTTCCTGGCTGGCCCGCTGGGCAAGGACGGCACGCTGTCGGGCTCGGTGGCGTTCATGGGCTCCGATGAGGATGCCTACTTGAAGAACCTGACCCCGTACGGCGCGCGCGGCGAAGTGAAAGAGGGCTACCTGCAGGGCAAGCTGCGCTGGCGTCCCAGCGATTACGTGACCGTCAACGCCTTGGCCTATCACCTGCGCACGCGCGCACCGGGCATGTTCGAGTACGAGTACCTGCCGCTGGATACCGGCCTGTACAACCGCACCTATGGCGACCGCCTCAATGGTGGCCGCCATGCAGGTGACTTCACCTACATCAACGATGCGCCAAAGCGCACCGAAAAGGACGAGACCGTCGCAGGCCTGAGCTCGCAATGGCAACTGCAGGCCGGCACCCTGGATGTGGCCACGTCGTACCGCAGCGAGGAAGCGAGCTCAGCCGGCTACGACTTCGACATGACCGCCAGCTCCGCGCTGGCCGGGTACATATATGACAAGAAGAATGCCTGGAATGCCGAGGCGCGCTTCAGCTCGCCCAGCGACCAGGCGTTGACCTGGATGGCCGGTGTATCGACGTACCGCATCGACAAGGATTCGATCCAGGGCACCTTCGTCGGCCCGGCGCTGCGGGGCCTGGACAGTTACAACCTGGCGCCGCGGCAGACCTCCAAGGGTGAGGACTACAGTGTTTTCGCGACCGCCAGCTACACGCTGCCGGCATTGCCGAAATTGACCGCCAGCCTCGGCATTCGCCACGAACAGGCCCGGCGTTCCACCGAGCAGCGTGCCGGATTCCTCGACCTGGGCGCGGGAGGCCTGGTGCGCTACCGCGACGCAGCCCTGGCGCATACGTTCTCGGCCACGTTGCCCCGCGTCTCGCTGCGCTATGACGCCAGCGATGATCTGTCGTTCTATGCGGCCTCGGCCAAGGGCTACATCCCCGGCGGCTTCAACCTGGCCGCCGCGCAGAGCGATGTGATCAACGACAAGGTGCTGCGTTACGAATCCGAACGCATGTGGAGCCATGAGGTGGGTTTCAAGATGAACCTGGCTGGCGGTCGTGGCCATATCGGTGGTGCCCTGTTCTACATCAGCTCGGACAACTGGCAGGAAATCCAGGTGGCCACCGATGCCAACGGCCGGCCGATCTCGTCCGACTACGTGGGCTCGGATGCCTCGATACGGTCGCGCGGTGCAGAACTGGAAGGTGTGTTTGAAGTCGCGCCGGGGTTTACGGTGATGGCCAACGTCGGCTATGTCGATGCGACGTACACCAAGCTCTGGGTAAGCCCGCAGGAGAACCTCCACGGCAAGCGGGTCAAGCTGACGCCGCACTACACCGGCTACCTGGCAGCGCGGTATCAGTTCGACTCCGGCATCTACGCCCGGGTGGAATCGCAGTTCACCGGCTCCAGCGCGCTGGACGAGCGCAACCGCGCGTTCCAGCCGGCCGTGGCTGTGCTCGGCGTGCAACTGGGCTATGAGCGCGGGCCGTGGAGCACGCGCGTGTTCGTGCAGAACCTGACCGACAAGCGCCGCATCAATGGCCTGATCTTCGACAACCTGGCCTTCGGCCGCGACGGCAACTACTACGGGCCGGTGGACAGCCCGCGCATTGTCGGCGCCGAGGTCGGCTACCGGTTCTGAGCGGGCATCAGCCGGCGGGCCGCAGGGCCCGCCGGTTGCGCAGATGTGCAGTGGCCAGCATCACCCCACCACAGGCGGTGGCAGCGCCGTGCCAGAGCAGCGATTCCTTCAACGGCAGGTACAGCGAGGCGGACAGCAACAGGATCGCGCCTGCCAGGGCCACGCACAGCGGCAGGGCGCGTCGATGGCGGCGCTGGCCGGCGGCGGTGCTGAGCAGGGCGATCGACGAGGCCAGCAGCGCGAACAGCCATTCCCAGCGCGACATCACCAGCAGTGCGGTCATCGCGCCATGGCCAGGGTGCTGGAACGAGCGCAGCGCCATCATCGCCGCTGGCGTGAAGGCCAGCAGCAGGGGCAGGGCCACGCAATGCGCGGCACAGGCCAGCGACAGCCATGCGCCTGCCAGATCGAAACGGGGATGCCAGCGTGCCCAAGCTGGCGGTTGGGTGCGGGCCCTTGCGGGCGAGATCGGGATGTGGTCCATAATGTTACATAGTAACAATACGGAGCCGCCCGATGAAACGTTCTGCCGCCCTTCTGCTGCTGCTTGCTGCCCATTCTGCGAACGCCCACGACGTGCGCCATCACGGTGCTCATGTCCATGGCCAGGCCGATGTCGATCTGGCCGTGGACCAGGGAACGCTGGAACTGGCACTGCGTGCGCCCGGCATCGGCATCCTCGATTTCGAGCGACCCCCGGCCGACAGCCGCGAACAGGCCGCATTGGCGCGGGCGCGATCGATCCTGCAGAGCGGCAGCTGGGTCACGCTGCCGACCGCTGCGCAGTGCCGGTTGGACCATGCCGAGGCGACGGCGGAGGGCTTTGCGCCAATGGCTGTGGCAGCACAGCCAGGCCAGCACACGCACGCTGGATTCACCGCCGCACTGCGCTACCACTGCGCCAACCCGGCAGCACTGCGCGGGCTGGCATTGCCGCTGCCTACGCTGTTTCCGGGGCTGCACGAGGTGATCGTCAACACCGCAACATCGACCGGGCAAGGCCGCAGCGTGGTTACTGCTGACAGCCTGCGGGTGCCGCTGGCGCCATGAACGACGATGTCATCATCGACCTGCAGGGCGTGCAGTTCGGCTACTCAGGCCGTGCAGTGCTGGACATCGCACAGCTGCAGGTGCGCGCAGGCAGCAGCGTGCTGCTGCGCGGGACCAGCGGCTCGGGCAAGAGCACGCTGCTGGGCCTGCTGGCGAGCATTCTGCTGCCGGCCAGCGGCAGCATCCGGGTTGCCGGCCATCGGGTGAACACGCTCGGTGCCGCCGCGCGCGATCGTTTCCGTGCCGACCAGCTGGGCGTGATCTTCCAGCAGTTCAACCTGCTGCCGTTCCTGAGCGTGCGCAACAACATCGCCCTGGGCGTGCGCTTTTCGCCATTGCGCAACGCGCGCATTGAAGGTGGGCTGGACGCGGAAATCGCGCGTCTGCTGCGTGCGCTGCAGCTCGATCCGGCACTGATGCCGCGCGCGGCAGGCACGCTCAGCGTCGGCCAGCAACAGCGCGTTGCCGCTGCCCGTGCCCTGATCGGTCGCCCGGCGGTACTGCTGGCCGACGAACCGACCTCGGCGCTGGATCCCGAAGCGGCCACGGCGTTCGTGCAGCTGATGTCCGCGCAGTGCCGCGCCGCTGGCACCACCGCGCTGGTGGTCAGCCACGATGACCGCCTGCAGCCGTTGTTTGACCAGGTGTTGTCGCTGGGTGATCTGAACCGGGCAGGGGGTGCACATGTTTGAGTTGGCCTGGGCCAGCCTGCGCAGCCGCGCCTTGAGCGTGAGCCTGACCGTGCTGGTCATCACCCTGAGCGTGGTCCTGCTGCTGGGCGTGGAGCGCATCCGCACGCAGGCCCACGAAGGCTTTGCCAGCACCGTCTCGGGTACGGACCTGATCGTGGGCGCACGCTCGGGGCCGGTGAACCTGCTGCTGTACTCGGTCTTCCACATCGGCGACCCGACCAACAACGTGTCCTGGCAGTCCTACCAGGAACTGTCCACGCTGCCGCAGGTGAAATGGGCGGTGCCGCTGTCGCTGGGCGATTCCTGGCGTGGCTATCGGGTGATCGGCACCACCGCCCGCTATTTCGAACATTACCGGCATGGCGCAGGGCATGCGCTGGCATTCGCGCAGGGCCAGCCGTTCGACGACCTGTATGACGCGGTGGTCGGCGCTGAAGTCGCGCAGGCCGCGCACATCGGCCTGGGCTCTGAGATCGTGCTGGCCCATGGTACCGGTGCGGTAACGCTGGCCACGCATGCCGACAAGCCGTTCCGCGTGGTCGGCATCCTGCAACGTACCGGCACGCCGGTGGATTCGTCCGTGCTGGTGTCATTGCCGGCGATCGAAGCGATCCATGTCGATTGGCGCTCCGGCGTGCAGTTGCGCAGCCAGCATGTCAGCGCAGAACAGGCACGGCAGCTTGACCTGACCCCGACCAGCATCACCGCCTTCATGCTCGGGCTGAACTCGCGCATCGCCACCTTCGGCGTGCAGCGCAGCATCAACGAGTATCCAGACGAAGCACTGCAGGCGATCCTGCCCGGCGTGACGTTGCAACAGCTGTGGCAGTCGCTGGGCACTGCCGAGCGCGCGCTGCAGCTGATCAGTGCGATGGTGGTGCTGCTGGGCATGGTGTCACTGATGGCGCTGCTGGTATCGACGCTGCAGGAACGCCGCCGTGAGATGGCGGTGCTACGCGCCACCGGTGCGCGCCCGGCCTATGTGGCCTGCCTGCTGGTCGTTGAGGCCGTGGCCACTGCAGCAATGGCCTGCGCGTTGGCGCTGGCGGTGCTGACCTGTGCCAGCGCGGCCGGGCGCAGCTGGGCGCTGGCCAATTTCGGTCTGTCGATCACTCACGTCTGGCCGGACGCGCGCGAACTGGCCTGGGTGGGCGGCGTGCTGCTGATCAGCGCGGTTGCCGGCCTGCTGCCTGCGCTGCTGGCCTACCGGCGCACCCTGGCCGATGGCCTGGCGCCTGCGTCGTGAGCGCGGGCGTGCGCTGGTTGCTGCTGGTTGCGGCAATGCTGTTGGTTGCCTGCACGCGGCCGACCGATACCGGTGTGCAGGCACTGCCGCCGTCGCCGGTACAGAGCAATGCTGGCACGCAAAGCGAGCAGGAACTGGACTGGCTGCAGATGCTGCCCAGCGATGAACTGGCAGCACTCGAGCGCGGTGAGGGGCCGGAGGTGCAGCACAACGGCAACCGGCGCATGGCCCAGTTCGGCACGTTCCGTACGGTGGACGCGGTACTGGATCGCGCAGTGCGGTTGCCGGGCTACGTGGTGCCTTTGGCCAACGCGGCAGATGGCCGACTGGTCGAATTCCTGTTCGTGCCGTACTACGGCGCGTGCATCCACGTGCCGCCGCCGCCACCGAACCAGATCGTGCATGTGCTGCTGCCGCGGCCGATCGCCATGCCCGACATGTACTCGCCGTTCTTCCTGGCCGGCGTGCTGCGCGCCGAGCGGGTGGACGATGATCTTGCCGGCTCCGCCTACAGCATGGCCGACGCCGAACTGAGGCCTTATGAACCGTAGCGCGAAGCTGCTTGGTGGTGTGCTTGCCGCTGTACTGCTGGCCAGTTGTGGCCGGCCCGCCGTGGACGCCCCACCGCCACAGGCCAGCAATGGCGCTGCGTCGCCGGTGGCGGCGTCTGCAGTGATCGATCGCTGGGACGCGCTGATGCCCGAAGAGGACAGCTTCCAGCGTCCACCGCCGCAGATCGGGCTGTCGCGTGGCAATGGCATGGACGGGGTGGGGGGCTTGATCGACGATACGGGTTCGGGCTCGCTGCCTGGGCAGGCCATCGATCACTCCAGCCCGCTACGTGCGCAGCAGTTCGGCTCGTCGGCGGTGGTCGATGGCGTGGACGGACGTGCGCTGGACCTGGATGGCTATGTGGTGCCGCTGGCGATGAACGACGCCGGGCAGGTGGACGAACTGCTGTTCGTGCCGTTCTATGGCGCGTGCATCCACGTACCGCCGCCACCACCGAACCAGATCATCCATGTCACCCTGGCCAGCCCCATCACGATGGGCGCGCTGTGGGATCCCTACCGGCTGTCAGGGCGCCTGCAGGTGAAGCACTTCGAGGCGGATATCGCCAGCGCGTCCTATGACGCTGCCGCAGCGACGCTTTCCGCGATCAACCGATGACGAGCACCCGATGACGAGGCTCCGCGCACGCACCGTCGCGCTGCTGATGGTGGTGTTGCTGCTGGCAGGAACCGGGGTGGCGCTGCTGTGGAACGCAACGCACGCGCCCTCGCCACCGGCCGTTGCATTTCCCGCACCAGTGGCGGAAGCGCAGGCACGCATCGAACATCACCTGGCGGCCGACAAGGCCTTTCGTGATGACCTGCTGTTCCTGCTGGTGGCGACGCTGCGCGACCGCTGCGAACCCGCGCAGGCGGGAGTGCTGGCGCGCATGGCCAACCGTGCGTCGCTGCCGGTGCTGGCGGCGGTCAGCGCCGTGACCGCGCAGGATGCGAGCCTGGACCGACCCATCTACCAGTACATCCAACACCGCGCCGACGCCACGAGTTGCGGTCAGCCACTGCGCGTGCCGGCAGGCGAAGGCGGCACTATCGAGGTGGACATCGAACAGTACGCGCGCACCTTCCCGGACAGCTACTTCGATCCGCAGCGCAGCAGTGTGCCGCGTGACTTCGGCGCGCGTCCGCTGGCGGAACGCGCCGGCAACGCCTGCAACAGCGTGGTCTATTCGGTGCTGCCGCTGGGAGGGGGCGATTGGCGCTGCAGCACGCTGCGCAGCAACGCCCGCGCGCGGGTGCGTGCGCTGTGCGAAGAGGAGATGCAGCGCCAGCACGGCCATCTGCAGGGGGAGCTGGATGCCGCGGTGGGACGCGCCATGCAGGACCCGATCGTGCAGGCGGTCGCTGCCTTGCCTGCGGAGTGCAGGTAGGCCCCGGGTCATGAGGCAGGGAGCATTGCGCCTCCCGTCAGCTGAATGGGTCTCACTGGCAGCCTCATAACTATACAGGATGTCCTGTATAGTTATGGATGTACTCCTTCCCCATCCAGGTTCCCATGGCTCTCTCCAAGCCCTTGGACGGTGCTCCGTCCCTGTCGCGCGCACGACGCTGGTCGCTGCTGTTCACCGTTGCCGCCGGCCTGCTGCTGGTCACGCTGGACAACTCGGTGCTGTATACCGCGCTGCCGACCCTGACCGAGGAGCTGTCGGCCAGTGCCGGGCAGGCGCTGTGGATCATCAACGCCTATCCACTGGTGATGGCCGGCCTGCTGCTGGGCGCTGGCACCCTGGGTGACCGCATCGGCCACCGCCGGATGTTCCTGATCGGCCTGGTGGTGTTCGGCATCGCCTCGTTGGCAGCGGCGTTCTCTGCAACCGCAGGGCAGCTGATCGCAGCGCGTGCCTTCCTCGCGGTGGGTGCGGCGGCGATGATGCCGGCCACGCTGGCCTTGATCGGGCTCAGCTTCCATGAAGAACGCGAGCGCAACATCGCCATCGCGATCTGGGGTTCGGTGGCCATCGTCGGTGCGGCGCTGGGGCCGATCATCGGTGGCTTGCTGCTGCAGCACTTCTGGTGGGGCTCGGTGTTCCTCATCAATGTGCCGGTGGTAGTGGTCGCTTTCATCGCGACCCTGCTGCTGGCGCCGGAAGGGCAGCGCGACAGCACCCGCCCATGGGACCTGCTGTCCTCGCTGCTGGCATTGGCCGCGCTGTCGGGCCTGGTACTGGCGATCAAGTCGCTGATCGCCACGCCGCCCTCGTACAGCGTGGGCGCGGTCTCGCTGCTGCTGGCGATCATCTCCGGCATCGCCTTCAGCCGCCGCCAGCAGCAGTTGCCGTATCCGCTGCTGGATTTCGCCATCTTCCGCAATCCGGCCTTCCTTGCCGGCACCCTGTCGGCGGTGTTCACCCTGTTTGCGATGGCAGGGCTGCAGCTGCTCACCACCCAGCGTTTCCAGCTGGTGGCCGGCCTCAGCCCGTTGCAGGCGGGCCTGCTGGTATCGGTGGCGGCGCTGGGCAGCCTGCCCAGCGCGTTGCTGGGCGGCAGCGTGCTGCATCGCGTCGGCCTGCGTCCGCTGATCTGCGGCGGTCTTGCGGCCGGCGCGGTAGGTGTGGGCGTGGTGGCGCTGGGCTTCCCGCATGGGCTGGGCTGGGTGGTGGCCGGCATGGCGATCACCGGCTTCGGCATGGGTGCTGCCATCTCGGTGGCATCCACCGCCATCCTCAACAACGTGCCGCCGCATCGTGCGGGCATGGCCTCGTCGGTGGAGGAAGTGTCCTACGAGTTCGGCGGCCTGCTGGCCGTCGCGCTGCTGGGCAGCCTGAGCGCTGCGATGTACGGCGCTTTCCTGCCGGAGTCTGCGGGTATTCCCGCCGCCGCGCGCGAGGGCTTCACCCAGGCGCTGCACGTGGCGCGTGAGACGGGGCAGGGCGAGTGGTTCGCGCTGGCCACCGCGGCCTACGATCGCGGTTACCAGATCGTGCTGCTGGTGATCAGTGCGGTGCTGGCGGCCGGCGCGGTGATCATCGCGCGCCTGCTGCGTGGACGCGCCGGTGGCCGCGACGGCGCCGCCGATCGCGTAAAATAACGGCATGAGAACCAGCAAGCGCGAGCGCATCCTCGACGCCGCCGTCAGCGTGATCAACCGCGACGGCGTGCGTGCGGTCACCTTTGAATCGGTGGCGGCCGAGGCGCAGTTGACCCGTGGCGGCCTGCTGTACCACTTTCCTTCGCGCGAAGCGTTGCTGCGCGGCATCGACGAGCACCTGGTGCAGAGCTGGGAAGCATCGATGGAGGCGCTGCTGGGCAAGTCGGCCGGCGAGGCCACTGCGCTGGAGCGCTACCAGACCTTCGTGCGTGTGTCGGCGCAGAGTGCCACCCGGGCCGAGCTGATGTTCATGCTGGACTCGGTGGACCCCGAATTCCCCAGCGAGCGGCCGTGGGCACCGGTGGTGCAGCGCTGGGCGCCTTCGCCACCGGCCGCCGGCAGCGACGATCCGGCGGCGCTGGATAATTTCGTGGCGCGGCTGGCCGCCGATGGCCTGTGGATCTACGAGGCCATGTACGAAGGCCAGCTGGACGAGAACGTGCGCGCGCAGGTGACCGAACGGATCGGCGGGCTGCTCTCTCCCGAGCGGTCCCGCAAGGCGTAGCAGCCAGTCCATCCGCTGAGGGCGCCCGTCAGGCAGGCGGATGCCCGTGCAGGCCATACCCCTGCAGCCGCTCCGGGTGGGTATACACGTTGAAGCCTTCTTCGCGGGCGAAGCCCACCAGGCACAGGCCGGCACTGCGGGCCAGGTCGATGGCCAGCGCAGTGGGGGCCGAGACGGCGGCCAGTACGCTGGCACCGGCGCGCGCGGCCTTGCTGACCATTTCGTAGCTGGCACGGCTGGATACCACCAGCAGGCCGCCATCGATGCTGTGTTCGTTGTGGTGCAGTGCACCGATCAGCTTGTCCAGCGCATTGTGGCGGCCGACGTCTTCGCGCACCCAGCCGATGCGGCCACTGGCATCGGCCCAGGCCGCTGCATGGGTCGAACCACTGGCAGCATTCATCGGCTGGCGTAGGGCCAGCCCAGCCAATGCCCGCTGCAGTGCAGCCGTCTGATACGTGCGGCGGTCCTTTACCGGAGGCAGCGGACGCAGCACGTCCTCCAGCTGGCGTGCACCGCACAACCCACAGCCGCCGCGACCCGGCAGCAGGCGCTCGTTGTCAGGATCCAGTGCGGCGCCGGGGGCGTCGGCGGACACGCTCATATTCAGCGCGATGCCCTCCAGTTGTGGCTGCATCTGGATGGACAGCAACTGGTCAGGACGCTCGATCAACCCTTCGCTGAGCGAGAAGCCCAGCGCGAAATCCTCCAGGTCGCATGGCGTGGCCATCATCACCGCGAAGGCCGCGCCGTTGTAACGCATCGCCACCGGTACTTCTTCGGCGATCGTATCCACCCGTTGCTCCTGCCCCGTGCTGCGCCAGCGTTGCAGCGTGCGCAGGGCCGTGCCGGCGGGCGGGGGCGAAGGCAACGTCGATCCGGGCATGCGGCACATCCTGGGCAAAGCAGAAGGGCAGGCTACGCCCGGAGGATAGCGCAGCCATCCAGTGAAGACGCGGCGGTAACCGTTGCCGTGGCAGCCTGCTGTACCCGGGCCGGGCCATGGCGCTGGGGTTGCCGGTGTGCTTGACTGGCCACGGCAGCCGGGCGCGAGCCCGGCTCTGCAGGCAGGCACTCCACCAACGCAGGTTCCCGACCATGTCCGAACAGAAGCCGCCGCGTTACAAGCCTTACAACCAACCGGCAGGCGGCTGGGGGGCCGCCGGTGCGACCGCCAAGGTGCTGCTGCAGCAGAGCGTGATCGGCAAAGGATCCAAGGCGCTGCTGGCGATGAACCAGCCGGGCGGATTCAAATGCCCCAGCTGCGCCTTCCCCGATGCCGACCACCGCAAGAAGCTGGAATTCTGCGAGAACGGTGCCAAGGCCCTGGCCTGGGAAGCGACCCAGCACCGGGTGACCCGTGAGCTGTTCGCCCAGCACACCGTCACCGAGCTGATGGCGCAGACCGATTACTGGTTGGAGCAGCAGGGCCGGCTGACCGAGCCGATGCGCTACGACGCCGCCACCGATCACTACGTGCCCTGCGAATGGGACGAGGCGTTTGCACTCATCGGTCGTCATCTGCAGGCGCTGGACAACCCCGACCAGGCCGAGTTCTACACCTCCGGCCGCACGCCCAACGAGGCGGCGTTCCTGTATTCGATCTTCGTGCGCGAGTTCGGTACCAACAACTTCCCGGACTGCTCGAACATGTGCCACGAGCCGACCAGCCGCGGCTTGCCGCCGGCGATCGGCGTGGGCAAGGGCACCATCGTGCTGGACGACTTCGAACACGCCGAGGCGATCTTCGTGATGGGCCAGAACACCGGTACCAACTCGCCGCGGATGATGAGCAACTTGGTGGAAGCGCGCAAGCGCGGTGTGCCGATCGTGGCGGTCAACCCGATGCCGGAGCGTGCCCTGATCCGCTTCACCGAACCACAGGACGTGGTGCAGATGGCCACGTTCGGTTCCACCGAGATCACCAGCGAGTTCGTGCACGTCCGCATCGGCGGCGACCTTGCGCTGATCAAGGGCATGATGAAGGTGATGTTCGAGCGCGAAGCCGAGGGTGAGCAAGTGCTGGATCATGCTTTCCTGGCCGAACACACCGTTGGCCTGGAGGCGCTGCGCGAGGACGTGCTGGCGCAGGACTGGGATGAGATCGTGCGGGTGTCGGGCATCGCACAGGAACAGATCCGGCGCTGCGCGGAGATCTACATCCGTTCGCAGGCGACGGTCATCTGCTATGGCATGGGCCTGACCCAGCACCAGCAGGGGTCGCGGCTGCTGCAGCAGGTGGCCAACCTGTTGTTGCTGCGCGGTAATTTCGGCAAGCCGGGCGCGGGTATCGGTCCGATCCGTGGCCATTCCAACGTGCAGGGCGACCGCACCGTCGGCATCGACGAGAAGCCGACGGCGCGTTACCTGGATCGCGTGCAGCAGGTGTTTGGTTTCGATCCGCCGCGCGAGCACGGCCACCATGTGGTCGAGTCGATCGCGGCGATGCTCGATGGCAGCGCCAAGGTGTTCATCGGCATGGGCGGCAACTTCATCCATGCCGTGCCCGATACCGAGCGCGCCTACCAGGCCATGCGCAGACTGGAACTGACCGTGGGTATTGCCACCAAGCTCAACCGGGGGCATCTCGTGCACGGTCGCGACGCGCTGATCCTGCCGGTGGTGGCGCGCTCGGAGTGGATCCGCACGCCGAAGGGCGAGCAGTTCGTCACCATCGAAGATGCGATGTCCAACGTGACGGCGTCGCGCGGCGTGCTGGAGCCGGCCAGCGACCACGTGCTGCCGGAGGTGGAGATCGTCTGCCGGATGGCGATGGCAACGTTGCCGGACAGCAAGGTGGACTGGGCCGCGTACATGCATGATTACGGCCCGATCCGCGACCTGATCGCCGCCGTCTACCCGGACATCTATGCCGGCTTCAACGAGCGCATCCAGGCACTGCACGGCTTCCACCTGGATATTCCGCCGCGCCGGCGCGTGTGGCCGACGCCGAACGGCAAGGCTAACATCCTCGTCATGCCGGGCCTGGAAGTGAACACGGTAGTCGATGACCCGGAGATGCTGCGGCTGGCCACGGTGCGTTCGCACGACCAGTACAACACCACCATCTACAGCTACAACGACCGCTACCGGGGCGTGTACAACGACCGCATGGTGGTGTTCATGAACATCGAGGACCGTCTGGCGCGCGGGCTCGGCAAGGAAGCCCTGGTAAGCCTGGAAACGATCAGCGACGACGGCGTGACGCGGCGAATCGAAGGCCTGACCGTGCTTGACTACCCGATGCCGCGCGGGGCGCTGGCGGGCTACTACCCGGAGCTCAACCCCCTGCTGCCGCTGGACTACTACGATCGGATCAGCGGTACGCCAGCGGCGAAATCCATTCCGGTACGGATGCGCGCGCAGGTCGACGTGCCCGCGTAGGCGCCGATCCTACAATTGCTCGTTGTCGCTCAGCACGATGCTGCCATCCAGCAGCACCGGCACCATCTGGGTCCAGCCCTTGGCGTTGTAGTCGAGGCTGACCAGGTACACCCAGCCGCGCGCTGCGTCCTCGCTCTGCGGCGCAGCGCCGGCGGCGAACCGCTGCAGGCTTACCTCGGAGACCACGAAGTCATCGCCGGGATAACGCAGGCGCGCGTGGGCCAGTGCTGCCGCCGCAGCTTGATGCACCGACAGCGGCGGCTCGGCGCGTGCCGGGTCGAACGCGGGAAGCGTTCGCAATCGCGTCCCGCTTACCTGCCAGCGCTCATGGGTGTGGTCACCATCGCCGCTGGACAGCACGGTCCATTGGCGTTCGCCTGCCATGGCCGGAAGGCTCAGCAACGCGGACAGCAGGAGGGCAGCAGAGGCGAAGCGGGCAGGCATGGAAAGGCTCCAATGAACGTCATGCATGATGACAGCAGGCAGCGGCGACGGGCGCGTCGTGCGTCGGCTATCATCAGCCCGTGGATATATCCGGCCTGCTGCTGCGTCTGATGCTGCTCCTGACCCTGGTGCTGAATGCACCGGCGCTGGCGCTTGCCTCGGGCGGCTTCAACGGTCAGTCCGGCGGTGGTCATTGCGATGGCCCCCACGAGATCGCCGACGCTGCGATCTCTGTCACGCCCGCCTGCTGCGATGAACGGAACGCAGCCGCGTGCAGCAGCGAGGGTTGCGAGTGCGTGCCGGCGAGTGTGGCCATGCTGTCGACAGCGGCAAGCCTCGCTGCATGGCCACTGCGTGCAGTGCCCGGCGACGCGCTGCCGCCGGATCATCCCGCGCCTGCGCTGCCTCACCTGATTCGTCCGCCGATCGCCTGATTTGCGCGCAGGTTGCGTACCTGCCGTCCTGTAGTACCCCTCATCTACTTGACCCACGCGCATCCGTCGCGTGGATGGCAGGCGCTCGCGCCTGCGATTGCAAAGGAAAACCTGACCCATGAACCGCATTCTTTCCCTGAGCCTGTTGCTCACCCCCGTTCTGCTGGCCACCGCCTGCGCGCGTGCCTCCGAAGAGGCCGTGTCCTCGCCCGCAACCGCAACCGCCTCGGCGGTCGAGGCGACGGCCGGAGCGACGATCGACCGGGAGCTTCCCCTGGCCATCGTGCACAAGACGGCCAGTTGCGGTTGCTGTGGCGTGTGGGCCGACCACCTGAAGGCTGCCGGCTTCGCGGTTGAGATACGCGATACCGATGACATGCATCCGGTCAAGCAACGGCTCGGCGTACCGGCCGGCAAGGCGTCCTGCCATACCGCCGAGATCGGTGGCTATGTGGTGGAAGGCCATATTCCGGCCAGCGACATCAAGCGCCTGCTGAAGGAAAGGCCGACGGCACGTGGCCTGGTGCTGCCGGGAATGCCGGCTGGATCACCGGGCATGGAAATGCCTGATGGCCATGTGCAGCCGTATACCGTGGAGCTGGTGCTGGCCGATGGCAGCACTCAGCCCTTCGCACAGCACGGGCAGGGTGGCTGACAAGGTGTGGCGGGCGCGGCGGCGGATCGCCGCCGCGCCTGGTCAACGCTGCTTTTCGCGTTGCTTCTTCAACTGCGCGTCGAAATTGCGTTCGGCCGAGTCGGCGTAGTCCTGGCAGGTCATTGCCTTGGCTCCTGCCGATGTGCCCGCTGCGTAGTTCCAGCCGCTGGCGCCGGGATGCGGAGTCAGCAGGACGTCGCAGGGCAGGGCGCGCACCGTGGCGAAGCTGCGGCGATAGTCCCCGATCAGGTGCGGGTAGCGCGGGTTGGCCTGCAGCTGATAGCCCGGCGCACTCAGGCTGTCGGCATAGACCATGCGCACCGGTTTGCCGCCCCGGGTGTCGGTCCAGGTCCAGGCGGTGCTGCCCGGGGTATGGCCGGGCACAAAGTGCGCGGTGAAGTCGACGCCACCGAGCGAGACCACCTCGCCATCCATGATGATCCTGTCCGCCGTTGCCGGTGGATAGGTGATGTCGTCGCCGAAGTGCAGGTCGTTGCTGCCGCCACGTGCCAGCAGTACCGCAGATTCGGCATTTGCGACGATCTGCGCAGCGGTACTGCGCTTGAGCGCAGCAACCGGGCCGGCGTGATCGGCGTGGGCATGACTGAGCAGGATCAGGCGCAGATCCTGCGGCGCAACGCCGCGCGCTTTCATGTTGCGCAGCAGGTGGTCGGCCATCTGCGGCATGCCGCCATCGAGCAGCACCGCGCCCTGCGGCGTCTGCACCAGCAGTGCGGTCAGGTCTTCGGTGCCGATCTGCCAGGTGTGGTCGGCAATCTGCAGCGGCGCCATCGGCTGCAGCCAGGAGGCATCAACGGTGTAGGCACGCAGTTGCGGCAGCGTCGGTTCGGCGGCAGAGGCCGCAGCGGGAAGCAGGGCAGCGAGCGTGATGGCGAGGGTCTGCAAGCGCATGGGAGGGCACCGATGAAGGAGGCCCAGAAACTAGCATGGGCCTCCTTCGTCGCGTCACGCATAGAATTCATGGCACCCATAAGGGCGCCGCAGCTCAGTAGCGGTACTGCCATCCCAGCGTAAGCACTCGCCCACGCCCGGCGAAATAGCTCGGGTTGGATGGCGTGGTCTGCGAGTAGTAGGTGATGTACTGCTTGTTGGCGAGGTTCTGCACGCCCAGGGTGAAACTGCTCTTGCCCAGCGCATAGCGGGCGACCAGGTCGAACGTGGTGTAGCCCTTGAAGCTGGCCACCGGCACGCCGCGCAGGTCGAAGTCGCGATCGAAGGCATGGCTGGCCTGCAGACGGGTGCTGAGCTGCGAGGTCCAGCCCTGTTCCCAGAACGCGGTCAGACGGTTCGGGGCGATGTTGACTCCTGCCAGGTCGCTTTCCAGACGACCATCCAGGTCGGCGTCGTAGCGGCCATTGGCGCGGGCATAGCCCATGCCGAGGTGGCTGTCACCCAGGCGCAGGCGCAGGTTGGTCTCGAAGCCTTCCACCCGAGTGGCCTGGCGCTGCACGTTGTAGGCATCGATGCCGGCGTCATAGACCAGTACCGAACCCAGCTTGGATTCGGAGGTGTAGTACGCGATATCGCCGCTGAAGCGGCCGTCGTCATACTCCAGCCCGATTTCGCGGTTGTCCGACACCACCGGCGACAGGTCCACCAGGTTGTCCACGCGCTGGCCATCGCGATTGATCGCGCGCAGCACGCGGCCAACATCGGCCACGGTGTAGCCTTCCGAATACGACGCGTAGGCATTGAGACGGTCATTGATGTACCAGACCGCGCCGAAGTTCGGCAGCGTCTCGCTCATCGTCGGTTTGCCGCCGGCCACCTTGCGTGCGCCGTAGCGGGGCAGGGTGGTGTAGTCGCCCACCTCCAGCTCGCCCTTTTCGTAACGCAGGCCTGCGGACAGCATGACGTGGTCGGTGGGCCACCACTGCAGCTGCAACAGCGGCGACAGGCTCTGGTAGGTGGTCAGCGGCACCCAGTTCAGGCCGCTGGCCAGCAGCACCTGATGGGTGCGGTCGCGCAGGCCATCCAGGCCCAGGGTCACGTCCAGCGAGGTGTCGCCGATGCGACGCCAGCTCTGGGTCAGCTTGAAGCCGCGTTTGTCTGATTCATTCTGGGTCTGGTCCCAGGCGGCGTTGGCACCCGTGTTGCCCCATGGGTCCCACTGGCTGGCGCCGTAACGCCCTTCGAAATCGACCGCGAAGGCCTGCGCGAGGAACTGGCCGCCGAACAGATCGGCATTGCCGTAGTCCAGGGTCAGCGAGCGTGAGCGGTTCATCGGCGGATCGAGCGGCGTATCGCCGGGCACCGACGTGGCCGGGCGACCGGTGCGGAAGTTGCCATCCACGGGCAGGTAATTGTCCAGGCCACGCAGTTCGTAGCGATTGGCCATCAACTGCACGCGCTGGCCTTCGGCGATGTTCCAGCCAAGCTTGGCGAAGATGTTGGTCGAGGTCGAATCCATCAGCTCGCCCTGCGCGTTGGTGCCGATCGCACGGCCGTCGCCGTCGTAGTACAGGCCCTGCCGTTCATGGGCGAGGCCGGCCACGAGGTCGAACTGTTCGCCGCGGATGCCCACCAGTGCCGAAGCGCGCTGGCCGTCATCATCGCGCCGGCGCGGCGAGGCGGCGGTGAGCGAAAGGCTGCTGTCCAGCAGGAAAGCACCCGGTTCGCTCGGCGCACTGCGGGTGATGATGTTGACGATGCCGCCGGTGCCGCCGATGCCCTGCAGCGCATTGGCACCGTGGATCACTTCGATGCGTTCGATCATCGCCGGATCGATGGTATGCGAATCACGCGAGCCGTCGCGCAACGGGGTTGACTGCGGCACGCCGTCGACCATGTACAGGATGCCGCGCCCGCGCATGCTTTCGCCATAGTTGGACATCTTCTCGCGTGCCGGGGCGAAGGCCGGGATCTGCGAGGACAGTACGCGCGACACATCCGAGCCCAGCGCCAGCTGTTGCTGGACGTCCTCACGGGTGAGCACGGTGATGGTGTTGGGCATGGCGGTCTCGCCCTGCGGCATGCGCGCGGTGGACGCCGACACGGTCACTCTGCCGAGTGAGGTCGTGGCTGCCGGCGTTGCTGCCGTACGCGGGCTGTCTGCTTTTGCCGCCGGCGTGGCGGTTGCGACCGCACTGCGGATCACGAACACGCCCGGCGAGCGTTCCTCGACGCTCAGGCCCTGGCCGGCAATCAGCCGTTGCAGTGCTTCGCGCGGGGCATAGCGGCCGTCCAGCGCTGGCGCCTGGCGGCCGGCAACGCTGTCTGCAGCGAACAGCAGTTGGATGCCGCTCTGCCTGGCCACCGCATTGAGTGACTGTTGCAGCGGGGCGGCCGGAAGATGGACGTCCACCGCCGTGGGGGTGGACTGCGCCGCCGCCGGAAGGGCGGCGCACAGGCTGACGGCCAGCAGGGCAGGCGTCAGACGGCGCAGGGCGGCGGGCAGGGCAATGCGGGTCATGCGGGGTCCTTCAGAGGGGTTCATGCAGCAGCCGGATGAGCAGGGCCATAACCCACCCTCGGTGCCGAATTCAGTGGCGTGCGGAGATGTGCACGCTGCCATCGCCGCGGACGTGGACGGCGACGGGCAGGATCTCCGGCAGCAGCGCCAGCGCGGTGGCGGCATGGTCGCCATCGAACACGCCCGATACCTGCAGCGTGGCCAGTCCGGGTTCGTCCAGTACGATTGCGCCGTGGTGATAGCGCTGCAGGCTGCGTACCACCTCGCCCAGCGGGGCCTGCGCGAACTGCAGTCGGCCCTGCGTCCATTCCCCGCTGCCAGTGGCGATCGGCTGCGGCGGCTGCACCGGCCCTGTCCCTGCCAGCAGCTGCTGGCCAGGCTGCAGGTGCTGCTCGCCGTCACGGCCAGCAACGCGCACGCCGACCTTGCCTCGCCACAGGCGGACTTCACTGCGGTCACCGCGTCGCTCCACGTCGAACACCGTGCCGTAGTTGCGCACCTGAACGGGCCCGGCATCGACCTGGAACCGGCGCCAGCGCGAGGGCGCCACGTCGAAGCGGGCGCGTCCGGAGACCAGCACCGCGCGGCGCGAACGCAGATGGCTGCGCACCTGCAGATGGCTGCCCGCATCCAGCTGGATACGGCTGCCATCGGCCAGCAGCACGTTGCGACGTTGGCCGATGGCCGTCCGGTAATCGTGCTGTTGCCAGCCGGGATCGACAGCGTAAAGCCCGCCCAGTCCAGCCACCAGCAGCAGGCAGAGCGCAGCCCCGCCGATCTGCCGGCTGCGGTGGGGGCGATACAGTTGCGCCGGATCGGGTACCGGGAACAGTGCCTTGAGGGTGTCCCGATATTGCTCCAGCAGACGATCAGGCGAAGGCGTGCCGGCCTTGTCCGGGAGTGGAGGGCGCGGGCGAGGGGGCGCTGTCACGTCAGCGCCCTCACCGGCAGCGCCTGCCGGCAATCGACCATCGCCAACCGCAGATGCCGCTCGACCGCCTTCAGGCCGATGCCCATGCGGCGGGCAACCGCAGCCTGCGGAACGTCATGGATCTTGTGCAGGATGAACACCTGGCGGCGTCGACAGGGCATCGCACGGATGACGTCGACAAGCCGTGCCAGTTCCTGCGCGGCAACGGCCTGTCTGGCCGGGCCGGCACCTTCGCAGGCCGCATCGGGCAGTTCGGCACGGGGTTCCACCCACTGGCGGCGCAGGTCTTCAGCACGGCAACGATCAACCGCAGCGTCATGCGCCATCCGTCGCAGCAGCGCCATCGGCTGGCGCACGCCGGCCGGTTCGGGGCGCTCCAGCAGGCGTACGCAGACGTCGTGCACCACCTCGCGGGCCAGCCCGGGTGAGGCGAAGCGACGGCGCAGGTAATCCACCAGATCCTCGTAGTGGCGCACCAGCGAGGACACCAACGGCAGCACAGGTGGCGGGGGGTGCGGTGGCGTGGACATCCGGGAAAGCGGCGTAGGCAGGAAGGGGTGCCACGCAGGGCCGGCCCTGCGTGGTGCCACGATAGTAATGGGAACTGTTCGCATTTGCTATCGGATGAGCGACGACGGGATTGTTCGCGGTGCCCGGAAAGTGAATCCACGATCACCCTCTGCAGCGCACACTCGGCCGCAGATAGGCTGCATGGCAGCCATCGGGGAGAGTGACCATGCACGTGCTTCTGGTGATCGTCGGCGGGTTCCTGCTGCTGGCCGTCTTCGCGCTGTTCGGCAGGCTCTGGAGCACCGGTGGTTCGCAGCTGCCAACGGCGCTGCTGGCCTTCATCGGCACCTGGCTGCTGGTATCGGTGGCCAACATGTGGGTGGGGGTCAGCCGCGCAGGCTATACGGTGCGCGAGGAGTTGCCGATCCTGCTGCTGGTGTTTGCCGTGCCGGCGCTGGTGGCCGGTGTCATTTTCTGGCGGCTGGGCCGCTGAACCGAGGATCCGTGATGCCGGCAACGCCCCGTCTTCCTGCCCTGCGTCGTCGCGACGGCCATCATGCACGGGTGACCTACGAAGAACTGTTCTTCGACCTGGTCTATGTGTTCGCGGTCACCCAGCTCAGCCACCACCTGCTGCACCACCTGGGCCTGCTGGGCGTGCTGCAGACGCTGGTGTTGTGGTTTGCGGTCTGGCTTGGCTGGCAGTACGCGTGCTGGGTCAGCAACTGGTTCGACCCGGAGGCGCCACGTATCCGTGGCCTGTTGTTCGTCACGATGCTGCTGGCGTTGCTGATGTCTTCGTCCATCCCGGAAGCCTTTGCCGGTCGCGCGTGGATGTTCGCCGGTGCCTACGCCACGATGCAGGTAGGGCGGACGCTGTTTGTGCTGCTGGAAGTAGGGCGCTCGCACCCGCTGGCCGCCAACTTCAGGCGCATGCTGGCCTGGGTCAGCGTTTCGGCCTGCTTCTGGCTGGCCGGTGCAGCGGTCGAGGGCAATGCGCGGCTGGCATTGTGGGCGGTGGCTGTCGCCTGCGAGTACATCTCGCCGATGTTCGGCTTCGCGTTTCCGGGCCTTGGCCGTTCGCGTACCCGCGAGTGGACCATCGAAGGTGGGCACCTGGCCGAGCGCTGCCAGTTGTTCGTGATCGTCGCATTGGGTGAGACGTTGCTGGCAACCGGCGGCGTGCTGAGCGAGGTGGAGCACTGGAGTGGCGCGGTGGTGTCGGCAGTGCTGGCGACCTTTGCCGGTACTATCGCGATGTGGTGGCTGTACTTCGGCATCTCCAGCCGCGACGCCACCGACACTATCACCCGTTCCGACGACCCGGGCCGCATCGGCGCCTACTTCCACTACGTGCACGCGCTGCTGATCGCCGGCATCATCGCTACCGCCGTTGGCAACGACCTGGTGATGGACGAACCGGAGGCGAGGGTGACCCTGCCGTATGCCGCGATGCTGGCAGCGGGGCCGTTGATCTACCTGCTGGGCAGCGCACTGTACAAGCGGGCGGTCTACGGCCGCGTGCCGCGCTCGCACCTGGTGGGGGCAGGGGTTCTGGTCGTGCTCGGCTTCGTGCTGCCATGGATGCACCTGCTGGCGGCAGGGTGGCTGACCAGCATCGTGCTGCTGGTGGTGGGGCTGGCCGATACACGGTTGAAACGGAACATCGCAGCGGCGCGCGGGTAACGGCCCCGGCTCAGTGAAGGGCAGCGGCCATCATCGCCAGCTTGCCCACGGTGTGCGCGCAGGCGTGAAGCGGCCATGCCATCGCCGCAATGGATGAACAGCTCGCGCCGGTGTCGCCGACATTGGCCGCGCGCAGCAGGGCCACGCAGGCGGTCATGGCGCAGCGGCCTGCAGCCGGTCGTACATGCGTACCAGATCGACCAGCGTGCGTGCTTCCATCTTGCGCATGACCTGCGCGCGACGCACCTTCACGGTGATCTCGCTGACCCCCAGGTCGGCGGCGATCTGCTTGTTCAGGCGACCGCGCACCACGCCGGCAACCACCTCGCGCTCGCCGGCGTTCAAGGTGCCCCAGCGCAGCTGCAACGCGCCCAGCGCATCACCCTCGCGGCGCCGCTGGCGATCGATCCCGATGCCCCTGTGGATCGCGTCCAGCAGTTCCTGGTCACGGAACGGCTTGGTCAGGAATTCGATCGCGCCGTCCTTGATCGCATTGACGCCCATGGCGATGTCGCCGTGGCCGGTGATGAACACCACCGGCAGATGCAGATCGTGGCTGGCCATGCTGCGATGGAAATCCAGTCCGCTCTGCCCGGGCATGCGCACGTCCAGCACCAGGCATGACGGAGCGTCGTCCCGCGGGTGGGCAAGGAATTCCCCGGTGGAGGCGAAGGCCCGCACCTGCAGGCCCATCGAGGCCAGCAGGTCCTCCAGCGCGGCGCGTACCGAGGCGTCGTCGTCGATCACGTAGACGATCGGTGACGGTTCCATAGGTGCTGTGGTGGGTTTACGCATGCGCAGCCTCCGTCGCCGTGGGCAGCTCGAAGATGAAGCAGGCGCCGCCACCGGCCGGTCGTTCGGCGCGGATATGGCCGCCGTTGGCTTCGATCATCGAGCGGCTCAGGCTGAGGCCCAGGCCGAGGCCGTTGGCCTTGGTGGTCCAGAATGCATCGAACACGCGGTCAGTCTGCTCCGAGGGCAGGCCGACACCACGATCGCGCACGCTCAGGCTGACGTGGCCGCGGCCATCGTACGCTGTCACCAGGGACAGCCTGCGCTCGCTTACGGACGTGTCCGACATCGCATCGACGGCGTTGAGGATGAGGTTGCCGATCACCTGCTGCACCTGCACGCGATCGGCGTGGGCGGGTGGCAGGTCGCTGCCCAGCACCAGCGCCACGGTCACACCATGCTGTTCCAGTTCGCTGCGCGAGAGTGCCAGCATTTCCTCGGCGGCCAGGTTGAGGTCGAAGGCCTGGCGCTCTGGCGCGGCGCCTTGGGTCAGGCTGCGGATGCGGGCAATCACGTCACTGGCGCGATGGGCATCGGCGACGATGCGGGCGATGGTCTGGCGCGCCTTGTCCAGGTTCGGCGGTTCCTGGGCCAACCAGCGCTGGCTGGCTTCGGCGCTGCTGGCGATGGCCGCCAGCGGCTGGTTCACTTCATGTGCGATGGAGGTGGTCAGCTCGCCGACGGTGGAGGCGCGCGCCACCCGCAGCAGTCGCGCCTGTGCATCCTGCACCGCGGCCTTGGCCGCTTCCATCTTCAATGCCAGGTAGGTGGTGATGCCGATCACCAGCATGCCGATCGCTGAATTGACCAGGCCGATACGGTAGGTGCCGAAGCGGGTCAGGAAGAAGCTGAGGCCGGTCAATGCGATGCAGACTGCCGCAAGGGCGATGAGGCCGCGGGCGGGAAGCCGCCGCGACGCTGCGAGGATCACCGCCGCGTAGAAGCAGGCGGCAGCAACGGCGTAGTCGGTAACCGTATCGACCAGGAAGATGGCCGCCATCACGATGATCAGGGCCAGCACGACCAGTGGGCGGCGGGGCGACAGCGATGGCATCGGGATAGCTCCCTGGCGTGGGTGGAAAGGATAGCAAAGCGCTGTTCAGTAGATGCCGACCTTGGTCGGCATGCGCCAGAGAGATGCAGGGTAGTGCCGGCCGCTGGCCGGCATCTGCAGGGTGTTCCCGCAGTTCATGAGGTTGCCGGCCAGCGGCCGGCACTACTCCTCCAGGCTGGCGTTCCAGAATCCCTGCAGCACGCCCGGCGTGGCGGCCAGC
The DNA here is from genome assembly GCF_040548715.1 of Stenotrophomonas sp. 2694. Taxonomy (NCBI): domain Bacteria; kingdom Pseudomonadati; phylum Pseudomonadota; class Gammaproteobacteria; order Lysobacterales; family Lysobacteraceae; genus Stenotrophomonas; species Stenotrophomonas sp. 2694. Next base: position 295,127 of record NZ_JBEPSG010000001.1, read on the forward strand.
GTTGCCAGCACTGCATCCAGTTCAGCGCCATCGACCGTGGTGGCGTACAGCACCGCTTCGATCTCGACATCGCGCTCGCCGAACGGCCGCTGGTCGACCGCGCGTACCGGGTACTGCGCCTGCTCCAGCAACAGCAGCAGCCGGTCCAGCACCTCGGCCTGCTGCTCACGCTGGCAGACCACGTTGATGGCATAGATGGCCTCGCTGAACGCTTCCGGCAGCGGTTGCCGCTGGATGCGGTTCACCACCGGCCGCAGCAGGGTATTGGCAGCCAGCACGAACACCGCAGCCAGTACCGCTTCAGGCAGCAGCTTGATGCCGGCACAGGCGCCGACCGCCGCCGAACCCCACAGGGTAGCGGCGGTGTTCAGGCCCGACACCTGGGCGCCATCCTTCATGATCGCGCCGGCACCGAGGAAGCCGACGCCGGAGATCACGTAGGCCACCACGTGCAGTGGCGACGGCGGCCCGCCGTACAGGTCGTGGAAGCGCACGGCCAGGTCGACGAACACCGCTGCACCCACCGCTACCAGCGTATTGGTGCGCAGGCCGGCAGTGCGCTGGCGGAACTGCCGCTCCAGGCCGATCAGCGCACCCAACACGAAGGCGACGGACAGGCTGATCAGCGAACTGAGGGTGGCGCCCGCGTTGAACGCGGGCAGGTGGGGGTTGAAGTCCATGATGCGTCTCCCTGCGCCGGTGCGTTTACTGCCAGCCGTAGCGGCGGATGTAGAGCTTCTTCAGCGCGGTGGTCAGCACCGCATAGCCGAACAGGATCGCCACCAGGAACGGCCAGTAGCCGGCCGGCAATGCTTGCAGCTTGAAGTAGCCGGCCAGCGGGCTCATCGGCAGGATCACGCCGATGGCCATGATCGCCCCGGTCATCAGCAGCAGCGGCGGCGCGGCGATGCTCTGCAGGAACGGTACCTTGGGCGTGCGGATCATGTGCACGATCAGCGTCTGGGTCAGCAGCCCGACCACGAACCAGCCCGACTGGAACAGGCCCTGTTCGGCCGGCGTGCGTGCATCGAACACGTACCACATCAGGGCGAAGCAGCTGAGGTCGAAGATCGAGCTGATCGGACCGAAGAACACCATGAAGCGGCCGATGTCCGCCGGGTTCCACTTCAGCGGCCTGCGCACCAGCTCCTCATCCACGTTGTCGAACGGAATGGCGATCTGCGAGATGTCATACAGCAGGTTCTGCACCAGCAGCTGCAGCGGCAACATCGGCAGGAAGGGCAGGAACGCCGAGGCCACCAGCACCGAGAACACGTTGCCGAAATTGGAGCTGGCGGTCATGCGGATGTACTTGAGCATGTTGCTGAAGGTGCGCCGCCCCTGGATGACACCTTCCTCCAGCACCATCAGGTTCTTTTCCAGCAGGATGATGTCGGCGGCCTCCTTGGCGATGTCCACCGCACTGTCCACGCTGATGCCGATATCGGCGGCGCGCAGTGCGGGAGCATCGTTGATGCCATCGCCGAGAAAGCCGACCACCTTGCCCTGCGCGCGCAGCTCGCGCACCAGCCGTTCCTTGTGCAGGGGCGTGAGGCGGGCGAACACGCGGTGCTCCTGCAGTGCACGCGCCACGGCAGCGTCGTCCATGCGCTCGATCTGCGGGCCGGTCACGATCGTGTCGGCGTCCAGGCCGACCTGGGCGCATATCCTCGCGGTGACCAGTTCGTTGTCGCCGGTGAACACTTTCACTTCCACACCATGCGCGGCCAGCGCCTGCAGTGCTTGAGCAGCGGATTCCTTCGGCGGATCGAGGAAGGCCACATAGCCCACCAGGGTCAGATCCCGCTCGTCGGCCTGCGAGTAGACCGTCTGGCTGGCGGAGGTTTCTTTCATCGCCACCGCCACCACGCGCAGGCCCTGTTCGTTCAGTTCCTCGGTGGTCTGCCGCACCCGGGCCAGGCGCTGCGCGTCCAGCGGCATGTCCCGGCCGTTCTCGCGCACGGTGCTGCACACCGCCAGCATCTCCTCCACCGCGCCCTTGCAGATCAATTCGTGATGGTCCTCGCGCTCGGAGACCACCACCGACATGCGACGGCGCTCGAAGTCGAACGGAATCTCATCGACCTTGCGGTAGTCCTGCGACAGGCGCAGCGAGCTCTGCAGCTCCACATGCTCCAGCACCGCACGATCCAGCAGGTTGATCAGGCCGGTCTGGAAGTGGCTGTTGAGGTAGGCGAAGGTCAGCACATCCTCCGAATCCTGCCCGAACACATCGGTGTGCCGCTCCAGCGCGATCTTGTCCTGGGTGAGGGTGCCGGTCTTGTCGGTGCACAGCACTTCCATCGCACCGAAGTTCTGGATCGCGTCCAGGCGCTTGACGATCACCTTGCGCCGCGACAGCAGCACCGCGCCCTTGGCCAGGGTGGAGGTGACGATCATCGGCAGCATTTCCGGGGTCAGGCCGACTGCCACCGACAGCGCGAACAGGAATGCTTCGGTCCAGTCGCCCTTGGTCCAGCCATTGACCAGCAGCACGAACGGCACCATCACCAGGGCAAAGCGGATCAGCAGCCAGCTGACACTGTTGACCCCGGCCTGGAATGCCGTAGGCGCGCGATCGCTGGCACTGCTGCGCTGGGCGAGGGTGCCGAAGTAGCTGGTGTTGCCGGTGGCCAGCACCAGTGCTGTTGCCGTGCCGGACACCACATTGGTACCCATGAACAACAGGTTGGCCTGTTCCATCAGGCCGGAGTCGGCGTTGCCCGGCTGCACGAACTTCTCCACCGGCAGCGATTCGCCGGTCATCGCCGCCTGTGCGACAAACAGATCCTTGGCGGCGAGCACGCGGCAGTCGGCCGGGATCATGTCGCCTGCCGACAGCACGATATGGTCACCCGGTACCAGAGCGCGGATCGGCAGGTCCAGCAGCCGTGCCGGCCGACGGCTGTGCAGCTGCGCGCCGAAATATTGGTCGGCCACCTCCGCCGCTTCGGTGCCCGCAGCGCGGCGCAGCACGCGGGCGGTGTTGCCTACCAGCGCCTTCAGCCGTTCGGCAGCGCGGTTGGAACGCCCCTCCTGCACGAAGCGGATCAGGGTGGACAGCACCACCATCGCACCGATCACCACCGTCGCCTTGGCGTCTTCGGTCAGCCAGGACACGGCCGCCAGCACCGTCAGCAGCAGGTTGAACGGGTTGCGATAGCACTGCCACAGATGGCGCCACCACGGCAGTGGCTTCTCGTGATCGACCTCGTTGGGGCCGAAGCGCAGCAGGCGCTCTTCGGCCTCGTGCGGGCTGAGACCATCGACATGTGACTGCAGGGTGGCCAGCGCATCGGCTTCGCTGCCCTGTGCAAGCGCGAGCAGTCCAGCAGTGAGCGCGGTGGGCGCGGCCTGCGTGCTGCCACGGCCGTACCCGGCTTCGGGCATCGCGCGACGACCGAACAGGTTGCCCGCGCGACGGCTGCGCAGGAAGGCGTTGAACCAGGCGTTGAGCAGGCTCATGGGAAGGTCCTCTTGGAGCGGCGCCGGGCGGAGCCAGCGCGTGGAGCGGAAGGGGTGGTATCAGGCGTGGCGCATGGCCAGCACCGACGGCGACCAGGGCTGCATGCGCAAGCGTTGGCTGCCGCCGATGCACAGCGGCTTCATCGCATCGCGCAGCGGGTAGGGCAGGTGGCGCAGCACGTTGATGCGCTCGCTGATCGGCAGCAGCGACAGTGCGTCGGCCACCACCCGTGGCGAGCCGAGGGCCAGCGAACGGGCGAACAGGACAGGGCCGTGCTGCAGCAGCAGGCTGCGCAGGCCGGAAACATCGCGCTCACCGATCAGGCGGCGCACGGTGATGTAGAGAATCTTGTAGGACATGGGATTCCTCCGGGCAGGCGCTGCCCGGGGCTCCCATCGCTTACACGGACAGGAACCGGCCGTCAGTCGCCAGCAGTGAACAAGTAGGCAGGCAGGGGCGCGCGTTGCGCCCGGCAGGGTCGGGATCCATCTGCGTCTCCGCGTGGGGCGGCCAGTCACTGGCCAGTGGCGCTATTGTCCGCGCTCGTATTCAGCAGGCCTAGAGGCCCGTGGGTTAGCCCGGCTATACCTTGGTATAGAAAAAGGGGCCGTTGGCCCCTTTTGTTCAGCTGCGGTCCGCGAAAGCGTCGGTGGCCCGCACCAGGGCATCGGTCGTGGCCGCTTCGTTGGCACTGTGGCCGGCGATGACCATCTCCAGCCGGGCTTCCGGCCACGCCTGCGCTAGGTCCCAGGCACTGCGCGGCGGACAGATGATGTCGTAGCGCCCCTGCACGATGACACCCGGCAGATGGCGGATGCGATCGATGTCGCGCAGCAGCTGGCCTTGATCGAGGAAGCTGTTGTGACGGAAGTAGTGGGCCTCGATGCGTGCCTTGGCCAGTGTATCGAGCGGATCGGTAGCGGACACCGCGTCGACGTCGTGCAGCAGCGTGGCGGCATTGTCTTCCCAGCCCAGCCACGCCTGTGCCGCGGCGATGCGGATGGCTTCGTCGGCGTGGTCCAGGCGTTTCCAGTACGCGTCGAGCATGTTGCCGCGCTCGCTTTCCGGAATGTGCGCCTGGTAGCGATCCCAGCGCTCCGGGAAGATCCAGCGCGCACCGCCGTTGAGCTCGGCGAACCAGCGGTTCTCTTCCTCGCGCCCCAGGAACACGCCGCGCACGATCAGCCCGGTGGCGCGGTCGGGATGCGCCTGTGCATAGGCCAGCGACAGGGTCGAACCCCAGGAGCCGCCGTAGACCAGCCAGCGCTCGATGCCCAGGTGTTGGCGCACCTTCTCGATGTCGGCCACCAGATGCTGCGTGGTGTTGTCGCGCAGCTCGCCGAAGGGCGTGGAGCGGCCGCTGCCGCGCTGATCGATCAGCACGATGCGGTAGCGCCTGGGGTCGAAGAAGCGGCGATGGGTGGGCGAGATGCCAGCGCCCGGACCGCCATGCAGGTACACCACCGGAATGCCATCGGGCGTGCCGCACTCCTCGACATGCAGGGTGTGCAGTGCATCCACGGGCAGCGTGTGTTCGCGGTACGGGGTAATCGGCGGGTACAGCGTGCGCATGGCGGTGCCTCACAAGCAGGGAGTACAAGGATAGCGGGGCACATCGACCAGCGTCATCCGCCCCAGGTTCAAGTATTCTTTGCGTTCAAGGGGTAAGGCCGCCGATTCCTGGCGATATCGACCCTGCAGGACGCAGAGGATGGATGGCATGAGCGCGCAGGACGTCGCTGCACGATACTCCCCGGCGCGCAGCGCCCTCGGCAGCGGCGCCCGCGAGCTGCTGAAGTGGCTCGCGCTGCTGTCGATGACCGGCGATCATGTCGCCAAAGTGGTTTTCGGCGGCTATGTACCGGTGGTCAGCGAGCTGGGGCGCATCGCCTTCCCGCTGTTCGCACTGGTGATGGCCTGCAACCTGGCACAGCCAGGGGCGGATCTGGGCAAGTCGATACGGCGCCTGTCCGCATGGGGCCTGGTCGCGCAACCCTTCCATGTGCTGGCCTTCGGCTACTGGCTGCCGTTGAACATCCTGTTGACGTTCTGCCTGGCCGCTGTGGCCGTGCATGCGCTGGCCAACAATCGGCAGCTGTTGCTGTTGGTAGCGGGAGGCCTGCTGCCGTTCTTCGTCGACTATCAATGGGCCGGGGTCGCATTCGTGATGCTGGGCTGGATCGCCTTCCGCCATCGGGCGTACTGGCTGCTGGCGTTCGGGTTCGGTGGGCTGTGCTGGGTCAATGGCAATGGATGGGCATTGCTGGCCATCCCGCTGGCGCTGGCGGCCGCGCGCGTGCAGTGGCGGCTGCCACGATGGCGCTGGGCGTTCTACGTCTACTACGTGGCGCACCTGGCGGTGCTGGCCGCCTATGCGCACTGGCTGCGCTGACGCAGGGCACTCATCGCGGCGGCGAACTGCTCCCGGCTACGTCGCTGGAGTACTGCAGAACCTTGTCTTCGCGCTGCAGCGCAATGACATCCACCGGCTGTCCTCGCAACACCGCGCGCAGGCAGCGGATCGCCTCGGCGGAGTAGCCCAGCTCTGCAGGTGGCAACGACAATGCAACGCGGCCATCGCTGTGCTGATGCACCACGTATCGTGACAACGGCAGCGCAGCCAGCGCATGGGTCAGGTCGATGTTGTTGATCCACTGCTGGTCGGCGGTCAGATAACGTACCGGACGTCGCCCCTGCAGGCCGACGATCATCGGCGTATCGCCGGCCATGGCCAGCGCGCCGCGGTCGCCGGTGCGGTAGCGCAGCAGCGGCAGACAGAAGTTGAATCCGCCGCTGAGCGTGATCTCACCGATCTCCCCGGGCGGCAACGGCGCCCCGTCAGCACCGAGAATTTCCACATACATGCGCGGCTGCAGCAGTACGTGGCCGCCGGCTGCATCGTCATACACGGCCAGCGGGCCCGCTTCGTTCATTGAATACAGATCGAGCACCGCGCAGCCAAAGCGCGCGGCCAGGGCCTGGCGCAGGCCCGGAGACAGCGCCATCGATACCGACAGCAGCGCCTGCGGCCGGTGTCGCACGGGCAATTCCAGCAGCGCTGCGAAGGAAATCGGATCGCCGGCGATCACTTCCGGCTGCATCTGGTCGATGTAGCGTGCGCGGTCCTCAGGATGGCGCCAGTCATCGGGATGCAGGTTGATCTTGGCCAGGCCGGATTCGTCCATCGTCGGTGTCACCGAAACATAGGTGAAGCACCGCTGCTGCATGCCCAGCAGCATCACCCCCATCTGGCCGCGGCCGTGCGCCAGGGTGATGCCGAAGCGCTGCAAGGCGCGCTTGTGATGGGCCAGATAGCGTGCCGCCACCACCGGATGCGATGGCAGCACCAGTGGATGGCCAGTGGTGCCGGTGGTGCGGAAATTGATCATCCGCTCCAGCGGTACCGGGTCTGGCACGAAACGGGCGATGTCCGCTGCGAGGTCGCCACGGTGGACCGGTGCAATGTCGGTGAAGGCGGCTGGCATCGCCTGAGCGCGGTAATACGGCACCTGCGCAAATACCTCGGTCACATGCGCCTGCAGCCACGGTGGCGGTTGACCTGGCGTCCACTCGAAGCGCGCGCAGGCGATCTCCCGTTCGTAGCCACGCAACGCCGTCACCTCATCGGCAAGCAGGCGGTTGCCGCTGGCATTGCGGAAGATCGGCGCCGCCGGGTGCTCGCGCATCTGCTGCAGCATCGCCAGGCCCGCCGCGCTCAGCGTGGGATAGCGATCGGCATCGGTCGGCTCGCGGCTCACTCGCGGGTCCACTTGTCCGCAGACTCTTCGGCCGCCTTGCGCGCCAAGGCCTCGCGGATGGCACGCGCGCGCGCTTCAGCGGCGCGGCTGGCATCGAGCAGGCGCTGCCGTTCCACGCCGCTGACCCGGGCCAGGCGATCGGTCGCCTGGGCCGCTGTTTCACCCTGCGGCAGCAGGCCCAGCCGGGCCACCACGGTACGCACCAGTTCTTCGCGGCGCTCCGGATCGAACACGAACCGGTCTGCGCTGGTACTGGCCGCCAGCGCCGGCACCGCTTCGGCGAACAGGGGCATCCACGCCTCCGGGGCGATATCCAGTGCATTCCAGTACGCATCTGCCATCAGCCATGCGGTCACCGCTGAAAGCGAGAGCTGGTTTGCATCCACGCCGGCCAGATCACCCGACAGCGTTGCCCGCAGTGCAGGGGGCAGGTGCAGCGAGCGTGCGGCAAACACATCGCCCACCACCGCCGCGACGTGCAGCCGGCCGCTGCCGGCGCGGCGCGGTGGCTCGAGGAAATCGGGCGGCATGTCCAGCAGGCGCCGCAGCAGAACGTCAAGGGAGGGGCCGGAGAGCATGGTCAGGGTCCAGACTTGGCAAATACCTGGGTGGAAGGGCAATCGTCAGAGGTGCGCGGGCGCAAGGCAGAGCACGATCATCGCTGCACCCGCATGCCGCCAGGGCCGTAGTGCTGCTGGCTGAAGGCGCGCGCGAACTGCAGCAGGTCGGCCATGTCGCGCACCACATGGATGTTCCATCCCGCGTCGCGTGCGCGCAGCAGATCGCCGGTCCATCCCGCGTTGCCGGCATCGGCGATGCGGGACGGCAGCGGACTGAACAGGTTCAGTGCCATGGTGCCGCCACCGCCGGCCACACGCAGTGCTCTGGCGGCCACGTCCCAGCCGCTGTTGCCGCGCTCATCCTTGTCGAACATCGTGGTGATGCCGTCGTCGGAGATGTGCAGGATATGCGCCGCCCGTGCATGCGGTGGACGCTCGGCGTAGGTGTCACGCAACCGGTGGATCGGAAACGCGGTGGCGCCACCGAAGTAGCCGGTAAGCACCTTGAGGATGTCGTCTTCCGAACGCACGAAGCCGTCGGTGTGCAGGTGCTGCCCGGTGCCGCTCCACAGCGTGGCCTGTACGCGTGCACCCACGCGCAGCGCCGACAGCGCGATGATGGCGCCGGCCAGGGTCAGGAACGAGGTCCATGCCTGGGGGTTGGGCATCGAACCGGAACTGTCCACGTACAGATCCAGGTCCACCGGTTCGGCAGCGGGTTCACGGCCGGGTGCCAGCCCGTGCACACGCTGTACCGTCGTCAGCCCGGGAATCACATGGGGTGACTGCAGCACCGATTGCAGCCAGTCCACTGCGTCCAGTGCATTGCCGGCTTCCCAGGGCTGCAGCCCTTCCGGCAGCGGCTCCAGGGCCTGCGGCTGCGGCCGCGACGGATAGCGGATCAGGTGTGGCAGCGCGCGCTCGCGGTAGTAACGCACGGCGATCTGATGGTCATCCAGGTCCAGGCCGGCCGCGCGCAGGATCTGCCCGTACTCGAACGGCTCGCGCATCTGTCCTGGCGGGTGCGCGGGGTCCCCAGCGAGCGCATCCGCAGGCAGATCGCTCTTCTGCTGTGCGTCGCCGCCGCGCTCATCGCCGGTGATGCGGGGGTCGGATGCAGGGTGCGGCGCCGGCGCCAACTCGTCGTCCTCCAGCTGCCCCAGGCCGACCGGTTGGCTTCCCTGGCCGGCGTGCCGGGTATCCATCAAGGCATCCACCCGCGCATCCTGCTGTGATTCCAGCAGCCAGGGCAGCAGCAGCGTGGCGAAGCGGCCAGCGCCAATCATCCAGTCGCTGGCGTAGACGCGCACGACGCGTGCACCGAGCCAGGCATCGCCCTGCAATGCGCTGTCGTCGGTCGAGCCCCCCAGCGTGCCGCGCGACTGCTGCCACAGTTCCTCGTAGATGCCCATGTACAGCTGCCAGACCGGCGAGCTGGCCTGCGCCGGTTGTGCGGCCAGGCGTCGATAGATCGCATCCATGCGCAGCCCGCTCTGGCGCTGCAGGCGATCGTTGATGAGCAGGTCGGTGTAGAGGTTGGCGACCATCGGTGCATGCGCTTCCAGCGTCGGCAGCGCACGGCGGATGCGCGCCAGCAGACGTGCATGGTCGCTGGCGGTGGCAGGCGCCAGCACGTGGTGACCGATCTCGTGGGCGAGGATCTCCAGCGCGTAGGGTTGCAGCTGCAGGCGCTGTACTTCTTCCAGGTCGATGACGATGCGCTGGTCGGCGAGGCGGATGGCCGCGAAGCTGCCGGTCAGGCCCTCGGCAGCCGCCTGCATGCGCGAATGGCACAGCTTCGGGTCCTGCAGCCGGGTGAAACGGCTCCATGTGGCCAGTGCCTGTGGCCAGGCCTCGCGCCAGGGCTGCAGCGGATCAGCGACCGTGGCACTCATTGGGGTGGCAACACATGCACATGGTGCGACCACGGCGAGAACAGGGCGATGCCCGACGCGCCGGAGACCGCACACAGGTCGTCCTTGGACAACGCCGGCGCCATCCACTGCACGCCCAAGCGGGCGGTCACATCCGGCGCCGGTCCGCTGCTGCTGCCCGCTGCGTATTCGGCGGCGCTGGCAGGCAGCAGGACGGCACCGAAGGCATCGGCGAGCAGCAGGAAGTACCCGCCTGCACTTTCGACCACGAAGCCCTCGGTCGCTGCACGAACCTGTGGCGGTGCCGGAAACGCGCCGTCCAGGCCGCTGAAGCTGCCGACACGATGCCCGCGCAGGTCGACGCTGCCCTGCCGCGGATTCCACCAGCGGTCCTGCTCAAGCTGGACCCGGACCGAGGCCAGATCACCCGCATCGATGCCCAGCACGGCGGCCACCGTATTCGCGGGCAGGGCATCGATACGGGCAAGGGCAGGGCGGCGCAGCTGCACCATCCCCGCCTGCCAGGCACAGAGCGCCCCGATGTCGCGCAGTTCCGGCAAGGATGTGCACCCGCCTGCATGCGCGGCCATCGCATCGATCCACTGCGCGACGCGAATGTCCGGACTGGCGCCCAGCCGCACTACCGCATTGCTGATGGTGCCGAGGGTCTCGCGCGGAGCGTGGGCCAGCAACGGGACGAGGGCCGGGGCCAGCGAGCGCCAGGCCTGCTCGACCCACGGGAGACGCGCCTTCGGGCCGGCATGGCCCTGCGCCACCAGCTCCAGACCGATCTCGAAGGCGGCCTCGCAGGTGCTCTGCGTTGCCGACGGTTGGTGGCGCTGGATGGCCTGGCAGAGGGGGTCGATGGTCTGGGTGACGAACGCGCTGAAGGCGGCCATGTCCAGGCCGGGCCAGCGGTGGCGGGCATCGGCCACGGCCTGGTTCAGCACGGAACGGCGCGCGGCCAGCAGTTCGGCGAGAACGGCGGAAACCACGATCAGCGTGCCCGCAGCCAATGCAGGTAGTTGGTGTAGCGCTGGTGCAGGTACTTCAGCTTCAGCAGGTCGTCGTACAGATGGCCGTACAGCTTGCGTCCCTTCACCCGTTCCTCCACCAGACGCTCGATGCGGGTCAGGCGCTTGCGCGTTTCCGTCTCGGTCATCCCATCCAGGCCCTGCTGGAACTGTGCCGACAGCTCGCCCACCGGATCGTCGCGATCCAGATCCAGCCGGTCATATTCGGCATTGGAGGCATCGAGCAGCCAGCGCAGCCAGCTGAGCCGATCGCTGCGATAGGGCGCATTCTCCGGCAGGGCGAAGAAGGGAGCATCAAGATCCGGTTGCAGCTTGTCGTTCAGCACGAAGGGCAGTACCTGGCGCACATCCTCCAGGGCAACGGCAGGGCTGCCGCGGAAGTACGCCATGGCCTTGGCGAACATCAGCAGGGTCATCAGGTTGCGCACCGACAGGCCGTTGCGGGTCTGGCAACCCAGGTCCTTCATGCGATCGCGGCCGCTGTCGGCAGCGGTTGCCTGCGCCCATTCGGTGCCGGCCAGGCGCACGGTGTCCTTGGTCAGGTACTCGAACTGGGCGCCGGCGGTTTCCATCAGCTCGAACTGGCTGCTGAAGAATTCGATGCGGCGGCGCACGTCCTGCGGTACGTCGACCGCGCGGATCTCCTGCAGCAGCTGGTCGCCCTCGGCCTCGCTGAAGATGATGTCACGCGGCACGACCTCTTCCGGGCGGATGTCCTGCTCGATGCGCAGCAGCATCTCTTCCAGGAACCGCGGGTTGAAAGCCAGTGCCTGCACCACCACGTCGATGCGGTCGCGCAGGGCTTCGATCACCTGGTAGGTACCGCCGCCGCGATCATCGTTGGCGGTCAGGTACCAGGCCGATTCCGGGCATTCGTAGACGTGGTTGAGGATCTCGGCGTAGTTGTCGCCCATCACCGTCAGCAGCGCGCTCTGCGTGCGGGTGGGAATGCGGTTGTATTCGTCGATGATCTTCACCCGCATGCCCAGCCACGACCGCCAGGCAATGCGGATGTCCGCCATGTCCTGCGCGGCCACCAGGTCGGCGGGCAGGGGGTTGCCGAGCAGATCGGCGATGGTCATCTGCGGGTGCCCGTGCTGCATCGCCCGGCGCACCTCGCGGACCGGATAGCCGGCCAGGACGCCCATCAGGATCGCGCTGGCGGTCTTGCCGCGCCCTGGCCCACCCACGAACAGGCACTTGCGGCGGGTGGCGAAGGTCAGCAGCGGCAGCAGCACGTAACTGGAATAGCTCTGCGCCGATGGCAGGGTCAGCGGCCGCCGTGTGTCACCCACCGCGAACGAGGCGGAGGGGCCTTCGTGGTACTCGATGTCGTAGTGCGGGCTGATGATCGCGTTGTTGACGATCCAGAAGTAGGCCTGGCGCAGTTTCTCGTCCAGCCGCAGCGGCGCGGCGGCTGCATCGTCCTGCAGGCGCACCGGCCCTTCGTACAGTTCGGCCACGTCGAACGTGCGCGGCGCAGTGTCGGTGCGCGGGTTGGTCGGCGCCTGCGACAGGCGCTGGAACAGGTTGAACGGTGGCACGCGATTCCCTTGGCTGTGGCCTGCTGGGGAGATTGTAAGCGGCGGGCCAGCGGATCCGGTGCGCAGCGAGCGCTGGCGGTGCGGCCAGTCGCGGATCCCGAGACGCCGCTTCTAGGAATTTCCCTACGCAGTTTCGTGGACGTTTCCGATGGTTGCCTGGGTGTTCGAGGCCTAGACTGAGGCGATAGCGACACTATTGGATGGCGTGTTCTGCTGGGGAAGGCAGGCGCGCGCGATACATCCCCAGCCGGGAGCTGTTCGAGTGCACATGAAAGGATTCCTGCCGGGCGCTCTCGCCTGCGCCCTGCTGGCTGCGGCCGGTGCTGCAGGCGCGCAGACGCTGGGCGCCGCCGCCAGAGCGAGCGCCGATGGATGGATCGGGCGCGAGGCATCGCAGCTGTTGATGCAGCTGCGCGTGGATGGCGGCCGGGTGCAGATCGAGGAAGACGATGCAACGCTGGAAACACGCTACACCTGGCGCACGGTCGTACCGGCCTACACCGAGCAGGTGAAGGTGGGCGGTGGCGAGTTCCTGTACATGGAACCGACCGGTACCAGCGGCGAGCGTCCGGTGTTCGCACCGATCATCGTCGAGGACGTGCACCATGCCGAGCAACACCGCTGCGACATCACCTACATCGCCGACCGTGATGGCGTGGTACGGAGCTGGCAGCACCGCGGGCCCCACTGCGATACCGATATCGTCGGCCCGGACGCGCGTCGCCCAGGCAGGTCAACCCCGACCGCTTCCCGCAACCAAGGACACTGACATGAGACAGCACACCCCCTTCCGTGTTGCCGGACTGCTGGCCCTGGCGATCGGCGCATCACTGTTGATGCCGACCGCCTGGGCCAAGCCTCGGCATGGTGTGGTCGAAGACATGCAGCCGATCGAGAATCGAGGCGAGGACACCTCCGAACGCACCAAGCGCGGCCGCAGCATCGGCGAGCGGCTGGGCAAGATCGGCGGTGTTCTGGCGGGTGTCGGCCTCAGCAGTGCCGGGCAGACCGAAGCAGGCTATGTGGTCACCAATGTCGCCGCCAACAGTGGCGACAAGATCGGTGGCTCCATCGGCGAGAAGATCGCCGGCGAAGGCCCCACCACCCGCTACATGGTGAAGGTGCGCCTGGACGAGGGCCGTGTGCTGTCAACCACGCAGTTGCGTGAACAGGTCGCAGGCCTGCAGGTCGGCAGCCGGGTCATCGTGGACGGCACCGGCGACGATGCCCGCATCGTGGCCGAGTAAGGCCAGGCGCGCCTTGCGCGGATGACGTCCTGCAGCGGGGCGGCCGGCAGCCCTACAATCGGCCCATGCCGACCTCGCCGACCCTCGATGATCTGCGCCGCTACGCCGTAGCCCGCACGCTGTTCACGCCCACCACGTTGCTGACAGCGATCCGTCGGCTGGGCTTCGTGCAGGCCGACCCCATCCGTGCGCCCGCACGCGCCCAGGACCTGACCCTGCGGCACCGGGTGAAGGGCTACCGGGCCGGGGACCTGGAGCGCCGCTACAGCCGACTGCCGATCGAGGAAGACTTCCTGGTCAACTACGGCTTCCTGCCGCGTGAACACCTGTCCCTGATGCATCCCCGGGTGTCCCGCAGGCCATGGGACGCGAGCACGCGGCGCAAGGCAGCCGACGTGCTGGCGTTCGTGCAGGAGCGGGGGGCGGTGCATCCGCGCGAAGTCGACCAGGCGTTCGCGCATGGCCGGGTGACCAACTACTGGGGCGGCACCAGCAATGCCAGCACCCACCTGCTGGACGGCATGCACTATCGCGGCATGCTGCGCATCCATCGTCGTGACAGCGGTACCCGCATCTATGCCGTTGCGGCACATGCCCCGGCCGATGGCGGCAAGGCTGCACGCCTGCAGCGCGCCACGGCACTGATCGATCTGGTGGTGCGCAAGTATGCGCCGCTGCCTTCGGCGAGCCTCACCTATCTGGCGCGGCTTCTGGGCTATGGCGCACCGCATCTGGCGGAGGAGATCCAGCAGGCACTGCGGTTGGCGCGCGAGCAGCTGGCGGGCTGCAGCATCGATGGAACCACCTGGTACTGGCCGGCCGACGAGAACCCCCGTTCGCGGCGCTACCAGGCCGATGAACAGGTGCGGCTGCTCGCGCCGTTCGATCCGGTGGCCTGGGATCGGCGACGGTTCGAACTGCTCTGGGGCTGGGTCTATCGGTTCGAGGCCTACACCCCGGCGGCCAAGCGTCGCTTCGGCTACTACGCGCTGCCGCTGTTGTGGCGCGACCAGGTGATCGGCTGGGCCAATGTCGCGGCGAAGGATGGGCAGCTGCAGCCCAGCTTCGGTTATGTCGATGGCAGCGCACCAAGGGACGTGGCATTCAGCAATGCGCTGGAGGACGAGCTGGAGCGGATGGCGAACTTCCTGCCAGGGACGGGCCCGGCAACGCCGTGATCGTGCGTGCGGCGTCCTCCACGCTGCCTGCATGCCGCCTCGCCAATACTGCAGGCCCGCCGCCCGGGTACTTCCGCAATGGCTCGCCGCAAGACACTGCGCATTGCCACGTTCAACGTCAATGGCATCGGCACGCGCTTGCCGCATCTGCTGTCCTGGTTGCAGCGTGAAGCGCCTGACGTGGTGGCACTGCAGGAGCTGAAGGCGGTCGATGCCGCCTTTCCGGTCGACGCGCTGGAGCGGGCAGGGTATGGCGCACTGTGGCTGGGTGAGGCGCGCTGGAACGGAGTGGCGATACTGGCCCGCGATGCCATGCCGATCGAAAGCCGGCGCCGCCTGCCCGGCGAACCGGCCGATACGCAGAGCCGGTACCTGGAAGCTGCCGTGCATGGCGTTGTGGTTGCGGCGCTGTACCTGCCCAACGGCAATCCCCAGCCGGGGCCGAAGTTCGACTACAAGCTGCGATGGATGCAGCGGCTGATCCGCCATGCGCGCACCCTGGTCGATCTTCCGCACCCGGCACTGCTGCTGGGGGATTTCAATGTCATTCCAGACGACGAGGATGTGTACGACCCGGCCTCGTGGCGGCGCGATGCGCTCATGCAGCCGGAGGTCCGCGATGCCTTCCAGCAGCTGCTGGCGCAGGGGTGGACCGACGCCCTGCGCACGGTGCATGGCGACCAGCGCATCTACACCTTCTGGGACTATTTCCGTCAGCACGCCGAACGCGATCGCGGCCTGCGCATCGATCATCTGCTGCTGAACCCGGTACTGGCCAAACGGCTTCAGGATGCGGGTGTCGATCGTTGGGTGCGGCTGCAGGAGAAGGCCAGCGATCATGCCCCTGTGTGGGTCACCGTTACCCGCTAGTCGGCGCTGCCCGGCGGACGCATCTCGCGACGTACCCTGGCCCGCGTGCGATACAGCCGGCTGTCGGCCTTGTGGATGGTTTCCGCCACGGGTTCGCCGGGGACGTTGACGGCGGCGCCCATCGAGAACGCGGTGGGAGCACGCGCGGCGTTGCCCGCATACCAGGCTTCCAGCGCAGCCAGCCGCCCGGCCGCCGGTTCGATCAGCGCCACCAGGAACTCGTCGCCGCCCAACCGCACTGCCGCCTCATTGGCCCGCAGCGGCGCGCGCAGGAAGTCGGCGAACTCGACCAGCACCGTGTCGCCACGACGGTGCCCCAGGGTGTCGTTGACCTGTTTGAAGTGATCCAAGTCGAACACCAGGCAGGCCCACGACCGTGAGGCGACGTCGTCGAGCCGATGCAGGTACCGGCGGTTGTGGCACTGGGTCAGCGGATCCTTCAGCGACAGTTCGCGCAAGCGCTCTTCCTGCAGGCGCAGCGCGGTCACGTCCTGGGCGTGGCCGAGCACGAACGGGGGATGGGTCTCGGTGTCCAGTACGTTGTTGTACGCCCAGTAGCGGCGGGTGCCATCGGCGGCGAGCAGTTCGATCACGCCTGCGTCGGTATGGTTGGCTTCGATGCGCCGCAGGTAGGCCTTGAACGCCTCGCGCTTTTCCGGCGGCATCAGGTCGCACAGGCTGCGGCCAACCATCTCGCTTTCCGGGTAGCCCAGCGACTGCACGGCTGCCGGATTCACCGATGTCACGGTGCCGTCCAGCGTGTGCGTGCAGATCAGGCCCAGGCTGTAGTGGAAGAGGCGGCGATAACGCACTTCGCTGGCTTCCAGCGCGTCCACCACCGCGCGTTCTTCGGTGATGTCCTGGATGGCACCGACCAGCCGTGGCAGGCCCTCCACCTGTTGCCGGGTGCCCACCACGCGGGTCCAGATGCTGCGGCCATCGGCGGTGGTCATCGGCAGCTGCACTTCCCAGGGCGTGCCCTGTTCGGTGCAGCGCTGCACTGCCGCCTGGATGATGCTGCGGCTGTCCGGACGATAGAACGACAGGGCCGATTCGAATGTTGGCTGGTAGCTGGAACGCACGCCGTGGATCTGCTTGGTCTCGCGTGTCCAGCGCACTTCGCGGGTGGCCAGCTCCAGCTCCCAGCCGCCGACCTTGGCGGCGGTGTTGGTACGTTCCAGGAAGTCCTCGCTGCGCTTGAGATCGCGATGCAGCGCCTGTGCCTGGTCGATCTGCCGCAACAGCGCACTGCGCTGCTCCAGCACCTGGGTGGTAACCCGGCCAAGATGGACCATCAGCTCACGCTGCGACGGCGACAGCACGCCAGGCAGGGTGTCGAGCAGGCACAGCGTGCCGATGCGCGCGCCATGGGCAGTGGCCAGAGGGATGCCGGCATAGTGGCGCACCCTGGGCCCGGCGGTGACCAACGGGTTGTGGGCGAAGCGCGGATCCTGCCGCGCATCCGGAATCTCCAGCAGCGCGTCCTGTTCGATGGCGTAGGTACAGAACGAGATGGAGCGCGGCGTTTCGCTGACATCGCCCAGGCCGATGCTGGATTTGAACCATTGCCGTTGTTCGGCAACGATGGAGACCAGGCCGATGGGCATGCCGGTGGCGGCGCGCGCGGCGGCGACGATGGCATCGAACACCGGCTCGGGCGGCGTATCGAGCACGCCCAGCCGTTCGATTTCGCGAAGTCGGGTGGCCTCATCCATGGCTGTCCACGCTAGTACCCGGTCTGTTAGCGCCCTGCGTACGGCAGTGATGCCGTCGTGATGCGCCTGCTCATGGCTGTTGCAGGGACGCCTGCAGGGCGCTGGCCAACGCGGCGTCACCGGAGACGAGGTCTTCCCAGCGCAGTTCCAGGCCCTTCCGCCGTCCCTTCTCGACCAGCTTCAGTCCGCTCGGGTCCAGGGTCAGCGTATAGGCCTGGCCGGCGATGGTCAGTTCACGGCGCAGCGGTTTGTCGAGAGGTGTCATCGGGGGCTCCTTCGCGTTGAGGCGCGGGCAGGGCGCACTGAAATGTGACGATGATCGCGAACATGCCAGCGCCAAGGAAAATCCACTGCCCGGGTGATGCCGATGCGTGGGCCTACCACCGGATCGTCGGGGGGCCGCGTGCCGTCATCCACGAGGGTGATGCCGTGGCTGGCGGTGACCAGATCGGCGCCATCAACGCGCCGGTCCAGGCCGAACGCCTGCGACAGTTTGCCGGGACCGCTGGCGAGGTCGTGATCGTGGCGGGCAGCTGGCCGCAGTGGGTACATCCGTTCCTGTCCGGCCACCGGCTCTGCCGCGCGCAGCAGTACCGCAACACCCTCGCCGACCTCGCCGCAGACCACATTGCTGCCCCAGTGCATGCCGTAGGTGAAATACACATACAGGTGCCCGGCCTCGCCAAACATGCTGGCGTTGCGTGCGGTCCTGCCACGATACGAATGGGCAGCCGGATCCTCACTGCCGGCGTAGGCTTCGACTTCGACGATACGCGCTGCACGGCCGTCGCTGCGCACCAGCAGCTTGTTGAGCAGGTCCGGTGCAACCACCGTCGACGGGCGCCGGTAGAAGGTGCGGGGTATCGGTATCCAGGTATCCGGCAGCCAATCCATCATGTTGCGGCAGTGCTCGCTTCCCAATCCTGCTCCAGTGTGGCGTGCAGCGGGTGAAGCCGCCGCCATCGATTCACTCCGGGTCAGCCAGCGCCGCGCGCCGCCTGGCGAAGACTTCCGGCGTCTGCGGTTTCACGAACAGCGCCACCAGTTCCGGGAACTCCTGCTTCACCGCACCCTCGATGCGGGTGATGCAGGCTTCGATCTGCGGGGTGGTGCGGTCGTCCTCGAATTCGGCACTGAGCATGGCCACCACCTGCTCCGGGCCCATCTGCATGGTGGTCACGCCATTGGCACGGCGCAGGTCCGGATCGGTCACGGCCACCGCCATGATGCGCTGGGCAACGGCCGGGTGCGCAGGCTCGCCCACCAGCAGGCCCTTGGTTTCCCGCGCCAGCAGGAATGCGGTCAGCGCCAGCACGCCGGCAATGCACAACGAGGCGACCCCATCCAGTACCGGCATTTCCAGCAGCTGCGCGGCCAGCAACCCGACCAGGGCAAAGCCGAGGCCGAGCAGGGCGGCACTGTCCTCCAGCAACACGGTGAAGGTGGAGGGGTCCTTGCTGCGGCGGAACGCCTCGAAATAGCCCAGCGTGCCCTTGCTGCGCCGGAACTCGCGCAGTGCAACCCACCAGGAGGCGCCTTCGAACAGGATGGAAATACCCAGCACGCTGTAGCTGATGGCGTGGTTGGTGGCCGGTTCCGGCTGGCGGATGTGCTGGATGCCCTCATAGGCCGACACACCGGCGCCGGCGGCAAAGACCAGCAAGGCGACGATGAAGCTCCAGAAGTACAGCTCGCGACCGTAGCCGAACGGGTGCAGGGTGTCGGGGGCCTTTTCGGCACGGCGCAGACCGTACAGCAGCAGCACCTCGTTGAGGGTATCGACCAGCGAATGCACGCCTTCGCTGAGCATCGCGGAGCTGCCGGACAGGCCGGCGGCGATGAACTTGGCAACGGCGATGGCGAGGTTGCCGGCCAGCGCGGCGTAGATGACAAGGCGGGAGCCTGAGGGTGCGGCCATGTGCGGGAATGCTGGCAGGTAGCGGGCGCACCATCCTGCGCGGCGGAGCGTCCGCGCAGCGTGTATGCCAAGCGTCCGCGCAGCCCGGTCGGGCCAGTTCAACTGTCGCCGCCGCCCTCAGGCGGACGCAGGATCCAGCCAGCCGAGCGCGCGCGCGCGGCGCAGGTCCTCGGGCGTATCGATATCGCATTCCAGCCCGGCGCCGGAGCAGCGCGCAATGCCCTCGGTCTGCCGCAGCCGCCGGCCAAATCCCCCGTCTGCAGGTTGCAGTCCTGTTCCGGCAAACCAAGTGCCCGGCACCACCGCCGGCACGCCGATGGTGTCGCCCAGTACCGTGGCGGCGCAGCCGGACGGTGCAGCGGTTGCCGCGCCCAGCAGTGCGCGCAGGTGCTCCACGCGCAGCGTCGGTTGATCGCAGATCATCACCAGCACCCTGGCGGCGCTGTGCACGTGGGTAGCGGCCAGCGACAGGCTGCCGCCGATGCCGAGCCCGGGGTTGGGATTGCGCAGCCGCTGCGCCGGCAGGCCGTGCAGTTCTTCTTCGAAGCGTGGGTGCTGGGGCAGTACCACCACCAGCGTGTCCGGCAAGGTTTCCAGCGCCAGCCGCACGCTGCGTCGCAACAGCGTCTCTCCGCCCGCGCGCAGCAGCTGCTTGGGCTGCCCCAGGCGCTGGCTGCACCCGGCCGCGAGCACCACGGCCGCATGCCCGGTCATGGCGTGGCCAGGGGCGTTCCGTGCCGCCATGCCTGCAGCTGCGCGGCAATGCTCAAGGCAATCGCTTCGGGACCACGTCCGCCCAGGGGCAGGCCGATCGGTGAGCGCAGGCGCGGTTCCAGCGCACGGCGCGTATGGGTATCCAGTACGCTGAAAAGGTCGTCCTTGCGACGGCGTGGCCCCAACAGCCCGATGAAGGGCACGCGCGAGCCTGCCAGCCGTTCGAGCGCTTCACGGTCGAGCTCGAAATTGTGATGCATCACGAGTGCGGCATCGGCCACGCCGGCGGCAGCGGAAGAACAATACGAACCAGCGGCAAGGGGCAGGTGCTCGCGCCAACGGGGTCGCGGTTCCTCGACATGCGCGCACCAGCCCAGCTGGTCCAGCAGGGGTAGCAGAAGCGCGGCCTCCGGGCCTGCTCCGTGCACGTGCACGACAGGCGACCGGTGCCACTGCAGCCGCCAGCGGTGGCTGCCGTCCAGCGGCTGCAGGGCGGCAGGGGGCACCGTGCGGGTGAAGGTGAAGCCGGCGCAGCGGGCGTCCAGCCGTCCATCAGCCTGCAGTGCCAGGTGCAGCATGTGCGGCCCTTGCAGCCACGCATCGAGAAGCTGTTCGATGCCGCCGAGCTGCGGCAACGGAAGCAGTGCCAGCCACTGGCGACCCCGGCATCCGGTGGCATTGCCGGAGAACAGCGCAGCGTCGTCTCGGCTGTCGATCTCCATCCATGCAATGCGCCCGGCATCCACCGCGTTGGCGGCCTGTCGCGCCAGCTCCGGTTCCAGGCAGCCGCCGCTCAGCCAGCCCACCTGTCGACCCGGTTCGAACAGCGCACAGGTGCCCGCGCGGCTGTAGCTGGACCCTTCCGTCTGCAGCACCACTGCCAATGCAGCCGCACGGCCGGTTCGCGCCGCGTCGGCGGCGGCCTGCAGCACCGGGCGCGGGTTGCCGCCATCCAGATCCAACGGGGCAGGGTGGAGCGCACTGGTCATGCGATGTCCGGCAGGCCGGCGAGCAGCTTGTCCAGGGTCAGTGGATAGTCGCGCACGCGGATTCCGGTCGCGTTGTACACCGCGTTGGCCACTGCCGCGCTTACGCCGCACAGGCCCAGCTCGCCAACGCCCTTGGCCTTCATCGGCGACGACACCGCATCGCTTTCATCGAGGAACACCACCTCCTGGTGCGGCACGTCGGCATGCACGGGTACTTCGTAGCCGGCCAGGTCGTGATTGACGAAGAACCCCAGCCGCCGATCCACCACCAGTTCCTCCGACAGCGCTGCGCCGATGCCCATCGTCATCGCGCCGATCACCTGGCTGCGCGCGGTCTTCGGGTTGAGGATGCGGCCGGCTGCGCACACGGCCAGCATGCGGCGGATCCGGCTTTCGCCCGAGGCCACATCCACGCCCACCTCGACGAAATGCGCGGCGAAGGTGGACTGCTGGTACTTCTCCTGCAGCGTGTCGAACTCGATGCTGTCTTCGGCCACCAGCTCGCCGGCCTGAGCGGCATCGGCAAGGGCGCGGCTGCGGCCCCCTGCCGTCACCCTGCCTGCTTCGAACTGCGCTGCCGCCGGGTCCATTCCCAGCGCCTGCGCGACCTTCGTACGCAGTGCCATGCATGCGGCGTAGACGCCTGCGGTGGAGCTGTTGGCGCCCCACTGGCCACCGGAACCGGCAGCCACGGGATAACGGGAATCGCCCAGCTTGACCGTGACCTGCTGCAACGGAACGCCGAGCATTTCCGCGGCCGTCTGGCCGATGATGGTGTAGCTGCCGGTGCCGATGTCGGTCATGTCGGTTTCCACGGTGACCTGGCCATCAGCGGCCAGGCGCACGCGTGCGCCGGATTTCATCACCAGGTTGTTGCGGAAGCCTGCCGCCACGCCCATGCCGACCAGCCAGCGTCCGTCGCGCACGGCGCCCGGGGTGGCGCTGCGCCGCTGCCAGCCGAACCGTTCGGCGCCCGTGCGCAGGCACTGCACCAGCTGCCGCTGTGAAAAGGGGCGCTCGGGATTGGACGGGTCGACCTGGGTGTCGTTGCGGATACGGAATTCGATCGGGTCCAGGCCGAGCTTGATGGCCATTTCGTCCATGGCGATTTCCAGCGCCATCAGTCCCGGCGTTTCGCCCGGCGCGCGCATGGCATTGCCTTCGGGCAGGTCGAGGGTGGCCAGGCGCAGTGCGGCCAAGCGGTTGGGCCCCGCATACAGCAAGCGGGTCTGCTGCACCGCTTCCTCCGGCGAGCCCCCTGGCAGGTTGCCCGACCATGATTCGTGACCGATGGCGGTCAGGCTTCCTTCCGGCGTTGCGCCCAGCCGGATGCGCTGCAGCGTGGCCGGGCGGTGCGTGGTGTTGTTGGCGATCAGCGGCCGCTGCAGGGCCACTTTCACCGGCCGCTTGGCAGCGCGTGCGGCGAGCGCGGCCAGCAGCGCATCGGAGCGCAGGAACAGCTTTCCGCCAAAGCCGCCGCCGATGTAGGGCGACACCAGCCGTACCTTGTCCTTGGCGATGCCCAGGGTGCGGGCCAGATCGGTGCGGCCCCAGTCGATCATCTGGTTGGAGGTCCACACCGTCAGCTGGTCGCCTTCCCAGGCGGCCATCGTCGCGTGCGGCTCCATCATTGCGTGCGACTGGTCCGGGGTGTGGTAGGTCGCATCGAGCGTAACCGCCGCCTGGCTGAAGGCCTTCTCGAAATCGCCGACGCGCGCATCGGGCTCCGGCGTCTGCAGGGAAGCGCCTGCCTGCTTGGCCTCCGCTAGATCGAAGCGGCCGCGCTGCGGGGCATAGCGGATGCGGATCTGTCCGGCCGCAGCCCGGGCCTGTTCGAACGTTTCGGCCACCACCACCGCCAGTGCCTGGTGATAGTGGTGCACCTTCGGACCACCCAGCAGCGGCGCCGCGTTGCGCTTGACCGGATGCAGCGGCCCGGCGGTGTCGGCGGTGACGATGGCCAGAACGCCGGGCGAGCGCCGCGCTGCGTCCAGCTCCATGCGGGTCACGGTGCCGGTGGCAATGCCCGCCCCGACCACCACGCCATAGGCGGGGGCGGACGGGGTGGCGTCATGCCATTCGTGTGCGTAGGTGGCCTTGCCGGTGACCTTCAACGGGCCGTCGATGCGATCGTGCGGCTTGCCGATGACGGTCTGCGCATCGATCGGATTGCGGCCTGCGGGGGTGTCGAATTTCATGCCTCGGCCCTCACGTCCTGCAGGATGGAAGCCAATGTGCGTTCGGCCAGCGCCAGTTTGAAAGCGTTCTGTGCGGTGGGCGCAGCACCCTGCAGCAGCACCGACATCACGGCGGCGGCGCCCTGCGGCAGGGCCGCATCGGCCGCAGCGCTGTGCCACGGCTTGTGCGCGACACCGCCAAGGGCGATCCGGCCGCTGCCGTCGGGCCGCAGGATCGCCGCCACCGACACCAGGGCGAACGCATACGATGCGCGGTCGCGTACCTTCCGGTACACGTGCACGCCACCCGGGGGCGGCGGCAGGATCACGGCGGCGATCAGCTCGCCCTTGTCCAGCATGGTGTCGATATGCGGCGTACGGCCAGGAGCGCGATACAGGGCGTCCAGCGCGATGTTCCGGCGCGATCCGTCGGCGCGGACGGTCTCCACCGATGCATCCAGCGCCATCATCGCCACCGCCATGTCGCTGGGGTGGGTGGCGATGCAGTGCTCGCTGGCGCCGATCACGGCCAATTGCCGGCTGAAACCTTCGCGCGCGCCGCAGCCACTGCCGGGCAGCCGCTTGTTGCAGGGCTGTGCGGTGTCGTAGAAATAGGGGCAGCGGGTGCGTTGCAGCAGGTTGCCGGCGGTGGTGGCCTTGTTGCGCAGTTGACCCGATGCGCCGGACACCAGTGCGCGGGTCAGCACCGCATAGTCGCGCCGGATGCGCCGGTCGGCCGCCAGATCGGTATTGCGTACCAGCGCGCCGACGCGCAGGCCTCCCTCGCTGGTGGGCTCGATGGTGTCCAGATCCAGCCCGTTGACGTCGATCAGGTGGGCGGGCGTCTCGATCTCCAGTTTCATCAGGTCCAGCAGGTTGGTGCCGCCGGCAATGAACCTAGCGCCCTGGGTACGCGCCGCTGCCGCTGCCGCCTCGGCGGGAGAGCGGGCGCGCTCGTAGCTGAAAGCTCTCATGCGCTGGCCTCCCCGACGTCCTGGATGGCCTCGATGATGTTGGAATAGGCGCCACACCGGCAGATGTTGCCGCTCATGCGCTCGCGCAGTTCTTCGGCGGTGAAGGCGCTGGGAGCGTCCAACGCGGCGCTGACGTGGCTCGGTATGCCGGCCTTGATTTCCTGCAGCACGGCGACGGCCGAGCAGATCTGCCCCGGGGTGCAGTAGCCGCACTGGAAACCGTCATGCTTGACGAAGGCCGCCTGCATCGCGTGCAGCCGGTCTGGCGTGCCGAGGCCTTCGATGGTGGTGATCTTCGCGCCCTGGTGCATCACCGCCAGCGTCAGGCAGGCATTGATGCGCCGGCCGTCCACCAGCACCGTGCAGGCACCGCACTGGCCGTGGTCGCAGCCCTTCTTGCTGCCGGTCAGGTGCAGGTGCTCACGCAGGGCGTCGAGCAGGGTGACGCGGGTGTCCAGCCGCAGCGATCGCGCTGTTCCGTTGACCTCGAAGTCCACCTGCATCAGTTCCGGTGCCCGTGCACCGGTCCGGTCCGGCTCCGCCGCAGCGACCACGGCAGGCAGGGCCATGGTGGTGGCCGATCCCGCGCTCAACTTCAGCAGTTCCCGGCGCGAAAGGGGAAGGTGTGACGGTGGGCTCATCGTGGCTCCTCGCTGGCTGCGGCAGGCTGGCTGGCGGATTCAATGCCGGGACAGCATGGCGGTGCCGCGGTAGGCATGCGGTGAAGCATGACCCGGTCGCGCATTCATCCGCTGCCGGCTGCGGCGCAACCTGCGTGGCGGCCTTCAGCCATCGCCGGCCAGCGCGATCCTTACCCGCGAGGCCAGTTCGCCGATGGTGAACGGTTTGCCGATCAAGTGAACCTGCGCATCCAGCACGTTGTTGTCGACCAGCGCGTTGCGGCTGTTGCCGGTGGCGAACAGCACCTTCAGCTGCGGATGGCGCGCGCGTGCCTGCTCGGCCAGCTGCCGTCCATTGACCTCGGGCATCACCACGTCGGTAAACAACAGCGCGACCTCTGGATGGGCCTGCAGCAGCGCCAAGGCGCTGGCGGCGCCATCTGCGGCCAGTACCCGATAGCCGAGTTCAGTGAGGGCATCGACCGAGAACGCGCGGACGGCCGCATCATCGTCCACGACGAGAATGTGCTCGCGCCCACCGTGCAGGGCCGGCGCATCGTCATCCGATGCGGCAGCGGGCATGTCGACGTCGGCCAGCAGCCGCGGCAGGTAGACCTGTACCCGCGTCCCTTTGCCGGGCGCGGAATCGAGTTTCACATGCCCGGCCGATTGCTGGACGAAGCCATACACCTGCGACAGCCCGAGCCCGGTGCCCTGGCCGACCTGCTTGGTGGTGAAGAACGGATCGAACGCGCGCGCCATCACCTCCGGCGTCATCCCGTTGCCGTCGTCGGTCACCGCGATCACGACGTAGTCCCCTGCAGGCACGCCCGCATGCGCCGATGCGGTGTCGAGGTCGACGCGCTGGTTGCGGGTCTCGATCTTCAATCGGCCGCCGGAGGGCATCGCATCGCGCGCGTTGACCGCCAGGTTCAGGACCACGTTCTCCAGCTGGTTGGCGTCGGCATGGGTCCACCACAGGCCCGCGCCGAGTGCGGTTTCAAGGATGATGCTGCTGCCAAGGGAATGCACCAGCAGGTCGGTCATGCCGGCCACCAGGCGGTTGGCATCCATCGCCACCGGCTGCAGCGGTTGCTGGCGCGAGAACGCAAGCAGGCGCTGGGTCAGCTGGGCGGCGCGCTGCGCGCCATCAAGGGCCATTTCAATGTACCGGCTGGCGCGCGCGTCGCTGTCGCCGAGGCGCAGCGCCAGCAGGTCGAGCGGCCCGATCACCGTCGCCAGCATGTTGTTGAAGTCATGGGCGATACCACCGGTCAGCTGGCCGACCGCCTCCATCTTGCGGCTCTGCCGAAGCGCCTCTTCCACCCGCAGGCGCTCGGCGACTTCGGCCCGAACACGTGCCTCCAGCTGCCCGTTCAGCTCCTGCAGGCGCGCGTCGGCGGCCTTCCGCGCGGTGATGTCGATGGCCACGCCCAGCACGCGCACGCACCTGCCGAACTCGAAGATGCCGCGGCCCTTGGCGGCGACCCAGCGGACGATGCCATCCTCCTTGCCGACGGTGCGGTACTCCACGTCATAGGTCTCGCGCCGCTCGGGATCGCAGGCGGCGGCGAACGCGGCCAGGGTTGCCGCGCGGTCGTCCGGGTGCAGCCCGGCACGGAAGTCGTCCATGGTCACCGAAGCACCGGCGGAGATGCCGAACATGGCCTTGGTGCGCGCCGGCCAGATCAGCACGTCCTGCACCATGTCCACGTCCCAGAACCCTTGCTCGCCTGCTTCGGTGGCCAGCCGCAGGCGCTCTTCGCTGTCGGCCAGCGCCGCTTCGGCGGCCTTCCGACCGGAGAGATCCAGCATGGCCCCGATCATCCGCAGCGGGGTGCCATCGGCGTCGCGCAGGACCGTTCCGCGATCCAGCACCGACGCATAACTGCCATCCGCGCGCTGGAAACGGTACTCGTCCGTCCAGCCGCTGCCGTTCCCGTCTATCACGGCGTGGATGCCGTGATCGATACGCGCGCGGTCATCGGGGTGGATGTGCTGCAGCCACCATTGCGCGGTCGTGTTCTTTTCCGTGTGGCCGAACAGGCTGGCCAGCGCTTCGTTCCAGATCACCTGGCCATCGGCGATGCGCCAATCCCAGATGGCATCGTTGGTGGCCTGTGCGGCCAGCCGGTAGCGTTCTTCGATATCGCGACGCTCGGCTTCGGCGGCCTTGCGGTCGGTGATGTCCAGCGACGTACCGACCAGGCCGATCACGGCGCCATCGGCGTCGCGCAGCGGCGATTTGGTCGACAGCCACCAGGCCCGGCGACCATCGGGGAAGCTCACTTCCTCCTCCAGCTGCTCGCTGTTGCCGCTGGACATGATGCGCTCGTCGGTCGCCATCACCGACGCCGCCTGGGCGGGGTCGCCCAACAGCTCGGCATCGGTGCGCCCGATATATTCTCCCGGCGGCAGGCCGATCAGCTCGGTGGTGCCGTGGTTGCCGATCAGCAGCCGGCCTTGCCGGTCCTTGGCATACATCACGCCCGGTGCCGCCTCCACGAACGAGCGCAGCAGCGCCTGCGCCTGGTCGCGCTCGGCCTCGACGCGCAGGCGCTCATCGATGTCGATCAGCACGCCCGGGAAACCCAGCGCGCGGCCCTGGGCATCCATATCGACCCTGCCGATGCTTTCCAGCCAGTGATAGCTGCCATCGGTGGCGCGCGCGCGGTACTGGTGGGCAAAGCGCCCGCCCGTCTGCACGGTCTGCTCAATCGCCGCCGACAGCGCGGGCAGGTCATCGGGATGCACGGCGCCCAGTACGTCCTGCAGGTGCAGTTTCCGCTGCGCCATTGCCGGGTCCAGGCCGAAGGCGCGGGCCAGGGCTTCATCGACCGTGAGCTGGTCGGCCTGGACGTCCCAGAACCAGGTGCCGACGATGGCCCCGGCGGCCAGTGCCATGTTGACGCTGTCGGTGGCCCGGCTGTCGCGGGTGGCAAATGAGGGCAGGGACGTCACGTTGATCTCGAGCGGGAGGAGGGGTGCTGCGCCAGCGTGGCGGGATCAGCACGGGCGAAGGGGCGCAAGTCTAGGCAGCGCCGCGTCACGGCTGCGTGGTGCCGGTGCCCGACGGTGAGCAGGCTACACTGCCGCTCCCATCCCGGCAGGGAACATCGATGTCCGCAGCAGAAGCCGGCGAGGCCTTTCGCCAGAGAGCGCTGCATGAGTGTGCCGCGATCGCTGCGGCGTTGTCGTCGGCATCCGACCCGCACCCGGCCATCCATTCCGCGCGCAAGGCCATCCGCCGATTGCGGTCCCTGTTGGCGCTGCTGGAGCACGCAGCGCTGGACGTCGAGGCTGCCGACCTGGGATTGAAGCGCCTGGGTGATGGCCTGTCCCGCCTCCGTGATGCGCATGTGGTGGTCGAGGTCGCCCGGCAACTGCAGGAGCGGGTTGCCGATCCGCGATGGAACGGCGTCATCCGGATGCTGGTCCTGCGTCGTGAGGGGCTGCTGCAGGCGACCCTGCAGCGTGACCCGGGGTTTGCACGCCGCCTGCGTGTCCTGGCAGCGGTGCAGCAGCAGTTGGCGGTCCAACCCTGGCATCAGCTGCGGCGTGGCCCGCTGCGCCAGAATCTTGAGCGTAGCTGGCGCCGCGTGGA
Organism: Stenotrophomonas sp. 2694; assembly: GCF_040548715.1. NCBI lineage: Bacteria > Pseudomonadati > Pseudomonadota > Gammaproteobacteria > Lysobacterales > Lysobacteraceae > Stenotrophomonas > Stenotrophomonas sp. 2694. The sequence continues at coordinate 323,369 of NZ_JBEPSG010000001.1, forward strand.
CAAGGCTGCCGCACGGGCGAAACGCGACGGCGGTGCCGCGGCGGTCCACCGCTGGCGCCGACGCGTGCGCAGGCTGCGCATGCAACTGGATATCGCCTGCGACCTGCAGCTGCACGTGCCGCACAGCAGGCCGGTGCACGCCCCGGGGCATCGTTACAAGGCGCTGCATCGGCTCAGCGACGAGCTTGGCCGGCAGCAGGACCTGCGGCTGCTGCGCAACCTGGTGCGGGCGATGCCTGCCAGTGACGGCAAGCGCTCAGTGATGCAGCAGATCAACGGAGAGGTGGCGCCGGACTGAATCGAGGGGCATCGGGACGTACGGCCACCTGACGTTCCAGTTTGCTTCGAAGGCTGGGAGGGTCCCAGCCCCCGAAGCGCTGGCGGAGCGTTCAATCGTCTCCGCTGCTCACCCGCGCTACCCGCTTTCGATACTCATACACGTTGTCGCCGCGGATCCGCTTTTCCTGCGTGCCCGAGATCGAATCGACCCGGCGATCCGAGCCGGTCACCGGCTTGGCATCGATCTCGGTCTCGTGCTCGAACGAATGCGATTTGTCGGTATTGCGGTAGAAGCGGTACAGCGCCCAGTACAGCGCAGTTGCGCCGGCCGGGCCTGCGGCCAACAACCAAAGACCACTGTCATCACTCATGTGCTGGCCACCAGGAAGGCAATTGCGAGGGCTTCGATGATCGTACCTGCGGTCAGCGCCGCCAGCAGCATCTTCCACTGCTGCACCGGCACGCTGCCCATGGTTTCACCGGTCCGGCCGTTCACCGCGATGTAGTGCAGCATGCCGCCGTTCCTGCCGGGCTGGTGGTACGAATACAGCCACACCGGCAGGTACATGGCCACCCAGCGGGTGCCGTGCACTTCCAGTTGCTCCTGTTCCCAGCGCACGCCACGGTCGTAACGGCGCACCGTGCCTTCCACCTGCGCGCGGGCGATCGACAGCAGCTGGTCTTCCAGGCGCGGCCGCAGCTTTTCGACGTCCAGGTTGCGCTTTTCCGAAGTGAACCCGGCCAGGTACGAGGCGTTCCACTTCACCGCGTTCTTGGTGTCGAACGGCAGAATCGTGTTGATGATGTTGTTGGTGTTGGCGCGCGTGTCCAGGTTGCCGCGCTCGGCAGAGGATTCCAGCGGCAGGTCGTCCACGGTGAAATCGACCTGGCGTTCCACCTGGTAGATATCCGCGTCGTAGTAGGTCTGCTTGTTCTTCTCGGTGCCACGGGTGTACTCGCGGGTCTTGATCTCACCCTTGCCAGCCACCGCTGCGCTGACATTGCCGTCGACGATCATGTAGGGCAGGTACACGCCCACCACGTTCTCCGGGGTGAACTGTTCCTTGAACGCCTTGAGCGCGAACATCCGGCGCTTGTCGACGAACTGGCGGATGCGCGCGACCGCATCCTCCTTCTTGATATGGAACGGCAGCACGGCGTCGGGCACCGCGCCGTTGGCGATCTGTTCGTTCACGCCGAACACATGCCGGCACCAGTGGCAGCGCGCCGTCATCGTGCTTTCGGTGTTGACCGTGACTTCGGCGCCGCAACCGGTGCACTTGAAGGTCATCAGTGCCGAGGTGTCGGCATCGATATCGCGTGCGCCCGATGCGATGACGGTGCCACGCAGCTGGTCGATGGCTTCGCCCAGCCCGAATTCCTCCTCCACCCGCGCGCCATGCCATTGGTGACGGCAGTACAGGCAGACCAGGATGTCGGTGCCCAGCTTGGGCCGTATGTCGGTGGCGCCGCACTTGGGGCAGCGGTTGAGGCCGTCTTTCAGTTCGGCCGCAGCGGTGTCGATGGCGACCGGGTCGGGCGCCTCGACTTCGTTGCGGATGGCCTCAGGCAGCTTGGAAGTATCCAGCGGGAAGCTGCCGGGCAGGGGAGGGACATCCTGCGGCGAACCGGGGCCGTCCAGCACCGCCGCCGGCAGGGGCGGGGGTGCTGAAGCGGAACCGGGCAGCGGCGGAGGCGTGTTTCTGGGATCGGACATGGTGGTTGCGCGTCCTGCGTCTTCTTACAGTCCCAGCGCCTTGGCCTTCAGCGCGTCGTAGTCGGTCTGGGTGATGAGGCCCAGGTCGAGCAATTCCTTGGCCTTCTTCAGCTTGGCCACCGGATCGTCGGCGGCAGGGGCGGCCGGGGTTGCCGGCTGCTGCAGGTTGCCCGCGCCGAACATGCCCGATGCCATGCCCACGCCGACAAGCCCGGCGGCACCGCCGTTCTCACCGGCGGACTGGATGCCCTGGGCGACGCTGGCCTGCAGGTTGGAATTGCCACGCGAGCCGGACAGCGCATCGGCGCGCTGCACGGTCTTCAGCAGCTCGCGGGTGTTGGCGTCGTACTCGATCGAGACGATGGCGGTCTTGACGATGGCCAGGCCACGATCGGACTTCCACTGGTAGCCCTGTTCGACGGCGGCCGACAGGCTCTGCGCAAAGCCCAGCGAATCCTGCTGCAGCTTGGTGATGCGGTTGCCCTTGCCCGGATCGTTGGTGTACAGGCTGAACGCCGGCGCCAGCGAACCCACCACTTCATTGAACAGCTGGCTGGCAGCAGCATTGTCCAGGTCGGTGAAGTCGAACACCTGGCCCGGCCGCAGGTAGCTGGCCGGAACGAAGTTCTTCACGAACAGGATCGGGTCGACGATCTTCAGCGTGTACGAACCGCGGGTGACCGCGCCGACCTGGGTGTTGAGGAAACCGTCGTCCCAGTAGATCTCCGACTGGGTGCCGAAGCGGTTGTCCGGCAGTTCCTTCAGCGAAACAAAGAAGGCGGCCTGCTGCGAGCCCGGCTGGCCGCCGAACTTGAAGCGCTCCCAGCTCTGCTTGATGAAGGTGCTGACCAGGCCGTCGCCGGCGAAGATCGACTGCGAGTTCAGATCGTCCGAGCGCCATTCGTAGCCACCCGGCTCGGCCACGAAGGCAGTGATCGCGCCATCCTGCAACAGCAGCAGGCCGTAGCCCTCGGGCACGACGATCTTCGAACCGTTGCTGATGATGTTGGAGGAGCCGCTGGTGTTCGAACCGCGCCCGGCATTGGTGCCCTGCGGCACCGCCGCGAACAGGGCTGCCGTGGATGGCAGGCCGGTCGGCACGGTGTAGAAGTCCTTCCACTGGTCGGCCAGCACACCGCCGACTGCACCCTTCACCGCTTGTACCAGACCCATGACCCACTCCCTGTAGTTGCCGGACAGGCACCACGCCTGTCGTGCTCGGCTGACTATAGAGGAGGCAGGCTGCATGCGGCTAGCGGCCGGGTGGACCCCCATTCATCTCGCGTCACAGGCCAGGCTGCGGTTGATCAGGCCTGGCCGATCAGCGGCACCCCGTTCCGGAGCCCATCGCCGCGATGCGACAGTCCGGCCTGGGCACGGCCCCGCAGCGGATCAAGCCTGCACAGTGCTGGCAACCCGGGGTTCCGGAGCCGGTGCCGATGATTGCTCCATCACACATTCCAGGCCTGAAGCATCTGTGTCCAGCAGGCAGGTGGCGAACAGCAGGAAGCGATAGGCATCGGTGAAATTCGATCCCAGCCCGAACGAAATCCTGACCGCACCGCAATCACCCTTCTCCAGGATCTTCTCGTCGAATGTGGTGCAGTCGAGAATCTTCCCGGTCTTGTCCAGTTCACAGTGCTCGGCGCCTGCGGTCGCGTAGGTCGCCTGCTGGACGGCGCCCAGGTTGCAGAAGCAGCCATTGCGCAGGGTGATGCCGAACCGGTCTGCGGCGCGCTTGACGCGGGCGTGCGGCAGGATGGAGCCATAGCAGTCGAAGAAGTTCAGCATCAGCGTCGCGCCCCGCTGCGCAGCGGGCGGGCCATAGATCCGGCACAGCGGCAACGCGCCGCCGATGTGGTGGCGAAGCGATGACAGCTGCGCCTGCAGCCACTCGGCCAACGCACGCGAGCGCAACGCGACCGCTTCCACTCCGCCCAGCGCAGCCACGAATTCAAAGCCTCTGGCGATGGCGGGGAAGGCGGCGTAGTTGGGCGTGCCGACTTCGAATCGCTGGCCCGCATCGCGGTACAGCAGGCGATCGGTGGGTGACCATGGCCCGGAGTAGTAGCACACGCCACCACCGGCAAACGACGGCGGTTTCAGCAGGTCGAGTGCGGCCCGCCGGGCGAGCAGGCAACCTGCGCCGGTGGGGTAACCGAAGATCTTGTAGAACGATGCCACCACGAAATCGGGGTGATGACGGCCGCAGTCAAGCCGGTATTGCGGCACCAGGGCCGCCGCGTCACACAGCACCGTCGCGCCATGCGCCTGTGCCCGCTCGATCCAGGCCAGATCGTGCCGGGCGCCGGTCGCATTGGATTGCGCGGGAAAGGCGAGCAGATGCGGGGCGCCGGGCTGCAGCCGCTGCAACGCGCGCCACATCAGCCCTTCATGCAACAGCAGCTCGTCATCCAGCGGAATGTACTTCACCTGTGCGCCCTTCGCCGTGGCGTACTCGCGCAAGCCGTGTACCGAGGTGTGATTGTCCTTGGTCAGCAGTGCCTGCGACCCGGCCTGGAACGGGAATGACTCGGCCACCAAACGGATTGCGCTGCTGGCATTGGCGGTGAACAGTATTTCGTACTCCTCCGGCGTGGTTCCGAAGAAGGCGTGGATCTGCTCACACGCCCTATGCAGTGCGTCCTGGGATGCTTTCGATCCGCTGTGCGGATTGCCGAGAATCGTCCGCTTGAGTGCCTGGTAATCCTGCTCAAGCAGGCTGTCGGGTGGCAATGCTCCGCCCACGTGATCCAGATAGGTCACCTGTTGCTCATCCAGCCGCGCATACTCCTGCTGGCGCATGGCCTCGACCTGATCATGGGGATAATCGGGGTGGTCGGCGAGGAACTGTGCACGAGCGCTTTCGAAGCCGCGCATCGCGCGCGCATCCTGCTGCAGCGGCAGGTGGAACGCCAGCAGGGGTGAGAAATCCGGCGCCCGGAGGGCGGCCTGCGCTGGAGTGTGTGCAGCATCCACACAGCCGCGCAACAACCAGGCTTCCACCTGGTAACGCCGGTCTGGCACTGCTGCATGGACGGCGTCCAGCATCGCGTCCAGATAGCGCTCCCTGCTGGGGGCGTCGCACTGGTTGAACTCCTCCAGAAGGATGCAGGCGTTGAACAGGAACTCGCGCACATCGGCGTCGCCCATGGCAAACGCGAGGGGCCGCAGTTCAGCCATCTCGCCATCGCGTGGGGAAAGTCCTTCGATCGCGAACGCGCGTGTGATGGGCGACGGGTCGGTCAGGCTCAGGGCTGCATCCATCAGCCGGGAGGGCATGCCGAAGTGCTGCCGGGACTGTTCGCGGGCCAGCTCGAACAGCTGGTTGTAGTGGAATGCCGTGGCGTAGACCCGTCCGCCAGGGCGGAGCACGCGCCTGAACTCGCGGGCGACGCGCGCCTTGTCCGGCGGGAACATCAGGCCGAACCCGCAGACGATGACGTCGAAGCTGGCGTCGGCGAAGGGCAGCTCCGCCATGTCCACGTCGGCAAGGAGGGGCACGTTGCGCTGCACCTCATCGCTCAGCACGCTGCGTGCCACGTTCACGGCGATCGCTGAGAGATCGGTGGCGACCAACCGTAGGCCGAGCGGCCTGCTCAGGTGCTGGTAAAGGTTCGCGGTGATGACCCCGGTGCCGCAGGCGACCTCCAGGACGTCGGACGCGTTGAAACCGGCCCGGATGTCGCCAGCGATCTCCTCGGCCAGCAGCTTTCCGTAGGGACCGAAAATGCGCTGGCTCAATACGCGCTCATAGAACTCCATGAACGTGCTGAGCGACCATTTCCGTTCGGATACAACCTTGCACTGATGCGGCGAGACATCCTGCATGGCACGCTCCCTGTGGCCGGAGGCCGGTGAATCTTCGCCGCCTTTATTGCATGGGAGTAAATGCCTTTAAGTGATATTAATCACATAAAGCGGGATTGATAATCCGTGAAAGGCCGGGCAGCCCTATATTCCCCCATTCATGGGGCAACGGCCGATTCGGCGCTCGCATCATTCTGTTCTGCAGCATCACTTCGCGCGGGCTCAGCGCACCGACTGCGGCACCCGGCGCAGCTTGCCGGTGTCGTAGCCCATTGCCTGGATGCGGGCGACCGCCTGCTGGTAGTCCGCCTCGCTCACCTGCGGCGTGCGCGCCATGTACCACACGTAGTCACGCTTGCTGCGGGCCACGATGGTCTGGGTGTAGCCCTCATCCAGCCAGGCAATCAGGTATTCGGCCTGGATGGGCCAGATGAACTGCATGCCCCAGACCGCACCATTGCCGTGTTTTTCCACACGGCCCACCGGGTGCATCGACTTCTGTGGCGACTGGAAGCTGCCCTTGCGATAGGTGAAAGTGGTCTGGATGCGGCCATCGGCCTGCAGCGCGTAGCTTTCCACCGCGTCGAAGGCCTCGCGCTCGGGCCGGGACGGAATATGGGCGATGACATACCAGTCGCCCATGAAGCGCGGCACGTCCACCTTCGGAGGCAGCGGGATGGGGCGGGTGTCGTGGCTGCTGCAGCCTGCGCCGAACAGGGCAACGGCCAGCAGCGGGAACAGCGATGCGATACGCATGAGGGCGGTCTCCTTCAGCGCGGGCGGAACAGGTAGTGGGCGACCAGCCATTGCTGGCCGTCGTCGTAGCCGAACAATTCGGCGCAGGCCATCCAGAACATGCGCCAGCGCTGCCACCAGATGCGTGCGGCCGCTTCGTCGCCATAGGTCTGTGCCAGCACCGGCAGCAGCTGTTCACGGGCGGCATCCTGGTTGGCCAGCCAATGGTTGGCCGTGCGCTGATAGTGCGTGCCGTCCAGCAGCCAGCGCTGGTCCAGCACCAGGTCGCGCTGGAAGTGCAGCAGCGTGTCCGCTGCCGGCATCAGGCCGCCGGTGAAGAAGTGCCGGCCCATCCAGTTGTCGTCGCCCTCGGTCTCGAACGGATACATCAGCGTGCGATGGGCGAAAATGTGCACGAACAGCGCACCGTCCGGCTTCAGCCAGCGGGCAATGCGGCCCAGCAGGCGGTCGTAGTTGCGGACATGCTCGAACATCTCCACCGACACGCAGCGATCAAATGCAGCGGCAGGCAGGTCCAGCTGGTTGACGTCCCGGGTGAGTACCTCGACGTTGCCGAACCCGCGCGCCTCGCACTGCGCCAGGATATGGCTGCGCTGGCTGTGCGAGTTGGAGACGGCGGTGATGCGCGCGTTCGGGTAGCGCTCGGCCATCCACAGCGTCAGCGAGCCCCAGCCGCAGCCCAGCTCAAGAATGGCCTGGCCGTCGGCCAATCCGGCGCGCTGCCCGTACAGCTCCAGCATCGCATCCTCGGCTTGGTCCAGCGTCTCGCGGCCGGTGCGGTAGTAGCAGCTGCTGTACTTCAGGCGATGCCCCAGGCAGCCCTGGAAGAAGGCGGCAGGCACCTCGTAATGCTGGCGGTTGGCCGCATCCACGTGCAGTGCCAGTGGGCTGCCAGCGAGCTCGGCGATACGGCGGCTGAAGCGCTGGGCCTGCTCCTCCATGCTGCCGCTCGACTCCTCGGCCAGGCGTTGCGCACACAGGCGGCGTATGCCCGCGCGCAGCGCCGCATCGGGCAGCCAGCCACGCTCGGCCCAGCCGGTAAGGCCGGCTTCCGTATCGGCAACCGGAGCAAGGGACGGGGTGCTGTTCATCGGGATCACTCCTTGGGGCTGCGCGGAAACCAGGGGAAGAACATCGGGGTACTGCGCTGGTAGTCGCGATAGTCATCGCCTCGACTGCGCAGCGCCTGTTTCTCGGTGAAGGGAACGCCACTGAGGTAGCGCAGGAACACGTACATCAGCACCGGCCCGGACCAGGCCAGCCACCACAAGGGTGAGCCGGCTGCCAGCAGTACATAGGTGAACCAGTGCAGCCACTCGAAGAAGTAATTGGGATGGCGCGTGTACCGCCACAGTCCTTGGCGGCAGGTCCGGCCCCTGTTCGCCGGGTCGGCACGAAAGCGTGCCAGCTGACGGTCGGCCAGTGCTTCGCCGCCCACGCTGAGCAGCCACACGACGACCGCCGCTGCGATCCAGCCAGGCATGTCGCTGTGGGGATTGCCGGCCACGGCCGTGAACGGCAGCGCAAACAGCACCACCAACAGCGCCTGCGCCATGAAGAAGCCGAAGATCCTGCCCTGGTGGCCGTGCCAGTGTTCGCGCAGATAGCGGTAGCGACCGTCTTCTTCCTCGCTGCGTACGCGGCGCCACAGATGCAGGGCGAGACGACTTCCCCACAGGCCACCGAGCACGGCCAGTGCGATGCGTGGCTGCAGCGCGCCATCGCCCAGCCATGCAAGCAGCAGCGCGCCTGCCGCCACGCCCTTTGCCCACAGGACATCGACGATGCCGATGTTGCGGTGCCTGCGCTGCCAGGTCCAACCCCAGGCCATGATCAGCACGGCGTACAGCAGTACCCACCACAGAATGCTCATCAGGCTGCTCCGATCAATGGGGTGTCACGATTGCTGGGCGTTCCGCGACGGGCGACGGCGCACAGCAGCGACAGTGCCACGCACCAGCCCAGCGCCAGTGTTGCCACGCCCAGCCAGGCCGGGGCGGTGAAATGTACGGCCTGGAAACCCCGCGCCGCGGACAGATACGCCAGCGGCGCCAGCAGGCCCAGGGCCACCGGCAGCATCCAGTGCCGCTGCAGGAACGCCATCGACGCCGTCAGCGTCATCGCAAAGGCCGCCCACAGCGCGAAAATCCACGGTGGCGGCACCCATCCAAGCGGTGCGGCGGCGTACTGCACGGCACCGCTGGCTGCAGCGCTGCCATCCACCAGCCAGGCACACCCCAGCGCGAGCAACAGCAGGCGCAGCTCCAGGCGTGGCCGCGTCGAGGCAAGCAACTGGCTGCCGACATAGAGTGTGGCCGACAGCAGGGCCGGCCATTGCCAGCCGCGGCCGGCTCCGGCAACGGCGCACAGCCATACCAGCTGGTTGCCGATTACGTTGACCCAGGTGCGGCGCATGTCAGCCGGCCCGTTGGCCATGGACGTCCGTTTCGGGACGGTAGCCCGGGCGTGCCAGCAGCAGATGGGACACGCCGATCGAGCGCTCCAGGAAGCCGCCCTCGCAGTAGGCTAGATAGAACTCCCACAGCCTGCAGAAGCGGTCATCGAAACCCTGCGCACGTACCGCCGGCAACTGCGCGAGGAAGCGCTGCCGCCAGGCGCGCAGGGTGAGGGCATAGGAGTGGCCGAAATCCTGCTGGGCGATCAGCTGCAGGTCGCAGGCCCGGGTCTTGGCGGCCAGGATGGCGTTGATCGAGGGGATGAAACTGCCGGGGAACACGAAGCGCTTGATGTAGTCCACGCTGCGACGCGCCTGTTCGTAGCGCTGGTCCTCGATGGTGATGACCTGCAGCAGGGCCACGCCATCGGGCTTCAGCAGCCGCTGCAGGGTGGCCATGTAGGTGTCCAGATACTCGGCACCGATGGCCTCGATCATCTCGATCGACACCAGCTTGTCGAACTGACCCTGCAAATCACGGTAGTCCTGCATCAGCAGGGTCACGCGCTCCTGCAGGCCCGCCTCGGCCACACGCTGGGCGGCAAGCGCGTGCTGTTCGGCGGAGATGGTGGTGGTGGTCACATGGCAGCCGTAGTGCTGGGCGGCATGCAGGGCGAACCCGCCCCAGCCGGTACCGATCTCGACGACGCGATCACCGGGTTGCAGCTGCAGCTGCTGGCAGATGCGGTCCAGCTTGCGGCGCGAGGCGGTTTCCAGCGAGTCGCCGGCATCGCTGAACACCGCCGAGGAGTACATCAGGTCCGGCGACAGGAACAGCGCGAAGAAGTCATTGCCCAGATCGTAGTGGGCGGCGATGTTGCGGCGACTGCCTTCGCGGCTGTTGCGCCGCAGGCGGTTCCAGCCGCGCAGCAGCCAGCCACCGATGCGCGCCGGCCCGCGTTCCATGCCGTCCAGCAGGTCGCGGTTGCGTACCAGCAGCCGCACCAGGGCCACCAGGTCATCGCAGCGCCAATCGCCGTGGATGTAGCTCTCACCCGCGCCGACGCTGCCCTGCGCGGCCACCTTGCGGTAGAACGCCATATCGCTGATGGTCACCGTGGCCTGCAGTGCGCCCGCACGATCACCGAGGATGACCTCGCCCAAGGGGTCGCGTACCCGCAGCCCGCCTTCGCGCAGCGGCGCCAGTACCGCCAGCAGCCTCCGGCGCAGGAATACGTCCACCGCGCCGGGGCGGGGCAGGGCAACGGAAGGATTCAGCTCGTTCATCGCGGTTTCTCGGCAAGAGCGGGGTGGTCATGCACGGGATTGCGCTTCAGCCACAGGCGCAGTGCCTGCCAGTGGATGGCGGCTACCACCTGCACGGTCATCAACGGGTAGAACGCCAGTACCCGGGCCAGGCCGTGGCCATCAAGCTGGCGTCGCTGCATGGCCTGGGTGGCATCGAACTGCCGGACACCGTCGCGCCAGACCTGCATATGTACGCGCAGATCATCGCCGGGCGCGGTGAAGCGCCAGTCGTAGCGGCAATCCATTGGCATGAAGGGGGAAACGTGGAAGGCTTTGTCGAACTGCCAGCGCAGGGCACGCCCCTGCGGCTGTGCGCTTTCAACAGGCAGAACATAGGCGTGCCGTTCCTTCCACGGCGTGCTGGTGATGTCGGCGACGATGCAGTCCAGGGTGCTGCCGTCGGCCCGGTAGCAGTAATAGAAGCTGACCGGATTGAACACGTGGCCACCGAAGCGCAGGTGCGCCAACAGCCGCACCGGGCCGTCCGGGCGCCGCCCCAGCACGGTCGCGGCATGGTCACGCACGGCGTCTGCAAGCGATGTCCTGGGATCGCCGAGATAGTCGCTGCGGCGGAACTCTGCCAGGTTGCGGCGCCCGACCGACCACAGCCAGCGCCCGGCAAATACCTGGTCCAACTCGTCCAGGTCCAGCAGCAGCTGCGCGATGGGGTAGCGGAAGGCATGCGGATGCGGATGGTGCCGGCGGTGCACCACCTGCCCGAAGTAGAGGGCGCTGGCGCTCATGCAGCCACCTCCACCTGCAGGGGAGGCGGCGCGCCGGCGTCGCGCATCTGCAGTGCATCCACAACGCGGCGGGCACTGCGGATTCCATCTTCATGGAAGCCCCAGCCCCAGTACGCACCCGCAAACCAGGTATGCCGCCGGCCCTGCAGTTCGGCCCAGCGCCGCTGCGCGTCCACCGCAGCCGGATCATGCACCGGATGCGCGTAGTGCAGTCGGCGCAGCACCTTGGCCGGGTCGATGGCCTCGCTGCGGTTGAGGGTCACCACCAGCGGCGTATCACCGGGCAGCCCCTGCAACAGGTTCATGCAGTAGCTGACCGTGCAGGGTGCGGTAGGGTCGCGCGGTACATGCGCGTTCCAGGCCGCCCACGCCTTGCGGTTGGCGGGCAACAGGGAGGCGTCGGTGTGCAGTACGGCCTCGTTGGGTTGGTAGCGGATCGCGCCGAGCACCGCATGCTCTATCGGATCGGCGTCGGCCAGCAGGGCAAGGGCCTGGTCGCTATGGCAGGCCAGGATCACTTCATCGAAGCCTTCAATGCCGGTTGCGGTGTGTACGCGTGCCCCCCAGGGCATGCGCTCGACCGCATGCACCGGGCATTCCAGCCGCTCATGCACCCGCCAGCGCGCACGCAGGGCGTCCACGTAGCGCGCCGAGCCGCCCTTGACCACGCGCCAGGGCGCGCGCCCGGTCATCTGCAGCATCTGGTGATTGGCCATGAACTGCACCAGGTAACGCGCCGGGAAGTCCAGCACCTGCGCGGTCGGCGAGGACCACAGCGCCGAGGCCATCGGCAGCAGATGCTCCTGCACGAACGCTTCGCCATAGCGCTGGCTGTGCAGGTACTGGCCCAGCGTGGGGCCCTGCTCCTCGCCCAGCAGCAGGGGCGCGTCGCGATAGAAGCGCCGCAGGTCGGCCAGCATTCCCCAGAAACGCGGCGAGAGCAGGTTGCGGCGCTGGCAGAACAGGCCATCGAGCGATGTGGCGTTGTACTCCACGCCGCTGCGCTCGCTGTGCATCGAGAAACTCATCGTGGTGGGCTGCGAGTCCACGCCAAGTTCGTCGAACAACGCCGACAGCAGCGGGTAATGGTGCGGATTGAAGACGATGAACCCGGTGTCGACCGCCATCCTGCGGCCGTCCACTGTCACCTCGTGGGTGTGGGTGTGGCCGCCCAGATAGTCGTTGGCCTCGAACAGGGTGACGTCATGCTCGCCGTCCAGCCACCACGCACTGGCCAGACCCGCGATGCCGGAACCGATGACCGCGATACGCATGTCAGTGCCTCGCCTTGGCCAGTACCCAGGCCGGGATCGGCTTGAGGCCCTTCACCAGCCCCAGCGCAGCCATTGCGCGCAGGCCATACCAGCTGATGTCGATCTCCCACCAGCGGAAGCCCTGGCGGGCGGTGCCGGGAAAGAAGTGATGGTTGTTGTGCCAGCCTTCGCCGAAGGTCAGCAGCGCCAGCCAGAGGTTGTTGCGGCTGTCATCACGGGTCTCGAAGCGGCGCCGGCCGAATCGGTGCGCCAGCGAATTGATGGTGACCGTGGCGTGGAACAACACCACGGTGGAGATGAAGAAGCCCCAGACCAGCAGCTGCGGGCCGGAGGTATGCAGGCCTGGCGCCACACGCTCGAGCACCGCACCCACACCATACAGCGCAGCGGCCAGCAGCACCGGAACCACGGTGTCGAACCGATCCAGCCAGCGCAGCTCGGGGTAGCGGGCCAGATCGGGAATGCGCTGCAGATCGGTGGCAAAGGCGCTACGGGTGAGGAACCAACCCATATGGCTGCGCCAGAACCCGCCCTGGCGCGGGGAATGCGGGTCCTGCGGTTGATCGGCGTGGCGGTGGTGGTGGCGGTGGTGCGCTGCCCACCAGAGCGGGCCACGCTGCACGCTGGCGGCGCCGATGACCGCGAACACGAACTGCACGGTGCGCGACGCCTCGAACGTCCGGTGCGAGAAGTAGCGGTGATAGAACGCGGTGATGGCGAACATCCTGATCGCGTACAGGAACGCTGCGACGGCAACCGCTGTCCAGGACACGCCCACCCAGATCACCCCGAGGCAGGCCACGTGCAGCAGCGCGAAGGGCAGGGCGCGCAGCCAGTCGATGCGGTCACCCTGGCTGCCGTCGATCGCCGCTTCGCTTCCGGCATCGGTGTCGAACCAGCGCTGGAAGGTGCGCAACAGGCGCGAACGTCTGCGGAGTGGAGGCGCTGCGGATGCCATGGACGGAAGCCCGAGGGAGTCGATTGCCTACCTCTACGCGTTGCAGTGCAGGTTGGATGCAGTGGATTGCAGCTGACTGCATGTTCACCTGGTCGTAACACCACAGCTCGCTACCAGCGGTCGCTGCAGCTCAGTGCGCCAGCGCTGCTCCGGCTGCTCGGTTGCGGGTGCGGCGAAGCGCACGGTCACCTGCGGATAATCGCCACGTGCATCGCGCAGGTTGCTGGTACCACGGAACTCGAGCAGGCGGCGATCAGCATCGGCGTAGACCAGCGACAGACGTGGGGCCACCGCGCCGAACCAGGTATCAAGGCGGACATTCACCGCATGGGCGGAAAGCCCCTGCCAGCGCACCGGGCCCTGGTACTGCACCTGCACGGGGTAGAAGCGTTGCCGGCCGGGCACCAGAAAAGGCAGGCTGACCGGTGCTCCACCCTGCAGCGTCCGCCAGTGGGCCCGCACGGCGGCATCGAAGCCGGCGTCGATCACGGCATCCGGGGGCAGCGGCAGCTGCCTGGTTCGGGAAGGCGTGGACGTGTCCTCCTTCCAGTCGACCCGGACCACGCCGGGGTCGACCCTCACATCGGCCGCTTGGCCGCTGCGGGCGTCCTGGAGCACATAGCCCCGCACCTGCGGCCGGGTGGCGGCGGGCATCTGCTTGCGGGCGAAAGGTTGGCCCGCAGGGCAAAGGTATTCCACCCAGCGTTCGCTGCCATCGCCGGCGCCGCGCTGCCAATGCACTTCGCGGTAGGCAATGACTCCGTTGGCCAGGGTGGCCACGCCCTCTGAACGCAGAAGAGGGGCGGCCGAAGCGGCGCAGGGCATGCAGAGCAGCAAACAGGCAAGACGCATCGGGGCGATCCATGGGAGGCTTGCGGGCCTGTACGCGCGACGGCGCCGGCTGGATGCACGTTGGCACCCATCCCGGGTGCATCCAACAGGCGCCACCGTGCGTAGAGGGAAGGACTCCTCTTCACCCAACGGCAGCCCCCGCCGATGTACCGTCCTCCCGCCAGTCCCTCCCATCCCTTCGACACCGCGCGGATCGTGTCCAGTTCACAGCAGCCCAGCAACGAGCCAACGAACTGGAACGGCGAGATGGATGGCGTCGCCCGGCTGCGCGATCGTGACTGCTTCATGCGCATCTACGACCATTTCATGCCGCGCCTGTGCATTTATCTGCGTGGCCTTGGGGCACCCGCAGCGGTGGCCGAAGAGCTGGCCCAGGAATGCCTGCTGCGCCTGTGGCTGCGCGCGGCCGAGTTCGATCCTGCCCAAGGTGCGCTGAGCACCTGGTTGTATCGCATCGGTCGCAACCTGCACATCGACCGCGTGCGTCGCGAACGCAGCTGGATGCAGGTGCAGGAAGCCGTGGAAGACGCCGCTGCCGCCGACGTCGGCGAGCGCAGCAGCGCCGAGCAGTTTGCCGACCATGCCCGCCTGCGCCAGCGCATCAATGAACTGCCGGCCACGCAGGCGCGTCTGGTTCGCATGTCCTACTTCGAGGCCAAGAGCCACAGCGAGATCGCGCAGGCGCTTGGGATGCCGCTGGGCACGGTCAAATCACACCTGCGGCGAGCGTTCCTGCAGTTGCAGTCGAAGGTCGGGGGTGCACCATGAATCCGCACCACCACCTGCATGAGTCGACGCTGATGAGCTACGCCGCCGGTGCTCTGCCGGCACCGTTGAGCATCGTCGCCGGCACCCATCTTGAGCAGTGCCCGCACTGCCGCCAGCGGCTGCGCGAAGCGGAGGCCATCGGTGCCGCACTGCTGGAGCAGACCCAGCCCGTGGCGAATGAGGCGCGGCGGGCGGGCCTGCGCGAAGCGATGCTTGCGCAGCTCGTCGAGGTCCAGGCCGACGCGGTGCCAGGCCCGCTGCGGTCGATGCCGCGCGAACGCCCCGAGGCGGATCCGGATCATCTGCCGACGTCGCTGCATCCGTACTTCGGCGATTCGCTGGGTCGGCTGCACTGGCGCTGGATGGCGCCGGGAGTGCATTGCATCCGTGCCGAGCAGATGCCGTCGCTGATCATGCTGAAGATCGCGCCGGGCAAATGCCTGCCGATGCACAGCCATGGCCGCAGCGAACTGACACAGATCCTGCGGGGTTCCTACAATGATGCGCTGGGTCTTTTCGCGCCCGGCGATGTGGCCGACCTGGACGAGGAGGTCGAGCACCAGCCGGTAACGGCGCCGGGCGTACCGTGCATCTGCGTTTCCGCGCTGGATGCGCCGCTGGTATTCAGTGGTTGGCTGGCCCGCCGGATCCAGCGCTTCGTGAAACTCTAGGCTTCTTCAAGGTCAACGCATGTACGAAACACGCCCGCTACGGATTCTGCTGACCGGCGCGACCGGACTGGTCGGGCAGGGCGTTGCCCGTGCCTGTCTCGCTTCGCCGCAGGTGGCGCGCACCGCTGCCCTGGTCCGCGGCAAGGCCCCCATTGACGCGCGTATCGAGCAGATCGTGCTGGCCGATTTCCAGCATGCCCGTGGTGTGGGCCCGCAGTTGGCCGGATTCGATGCGTGTTTCTATTGTGCCGGAGCACCGCCGGTCGGCACCGCCGAGGACGAGTATCGGAAGGTGACGCTCGATGCCACCCTCGCCGTGGCTGCAGCATGGGCCGAGGCGAATCCGGACGGCCGGTTCCTGTATGTCTCCGGCGCCCATGCCAATCCCCACAGCCGGATCATGCCCCTGCGCATCAAGGGCGAGACCGAGGCCGCATTGGCGCAGCTCGCGGTGCGCAGCGTCATGCTGCGTCCCGCCGGGGTGCGCCCGGTGGCGGGGACCGGCACCCGTCATGCGGCGTTGAAGCCGCTGTATCGCTTTGGCGGTCCCCTGATGGCGGCGGCGGGCCGCGTCCTGCCCTCACTGGTGACCAGCAACGAAGCCATCGGCCGCGCGATGATCTTGCTGGCGACGATGCCGGAGCCGCCGCCGGTGCTGGAATGTGCGCAGATCAACCGGCTGGGTGGCGCTGCTGCAGCCTGATGGGTGCGGTGCACATCTGCTGCACATCGCGCCTACTACAGTCGTCGCTCATCCTTCTGTGACGCATCGACGTGAACCTGCAGCCATCGTCTTCCCTGCTTCGCCCATCGCGCCCAGCGCCTGAAAAAGGCCGTTTCGACCTGCTGGATGTCAATGCACTGCAGGATCCCGGCAGCGGCCGCATCGTCCATCTGTATTCGCTGGTGGCGCGTTGCCTGTGCTGCGAGGTCGTATTCAAGGCGCAGGAGGGCGATGGGCTTGTCAGCACGTCTGCCGCGCGTGTACTGCGCTGCCCGACCGGCTGCGGTGAGCAGGCCTTCAGGGGCAGCGCGCTGCGCCAGTGGCGGCCCGCAGCGCAAGGCCCTCAGGCATTGCCCGGCTAAAGCGCGGCCGGATTGGCCTGCCACACCGCGTAGTTGAGCGCACTGGCAAACGTCACCCATGCCAGGTAAGGCAGCAGCAGCCATGCCGCCGCCGGACGCACGCGATGGAAGGCCACGATCGTGGCCACGATCAGCGCCAGCAACAGTGCGATGTCAGCGAACGCCAACGCCCCCTGTTTCCAGCCGAAGAACAGCCAGCTCCACAGCACGTTGAGGGCCAGCTGCAGCAGATAGAGTGCCAGCGCAGGCGCGGTCGCGCGCCATCCGCCTTGGCGCCACACCAGCCACGCCGCCAGCGCCATCAATGCGTACAGCACCGTCCACACCGGACCGAACACGCTGGCCGGCGGTGCCCATGCCGGCAGCGCCAGGCTCGCGTAGAAATCCGCTGCCGAGATCGAGGCACGCGCGCCCAGTGCGGCCGCCAGAAAAGTGACGATGGCCCAGCCCAGAAGGCCAACCGCTTGCCTGCGGACATTCACGGTGTCTTTCCTCCTGCACTATCGCGAACTGCGGTAGTGCGTTGTACGTAAAGGCGTCGCGACTGGATGCAGCCTTCGGGTCAGTCCGCCGTGCCACCGTCGCTGGCCGCTGCAGCACCGGGCAGCAACGCAGGCCGACCGTCGAACCATTCCCGCGCACCGGCCAGATGCCATTGGCGGCGCTGCCCATCCAGCTCGATGCCGGCACCCAGCAGGCCCCAGCGAAGGTAGAGGTCGCCACGCTTGCGCTGGTCCAGCAGATCCAGCCGCGCACGCAGCGAAAGGCGCTCGTTCTCCGCCTGCAGTCCATCCAGTACCAGATGCCCGGCGCGCCAGCGCAGGCGGGTATGTGCATCCACCTGGCCGGAGTCGAGCAGCGACAATGCCCAGCGCGGGTAATCGCTGCGCTCGGCAAACAGCGCCAGCAGCGGGCCCGCGTCGCGCATGGCAAGATCCGCGCGTGCGTCCACCTGGAACGGTGACTGCGCATCGATGTCACCGCGGGCGATGGTGACCCGGCCCCACCACGGCTGTGAACGCTGCTGCTCACCCACCTGCACGTTGCGCAGCTCGATCACGCTACCGCCCAGATCGAAGCGGCGCTGGCTGAAATCGCCACGCCGCAGCCTGCCATCAACGCGGGCGTCGCCCTGCAGGCCAAGCCCGGCCACCTGCAGGCGTGCGCGTTGGCTGCGCAGGCGGACACTGCCATTGCCAACCCGGCCCTGGGTATCGAGTTCAACGTCGCCGCTCACCTGGCCAGCGCCTCCCAGCAGCCGCACCTGGCCGTTGCCCAGGTAGCGGTTGTAGGCGGTGAGGTCTGGAATGCTTGCGTCATCGAAGCGCAGCTGCGCGCGCACGCCCTTGCGCAGCTCGCGCAGGCGACCGTCACCGGTGAGTGTCAGTGCCAGGTCGCGCCCATCGAACAGCGTGGCACCCTTGGCGCCGCCTGCACGCGCATTGAACGTGGGAAGCTTCACTGCCAGTACGGCGTGCGTGGGCGTCCCGGCCTGCAGTTGGCCATGGGCGCTGGCCGTTCCCTGCATGTGCACGCCGGCCACTTCGGCCACCGCCCGCGCTGCAGGAATGTCGACGCTGCTGCCAGCGGCCAGCTCGCCGTTCTGCAGGCGCAGGTCGGCGCGCAGCACGCCGCCACCCTGCAGCTGGAACCAGGGTTTCTGCACGAACAGTGCAGGAATCCAGTTGAGCGAGGTGAAGGTCCATTCGCCCTTGACCGTTCCGGAGGTACGGCCCAGCATCTCGCTGGGTTCGGCGAATGGAATGTGCCGCCCGGTGATGGTCAGATCCGCGTCCAGCGCAGCGCCTGTGCCCTCGCGCTGCGGCAACCGCGCCTGCAGGCGGATGTCGCGGGCGGTATCCAGCTGCACTGCCAGCGTTCCGCGGTCGGGGGCGCCAGCTCCCATCTGCAGGGGAACGCGCCAGACCGCATGGCTGCCGGGCTGAAGCGCGCCCTGGTCCAGGGTGATCGAGGCCTGCAGCTGCCCCGGCACGGCGGCGCTGGCAATGGAAGGACGTTGCGTGTCCGTATCCAGGCGCAGGCCCTGGCTGCGCGCCTGCACCTCCAGCACGGCATGCAGCAGCCCCAGCTTTGCCAGCCCGGGCGCCTGGTCGCGGTAATGCCGTGGGTAGGAGAACTGCGTCTTCAGCTGCATGTCGCCGAGCAGCTGGGTGCCGTCAAGGCTGACGTCGGCATCAGCGAACGCCACCTCCGAGTCCAGCAGTTCCGAGGGACCACCACGCAGCTGCTTCACGAAACCGACCGTGCCGCTGCCCTGGCCAACGATCAACAGCTTGCCTGCGCGGAAGCTGCGGATGCTCTCGCTATGAATGGCATCGAACCGCAACGTCCAACCGCGATCACTACGCGGCGGGGAGGGAATGGCCTCATCCACGCGCGCGATCTCGGCGGCCACCCCGGTCGCGTGCAGCGACGGCACGCGCACTTCGCGCTGGAACAGCGGCAGCAATGCCAAGCGTGCACTGGCGCGGTCCGCGCGCAGCACATACACCGTGTGATTGACGTGGCCGCGCATCTGCACATTCCAGGCGATGACATGCCCCGGCAGCAGCGTGATCGCCGGGCCAGTGGTCATCACGAACTTGTGCGGCTTGCGATTGGTGACCTGGTCGAACAGCGGCGTATTGAGGAAAACATTGCCTGCCAACAGGTACAGCAGATACAGGCCCAGCAGGTACGGCAGCAGCTTGCGGCCGTGACGGCGCCATCGCTGCGGGCGGGCGAGGGAGTGGGGCATGGACCCTCGGCGTGGAATGGGATGGCCATCACTATCGTAGATGCGGCTGCGGCGCGATGTGAACGTGCTGCGCACACCGCGTCCTATAATCAGCGCGTCACTGTTCAAGGAGGTCACGGCATGAATGCCCAGACCAGCAAGGAAGGCGCAACCCAGGATGCGCCGCGCGATGCCGCCTCGGCGTCGTTCGATCCGACCTACACCTCGGCCAACAGCGAGGTGCGGGCCGCCGCCGGTGGTTACTCGGTCACGTTGAACGAGGGCGACGGCGCGTTGAAAGTGGGTACCGAGCACAAGCGCGCAGCGTCCAGTCCCGCATCGCAGTTCCAGGGGACGTCGCTGAACATGGCCGGCAGCCCGACGCCCGATGGCGGCAGGGACTACCTGCTCACGATGGAGTCGGTGGTCGGGGCAAGCGCGAAAGGTGCCGGCTTCCAGGACACCAGCAGCACCGGCGTACGCGGGCGCTACAGGGTCAGCCTGCCCAGCGAGGCGGTGGACGTCGATCCCACCCGCATCAACCCGTTCGATCCGCAGACCATTCCCAAGGGGGGCAGCGTCACCCTGGATGGCCAGCAGTTCACCGGCACCGCACTGGAAGGCAGCTTCCGCAACATCGCCATGCAGAGCCAGACGACCGAGGCGAGCGGTGCAAGCTACCGCGTGGATCGCCTGGATGATGGCCGGGTGCGCGTCACCACCGGGCCGAACGAGGCGGTGGAAGCCTTCAACGGCATGGGATTCAGTGTCGGCAGGTTCAGCGCGATTGCCGGTCGGCAGGATGCGCTCGGTCACGCTGCCGTCCGCACTGCCACGTTCGACCTGGATCAAGCCGAAGGCCGCCAGGCCTATGAACAGTTCATCGACAACGGCACCCTGAGCGGCCAGACCCCGGGCGTGCAGGATCTGGCGACGGTCGAGCGGCTGGGCATGAGTTCGCAGACGCGGCTGAAGGTCGGCTATGGCGACACGTTCGGCCTGGACCTGGCGGGTGCACGCAACAGCGGCGACGTGGTGCAGGTCAGTCGCGAGGACGGCAGCCGCACCGAACTGCGCAGCGTGCAGTACAACGGCAACCTGCCGGCCACCCGGGTCAGCGCCTACGGCGCCGACGGCCAGGAAGACAGAGCGCAGCGCCGCTATGAATTCACCTTCGACCTGCGCGGGCATGCGCAGGGTGAGCAGATTGCCGGAATGGCCAACGCGGCACTGTCCGGCGCCCCCAGCGGTGATCGCGGACCGGTGAAGGCCGGTGAGCTCACTACCCTGAGCTTCAGCGAGGCCCAGATGCGCACGCTGATGGAGCGTACCCAGTCGATGGTCGGGGACAACCCGATGCTGGGGCCATCGTGGCAGGTGCTTGCAGAGGACGGCAACGGCAGGCCGCAGCAGGATGTGGACGCCTTTGCACTGGGGCTGGCGCGCAACCAGGGGCAATCCACCTATGGCATGGCCGAACGCCTGTTCCATATCGCCGCGGCTGGCGGCAAGGATCTGCAGAAGATCGACGCTGCCGTGCAGGGCGAGCACCTGCAGTCGCTCGCGCCGCCCTCACCGCTGCTGCCCCGGCAGGACCCACGGCACACCGTCAGCCCGGACCACGGCATGTGGCTGCAGAGCCAAGGCGCTGTGAGCAGCCTCGACCAGGCGATGGGGCGCCAGCCTGATGAGATGAGCGAACGGCTGGGCATGGCCCTGCTGGTCGCGGCCAAGGCCAAGGGCATGCAGCGGATCGACGAGGCCGTGCTCAGTGACGACGGCAGGTACGCGTTCGCGGTGCAGGGCCAGCCGCACGCCGCCGATCGTCAGATCGCCCGCACCGATACTGCGCAGGCAGTGGCTACGCCGGTCGAGGACCAAGTGCGTCAGCTGCAGGACGCACCCGAGTGCACCGGCGCTGCACAGCATGATGCCCGGCAACAGGAGCAGGCCGTACAGGAGCAGGCCGCGCGGGCCATGGCGCGCTGACGCGCGCACGGGCGTGTTGCCTGCCGGGCGCTATCATCGCGCGAAGGAGCCCTCCGGCAGGCACTGGCGCTCGGCCGAATCGACCACCATGCCCAGATAAGGTTCGCCGATGCCCTGTCCGGCCAGCAACCGGCGCTGCCAAGCCTTCGCAGCGGGTATGTCACTGCTGAGGCAGGCATGGCGGGCTGCGGCCTCCAGGTTCCATGCAGTCGGGTACTCGGCGAGGATGTCTTCCCATCCCTGCCGCATCAGCGGCCAGTCGACCGCCGAGTTCTGGAACAGCTGCTGTCCCGGAACGCCTTCGCTGACCGATGCGTACAGGCGGGCATACAGGCTGGCGCGGCGGCGCTTGGCGGTTCGTGCCAGGGCATGCCGCGCGAAGGCTTCCATCTGCTGCGCATCGCCCTGCCAATGCGGGGTGAAGCGCTGCATCGCGATCAGATACAGCGGGTCATGGTCGGGAAAGAGCCTGCTGCCTTCGTCGACCAGCGCCATGAAGGCTGCTTCATCCACCCCCTGCCGCAACGCGATCAGGATGGACATTTCATACCAGTAGGGGTCGCGCTTGGCGATCGCCTTGTGCTCCTGCATATAGGCGGCCGCTACCGCGTTGTACTCGCTGAACTGCTGCCAGCCCTTCGCCGCCACCTCGTGGGCATAGCCATCGCCTCGGAAGCTCCAGGCCAGATTGAGTGGCACGCGCGCGGCGACCAAATGGGCCGACAGGGAGCCCGGTGACTGCCGGATCCAGCGTGCGGCCCAGGCGGTCCAGTCATTCCACTGCTGCACATCCTGAGGCGCGGTGCCGATGCGCCGCGATATGCAGATGTAGAAACGGCTGAGGTTGGAATAGCCGCTGGCATTGCGCTGGCCCTTGCGGAAGCGGTCGGCCATGGCATCGAGCGCCTTAAAGTCGTCGGCGTCCATCAGCGGCGTTACTTGATCGCACAGGGCCAGTGAATCGGGATCTTCCGCGGCCCAGGCGGACGAAATGGAAAGGCATGCCAGGCTCAACAGCGTGCCGGCGAAGTGCATCCTGCGCATCGGGGTCATCCTTGAAGTTTGGGGGCCGGGAGCGGCTTCAGGCCCGCTGCGGCATTGCGCAGTATCCCATTGCCCGCTACCTATCGGAAGCGAGGCCGTCTTCTGCGCTACGCTGGGCGCCATGACCCAGAGCCCGGAACTGCTGCGCCGCCTGCTGCGTGCAAAAGACCACATGGACCGGGCCAGCCATGAAGACTGGCCGGTGGCGCGGCTGGCCGGGATCAGTGCGGTTTCCGCGGCCCATTTCGCGCGCTCCTTCAAGGACGCCTTCGGGGTGCCGCCGCACCGCTATCTGCTCAGCCGCCGCATCGAGCGCGCTGTCGCCCTGCTGCGCGATACCGACCTGCCGATCACCAAGATCGCACTGCAGACCGGGTGGACCAGCCTGGGCACCTTTGGCCGCATCTTTCGTGACATCACCGGCGACAGCCCCGGCGCCCTCCGCGACCGAGAGCGGACCGATGCCCCGGCGCAGGGTCCGGTGCCGGAGTGCCATGCGCGTGCCGCACGGCGTCCGGACCTGAAGATCGCAGTTTTGGAGAAGCGCCGCCGCACCGGCCTTGTTAGCGTAGATCCCACCTGAGGGAGGATCCTATGACTGGCATGGTGAATGTGGTCGGCCTGTATGTGCACGACCAGGATGCGGCACTCGATTTCTACGTCAACGCACTCGGCTTCCAGGTGCATACCGATGTCGGCAACGGCGACTATCGCTGGCTCACGGTACATTCGGGCGGCGAGGGCGGTTTCCAGCTTGGCCTTTTCAAACCGGGGCCGCCGGTACACGATGCGGCCACTGCGCTGACCCTGCAGCAGATGGTGGCCAAGGGTGCGATGCCGCCGCTGGTGCTGGCGGTGGACGATTGCCGCGCCAGCTACGAGCGGCTGCTGGCACGTGGGGTGGAATTCACCCAGGAGCCGGTGGAGCGCTATGGTGCAGTGGATGCCGGATTCCGTGATCCGTCCGGCAATGGCTGGAAGATGATCGAGCGCCCTGCGAAGACTGCCGCGAGGACGCCGCAGTGAGGGCCGGCAGCTGGGCGCGTCCCGTGCACCGCTGGACGTCTATCGTCTTCACCCTGACAGTGATCGCCAACTTCGTGGCGCGCTGGATGGGGCAGGGCGAACCACCGGACTGGCTGACCTACTCGCCGCTGCCGCCGTTGTTCCTGCAGCTGTTCACCGGGTTGTATCTGTTTGCGTTGCATTACCGCCGTAGGCCGGATGCCGCGCGCGCCGGCGTCGCACCCTGACGCGGGGCGCAGAGGCAGATCAGGCAGGGTCCTCACGCAGCGCAGGCCCGGCGGAGAAGGCTCTGCCGGGCCATCCGGCGCTCAGCTCAGATCGCATCCGCTCGGCAGCGGCCAGCTGGCGCTGGGCAGCATGTTCTTCAGCGACGCCGGCGCGTTGATCGCCACGTAGCTGGCACCCAGCAGCTCTTCCAGATCCGCGATGGTGACCAGATAACTGTCCAGGCTGCCCAGACCCGTTTCATTGGGAATGATCCAGCTGATGGCCTTGGCGGTGCCGGTGTTTGGATCCTTGGTGATGATCGTCTTCCAGAAGAATTCCGGGGTCGGAATGCCATGGCTGG
Organism: Stenotrophomonas sp. 2694; assembly: GCF_040548715.1. Classification (NCBI taxonomy): domain Bacteria; kingdom Pseudomonadati; phylum Pseudomonadota; class Gammaproteobacteria; order Lysobacterales; family Lysobacteraceae; genus Stenotrophomonas; species Stenotrophomonas sp. 2694. The sequence continues at coordinate 347,350 of NZ_JBEPSG010000001.1, forward strand.
CCAGGAAATGGTCATTGGACGCATCGCCATAGACAACGCCGCCATAGACGTCGACCGGGGCGATGTCCCGGTAGCATTCGGCCACGTTCTCGGCCTTCACCCAGATGCCCTGGTTGAAGCTGGACACCTGCGGCACGATGTTGGTCATGTAGTTGGCGCGGCGGATGTAAGTGGCGTCGTAGTCCATGTGATTGGACGTCACCAGATGTCCCCGGTCATAGCCGGACCGCACGCTGGCATAGGAGGCGGTGCTGGTCTGGCCGAGGCAGCCTGCCGGCAGGTCCGGGTCCTTGTAGAAGCTGGACGGGCGGGCCGCCGAGCCGGTGTCAGCCACCAACGTGTATTCGTACCGGGTCGCGCTGTGGATGCTGCAGTCATAGGTCAATACGAACCCGCCCTTGTTGAGGGTCACGACCTGGGCATGTGCGGCCCCGGCAAAAGTACTGAAAACAAGGGCAAGGAAGAACGTGGCAAGGCGCATTGCGGATCTCCATGGATATGGGCAAGGCGCAGCCGTCCACCACGGCAGGCCAGGCCATTCCGTGTGAAGGACGATGCGGTGACAGGTATTGGGGATGCGACCCGGCCGTAGCCGGTATTGCCTGGGATCTCGACCGCGCACTGGCGTCAGGAAAGCTGTCGCGGTGTCGTTAGCGTCATTTTTTGGCGTCAACAGGTCAACGACCAAAGTGCGAAGGTGTGACTGCGCGCAAGCACTGGGCTCCTGTCAGATCAGGGTGCCCATGCATGAAAAGAAGACCTGTTAGTGGCGTGGCCGCTCTCCACAGACCGCTTTGTCGCTGGGCAGAGCAGGGCGAAGGAGCTCGCCTCCAGCAGCACGTCGCGAAGGCGGTCGAGGCCTGCACGCAACGGCCATCCATTCTTGACGGCGCCTTGGCGCCGGACGTGGATACTTCCGCCGTCATTGGCCGAGGAGGACTGAAAATGGGTAGCACCGAGACCAGCAGGGCGCCGCGCATTCTGCGCGTGGAAGTGATGCCGCTGGACTGCGGGGAAACCGCAGTGGTGGTGGAACTGGCGTCGCCCCCCGGCAGGGCCTGGGAGAAGGCACTGAAGCGCGTGATTTCTGAAACCGAGGGGCTTGAATCGGCGCAGTCGCGCTGTGACGGCCGCTTCGTCTACATCATCGGTATCGAGCCCGGTGGCCGTGGCACGCTCCATCGGGTGAACCAGGTCCTGGCCGCCACCCACGAACGCATTGCACCGCGCAACGGGCATTCCATGCCGATGCCACAGCAACCGGCAGGCGCCATGGTCAACGCCAGCCTCTGAGCAGCGATGGCCGATACACGGCAACCGGCCGGCTGCAGCCCCGCCACGCCCGGCGGCACAGGCTTCACGCCGCAGCCAACGTGTGTTCACCATGTTGCTACGAGCCTGTCGCCACCGTAGCGCCATGGCACGTGAACTCCGTCATCCGCGACCGGGCCACCCGGTCGCCGTGGGCTGCGCAGGGTGGTCGCTGCCCACGGACATCGCCCACGCGTTTGCTGCGGGAGACAGTGCGCTGCAGCGCTATGCATCGCGCTTTCCGATCGTGGAGATCAATTCGTCGTTCTACAGACCACATCAGCCCGCCACGTATGCGCGCTGGGCGGCCAGCGTGCCGCACGGTTTCCGTTTCTCGGTGAAGATGCCGCAGGCCATTTCCCATGACGCGCGCCTGCGCGGTGCTGCGCCGTTGCTCGACACGTTCCTGCACGCGGCGGCGCATCTGGGTGATCGGCTGGGCGCCCTGTTGCTGCAGCTGCCGCCGAGCCTGGCCTACGATGGCCGCACGGCCTCGGCCTTCTTCCGGGCGCTGCGCCGGCGCAGCGCCGTGCGGGTCGCCTGCGAACCACGCCACCCGAGTTGGTTCGACGACAAGGCCGACGCGCTGCTGGATGACCACGGCATTGCCCGGGTCGCGGCCGATCCCGCCCGGGTTGCAGGGGCTGATCAGCCGGGCGGAGCCAGGCACTGGAGCTACTGGCGGTGGCACGGGCAGCCGCGCATGTACTACAGCGCCTACCAGCAACCGCAGCTCTGCAGTCTGGTGGCCGCCGCAGTAGAGGCCGCCCAGGCGGGGGAGGCGTGGATCATCCTTGACAACACGGCGCACGGCCACGCCGTGCCCAATGCACTGCAACTGCAGTCGATGCTGGAGCACGCCAATGCCTGAAGGTCCTTCCATCGTGCTGCTGCGCGAGGCCGCCGCCAGGTTCAAGGGAAAGACCGTCCGTGGCGTCAGTGGCAACAGCACGCTCGACCTGGCCTGCCTGGAGGGACGCCGGGTGCGGGCCGTGCGCAGCTGGGGCAAGCATTTCCTGCTGGAGTTCAGCCACGTCAGTCTGCGCATCCACCTGATGATGTTCGGCAGCTGGCGCATCGACGAACGCAAGGAGACGCCAGCGCGGGTATCGCTGCGCTTTGACAACGGCGAACTGAACTTCTACACCTGCTCGGTGAAGCTGATCGATCAGCCGTTGGACGAGGTCTACGACTGGCGCACCGACGTGATGAGCCACCTGTGGGACCCCCGGCTTGCCCGCCGTCGCCTGAAGTCGATGCCCGATGTCCTGGTCTGCGATGCCCTGCTGGACCAGACGCTGTTCTCCGGCGTGGGCAACATCATCAAGAACGAGGTGCTGTTCCGCATCCGGGTCCACCCGGCCAACCCTGTTGGTGATCTTCCGCCGCGCAAGCTTGCCGAACTGGTCAAGCAGGCCCGCGAATACAGTTTCGACTTCCTGCGCTGGAAGCGCGGGTTCGAGCTGAAGAAGCACTGGCAGGTGCACACCCGGCGGACGTGTCCCTGTTGTGGTGGTCCGGTCAGCAAGGTCTACATGGGCACCACGCATCGGCGCACCTTCTTCTGCCCGGTATGCCAGGTCGATTATCGCGCTGGGACGCCGCGGCCGCCGGCGAAGAAGCGCACGCTGGCGAGAGGCCCGGTTCAGCGCGGTGGTGCCAGGCCCGTGCGTTGATATGAGGACGTGGATGACAGCGAAGCGATGATCTGACCGTTGCTGAGTACTTCGACGGCGCCCGATCGCTGCAGGGTCTGCAGGGCCGGCTGGCGGCGGTCCGGCAGGGCGGCGACCGCTTCCCGGGCGACCACCGTCGCGTACTCGCGCGAGTTGGCATCGATGGCAGTGGCCAGCACGCACGCGTCCAGTGCCATGCCGGCCAGCACCAACCGCCGGGTGCCGAGCTTGGCCAGCAGCACCGGCAGTGGCGTGGCGAGGAAGGCGGAGTGCTTCGGCTTGAGGATGAAGTAGTGTTCCTCGCTGGGGGCAAGGTACTCGACGATCCGCGCCGAGGCTCCGCCCCTCTGCCGGCAGGCCTCGACCAGCTGCGGGAAGTCGCGCTGCCAGTTGCCGAAATTGTCATTGGCGTAGATCACCGGCGAGCGGTGCGCGTCGAATGCAGCACGCAGGCGGGCGGTGCGCTGGGCTGCACGTACGGCGTACGGAGCCAGTTGTCGCCCCTGTGGACAGTCGAACAGGCTGAAAAGATCGATGATGAGCAGGGCGGTGGGCTGTTCCATGGCGGGCTCCGAGGTGTCAGGCCTCCACTGCCTGTTCGTCTTCGGCACCACGCACCAGCGCGCCGGAGCCGCCTGACGGGCGCGGGCTGCCCGGCCCCCTCGGCGGGAGCGCAGGCCCGATCACTGGCCAGCTCCGTCGTCCCCCTCACCCTTGTCGTGCCGAGCGGGCGCCACGCGCTTGCCAAGCCGTTGCGCCTGCTCATCCGGCGTGGCGGCGGCGACGAAGGGAGAGATCGGATCACTGGCCGGGAACGTCTCCGTCAACGCCTGATCATGATTGGCACTGTTGTGGGCCTTGGCCTGTCCAGCGCTGCCAGCAGGCACCGCGGCCGTGTGGTCATCCGGATGGGGCAGGTCTTTCTGATCGCGCTGCATGACGTTTCCTCATTGATTGGACCGCATCGTGCGGGTTGCACGACAACGGTAAACGTGAACGCGTGAGTACCCGCATCAAGCCGGTGTAGACGCAACGTCAACAATCAAGGCGTCCTTCCAGATGAGCTCGAAGCCGTTGCACGGTTGCGGCGCCACGCCAGCAGCTGTCCGATCAGCGCGGTTGCCAGCAACAGCAGGTTGGTGACCACGAACACGGTGGCACCCAGCAGCGCGCTGTAGATCGTGAACAGCGTAGACGCGGTCATCTGCCCGATGAAAAGCCACTTCGAGACGGTTTCCGGGTGCGGCGAGTGCCATTGCTTGACCATCTGCCGGACCAGTGTGGCCATCAGTACGGCTGTGGCGGTCCATCCAAGTAGATCAGGATGCATACGTCATCCTCGTGCAGAAGCGCGCCGCCCCCTAGGGAGCGACGCGTGGGCTGATCTGCGGCGCACCTGCGATCACGCGGCCTGGACGGCCTTGGCGTTGCCGCCGCTCTTGGCCAGCAGGGTCAGCTTCTCGTCCGTGGCCTTTTCTTCTTCCAGCGTTTCCAGCAGCAACGGCACAGCGTCCTTGTATCCGAGCTGCTTGGCCAGCGCGGCGATGGTGCCGTAGGAAGCGATTTCGTAATGCTCGACTTTCTGCGCGCCGCCAATCAGTGCTGCATCGCGCACCGGGCCCTTTTCAATGCTCTCGATGACTTCCTTGCCTTCTTCCACCAGGCCTTCCATCGCCGCGCACTTGATCCGCTTCAGGCGGATGCCCAGTACCTCCACCACCTGGTCGATGCGCTCGATCTGGCCCTGGGTCTCCTCCAGGTGCGTCTCGAACGCGGCGGCAAGTGCGGGGTTCTCTGCGGCCCGGGTGAGGCGCGGCAGGGCCTTGGTCAGCTGCTTCTCGGCACTGTAGATGTCGGACAGTTCGTGGATGAAAAGGTCTTCAGCGGTCTTGATGGCCATGGTGCGCTCCAGCAGGGAAGGAGCGACGAGGCTATCCCGGCCGGTGTTGGGGTGCGGGGTAGATGCAGTGAACGGCGGATGCGCATCGAGCGCGCAGATGCATGCATTCCCCTCACGCCGGGCACTGGGCGCGCGTCGGAACCAAGCTCAGCGTGGGTCGGCCGCTGCTGCGGAGTGGCCGGTTGCCGCCAGATGTTCGCCGTCCACCAGGCGCGCATTGCTGACGGCCTGGTGCGACCCGCACCTTCCGCAGGTCAGCAGCGTGCCCCCTGTCATCCGCTTGAGCTCCGCGTCGGCGCGGGACACGTGGTGGCACTGGTTGCAGCGGAAGGCGATAGCGGTGACCTGATCGATGCAGCCTCGCGCATCGGTCGCGTAGTCCACTGAAAAGACGTAGAAGAGTCCGGTGTCAGGCATGAAGTCGATCTCGCGGGCGGACCTGTTTCATGCCATGGGGCAGCAGTGCATGGCGTGAATCCTTTTCGGGTTCGTTTTCACATTTCACTGAATTGTTCTGTTTCAGGCTGCGCCTGCTGCGCTGCCTCAACCGGCCTTCTGCTACGGTTGGGAGCCCACTGCAGGGAGGTCGAACGTGCCCATCAGAGCCGTTGTATATACCAGCGAGGCGGCAGCGGATATTGCTGCCAGCCGGCTGGGCCAGACCGGGGGCAGGCTGTGCGGAATCGTGGATGACGCAGCACGTTTCAACCGTGATGCCGGCGTCACTGGCGTATTGCTGTTCGATGGCGCGCGCTTTGTGCAATACATGGAAGGCCCGGACGATGGCCTGCAGGTGGCATATTCCCGGGTGCTGGGTGCCAGCAGCCACAGCGGCCTGATCGAACTGCAGCGCGGCAGGGTGGGGCAGAGACGCCTGCCTTTCTGGCCCATGCGTTGGCTGCCGGTGGAACCGACGGAGCTGAGGCGGGTGGCCGGCGCGGACTGGACCGGTTTCGTCCAGCGCGAAGGCACCGCTGCGCCCACCACTACTGCCACGGGCATGGAGCTGCTGCGCGCCCTGGTTGAACCCTATACCGTCTCACCCAGTACGGAGTCGCCATGACACAAGCAACTTTCCACAGCGGACACCACCGCCGGCTGGACGTTCTTGCCGGAGTGTGGGAGACCACCCTCATCGCGCTGCAACCCGACGGCAGCACGGGCGGGGTGTCGTTCGCATCGGACGTTTACACGTGGATGCCCAATGGTCACTTCCTGGTGCATGAGGTCGACGCGATGATGGATGGGCAGCGTGTGCGCTCCACGGAAATCATCGGCGTCGATGTTGAATCCGGTGGTTTCTTCAGCCGCAGCTACGACGCTGATGGTGGCACCAGCGATTTCACTTCACGACTTGATGGCGGCAGGTACACCATCCAGGGCCAGTCCCAGCGGTTCGACGGCGTGATCAGCAGCGACCGGCAGTTGCTGACCGGGGAATGGGAGCATCGGGTCGGCGATGACTGGATACCGTTCGTCCGCATCGTGCTTGAAAAGGCCGAGTAGATTCGCTTGTTCGGCGGGCGCCCCCGCATCGGGGGCTTCGCGGCTGGCTGCGCCTAGCGCTTGGGCGGCGGCGGCGGCGCGGCTTCTTTCCCGCGTTCGGCCTCTGGCCCCGAGGCCTGGTCTTCGGAGGCGGCGGTGCCGCTGCCGCCGCCGGGCACGTTGCGCGCCGGCGCGCTGGCCGCTGGCGGGGTTTGCCGAACCGCATCGGCATGTTGTGCCTTATCGGTCGGTTCGCCTTGGTTGCAGGCCGACAATGCCATCGTCGCCACGGCACACAGCAGCAGTACCCGCATGGCCACTCTCCAGAGTAGGAAACCCCTTGCTTCTAGCGTTGAGCGCGTTGTGCGGGCGTGACGGGGGCGGCAGCGCACCGGCTGAAATCTGCCTCTGCTGGTGCCGGGAAGAAGGGTGCTTCGCCGCGCTTCGGCTCTTCCTGCTCACTCCGCGACGACGTTCAGGTGCGTTAAAGTTGCCCGCGTAGGTGCCCCCCGCGTCGCGGTCAGGGGCAGCCGAAGAAGTGACGCATCAGGAGTCCACATCATGAGTGTTCCCGGGGGATTGGAAGGGAGTGGGCAAGGCCTGACGCGCAGAACCTTCCTGCTGGCCGTTGGCTCCGCTTCGCTGCTGGTTGCCTGCAACGGCAAGGCGCCGGCAACCCATGCCGGTGCCACGCCAGCGAAACGGACGGACGGCCGCTTTCTGCAGCTCTCCCAGGCACTGACCGGCAAGTCCGACCTTGATCCGGCAACCGCCGGGCGCATCGAAGCCGCCTTCGCCAAGCTGCATCCCGACATGCACGCCCAGTTCCCCGCACTCGCGGCCAAGGCGCAACAGGTGCAGGGCCCTGAAGCGCTGCTGGCGGCCGCTGGCGATGCACGGCCGACAGCGCTGGCCATCATCACTGCCTGGTACACCGGCAGCGTAGGCAAGGGGCCGCAGGCCATCACCGTTTCCTATCGCGATGCGCTGATGCAGCGCCCGGTGGACGATGGCCTGTTCCCGCCCACCTACGCACAAGGCGGTCCCGCATGGTGGACGGCCGAACCGCCGGCGGCGGTACGCGCGCACGGCTGAGCCTGCGCTTCCAGCTCTTTTCCCGTAATTGTTATGGATTCCCCTCATGAAAGCTCCGGTTTTCCGTGATGGCGACGCCGATGCCGATGTTGTGATCGTCGGTTCGGGCGTCGTCGGCGCATTGATCGCCCACCAGTTGGTTCGTGCCGGAAAATCGGTTCTTGTGCTGGAGGCGGGCCCCCGCCTGCATCGTTCCGACGTGGTCGAGAACTGGCGCAACGTCAGCTTCGAACGGCGCATCGGCAGTGATTTCCAGGGGCCGTATCCGCAGTCACCGCTTGCCACCGCGCCGCTGTACTTCCCGGCCAATGACTACGTGGGCCTGACCGGCCCCGATGCCAGCAGCTTCCATCAGGGCTTCATCAAGGCCGTGGGTGGCACCACCTGGCACTGGGCCGCCTCCTGCTGGCGCCACCTGCCGGTGGACTTCAGGATGCAGAGCACCTACGGGGTGGGGCGCGACTGGCCGATCAGCTACGACGACATCGAGCCTTATTACTGCCGCGCCGAGGAGGCGATGGGCGTCTCCGGGCCGAATGATCCGGACAAGCAGAGCCCCTCCGAGCGATCCAGGCCCTACCTCGCCGACATGATTCCCTGGGGCAACGGTGACAAGGTGTTCGCCGAGGTGGTCAATCCGCACGGCTACAACCTGGTGCCCATTCCGCAGGGTCGCATGGTCACGCCCTGGAACGACCGGCCCGCCTGCTGCGGCAACAACAACTGCCAGCCGATCTGCCCGATCGGCGCGATGTACAACGGCATCCATACCATCGAAGCGGCCGAGAAACTGGGTGCGCAGGTGCTGGCCGAAGCAGTGGCCTACAAGATCGATACCGACGCGCAGAACCGGGTCACGGCCATCCACTGGTATGACAACAACAAGGTCAGCCACAAGGCCACCGGCCGCAGTTTCGTGATTGCGTGCAATGCACTGGAGACGCCGCGTCTGCTGCTGCTCGCCGCCAATGAGCAGAACCCGAACGGCATCGCCAACAGTTCCGACCAGGTGGGGCGTAACATGCTCGACCATTCCGGTTTCCACTGCTCGTTCATTGCCGACAGGCCGATCTGGCTGGGCCGTGGACCGGCGCAGTCCAGCTGCATGGTTGGCCCGCGCGACGGCGCCTTCCGCTCGCAGTACTCGGCCACCAAGATCATCCTCAACAACATCAGCCGGGTGGCGATCGCCACCGACCAGGCGCTGAAGAAAGGCCTGGTCGGCGACGCGCTGGATGCGGAGATCCGCCGCCGTGCGGTCTTCGGCGTGGATCTTTCGATCAGCCTGGAACCCTTGCCGGATCCCAGCAACCGGTTGACGCTGTCGAAAACGCGGGTCGATGGCCACGGCCTGGCCTGCCCCGATATCCATTACTCGCTGGGCGACTACGCCCGCAAGGGCTATGACGAGTCCTGCAAGCAGTTGCGTCACATCGGCTCGCTGTTCAACGCCGAGGAATTCGTCATCACCACGGCGCTCAACGCCAACAACCACATCATGGGCTCGACCATCATGGGCGCGGATCCGCGCGATTCGGTGGTCGATGGCGATTGCCGCGCACACGATCATCCCAACCTGTGGCTCCCGGGTGGCGGCCCGATGGTGTCGGCCAGCGTGGTCAACAGCACCTTGACCATGGCCGCGCTTGCGCTGAAGGCAGCAGATGCCATCGAGCGTGCCGCATGAAGACCTTCTGCTCGCTTCTGCTGATGATGCTAGCTGCAGCCAGCCAATCCGCGCGCGCAGACGAGGTTGCCGAACGTGGGCGCTACCTCTCGGTCGCTGCGGACTGCGTGGCATGCCACACCAGCCCCAAGCAGGGCAAACCCTACGCAGGCGGCTACGCGATTGCCTCGCCGCTGGGTGAGATATGGGCAAGCAACATCACGCCCTCCAGAAGCCATGGCATCGGCCTCTACAGCGAAGACGATTTCGCCAAGGCGGTACGCGAAGGCGTGCGCAAGGATGGCGCCCATCTGTATCCGGCGATGCCCTATACCTCCTATGCCAAGCTGACCGACGAGGACATCCACGCGCTGTATACCTACTTCATGAAGGAGGTGGCGCCGGTCGATGAGGAAGCTCACGCGACCGAGCTGCCGTTTCCCTTCAGCATCCGCCAGTCCATGGCGGTGTGGAACCTGCTGTTCCTGGACAAGGAAACGTTCACCCCCGATGCGGGCAGGAGCGCGCAGTGGAATCGCGGCGCCTATCTGGTGGAGGGTCTGGCGCACTGCTCCAGCTGCCACAGTCCGCGCGGGCTGATGATGCAGGAAGTGGGTGGCAAGGCCTTCGCCGGCGGATCGCTGGGTGACTGGTACGCCCCCAACATCACCTCCCACCCCACCAGCGGTATCGGGGGTTGGAGCGATGCCGAGCTGGCCCAGTACCTGAAGACCGGCCGCGTCGCCGGTAAGGCGCAGGCCGGCGGCGGCATGGCCGAAGCGGTGAGCAACAGCCTGTCCAAGCTGCAGGACGAGGACATCGCCGCCATCGTCGCGTACCTGCGCACGGTGCCGGCCGTGGCCGACCCTGATGCCACGCGGGCCGCCTTCGCGTGGGGAGACGCCGCCACGGCGCCGGGTGAGCAGCCGGTACGCGGAACGAGTGCTGCATTGGCCTCGGGCGGTGTGCTGTATTCGGGCCTGTGTGCAAGCTGCCACGGTTCGCGCGGCGAGGGCAGCAGGGACGGGTACTACCCCTCCCTGGTGCACAACACTACCGTCGGCATGACCCGCCCGCAGAACCTGATCGCCACCATCATCGGCGGCATTGACCGCGATGTGCACGGCGAACACGCGTTGATGCCGCACTTCTCGAAAGGCTCGTTCGTGCAGGACCTGAGTGACGCCGATATCGCAGCGGTTGCGACCTACGTGCGCACGCAGTTCGGGCCGGGCGACCAGGTCACCGAGGCGCAGGTTGCGCTGACCCGTGCCGGCGGCGAGAAGCCACTTCTGGCGAAGATTGCACGCTTGTGGCTGCCGATGCTCATCCTTGCCGTGCTGGCGTTGGTAGGCATCGTGCTGCTGGTGCGACGCGCCTGGAAGACCCGGAAGGCGCGGAGGGCGGCCGCATGAATTTCGTATCCTTGACCGGCATCGGGCTGCTTGCCTTCATCGTCAACGGGTCGGTGTCGGCTGCCGAATCAGGTGCCACCGCCAAGCACAAATCGGTCGACAGCGTCGCGCAGACGCCGCTGAGCGCGGATTGGGCAGCGCGCCTCTGGCTGCAGGACCACGGCGTTACCCCCAGCGCACGCATCGTGATCGGCAGCGGCGTCAACAGCGATGGTTACAAGGGCAGTGGCTGGTCCACCGCCGAGCACATCGACCTGGGCGCGACGATCGACACCGGCAAGGCATTCGGCTTCGACGGCACCCTGCGCGTGGTGTTCTCCGATCGCTTCGGCAACGCCATCAACGAACGATCCACTGGTTCCTACATCCAGAACCAGGCCTTCTATGGCCAGGGCCAGAACCTGCGTTTCAACGAGCTCTCCTACGAGCGTTTGCTGCTGGGCAAGCGGTTGAGCCTTAAGGGTGGCTTCTACTCGATGGGCAACGACTTCGGTGGCTTGCCTTACACCTGCAACTTCAACAACAACGGCCAGTGCGGGCATCCGCTAGGCCCGATCTACAGTTCTGGCTGGTTGGACAATCCGACAGGCCAATGGGGTCTGCGGGTAAAGTGGAATGATCCTTCAGGCTGGTACGCACAGACCGGCATCTACGACGTCAACCCGACGCGCAAGCAGGCCAACAGTGGCTTCCGTGTTTCGACGAAGGGAAAGACCGGCCTGTTCCTGCCGGTCGAGCTGGGCTACAGCCATGGCAAGTCCGGCGAGGACTATGGCGGTACCTACAAGGTCGGCTACTACCTGGATACCTCCAACGCCGATGACATCGGTGACCCGACGGCACCTCGCGCTTCGCATCGCAGCGGTTCGTACGTGCAGGCCGCACAGCGGGTGTGGAAGCCCGAGGGTGACACGGTGCGCGGCATTTCGGTGTTCGGCGTGGCTACCCGTGCCGACGCAAAAACAGGGCTGATGCGCTACTCGTGGGAAGCCGGCGTGAGCTGGCGTGGCGTGATCGCATCGCGCGAAGATGATGTGCTCAGCCTGGCCTGGAACCGGCTGGACATCTCCGACCGGCTCGCCCGCCATCAGCAGCTGACCGGAAAGGATGTGCAGAGCAACGAGCAGTTCGTCGAGCTGAACTACGGCGTGCAGGTCGCCCCGTGGCTGGTGCTGCGGCCGGCGGTGCAGTACGTGGCACGGCCCGGCGCCTATGCCAGCCGACCCGACAGCTGGGTGTTCACCCTGCAGGCGCAGGCGACGCTGTAGGCGGTTCAGAGCCCGCAGCATGGGGTGCCGAACGTGCGCCCCATGCTGCAACGCAAGGTGTAAGCCACCATTCGCACTGGTACGGTCCTGCCCGTTGCACCACCAACGACGGGGAGAGACGACGATGCGCAAGGTATTGCTGCTGTTGATCCTGCTGACCGGACTGGCGCCCACCGCCTGGGCTGCCACGGTCAAGACCACCCACCGCACCCTTCCCAGTTGGGATGGCACGCCCCTCGGGGTCTTTGTCATCGAACCCCAGGACGCAGGTGGCGGCAAGTACCCGCTGCTGGTGATGCCCAGCAGCTGGGCCGTTCCCAGCGTGGAATACGTAGGGGTGGCACAGTCCCTGGCCAAGCGCGGCTATGTGGTCCTCAGCTACAGCTCGCGCGGCTTCTGGGAGTCCGGCGGGGCCATCGATATCGCCGGGCCGGCCACGGTCGAGGATGTCAGCGCATTGATCGACTGGGCGCTGGACAACACCCAGGCCGACCCGGCGCGGATCGGCGTCTCGGGCATCTCCTACGGCGCCGGCACCAGCCTGCTGGCGGCGGCACGCGATCCCCGCATCAAGGCGGTGGCCGCCCTCAGCGGATGGGCCGACCTGCAGGCGTCGCTGTACGCCAACGACACCCCCAGCGCACAGGGAATCGCGCTGCTGGTGGCCGCCGGCCTGGTCACCGGCCGACCCGGGGCAGAGCTGGCCACGATCAACCGCAACGTGGTGGTCGGCAACTACCAGGGTGCAGTGGAATCGCTGCTGCCCGTGGCCGCCATCCGCAGCCCCGCTGCGAGCATCAGCGAGATCAACGCCAACCAGCCGGCCGTGTTCCTGGCCAACGCCTTCAACGACAGCCTGTTCCCGCCGGGTCAGCTGGTGGACTTCTTCAACCAGCTGAAAGGCCCCAAGCAGCTGCAACTGCGCCACGGCGACCATGCCCTCAACGAGGCCTTGGGCGCACTGGGTATTCCAAACGAGGTCTACGACTCGGCGGGTGACTGGTTCGACCATTACCTCAAGGGCGTGGCCAACGGCATCGACCGCGAGCCGGCGGTGCAGCTGAAGTCGCAGAAGGGCAGCTGGAGCAGCTACCCGAACTGGCAGGCGACCAACAGTGGTGCGGTCAGCTACGCGTTGACCGCACCCGGCGGCATGCTTCTGCCCACTGGCGGCCTGGCTGAGAACGGGCGCAGCAATGGCTGGAACTACCGCATCGGCAGTGGCCTGGGGACCGCCGCCAATTCCGGCGTGGCGATGGTGTCCGGCTCGCTGCAGATGATCAACATTCCGCCGGGTGCGTACGTGCCTTTCATCGGGCGCAACGCCGCCGGCGTCTGGCAGGGGCCGGTGTACTGGAACGCACGCCGCCTGGACGGCGCGCCGGAAGTGCGCGTGACCGTTACCCCCAGCCGCGCCAACACCACGCTGTATGCCTATCTGTACGCGGAAGATGTGCTGGGCAATGGCCAGCTGATCAGCCACAAGCCCTACACCCTGCGAGGCGTTGCGCCCGGCCAGGCGACCACCCTCGATCTGCGCCTGGAAGCGAGCAGCTGGAACATTCCGGCGGGCAGCCGGCTGACGCTGGTGGTCGATACGGTGGACCTGCGCTATGCAGGCATCAGCCAGTTGGGCGGGGTGGTGACCTTCAGTTCGCCCGCGTCCGCACCATCGGTGCTGAAGGTGCCGTTGCATTGAGTTGCAAGCGGGCGCCCGTCGTTGCGGGCGCCTGCTTGCGTTGGTTACGCTGTTCGCATTCATGACGCATGGAGTATTCGATGGGGCCGGAAACGCTGATCGGCACAGCGGCAGCCGCCATCGCGCTGGTGGTAGTGCTGGCCCTGTTCAACAGGAAGCGACAGCCACCTTCGCGGATCTTCAAGTGCGGTCGCTGCGGCAGCGCCGCTCACCACAATGATCGCACCAGCAACGCCTGGCGCAATGGCAAGACCCGGTTCTTCTGCCAGGCCTGCCATCGCCAGTGGCTGCAGTCACAGCCGCCGTCCGAGCGGAGAAGCGGCGACGCTCGGAGCGATTTCACATCCACCACCAGCAACAGCAACGGCGGCTGCCTTGGCGTGCTCGCCCTGCTGGCCGTGTTGCCACTGGGCGGATGGCTGGCCTGGGCCTGTATCTGACACTACGTGTTGTGCCGTGCTGCAGCGCGCGGGGCCTCCTGCCATCCTGTCAGATCCAGCTGAGGACACCAGAAGACACCTGCGGACTGCGTGGTGCACTCAAAGCTTGCCGGCCGTCCTGTAGCGGGACGCACCCTGGTCGATGAGCATCCGCAGCTCGTGCAGCAACGCCGGATCCCAGGCATCGAAGTTGAAGCAGGACTTTCCTTGCATATGCTTCTTCAGGGCCGGGCTGATGCCCACCAGAAGCTCGGGAAAGGTGTAGACGGGCATGAAGTGGAATGAATGCCTGCGGCCCGATGCCTTCACCGCGCCGAAGAACTGCGCCTTGCCCTTGGCGTCTGCGTTCCTGCAATTGGCGTAGAAGCGACCAGGATCATCGTGTACCACCAGAAGATCGGCCTTGTAGGTGAGCAGCAGATCCCGCAGGGCGACGAACAGGTCGGGCGACGGACCGTCCAATGCACTGTTCGGCTGGGAGGCAGGCAGGCGAGGGTTCTTCATCGAAGTCGGCCCGGAGGGGAGTGCAGCGGGGATATCGTGCGCAGGTTCTGCCGGGCCAGCCTAGCACGTGCCCAGAGGCGGGTAAGGGCGCGATCGGTGCTGCCCGGATACAGGCGTCGGGCAGAGGAGGATATGGGTCCTGATGGTACGGGCCAGTGTTGGCAGATGGAGATGGACTTGCAGCCTCGAGCACCTGAACATGGCGCTGCAAACACACCCCCCGCAACCTGGCACCTCGATGAAGACTCTGGCTTTGATCGCACTTTCTCTTTCCATCTGCATCAGCCTTGCCGGATGCATCGCCCCGTTCCGCGTCAAGGCGCGTGAATATGCGGCCGCCGGCACGACCGCGCCCAAAACGCCGGCTCCGTCGATTCCTGCAGCGCGACCGCGGTGACGGCGCGGAGCAGCAATGGGCGAGGGCTTCGGCGCTGTTGAAAGCAGCGGGCCCGATGCTGCCTCCTCAGGGCTGCACGTGCTGTGTGTGCACCATCTGCACCACCACCTTGCCCTTGGCGCGGCCGCCGTCCATGTGGGCCAATGCTCTGCCGGTATCCTCGAAGGGAAATACCGTGTCCACCACCGGGCGCAGGGCGCCTGATTCGACCAGTGCGGTGACCTGTTCCAGCTGTTGCCCATCAGCACGCATGAACACGAAGCTGTACCGGATGTTCCTGCGCGCGGCCTTGCGGCGGATGCGAAGGCTCAACAGGCGCAGCACCTGCCGAAGCGGCCAGGCCAATCCTCTTGCCGCACCGAATGCCGGCGTGGGTGGCCCGGAAATGGAAATCAGGTGACCGCCGGGCTTGAGGATGCCGAGGGATCGATCGAGTTCGTCGCTGCCGAGGCTGTTGAGGACCACGTCGTAGTCACGCAGCACGGCAGCGAAGTCCTGCTGCCGGTAATCGATGACGACGTCCGCACCGAGTGCCTTCACCCAGGCAACGTTGGCCGTGCTGGTGGTGGTGGCGACGAAGGCGCCCAGGTGCTTGGCAAGCTGGATCGCAATCGTGCCGACGCCACCGGAGCCGGCCTGGATGAAGACCCGCTGTCCCTTCTTCAGTGCTGCGGTTTCGACCAGCACCTGCCAGGCGGTCAGTGCCACAAGTGGCAGGGCGGCCGCCTCGACCATGCCAAGGTTCTTCGGTATTGGTGCTACCGAAGAGGCCTTGACCGCGATGTACTCGGCAAATCCGCCGATGCGATCATCGTCCGGGCGGGCATACACCGGGTCGCCCGGCTTGAACCGGCCTGCGCGATCGCCGACCCGCACCACCGTCCCGGCCACATCGTTGCCCAGGATCAACGGAAAGCGATAGGGCAGGATCTGTTTGAACTCGCCGTGCCTGATCTTGCTGTCCAGTGCATTCACGCCTGCGGCATGAACCCGGATCAGGACATCGTCGTCGCCCACATGCGGCTCGGGCACGTCGGCGATGCGGCCGACGTCCTTGCTGCTGTAGCGGTCAATGATGAAGGCTTTCATGGCGGACGGTTCCTGCAGTGATGGGGCCGGGTGGATGCAACGGAGGCCGGCCTCAGGCGCCGGTGCGGTAGCGCTCTGCGGCGTGCGCCTGGTGGATGTCGCCGAGCAGGGCCTGACGTGCGCCATCCAGCGTGTCCCAGCGTTCGGCCACGTGCAGCGGCGGAATGGTCACCGTTTCGCGACGATCGAAGCCGACCAGCGCTGCATCGACCAGTTCGCCAACGTCCATCACTTCAGCAAGCGTGGTGATGTCGATACCGGCGCGTTCCCAGATCTCGGTGCGCGTGGCAGCGGGCAGCACCGCCTGCACATGGACGCCCTTCGGGGCCAGTTCCTGGCTCAGGCCCTGCGACAGGAACAGCACATACGCCTTGCTCGCGCCGTACACGGACATGCCGAACTCCGGTGCAAGGCCAACCACCGATCCGATGTTGACGATCGCGCCGTTGCCGGCACCGACCAGCCGCGGCGCAATGGCGGCGGCCAGGCGCGTGAGCGCGGTGGTGTTCAGGGTGACCAGGCGTTCGATGGCGTCGGCCGACTGTGCGAGGAAGTCGCCGGACTGGGCGATACCGGCATTGTTGACGAGGATGCCGATGCGCGCATCGTCGCGCAGCCGTGCCTCGACCGTGGCCAGCGCGTCAGCCTGGGTGAGATCGGCCGGCAGTATGTCCACCGCCACGCCGGTCTCTTGGCGCAGTCGTGCGGCGAGTGCTTCCAGGCGGGCGCTGTCACGCGCGACCAGGACGAGGTCATGTCCGCGCCGCGCGAAGCGGTCGGCATAGGTGGCACCGATGCCGCTGGAAGCGCCGGTGATGAGGACGGAAGGGAGGACGGACATGATGGGCTTCTCTGGACGGGGGACGTGTCGGATGCGGGCGGCCGCGTTACTGCGCGTGCGCTTCAGCCAGGGTGGGGTAGTCGGTGTAGCCTTCGGCGCCACCGCCATACAGCGTGGCCGGGTTCAGTGCCGCCAGCGCTGCGCCGCGCTTGAGGCGCTCGACCAGATCGGGGTTGCTGATGAACGGGCGACCGAAGGCGACCAGATCGGCCTTGCCTTCGGATACACGGGCGCTGGCCAGCTGCAGGTCGTAGCCGTTGTTGGCCAGGTAGGTGCCGTTGAAGCGACGGCGCAGCCCATCGAAGTCGAACGGTGCCACATCGCGCGGGCCACCCGTGGCGCCCTCGACCACATGCAGGTAGACAATGCCCAGTGCGCTGAGTTGATCGACGATGTAGTCGTACTGGGGCTGCGGATCGCTGACGGTGGAAATGGCATTGGCCGGCGACACCGGCGAAATGCGCACGCCGGTGCGGTCAGCGCCGATTTCGCGCGCCACCGCAGCGGTCACCTCAAGCAGGAGGCGGGCACGGTTCTCGACCGAGCCGCCATACGCGTCGGTGCGCTGGTTGGCCCCGTCCTTGATGAACTGTTCGAGCAGGTAGCCGTTGGCGCCGTGGATCTCCACGCCGTCAAAACCCGCTGCGATGGCGTTGGCAGCGGCCTGGCGGAAATCGTCGACGATGGCGGGCAGCTCGTCGATTTCCAGGGCGCGCGGCTCGGACACATCGACGAAACCATTGTTGACGAAGGTCTTGGTCTGCGCGCGGAGGGCCGAGGCGGAAACCGGCGCGGCGTTGCCGGGCTGCAGGTCGACGTGCGAGATGCGGCCGACGTGCCACAGCTGCACGAAGATGTGCCCGCCGCGTGCGTGCACCGCATCGGTGACGGTGCGCCAGCCGTCGATCTGGTCCTGCGTGTACAGCCCCGGGGTGTCCTGGTAACCCTGCGCCTGCGCCGAGACCTGGGTGGCTTCGGTGATGATCAGGCCGGCCGATGCGCGCTGGGCGTAGTAGGTGCTCGCCAGCGGACTGGGCACCAGGCCCTGGCCGGCGCGGTTGCGCGTCAGCGGTGCCATCACGATGCGGTTGGCCAGCGTCAGCGGGCCGAGGGGATAGGGCTGGAAAAGCGTGGCGTCGGACATGGGAGGGTGGGCTCGTCTACGGAGGAGGGGTCTGGATCAATGATGATGACCATCATCATTGATGTCAATGGTTTGATGATGAATATAATCTATGTGTGTTAAAGTGCCCTCCACACGCGACAGGACTCCCAAGGGCGAAGGCTCATGAAGGTCACCAAGGCACAGGCTCAGGCCAACCGGGCACACATCGTCGAAACCGCCTCCACGCTGTTCCGCGAGCGCGGCTACGACGGCGTTGGCGTGGCCGACCTGATGGCCGCCGCTGGCTTCACCCATGGCGGCTTCTACAAGCATTTCGGCTCGAAGGCCGACCTGATGGCCGAAGCAGCCGCCTGCGGCCTGACCAGCTCGGCTGCAGCGGTGGCTGATCTGGATGTGCAGGCATTCGTGAGCGAGTACCTGTCCCGCGCGCACCGCGACGGGCCCGGCCAGGGTTGCACGCTGGCGGCGCTGTGCACCGACGCGGCGCGGCAGACGGACGCGGTCAAGGCTGCCTTCGCGGCCGGCATCGAGGCCAGGCTGGCAACACGTGCCACGCAGGAGGGGCAGGCGCAGCGCGATCCGGGCGATGCGGCGCGTGCGCGCAGGATTGCGCTGATGGCTCAAGCGGTCGGCGCGCTGGTGCTGTCGAGGTCCTGCCCGGACGAATCGCCGCTGGCGGACGAAATCCTGGATGCATGCCGGGCGGATCTGCTGGCCCGGTTGCCAGCTGCGTCCAGCCGCTGAGCTGCGTCCTGCAGCGCTAGCCGGACGTGCGCAGCAGCGCCGCAACCGCTTTTGCCGTCGCCTTGGCCGACTGCGGATTCTGGCCGGTGACCAGCCTGCCATCGACAACCACCTTCGGCACGAACGGCAGTAGTCCCTTCTCGTACAGGGCTCCTCGCCGGGACATTTCCGCCTGCGCGTTGTATGGCATCTGCCTGGAAACACCCGCCAGGATTTCCTCGGTCCAGGAGAATCCTGTTACCCGCCGGCCCTGCACCAGCAGTTTCCCATCGCTCAGCCGCGTATTGAGCAGGCCGCAATAGCCGTGGCAGACCGCCGAGACGATTCCGCCCTGCTCATGGATGCCCCGCGTGATTTTCTGGATGCCCTCGCTGTCCGGGAAATCCCACATCACCGCATGCCCACCGGTGAAGTAGATCGCGTCGTACGCGGCAGCGTCGACGTTGTCGGGGGCGAGCGTGTTGTCCAGCAGTGCCATGCGCTCCGGATCCTGCAGCCATGCCTTCGCCGAATGGTCCAGCGCCGGCCATTTCAGCGAGCGCGGCTCAAGCGGTGAGTGCCCGCCGCGCGGGCTGACCAGGTGCTGTTCATGGCCTTGCCCGGCGAACAGGTCGTAGGCATGCGTCAGTTCCGACAACCAGAGCCCGGTCCTGTGGCTGGGGTCATCGTAATGCGCGACGTTGGTGACAACATGAAGGATGCGACGGTTCATCAGATACGCCTCTGGCTCATTTTCCGGTTTCCCATTCGTGCTTGATCTGCCGCAGTCCTGCGTCGTAGCTGGTTACGGGAAAGTCGGGAAAGCGCTGCTTGAACTTTCCGGATTCGAAGCGATTGTCATGCTCATAGCGCGGCAGCAGCTCCCGAATCTCGCGCGCACCTTTCGAGAACAGGCCGGCGATGTACAGCGCAGTCCTGCCGAGGGTGGCGTGGGTGTCCGGCCTGCCGAACACAGTGCAGGCCAGGGTGGCGAACTGGGCATAGGTCAATCTCGGCTCACTGCAGGGCAGATGCCACGTCTGGTTCTGCGCGTCGGGCGTATTGCCCAGCAGTGCGAGCGCGCGACTGGCGTCGGGCGTCCAGATCAGCGTTCTGAGGGTATCGTCGCGCAGTGGCACGCGCGGCGACTTGCCAGCCTTCAGCCTGTCGATGACGAGGGCATTGGTGAAGCTCTGCGTGCTGCCCGGTCCATAGAATTCCGGTGCTCGGGCGATGGTCACGGCGATGCGCCCGGCTGCCATCTCATCCAGGACCATGCGCGCCATCTCTGCGCGCACGCGTGCCTTCCTGCCGGCCGGTGCGAACGCGGTGTCCTCGGTCTGCGCAGCCGCCGTCTGCGGATACATGTAGGTATTGTCGAAGTACGCAAATGCAGCGCCGGTGGCGACGGCGGCATCCAGTGCGTTCTTCAGCATGGAAGGAAACTGCCGCTCCCAGAGCCCTGAATCCGGCGGCAGCCCTGCGGTGAAATAGACGATGTCGCTGCCTTCAACGGCTTTCAGCGTCTGCTCTGCGTCCAGCAGGTCCGCCGGCACAAGCTGGTCGCCCGTGTTGACCGGCCGCGGCGTGCGGCTCACCAGGCGAAGGTCGTCGGTGTACGTGCGCCTCAACGCGCGCGCCAGTTCCTGGGCGATCTGGCCGTTTGCTCCCAGAATGGTCTGCATCTCTTTTCCTTGGGCGTCTGGGCCTCTGATCGCCCGGGTGGAAGTTCAGCCCAGGGCGCCCGCATTTCAGTGCCGCGCGGGTGCTCGCCAGACCGCCGTCGGCAACCTCTCACGCTGACGGTCGCGGCAGTGTATGTTTAAAGTCAACTTGAAGGTCAAGGGGCAGTGGCAGGATGAAAATCGGGGATCTGGCCAAGGCCACCGGCCTGGCCCCATCGCGTATCCGGTTCTATGAGGCCGAAGGCCTGATCAGCGCGCCGCCCAGGGGGAGCAATGGCTACCGGATCTATTCCCCGGACGTATTGGGCGTGCTGCAGATCATCGACAACGCGCAGCGCGTCGGCTTCTCACTTGATGAGATCCGGCATTTCCTGCCTGGGGGCACGCAGGCGTGCGATCACCAAGGCCTGGTCGAGTCGCTGGGCAGGCGCCTGGCCGAGATCCGACGCTTGATCCTGCAACTGCAGGAGAACGAAGCGCGCCTGCTGGGCATCATCGAGGGTGTCACCCAACGTCCTGAGGGCATTTCCTGCACCGACAACCAGCTCAGGCTGATGGACCTGCTGGATCCTCCACGGCGCCAGCGGGGCGGGCGCGCCGGGCGATCAAGCAGAAGAACGAAGTGACACTCCGTTGGCCGCAGGCCGCAGCGTCAACCTGCGTCGGTGGCTGCGCCCACATCATGCAGGCTGCGTAGCTTCTTCTTGTTGATCTTGCCCACGCTGGTGCGTTCCAGCGAATCGACGAAGCTGACGCGGTCGGGGATCGCGTAGCGGGAGATATCACCGGAGCGGCTGCGCGCTGCGACCAGTTCGATGATCTCCGCCTCGGTCACATCGCTGCCGTGCTGCCGGACCACCAACGGCAGCGGTCGTTCGCCCCATTTCGTATCGCTGATGCCGATCACCGCGACCTCGTTGACCGCCGGATGCAGGGCGATGATGTCCTCCAGGGCGAGCGAGGAGATCCACTCGCCACCGGTCTTGATCACATCCTTGATGCGGTCGGTCACGCGCAGGTAGCCGCTGCCATCGATGTTGCCGATGTCCCCGGTGTGCAGGTAACCGCCGGCCCATAACGCCGTGGAAGCGGCCGGATTGTGCAGATAGCCGTGGGTGAGCCAGGGCGTGCGCACCACCACCTCCCCGGTGGCGATGCCATCGTGGGCAACATCATTCATGCGTTCGTCGACGATGCGCAGGTCAACCAATGGCACCGGAATGCCGGCCTTGGTGCGCAGGGACAGCTCCTCGTCCGGGCCGTCCACGGCGTCGGCATCGATCTGCGCGAGGGTGAGCAGCGGGCAGGTTTCGGACATGCCGTAGCCGCCGAAGATGTCGATGCCACGGGCCAGTGCCTGCTGCGCCAGTGCCCGCGGTAGTGCCGCACCGCCGATGATCACCTTCCAGCGGCGCAGGTCGGTATCGGCAGCGGCGGGATGGCCCAGCAGCATATGCAGGATGGTCGGCACGCAGTGCGAGAACGTCACCTTCTCGCGGGCGATCAGCGCCAGCAACGCGCCCGGCAGGTAGCGACCGGGGTAGACCTGCTTGATGCCCAGCAGCGTGGCCACGTACGGCATGCCCCAGGCATGGACATGGAACATCGGCGTGATCGGCATGTAGACATCGTCGCGGTGCAGGCGGCCCTGGCTGGACGCGCTGCCGAGGGCTGCCATCGCCGCAAGCGAGTGCAGTACCAGTTGCCGATGGCTGAAGTACACGCCTTTGGGCAGGCCTGTGGTGCCGGTCGTATAGAACGTGGTGGCGCGGGTGTTCTCGTCGAAGTCCGGGAAGCGGGTGATGGGCGTGGCCTCGCGCAGCCCGGCCTCATACTCGGTCACGAAGCCCGCTGGCAGCGGGCCCTCATCATCATCCAGCAGGATGCGCGTGCGCACGTCCGGCAGCTGTTCTTCGATGGCGTCCAGCACCGGCAGGAACTCGCGGTTGGCCAGGATCACCCGCGCACCGCTGTGATTGAGCGTATAGGCAATCTGCTCGGGCGCCAGGCGGATGTTCACCATCATCAGCACCGCTCCGATCATCGGCACGGCGAAATAGCTCTCCAGGTAGCGGTTGCTGTCCCAGTCCATCACTGCCACGGTATCGCCGCGCTTTACCCCCAGTGAGGTCAGCAGCCCGGCCAACTGGCCGATGCGCGCCTGCAGGGTGCGGTAGTCGAAGCGGACCTTGTCGCCGTAGACGATCTCCTGCCGTGGACGCACTGCCAGAGATGTCAGCAGCAACTGCTTGATCAGCAGGGGGTAGGCATGAGGCTCGGCGGCGGGCGCGTCTGCGGCGGTGGCGAATGACATGTGGTCTTCCTGATGGGGCGGCGCGTCAGCGGCCGGGGGGCGCGGGAATGGACAGCTGCTCGCGCAGCAGCGGCGCTTCCGCGCGTGGGCTCGGCTGGATGAGTGCATCCTGCGGCAGCGCTCGCGCTGGATCTTCAAGGTGTTCCCACACCTGGTCCATCGCCGCGAACAGGTAGGGCAGCAGCGGGACGTAGCGCTTCCGGTAGTCCGGGAAGGCCAGCAGCGAGTCGAAGTGCTGTGCCTTGTTCACCCGCCAATAGGCGATCTGCGCCCCGGCTTTGCGGGCAAGTGGCACGTAGCGATCACTGGTCATGCTGATCGGTACCAGCCCGTCGTCCAGGCCATGGATGACCACGATCGGCAGGCCGCGACGCGGCGCCTTGGCAGTCGCTGCGGCGACGCCGGCGCGTACCCGTCGGGCATCGGCGCTGTCGCCCTCGCCGAGTGCACGCAGGCAGTTCAGGCCACGCAGCGGATCAGCTGCCGCCCCGGTGGCATTGCCGTCCACCAGAACCACGCCGCTGCCCGGCGGGATGCCACTGCCCTCGCTCCACCAGGTTGCACGAACCTCGGCCGTGGCCGCGTGGGGTCTGCCGTCGGTGCCGGCGGCCGAGAAGCTGTACGCGCAGGGATGTTCGCCCGTGGCGTAGCGTCCATAGGCTGACGAGTAGGTCGCTGCGATGGCGCGCCACAGATCGAAACCGGTGGAGAATGCACCGGCGCGAAGTGCATCGGCGCTCAAACCCGCGTCGAGCAGCTGCTGCCGTGCCGACCGTGCCTGTGCTGCAGTGTCATCGCCTTGCACCAACCCAGCGGATTTCAGCGTGGCACATCGCTGGGTCCACCCTGGCACGGCCTGCGCCCGCATCGGCGGTTGTGGCAGATCGTCCTCCGTCAGCAGGGCACAGGGCATCAGCAACGCGGCCTGGGTCACGAAGTCGTACAGCGGCGGAGCGCCTGCCACCGAGACATTGGGTTCGCCGGCCACCATTGCATCGAACCAGTCGCCTTCGATCTCCGCCGCGCGCAGCACGGCGCCACCGCCATTGGATACGCCCACGCCCAGCGTGCGTGTATTGGCCGCAGTGAACGGGGCCGATTGCGGATAGGCGCGGTCCAGCGCCTGCAGGCCGAACTGCAGCGCCTGCAGCAGATGGCGGCCCCAGTCCGCTTCCGGGTTGTCACCGGAATGGGCATGTTTGAAGGCGATTCCCTGCGTGGCTGTCGCACCCGCAGGAATGAAGGCCAACGCGCCTTGGCTGGCTGGCGTGCCGTCTGCCTGGAACCCGGCCTTGGCGTCCAGATCGTAGTAATCACTGCCGGCGCCCTTGTCGGTATAGGCGACCGCGCAGCCATGTGCCAGGCCCCAGCTGCCGGCAACCGCGATCGCGCCATGGATGCCACGCGAGCCGGAAGATGCCGCGACGACCAGGCAGCGCCGCGCGGCGTCGAAGCTATCGGGCACCTGCACCAGTACCCGATGGGGATGGCGGGCGCCGGGAACGCGCGCATAGGCGGAGAATTCGCGGCCGGGTACCGCCTGCAGGCTGCCGTAGACATCGCCAAAGCCGCCGCCGGGTGTCAGGTCGGCGATGCCGCGCCAGCTGCTCCAGATCGCACGACGCCGGACTTCCTCGGCCGTGGGCTGGGCCGGGTTGGCAAACGCCGGCGCGGTGGCCGAGCGCAGGGCGTCGATGCCCAGGCCTGCGGTCAGCAGTTCGTCGCTGCCGCGATGCACGGTTTCCCGCCACTGCTCGAACGCCGGAACAGCGGTAGTGGGGCGGGGCGGAGCGGCGTGGGTGCTGGAGATGCTGCCCAGAAGCAATGGCAGCGCGGCGCACAGCAGCATGACGGGGCGGTGGATGTTCATTGCTCCACCCTAACCATCCGGGCGGCACACGCCAGCGTACCTTGGTACCCGTGCCCAGGCGCAGGCGATTTGCTAACCTCGGCTGGACATGCCGACCCTGCTCATCGCCGATGACCACCCCTTGTTCCGCGCGGCGCTGCATCGCGCCGCCGAAGAGGCGGTGGCTGACCTGCAGATCAGCGAGGCCGATTCGCTGCACGGCGTGCTCGAAGCGATCGAGAGCCAGCAGATCGATCTGATGCTGCTGGACCTGCACATGCCGGGCAACCACGGCCTGGCCGGACTGGCAACCATACGCGCGTTGCAACCGGGGCTGGCGATCATCATCGTTTCGGCCAATGAAGAGCCGCACGTGATCCGCCGCGCCATCGACCTGGGCGCAGCCGGGTATCTGCCCAAGAGCTCGGGCCTGACCGACCTGCAGTCCGCACTGCAGACCGTGCTGGAAGGTGAGCGCTGGATACCGGCGCTGCTGCGCGAGCCGGTGGCGCGGGTGGCGCCCTTCAGCAAGGACGCCGATCTTGCCGCGCGCTTGTCCAGCCTGTCCGCGCATCAGTACAAGGTGCTGAGCCTGGTGGCCGAAGGGCTGCTCAACAAGCAGATCGCCGACCGGCTGGGCGTGCAGTTGCGCACGGTCAAGGCACACATGACCCGCATCATGGGGCGACTGGGCGTACGCAATCGCGCGCAGGCCATCCGCGTGCTGCACGAAATGGGGTTGACCGACCCATCCCGGCAGATCGAAGACGCGCAGGACGCCTGAACCTTCGTCAGGTCCTTTCCGTGCTGGCCGTTGCCAGCAGATGGTTGATCGCCCAGCGCAGCGCCAGCGGCTTGAACGGTTTGTTCAGCAGTGACAGGCCCACACTGCGCACCGCCTCGCGCGTGTCATTGCCGGTATCGGCGCTGAGGATCACCGTCGGCCGCGCGCCATGTACGGTGACGAGGCGCTTCCACAGTGCGACGCCGGTATCGCCCTCATCAAGGTGGTAGTCGAACAGCCACAGTGCCGCCTCATGTGCTGACGCACCCAGCGCAGCGACATCACGCGCCGCGATGACATCGCAGCCCCAGGCAAGCAGCATCAGCCGCATTGCCTCCAGCGCCTCCGCATCGTTGTCGACCACCAGCACGCGGATGCCCTTGATGCTGCTGTTGCCAGCGGCGGGCTCAGTGCGTGGGGCCTCAGGCGGCGCTGCACGCGCCACGGTGATGGAAAAGGCCGAGCCGCGATCCAGTTCGCTTTGCAGTTCCAACGGTGCATGCAGCAGGTCGGCAATGCGGTGCGCGATGGTCAGGCCAAGACCGAGGCCCTGGCCATTGCTGCGGTCGCCACGGTGGAATTCCTCGAACACCACGGCTTGTTGCTCCGGCGCGATGCCGGGGCCGCTGTCATGCACGCCGATCGACAGTGCCTGGCCGTGCCGGCGAACGCCCAGCAGTACGCCGCCACGGCGGGTGTAGCGGATGGCGTTGGCCAGGAAGTTCTGCAGTACGCGGCGCAGCAGCAACGGGTCGCTGTGCACCCACGCGCGGGTGCGCACATGGCGGAACTGCAGGCCGCGTGCCGCGGCCAGCACGGCGAACTCCTGCGCAAGCGGCTCCAGCACGGTCGACAATGCGAACGGGCGCGGATCGGCCACCAAGCCACCGGCTTCCAGTCGCGAAATATCCAGCAGGCCCGACAGCAGATCGTCGGTGGAATCCAGCGCGCCGCGAATCTGGCGCAGGAAACTGTCCAGGAATTCCGATTCGATGTGCTGCGACATGGCGTCGGTCAACAGTTGCGCCGCATGCAGGGGCTGGATCAGGTCATGGCCGACCGCGGTCAGGAAGCGGGTCTTGGCCACGTTGGCCCGCTCGGCTTCATGCACGGCCTGTTCAAGCCGGGCGGTGCGGTCCTGTACGCGACGCTCCAGGGTTTCGTTACTGCGCTTGAGCGCGTCCTCTGCCCGCCGGAAGGCGGTGACATCGGTGAAGGTGGCCACGTAGCCGCCACCGGGCATTGGGTTGCCTCGGATCTCAACGATGGTGTTGTCCGGGAAAATCCGCTCGGAAAGGTGCGGCGTGCCGCGCCGCATGTGCACCACCCGCCGCTGCAACGCCTTGTCGCGCGAGTCACCAGGGGTGTCGCCGATCTTCAGCTGCCCCAGTGCCCACGCCGTCAGGTTCGACACCGGCTGCCCCACCTGCAGCAGCTCCGGCGGGAACTTGAACAGCGCGGCGTAGCGGCTGTTCCAGGCCACCAGCTGCAACTGCGCATCGACCACGCTGATGCCCTGGCTCATGTTCTCCAGGGCAGCCTCCAGCAGGCGCTGGTTGAAGCGCAGTACCTGGGTGGCTTCACCGACCGCGCGGGTAACAGCGTCCAGCGGCGCTGCGCCACCATCGCGTGCCGCCTCCACCAGCAGCCGCGCCATGCCTGCACCGACCACGGCGGTCAGTTCGCGCTCGATGGCAGTCACCCGGTCGTCGTCCAGCATCTGCCCGGCGTGCCCGTCCATCAGCTGGCGTGCCCGTTCCTGGCCAAGGAAGCGCCCAGCCGTCTTGCGCAACGATGCAGCAGCCACCGCGTCGCGCTGCCGAGGCACAGAAGGACGCACCGCGCGCGACACCAGCACCACGGTTGCCAGGTTGACCGCCAGGCTGGCGCCCATGCTGATGGCGATATGGCCCGGCTGCATGCGCAGCGAGAACATCGCCAGCCAGTGCAGTCCGTCGGGACCGGCCGACGCCAGCGGGGCAGGGAGCACCATGGGCAGCAGCACCAGCCACAACCAGACCAGCGAGCCCAGTACGATGCCGGCGATGATGGCCGGGGAGGGCGTGCGCGGACGGTACACCGCCAGCAGCACCGCCGGTGCCAGCTGCGAGAGCGCGGTGAACGACATCAGGCCGAAATCGCTGAGCGCCTCGGTGCCGCTCATCGCACGGCTGTACAGCCACGACATCAGGAACACGGCGAGAATGCCGGCGCGCCGGAAGGCCAGCACCCGCGGTCGTAGATCCGCGCCGGTGTTGAAGCCGTTGACGCCGCTCAGCAGGCGCGAGCCCACACCGTGGTTGCCGAGCATGATCGACAGGGTCAGCCCGGACAGGATCATCATGCCGGTGGCGGCACTCAGACTGCCCAGGTATGCCAGCAGTGCCAGCAGGTGATGGCCGCGCTCCTGCGGCAGGGCCAGCACGTACAGATCCGGCGTCATCGAGGGCGGCAGCTGCGCGGCACCGGCCAGTGCCATCGGCACCGACGGCAGGCCGATCAACAGCAGGTAGACCGGGAACAGCCAGCGCGCCGTCTTCAGGTCCGATGACTGGCGCAGCTCGACCACGCCCACATGGAACTGATGGGGCAGGGTGAACGCGGCCATGGCACCGAGCGCCACCATGGTCAGGTAATCCGGCACCACCGCCGGCGGCGGCAGGTGCGCCATCTTCTCAAGCAGCGGCGTGCCGGCCTTGTGCACCGATAGCGCGGCATACAGGCCAATGGCCAGCAGTGCCGTCAGCTTCAACAGCGATTCCAGGCCCAGCGCGACCACGATGCCGCGGTTGTGTTCGGTCGCCGACGCCTTGCGTGCGCCGAACAGGGTGGTGAACGCCGCCATCGTCAGTGCGAACCAGAACGACACGTCCAGCTGCCAGCCAACGGGTGCGAACTGGTCACCGAGCAGGGCGGCAAGGCCCTGACTGACCGCTTTCAGCTGCAGCGCGATGTAGGGAATGATGCCGAACAGCGCGACCAGGGTGATGGTGATGCCCAGCCCTTGGTCGGCACGCAGTCGCGCGACCACCAGGTCGGCGATGGTGGCACTGTTGTGCTGTTTGGCCAATCGGCCCAGCCGCACCAGGAACGGCAGGCCGAAGGCAAAAATGAGGGCCATGCCGATCAGTGTCGGCGGAATCGGGAAGCCCCATTGCACGCCCTGCGAGGCAGCCCCGTAGTAGGTCCACGCCGTGCAGTGCACGCCCAGTGACAGCGCGTAGATGGCTGGCCATACCTTCGACAGCCGATGCCCCTGGCGTTCCCCCCACAGGGCGACGCCGAACAGCAGCACGGTCCACGCGATGCAGGCGAACAGGACGATGGAAGGCGTCAACATCGCTCCAGTGTAGAGAGAACCGCGGCCGGCGGGCAGCCGGCCCGCCCCGCGCGGGAGGACGGTGCGGCGCTAGTCGGCGAGCACGATCAGCGACAACTGTTCGGCGACCACGGCTGTCTCGCCGGCGGGAACCACTTCCACGGTCTTGTGCTGGGTCAGCAGCCACTGCCCGGGCCTGCGCGCTTCCAAGGACATCAGCTGCGCGCGTACCCGTACCTCGGAACCGCTCGGCACCGGCGCCAGGAAGCGGACCTTGTTCAAGCCGTAGTTCAGTACGTGGGCGATGCCGGGAAAACCGGCCAGGGCCGCCACGTCGTCCTCTACGGTAAGCGAGAGCAGAAGGAAGCCATGGGCGATGGTCTGCCCGCCCGGCAGGCCGGTCCGTGCGCGGGCGGGATCGGTGTGGATCCAATTGTGGTCACCGGTGGCCTCGGCGAAGGCATTGATGCGCGACTGCGCGATGCGCGTGCTGCCGCTCAGCCGCTCGCTTGCCGCCCATTGGTGCAGGGCCTGCAGGGCGGCAGGCAGCGCATCCCTCGACACGCCGGAACTCATCGCACGCGCTCCAGCAATGCCAGGATCGCGTCACGCGCCTCGGGCTCGGACAGCATCGGCGCATGACCCACCTCCGGTACTTCGACGAGGCGGGCGTTGGGCGATGTAGCTGCCATCTGCTGCGCGACATCGGCAGGCAGGATGTCCGACAACGCCCCACGAACCACCAGCACCGGCACGCGTGCGGTCAGCCCACGCACCGCGCGCCACAGCACCGGGCGCAGCAGCCACAGCAGCCACGGCCGCGTGGTGCGGATCACCGCCGGGTCGTAGTCCAGTTCCAGCAGGCCATCGCTGCGCTGGCGGAACGTGCGTACGGCCATCGCCCGCCAGTCGTCGCTGGTGAAGCGGGGGAACGCGGCCTTGCCGATGGATTCCACATAGGTCGTGGCCTGTGCCAGGTCCATCGGCGGCACGGGCTTGCCGGCATACTTGCCGATCCGCGCCAGCGCTTCGCGCGGCACCTTGGGGCCGGCATCGTTCAGAACTGCCGCGGCGATCAGCCCGGGCGCACGCGAGGCCAGGGTGATGGTGACCAGCACCCCCAGCGAGGTGCCGACGAATACCGCCTTGTCGATGTTCTGTGACCGCAGCAGCGCCACCATGTCGTCGGCATAGGTGCGCGGGTTGTAGCTGGACGGGTCCGATGCGCGTTCCGAACCTGCGCGTCCTCGCAGGTCAACCGCGATCACCCGCCAACCCGCAGCAGTCAGCGATGCGGCCAGCGCATCGAAGTCGGCGCCATTGCGGGTCAGGCCGGGGATGCAGACCACGGTGCCGCGCGCCGGCTGCGCGCCTGCAGGAGCATGGTCACGCGCATGCAGGCGCAGGCCATCGTCACTTTTCCAGTACAGATCATCGTAAGACGGTGTCATGCAGAAGCTTCCTAGAAATCGTAACGGACGCTGAGGCTATATTGGCGCGGCGGCCCATAGAAACCAATCAGCGTGCCAACCGCCGGAATGTTGTAACCGGTGGTGCGGTATTCCTTGTCGGCCAGGTTGGTACCCTGCAGCGAGAAGGTCCAGGCGTCGTCAAGCTTCCAGGTCACGCCGGCATTGACCAGCCCGTAGCCGTCCTGGCGGATCACCGGGCTCAGATCGGTGGTCGGCCACACTTCACTCTGGTAGCTGTAGCTCACCCGTGCGGACAGGTTGCTGCCATTGGCCAGGTCGGTGCGGTACTCCACGTTCAACGCGCCCGAGAAGTCCGGTGCGTTGGTGAACTTCATCTGCTTGGCCACGTTGACGCCGCGGTCCATGTACTCGTCATACTTGGCATCCAGCCAGGCCAGGTTGCCGGAGATCAGCCAGTGCTGGCTGGGCAGGTACTGGTACTCGATTTCCAGGCCATTGATGGTGCCGGCGCCGGCATTGGTGAAATCGCCGAAGAAGGCATCGTCTACACCGTCGCCGTTGGTATCGATGCCGGTGAACACCGACAGCTGGATGTCCTTGTACTTGTTATGGAACGCCGACAGGTTCAGGAACAGGCGCTGGTCGAGGAAGGCCATCTTGCTGCCGATCTCGAAGCTGTCGACCGTCTCGTCATCGAATGGCTCGGCCGAGCGTGGCACGGCAACAGCATTGGCGCGGATGTTGTAGCCGCCGGACTTGAAGCCACGCGTGGCCAGGCCGTAGACCATGATGTCCGGGGTGATCTGGTAATCCAGCGACACCTTGGGCGAGATGTTCTTGAAATTGGTCTTCTTGTCGAAATCGGCGGCGACCGCGATCGGACGGGTGAACGTCGCATCGGAGTAGAAGCGGTTGAGCACGATCGCGCGCTTGTCCTCGTCGGTGTAGCGGGCGCCGACGTCCAGCTTCAGCTTGCTGGTCAGGTCGAACGTCCAGTCGGCATACAGCGCGATGCTGTCGGTGAGCACCTTGCCACGGGTGTCGCCGAACTGCAGGTTGAAGAAGTTGTTGCGGATCTGTCCACCGGCCTCGCCACTGAACTGGTACAGGCCCACCACGCCCCGCGCGCGGCCGCCGGCATCGTAGTTCAGCTGCACCTCGTTGCTGACCTGGTCGTCATGGTAAGTGCCACCTACATCGGCCAGCTTGACCGGCGTGCTGTCGAAGTCGATGTTCGCGTCGCTGTCCGACTCGCGCTTGGCCACCACGTACTTCAATGCAACGTCTTCGCTGGGCCGCCAGTTCACCGTGGCCGAGGCGCCCTTGGTCTCCACGCTGTTGAGGTTGCGCATGCCCGAGCGGATGTCGTAGCGGTCATCCATCGGCGGGTAGGCGCGCACGAACGGGTTGGGTGCCAGCATCTTCGAGCCACGCATGCCGGACTGGTCATCGATCCAGTCCAGGGCGAACTGCACGTCGAAGTCGTCGCCCGCATGCGCACCCAGGTTGAAGCGTGCAGCATTGATCTGCTTGTCACTGACCGGCTGGTCGGTGAAGGTGTTCTCGCCGAAGCCGTCACGATTCATGCTGGCCACCGCCACGCGCGCGCGCAGGCCGCTGTCGGCCCCGCCGATCGGGCCGCCGATCGCCGCCTTGGCGTCCAACTGGCTGTAGTTGCCCACGGTGATCTGGGCGAAGCCTTCGGTCTGGGTGGGCAGGCCGCGCGAGATGTACTTGATGGCACCGCCAATGGTGTTCTTGCCGTACAGCGTGCCCTGCGGACCGCGCAGCACCTCGATGCGCGAGACATCGAACACGTCCAGCAACGCGCCCTGCGGACGGGCGATGTAGACGTCGTCCAGGTAGATGCCCACGCCCGGGTCAGCGCCCCAGGTAGGGTCGGACTGGCCGATGCCGCGGATGTAGGCGGTGACCGTGCTGCTGGCGCCGCGCGCCGCGTAGATGGTCAGGTTGGGGACCTGTCCATCAAGGTCGCTGATGTCCTGGACGTTCATCTTGTCCAGGGCTTCGGACGTAAAGGCGGTGACGGCAACCGGCACCTCCTGCAGGGTTTCCTCGCGCTTGCGTGCGGTCACCGTGATGCTGTCCAGGTTGGTGGCCGAAGCGGTGCGGGCGGCTGCCGGCGCGCCCTGCGGTGCGTCCTGCGCCAGAACCGGCCCGGTGGCCAGCAGTGTGCCGATCATCAGGCTCAAGCAATTCCGTTTCATTCGGTCCTCCCCCAAGGCATGTACGCGGCGAATGGCCCATTGCCACCCATGGACGCTAGGCTAGCGGCGCGGTTGCGCACCGGCGAGTGGACCTAGGTCCAGTCGGCAGCGGTCGCCAGATCCGGATACTGGGCGCGTCCCCACCCGGAAGCGCCGTATGTCGTTACTGATCGTACTTGCAGCGCTGGCCTTCCTCATCCTGGTGGCCTACCGCGGTTACAGCGTGATCCTGTTCGCGCCCATCGCCGCGCTTGGCGCAGTGCTGCTCACCGATCCCTCGCTGGTGGCACCGATGTTCACCGGCTTGTTCATGGACAAGATGGTTGGCTTCCTCAAGCTCTACTTTCCGGTGTTCCTGCTGGGCGCGGTGTTCGGCAAGCTGATTGAACTGTCCGGCTTCTCCCGCTCGATCGTGGGTGCGGCGATCCGCTTGTTCGGACCGCAGCGGGCGATGCTGTCGATCGTGCTGGTGTCGGGCCTGCTCACCTACGGCGGCGTGTCGTTGTTCGTGGTGGTGTTCGCGGTCTATCCGTTCGCGGCCGAGATGTTCCGCCAGAGCAACATCCCCAAGCGCCTGATTCCGGCCACGCTGGGGGTGGGCGGCTTCAGCTTCACCATGGACGCATTGCCGGGCACGCCGCAGATCCAGAACATCATCCCGACCACGTTCTTCGGCACCGATACCTGGGCGGCTCCGGTACTGGGTACGCTGGGCAGTGTGTTCGTGCTTGCGGTGGGCATGGCCTACCTGGAGTGGCGCCGTCGCGCGGCGGTGCGCAGTGGCGAGGGCTACGGAGACCCGGCCACCTTGGTGAACGAGCCGGCACCGTTTGCAGGCACCCGTCTGGCCCACGCGGGCATTGCCGTGCTGCCGTTGCTGCTGGTGTTTGTGTCCAACAAGCTGTTCACCCTGGGCATACCGCACTGGTACGGTGCGGAGCACAGCTTCGTGCCGTCGATCATGGGCAGCGCCGCGCCGGTGGTGCAGGGCGTGGCGAAGATCACCGCAATCTGGGCCGTGCTGGGGGCGCTGCTGGTTGGCATCCTGTCGGTGCTGGCGCTGGCCTGGCGCCCGGTGGTCACCCAGTTTGCCGAAGGCACCAAGGCGGCGATCGGTGGTGCCGTGCTGGCAGCCATGAACACCGCCTCGGAATATGGCTTCGGCGCGGTCATCGCCGCGTTGCCTGGCTTCATGGTGGTGGCCAACGCGCTGGGGGCGATCAAGGACCCCCTGCTGCATGAAGCGGTCACCGTAACCGGTCTTGCCGGCGTCACCGGCTCTGCATCGGGCGGCATGAGCATCGCCCTGGCGGCAATGTCGGAGACCTTCATCGCCAACGCGCAGGCTGCCGGCATCCCGATGGAGGTGCTGCATCGTGTTGCCGCGATGGCATCGGGCGGCATGGACAGCCTGCCGCACAACGGTGCAGTCATCACCCTGCTGATGGTCACCGGGCTGACCCATCGGCAGGCCTACAAGGACATTTTCGCAGTGACCATCATCAAGACCCTCGCGGTGTTCGTGGTGATCGGCATCTACTACGCCACCGGCTGGGTTTGACAGCGGCGTCGCAGCACCCTCTGGAAGGTCGGTCCACGAGGATTTCCGGTACCACTTCATCCACGACTCACGCATGAGGATCTGGTCATGAAATCTGGAATCGATTCAATCAAGGCGCTGATGCTGCTGCTGTGCACCTGGCTGGCCACCACGGGCGCCGCCTCTGCGGCAGACCCACCCGGGCATTGGGACGTTGGCCTGTACGGCAATCTGTTCGGCGCTCGCGAGTACCAGGTGTGGGTGCCGGCCGGCTACGACGAAACGCAGCCACTGCCCCTGTTGCTGGTGCTGCACGGCTGCGTGACCGGGCCGAACCTGATGGGCGAGGCCTCCGGCTTCAACGAGGTGGCCGACACCGAAGGCTTCATCGTGGTCTACCCGCGGCAGAACGTAACCTCCAACCCCGCACGCTGCTGGAACTGGCAGCTGCCGATCAACCAGGCGCGCGACAGTGGCGAAGCCTCCATCCTGGCCGGCATCGTGGACAAGGTGAAAGCGGGCTACAGCATCGATCCGCATCGCGTGTACGTCACCGGCATTTCCGCCGGCGGGGCGATGACTTCGATCATGCTGGCCTGTTATTCGGATGTGTTCGCGGCGGGCGCGATCCACTCCGGCGGCATGTACAAGGGCGCGACCACGATTTCCGGCAGCGCCTATGCGCTGTTGGCCGGCAGCATCTACTCACCGGACAGCAACGGGCGGCTGGCCTGGCAGTGCTCGGGCTCGCCGTCGCCGCGGCCGATCCCGGTGCTGGTCTTCCATGGCACCGCCGACGCCACGGTGAACCCGATCAACGGGCAGCAGGCCGTGCGCCAGTTCCTGCAGACCAATGACCTGGCTGACGATGGCATGGACAACGACTCGGTGAAGTACGTGCCGACCAGCACCTTCCACGGCCAGGTGCCGGGTGGGCGTGCCTACACGGTTGACTCTTACACCTATGGCGGCAGGACGCTGGTGCAGCATTACGTGGTGCAGGGGATGGGGCATGCCTGGAGCGGCAGCCAGTCCGGTTTGCCGTTCACCGATCCCAAGGGGCCGGATGCCACGTTGATTACCTGGCTGTTCCTGAAGGATCAGCAGCGCTGAGTGTGGAGGCACAGGAGCAGGGGAGGCGGCGCCAGTGTGGGAGCGGTGGGCTCCCGCACTGGCGCGCGGCCTTTGCCTCATCCATCCAAGCGTGTGCGCCCGCATGCGCACTCGTGCTCAGCCGCGGGCCAGAAGCTCGTCGCGGATGATCTGTGCACCTGCGCTGAGCGCGCGCAGCTTGCCTCGTGCCACGTCACGCGACAGCGGCGCCATGCCGCAGTTGGTGCTGGGGTAGAGCTTGTCAGCATCCACGAACTGCAGGGCCTTGCGCAGCGTGTTGGCCACTTCTTCCGGCGTCTCGACCGTGCTGGAAGCCACATCGATGGCACCGACCATCACCTTCTTGCCGCGCACCAGCTCGATCAGGTCAATCGGCACGTGCGAGTTGTGGCATTCCAGCGAGATGATGTCGATGCTGGACGTCTGCAGCTTCGGGAACGACTCCTCATACTGGCGCCATTCCGAACCCAGCGTCTGCTTCCAGTCGGTGTTGGCCTTGATGCCGTAGCCGTAGCAGATATGCACCGCGGTTTCGCACTTGAGCCCTTCGACCGCGCGCTCCAGTGCAGCGACACCCCAATCGTTCACTTCGTCGAAGAACACATTGAAGGCCGGTTCGTCGAACTGGATGATGTCGACGCCGGCCGCCTCCAGTTCCCTGGCTTCCTGGTTGAGGATCCCGGCGAACTCCCATGCGAGCTTTTCGCGGCTCTTGTAGTGCGCATCGTAGAGCGTGTCGATCATGGTCATCGGGCCGGGCAGCGCCCACTTGATCGGCTGCGTGGTGTGCCTGCGCAGGAACCTCGCGTCCTCCACGAACACCGACTTCGGACGACTCACCGCACCCACCACGGTGGGCACGCTGGCGTCGTAGCGGTCGCGGATGCGGACGGTTTCGCGCTTCTCGAAATCGACACCACTGAGGTTCTCGATGAACGTGGTGACGAAATGCTGCCGTGTCTGCTCACCATCACTGACGATGTCGATGCCGGCATGCTGCTGCTCCTGCAGGGACAGGCGCAGGGCATCCTGCTTGCCCTCCAGCAGCTCTTCATCCTGCAGCTTCCAGGGCGACCAGAGCTTTTCCGGCTGTGCAAGCCAGGACGGCTTGGGCAGGCTGCCGGCGGTCGAGGTGGGCAGTAGTTTCTTCATCGGGCTGTTTCTTGTGTCCAGGTGGGAAAGGGGAATCGACTGATCAGCGGGCGGCCCACTGCTCAAGCACGGCGCGGTACGGCTTGATGAAGTGTTCTTCGGTGAACCGGCCTTGCTTGACGGCCAGCTGGCTGCGCTCTTCGCGGTCGTAGACGATGCGGGTGGACGAATAGTCCTGGTGCTTCAGGCTGGGCTGGTAGACCTTGCCCGCTACGGAATTGGCGTTGTAGATCTCGGGGCGGTAGATCTTCTGGAAGGCCTCCATCGTGCTGATGGTGCCGATCAGTTCCAGGTTCGAGTAGTCGCCCAGCAGGTCACCCTGGAAGTAGAACGCCAGTGGCGCGACGCTGCCTGGCGGCATGAAGTAGCGCACCTGCAGCCCCATCTTGTCGAAGTACTGGTCGGTGGGGGAGAACTCGCCTTGCCGATACTCGACGCCCAGGATGGGATGGTGGTTCTCGGTGCGATGGTAGGTCTTGCTGCTGGACACGCTGATGCAGATCACCGGCGGCTTGCTGAAGCGCGCACGGTAGGCGTCGGACGCCAGGAAGTGCTTGAACAGCTTGCCATGAAGATCGCCGAAGTCTTCGGGAATGCCGAAGGTGGCCTTGCCTTCGTTGCTGGCGGGCAGCACGACGCTGAAATCGTAGTCGCGGACGTAGGAGGAGAAATTGTTGCCGACGATGCCTTCTGTACGCACGCCGGTGCGCGTGTCGACGATGGTCGGCCGCAGTACCTCGATCAACGGGAACGTATCGCTGCCGTCGCTGCCATCGATGTGCATCTCCACCGAGATGATGTCCAGCTCGACCGCGTAGCGATCCGCGCTGGGGTTGTCCCAGTGCGCCAGATCGTTGAAGCGGTTGTTGATCATGCCGAGCGTGTTGCGCAGGTTTTCCTGGCGGGATTCGCCGCGGGCCAGGTTGGCAAAGTTGGTGGTGATTCGCGTGCCGTCAGCGGGCTGGTAGTCCTCGTTGAAAGGAATACGGGTGATGCTGAAGGTGAAGTTCTCGGTCGTCATGGGCGGCGTTCCGGGTTGCGGGGGTGACATCCGAATGCAG
Organism: Stenotrophomonas sp. 2694; assembly: GCF_040548715.1. Classification (NCBI taxonomy): domain Bacteria; kingdom Pseudomonadati; phylum Pseudomonadota; class Gammaproteobacteria; order Lysobacterales; family Lysobacteraceae; genus Stenotrophomonas; species Stenotrophomonas sp. 2694. The sequence continues at coordinate 384,463 of NZ_JBEPSG010000001.1, forward strand.
GTCGCTGGCATTCGGCATTCAGAGGACTGCAGCGGCCTCGGTAACGGCAGGTGCTGCACGATGGGAGAGGGCAAGCAGGGGCATCGCTCGCTGCACCGCCAGCCGCGCCCGCTGCATCAGGGCCTCGTTCTGCACGCAGCCGTCTGCGAAATCCTTGTCGGTTGCGTAGACACCCAAGGGCAGGGTTCGCGCCTGGAAGAAGCTGAAAAGCGGTCGCAGCTGGTGGTCGATCACCAGCGCGTGGCGTTCGCTGCCGCCAGTGGCGGCCAGCAGGATCGGGGTATCGACCAGCGCGTCCTGGTCGATGAAATCGAAGAAGTGCTTGAACAGGCCGGTGTACGAACCGCGGTAGACCGGCGTAACCACCACCAGCACATCGGCCCGCTCGACAGCGGCCAACTGCCGCTCCACGGTTTCGGGCAACTGCGAGCGCCGGAGCGCACCGGCCAGTTGTGGCGCCAGTTCACCCAGTTCAATCAGGTGCTGATCGCAGGGGACGCCTTCGCCGATCAGGTCCAGCAGGTGCTCGGCCAGGGTGGCGGCCCTTGAGGGGCGCTGCAGCCCGCCGGAAACGGCGACGATACGGAGGGGGCGGGTCATCTCTTCGCTTCAGCAGGGGAGGGGCTGCTTCGGGGTGACCTGCAGGGGCGCAGTCCTGCGTGCCGGCTGGGTAGCCGCGCTGGCAGGGATCCGAAGGCATGAGCCGATGCTAGCCAGCCCATCCCATGACGTAAAATGGTATTACTTCACCAATCCATGAGTGAGATTCATCGTCATGTTGGAGCGGATCCATCTCAGCATCGTGCAGCAGGTCGAGCAGCAGGGGTCGCTCACGGCCGCCGCCGGCGTGCTGAACCTGACCCAGTCAGCCCTGAGCCACAGCATGAAGAAGCTGGAGCAGCAGTTGGGTACCAACGTCTGGCTGCGCGAAGGCCGCAGCCTGCGCCTGACCCAGGCGGGCCAGTACCTGCTGGCGGTGGCCAACCGGGTGCTGCCGCAGCTGGACCTGGCCGAGGAACGGCTGGGCCAGTTCGCGCAGGGCGAGCGTGGCGCGCTGCGCATCGGCATGGAATGCCACCCCTGCTACCAGTGGCTGCTGAAGATCGTCTCGCCCTATCTGGCCAGCTGGCCCGACGTCGATGTGGACGTCAAACAGAAGTTCCAGTTCGGCGGCATCGGCGCCCTGTTCGGCTATGAGATCGACCTGCTGGTCACGCCCGACCCGCTGTTGAAGCCTGGCCTGAAGTTCGTCCCCGTCTTCGATTACGAGCAGGTGCTGGTGGTGGCCAAGGGCCACGCGCTGGCGTCGGTCGAGCACGTCAAGCCCCGCCAGCTCAGCCAGGAAGTACTCATCAGCTATCCTGTGCCGTTCGAGCGGCTGGATATCTATAACCAGTTCCTGCTGCCTGCCGGGGTCAGGCCCCGGCGCCACAAGGCCATCGAAACCACCGACATCATGATGCAGATGGTGGCCAGCGGTCGCGGCGTGGCCGCCATGCCGCGCTGGCTGGTGGAGGAGTACGCCGCCCGCATGGACGTGGTACCGGTGCGTCTGGGTGCGAAAGGCATTCCCAAGCAGATCTACCTGGGCGCGCGTGAGGCCGATACCGGTATCGATTACCTGCAGGCGTTTGTCGAACTGGCACGGAACAGCTCCACAAGCGCCGGCAACCTGCCTGGAGCCGGCTGATGTCAGCAGGCGTTGGCCGCATGGAGCCACTGGCGCAGACCTTCGTCAACGCCTTTTCATTGGAAGTCAGTGCCAAGGCCATGCCTGCGTTGCGCGCCGAAGCCGCCCGCATTGCACGGGGGACGACGATCTCCATTCCCTACCTGCCGAGCGAGGACGATGCTGCGCGACTGGCCGCGGCACGCAGGGTGCGCGAACTGGGGTTCGAGCCGATGCCGCACCTTTCCGCACGCCGCATCGGCTCGCGGGCGGCGCTGGAGCACTTCGTCGAGCGTGCCGTCATCGACGCTGGCATTGACCGCTGTTTCGTGATCGCAGGCGATCTTGCCACGCCTGCCGGGCCGTTCGCCGACAGCACATCGATCATCGAGAGCGGCATTCTCGAGCGCACCGGCATCAAGGTCGTAGGGGTGGGCGGGCATCCGCAAGGCCATCCGGTGATGACCAGCGCCGAGAGGTGGCGCGTGCTTGAAAACAAGTGCCAGCGTATCGAAGAGCGAGGCATGGCACCGCTGGTCATCACCCAGTTCGCATTCGACGCCGATATCGTTCTGGCCTGGTTGAATGAACTGCGCGCCCGTGGCATCACCCATCCGGTGCTGGTGGGCGTTCCCGGGCCGGCCAGCATCGCGCGGCTTGTACGCTATGCGGCCATGTGCGGCGTCGCTGCAAGCACCTCGATGCTGTCCCGCTACGGCATCTCCATCGGCCGCCTGCTGGGAAGAGCCGGGCCGGACGTGTTCGTGGACCGCCTGGCAGAGGGCTTGACCGAAGCCCATGGGCAGGTCAGCCCGCATCTGTTTCCCTTCGGCGGTATCGCACCGACCATGGAGTGGGTGGAGCACTACCGGATGCGTGCAGGCGATGCGCACACGACCCGCTCACCTGTTGCCGATGAACCGTCATGACACGCATGGGCCTGTCATGGCCGATCACTGCACTCCTCACCCAGCCATTGGCAGAACGCCTGCACATCGGGGCGGTCCTGAGCCATCTCCCGACGGATCAACCAGAATGCGTAACGGTTCTCCAGCTCCAGGCTGAAGGGTTTCACCAGCCTGCCTTGGCGGAGATCGTCTTCCACCAGCGGCGCCACGCCGAGCGCCACGCCATGGCCGGCCACCGCCGCTTCCTGCGCAAGATAGATGCTGGGGAAGACCGGCCCGGCGCTTGCGTTGACGTTGATGGCGCCGGCGGCCTCCAGCCAGTGTGACCACGCCGGCACGCCGGGGCGGTCCGTGGCACTTTCATCGTGCAACAACGTGCAGTGGCGCAGATCATCAGACCGCTGCAGCCGGCCAGCAGTGCCGGCCAGCAGCGCGGGCGAGGACACAGGGAATACCGGCGCCTTCAACAGCAGCTCAGCGCGCACGCCGGTGTAGTTGCCTGCACCGTAGCGGATGCCGACATCGAATCCTCCGCGCAGAAAGTCGGCGTGTTCATTGCCGGTGTCGATGCGCACCCGGACATTGGGGTGCGCATGGTGAAAGCGGTGCAGCCTTGGGGCCAGCCATTTCGCGGCGAACGACTCCATGGTTGTCACCCGCAGCTCGTGTGGTGCGCGCGTCCTGGCGCGCTCCAACGCCAGGTCCAGCTGCCCAAGTAGATCGCCGACCGTTGTTGCCAGCGCCGCGCCGTCTGATGTGAGCGCCACGGCGCGGTGATTGCGCTGGAACAGGCTTACGCCCAGATAGGCCTCGAGGTGTTTGACCTGATGGCTGACCGCAGCCGGGGTGACGAACAGTTCGCGCGCCGCCTGATTGAAGCTGAGGTGGCGGGCAGCCGCTTCGAACGTGCGCAGCGCATTCAGTGGGGCAGTGGGGCGGGCTTTCACGGGCACCATCCAAAGCAGGGGCCCTGTCATCGTAGCGCATGAATTTTTCTAACGCGAAGCGTAGAACTACTCGTTTGCCGGGTGCCGCATGAGTTGGTGATGATGCCGATCCTCCCACCCGGAATGCCCGCCGTGCGAATTCAGGAGCTTGCCCCAGATGTGCTGATGTTCGTCGGTGACCAGGTTGAATCGGTCGCTACCGCCTTCGTCAACGGAGACCAGGTGCTGCTGGTGGACGCGTTGGGCAGCGAGGAGGATGCCGCCTGGTTGCGGGACGTACTGCACGGGCAGATGGGCAAGAGGGTACGACTGGTTGCCGCCACCCATTTCATGAGCGACCACATCTGTGGCATGACGCTGTTTCCGGAGGCGCTGACCCTGGCGCACCGCCATCACCGGCATGCCTTTCTTTCGCAGAACCAACCGGTGGCATCACGCTACCGCGATCCCGATATCGTGTTCGACAATCTCGCCATGCGCTGGGGGCGCCACCAGCTGCGCTTCCTGTACAACCCCGGCAAGACGATGGACCACATGAGCGTGGATGTGCCGAGCGCCGATCTGGTCTGCGTGGGCGACAACATCGTCGGCAACATCGTCTATCTCTCCCGGTCGGACCCGGCGCTGCAGCGCGCCGCCATCGGCCGTATCCAGCAGTTCGGGCGCAGCAGGGTGGTCGGCGGGCATATCGGGGTCTTCGATGCGGCGGTGCTGGGCAATGCACTCCACTACCTGCAGCGGATGCAGGAGATCGTCGTGGATATCCGGCTGCGAACTGCGCCGACGGAGACCACGGCGCTGATGGCAGCCATCAGACTGGAGGATTGCATCGCGTCGGGGGTAACGCCGACGGCATTCGAACGAGAATGGCATGGACACAATCTCACGGCGATCGTCGCGCAGTCGATCTTCTCCCTGGACGCTGCGCTGGCAGCAAGGGAGCAGGCCGCATGAAACACGATGCCGTCAACGCACCGGCGCTGGGCAGTCGCAGACGCTTCCTTGCCCGTTGCGCCGGTGTGGCCGCTGCTGCGCTGGTCCCTGCTGGTTCCGCTGCGCCACCGGCGGAGATGCGCAGCCTGCGGGCCCAGCGATTGGCGTGGGCCGGGGTGCGGCTGCAGTTGCCGGAGAGCACGCTGCTGATTGATCCGCTGGTGAATCCCGCAACGTGGGGCAAGGCATTGCCGGACCGGCTGGTGCCGGTGAACGATGTGCTGGGCGAAAGCCACGTGCTGGTCACCCACACCCACTCCGATCACTTCGATGCAGATGCGGTTGCGGCGGCGCTCAGCAAAGGGGGAACACTCGCATATCCAGCCGGCCTGCAGCCCATGCCGCTACCCGCAGCCGCACGTGCACGGCCGAGCGCGCTGTGGGAGCCCCAATTGCTGGGCGACTTCACTGCAACGCCGGTACCGGCATCGGACGGCTACGGCGATACGCAGGTTTCCTGGGTGGTAGCAGCGGGCGGCCGACGCATCTTCCATGGCGGCGACACCCAATGGCACGGCCATTGGTGGCGTATCGGGCGCCAGTTCGGACCGTTCGATGCGGCCTTCCTCCCCATCAATGGCGCCACGTTCGGCTGGCGCGAGCCCGTAAGTGGCCAGCCTGGCGTACTGACGCCGGAGCAAGCGGTGGCAGCGGCGGCAATCCTCGGCGCACGCACGCTGGTGCCCATTCACTATGGCATCAGCGGAATGGACAACTATGCGGAAGTGGACGACCCGCTCGGGCGGCTTCGCAAGGCAGCCGGTGACCGTGCCGTGGCCGTGCAGGTCGTCGAGCCGGGCGCGTGGCTGACATGGCCGGCGTAGTCCCGTATCCGCGCGTGAATCATTCCTGGCCCTGGGAGAACCCATGAATCGAGCACACTGCATTGCAACCGCCATCGCGTTTTCTTCTTTTTCCATGGCCGCCCTGGCGGCGGAAACCACCAGCCCCAAACGCCCCTCGGTCGAGCAGCTGCAGAAGGTTATCGTCAGCACCTCGCCGGAGACCCGCGTGGATGCTCCCGACAAAGAACGCATCACGGTGCGGCGGATCGATATCGTCGACGAGAACGGAGTGATCCGGATGACGCTCTCGGGCCAGACGCCACCGCCCATCATCGATGGCATCCAGTACAAGCGAGCCTTCAATGTGGCGGGCATGGTGCTGTACGACCACAAGGGCAGCGAGCGCGGTGGCTTCGGAACCGCAGACGTCGAGGGCGGCATGGCCGTACTGGCGCTTGACCACCCGGCCATGGATGCAATTGGCTGGCGCGTGTCGCCCGACGGCGACGTGCGGTTCTCGATCAACCAGGCGCCGCCGCTGATTCGCGAGCCGCGGCTGGACAATCGCCTGATTCCGGGGGTGCAGACGCCAACACGCATCGAGATGGCGGTGGCAGCCGATGGCACCCCCGCCATCGCGCTGAACGATCAACAGGACCGCGCCAGGCTGCGCCTGACCGTAACGCCGGAAGGCTACGGGGCCATCGAGTTCCTGGACGTGCAGGGCAGGGTGATCCATACCCTGGCGCCCGAAGCCCATCGGCAGTGATGGCAGGTTGTCACTGACGCAGCAATCGCCCAACTACCATGGAGCCGGCATGGACACTGAAATACGGCAGCTCGAAGAAGCGCTGCGCATCGCGATGCTCACCAGCGACGTGGCCGCGCTGGATGGCCTGATTGCAGACGCCCTGATCTTTGTGGGGCCTTCGGGCGAAGTGTTTGGCAAGCAGGATGATCTGGCCCTGCATCGTTCAGGGCGCCAGAAGCTGAGCATGGCCGAATGGCAATCGGTGGAGATTGCCCTGCATGATCAAACCGCTGTTGCACTCACTACTGCGGACCTGGCCGGAACCTTCGATGGCGCAGCCTTCTCTGGCCGCTTCAGGTACTGCCGCTTCTGGGGGAAGACGGCCGGTGTCTGGCAGGTGCTGGGCGGCTCGGTTGTCGCTCTGCCCGCAGCAATGGAGACAATCGCCTAGACAGCCGGCGGTGACTCATGGCCCGGGGTGGACGTTGTTCTCCGCATCCTCCATTCCCGGGCTCACCCGGCGGCCGATGTCCTTCAGCCTTGCCAGCTGGTCGACCATCGACGGTGCATCGTCCAGGCTGCCGACAAAGGTCCACAGGTAGGTCATCACCGCATAGACGTGGCCAGGGGTCACGCCATCGGTCGTGGCGAGGCGGCCGATGGTCAAGGCAAACAGCACCGCAGCAGCCGCACCGACCACCACGAAGGCACCAGCCTCGCGATCGGACAGCAGGATGCGCAGTCGCGACAGGGTACGGTAGTGGCGGCGCAGTACCGACGGGCCGACCCGGTCGACCAGCCGGATTTCATGCTCCAGCCGGTTGTTCAGGCGGCCGTGCAACTGCTCGTTGCGGCGAGCGAACGAGGGCAGCAACACCAGCGCACCGAGCAGGGCGATGAGGCTGGCGGCCCCAACCAGGGGTTCGATTGCCAGCAGCATCGCCGCCGCGCCGAACATGGAAACGAGCGCAGTGGCGATGATCGGCACGTGCTTCTCGAAGAAGTCGACGAACTCGCGGGCCAGTACCACCCGCGCCGCCGAGGTGGAGGTAGCCTGGCCCTGGCGCCGCTGCGCCTGCACCACGTTTACCGCCAGATCGGCGTAGATACGGGTGAAGGTGCGTGTATCGACCGCACGGCGGGCGGCGCCTACCAGCCAGAACAGCAGCACCACGCCGGCGTAGGAAATGGCATGGCCGACGTTGCCACGGATGATCGCGTCCACCGCGAAGCCGGCGAACAGCGGATAGGCCAGCAGCAGCGCATTCTCCAGCGCCACCAGCGAAAAGGTGCCGGTGAGCTGCCAGGGGTAGGTGCGCAGGATGGCTTTCAGGGTGGCGGCCGCATTCTGCTGGCCGATGCTGCCGGCTGCGACGGCCGGATCGTGTGGGGGCTTCATGGGGACCTGGGCAGATCGAGGATGGGGCAGGGGATCGATGGAGGCATTTCCCCTGATCGCTGCCAGTATCTGCAGTCCTTTGGAGGGAGCATGGAGGAGCGATGGAGATTGCGTGGAGATGCTGGCAGCGTTCAGCGACGGGCGTGCACCGGCCAGGGGAGCTCGACCCGGGGCGAGGCTCGGCATCCATCGGCAATCGAGCCCCTGCCATCGGGTATCTTAAGAGCCCTTTTCCCACCTCCCTTCAAGCGCCTACGCATGCATGCGAATCCGATGACTGTTCGAAACAGGCGATGGCTCGGCAGCGTGGTCGTATCCGCGGCGTTGTTGGCGGCAGGCTGCGCCAGCGAGAAGGCCGCAACGAAGGATCTCGGGGCGGAGATCGACGAAGTTGCCGCGACGCTGATCCAGCGGCCGCTACTTCATTCGACCTCGATCGGCGTCGTGTACCGGGGCGAGGAATTCGTCCGTCATCGCGGCGACATGGAAACCGGCAAGCCTGGCCCTCCAACCGATGCGACCCTCTACGAGATCGGTTCGTTGAGCAAGACCCTGGCCGGCACCCTGATGGCCAATGCCGTTCTGGAACACAAGGTCAGTCTGGACGACGACGTCCGGCAGTACCTGCAGGGGGACTATCCGAACCTGCAGTACAAGGGCGAGCCCATCCGCATCCGCCATCTGCTGTCGCACACCAGCGGCCTGCCGAACATGCTGCCGGAACGCGCGAACACGGTGTTGGAGGACTTCACCGATCATCGTACGCCCAGCGAACTCAACACCCTCTATGCGCACTACGGCAGGGCTGACTTCTTCAAGGATCTGCACGCCGTCGAGATTGACCGGGCACCCGGCAAGGACTACGCCTACTCCAGTGCCGGAACGGAACTGACAGCGCATATCCTGGAAACCGTCTACAACAGCGACTACGAGTCGCTGTTACGGGGATTCCTTGGCGATTCCGCGGCGATGACGGGTCTCAGAATCAGACTCAGCGACAGCGAAGCGTCCCGGCTTGCGGTCGGCTATCACAGCGACAACCCGATGCCGACCACGCCGATGCCACAGCTGCCGTGGGGCGCCTCCGGGAACGTGAAGGCAACTGTCCCGGAAATGGTGAAGTACCTAAGGTTCCAGCTGGCCAACGGGCCGGTGGTAAAGGAGTCGCATCGCCCTCTGGTCACGTTCGATTCGGAGTTCAGCATCGGCTACTTCTGGAACATCGTTTCCGGTGACCGGCTGAAGGGCGTCTACCATGCGCATCATGGTGGTGTACCGCGGTCGCAGTGCTACATCTACATCGTGCCCAAGTACGATCTTGGCATCTTCATCATCACCAACCAGAGCGGCGACCAGACGGCGCGCGCCATGGAGGCTGCGATCGATGCGCTGGTCGAAAAAATCGCCGCGCTGGAAGCTCTCGCTGGTAATGATGTTTCCCGATAGAGAGGGTGTTTCCCAGCTGTCCGGTGTGGTGCCGAACAGTGTTGGCACCCCAGGCAGGAGCATTGCGCATTGATCACCCGTACGTTGAACAGGATTCTACTGCTCGCAGGCTTGGGGCTTGTCATTGCGCCGAACGCCCCAGCAGCAGAATCGATCCGCAGCACCGTTCCCAGGCAGGATGAAATCGATCAGGCGCTGGCGCTTGTGTCCTGCAAGGCGGATCGCACCGCATTCCGGGCGTTGGCCCATCAATTGCGTGACATCGCAACCCGCGGGAAGCCATCGGGTGGCTGGCAGCCGATCGCCGGCAAGGGTGGGGGTTACAGCAATGCACTGGGCGACATGCCCGGCGTTGTCGCGGAAATGAAGCTTCCGGCACCGGCTCTGGTCTTCGGTCATCCGTCCACGCGGCTGATACTGTCGCGCAGTTCCGTGGTGGCTGTCTTCGATGCAGCCCTTGCTGCAGACCTCACCAAATCGCTTTCCCTCGATGTGCCGGGGACGCAGGGCGAACCCGGAGGAATGCGGGTGGTCCAGTCAGCACCGGAAGCCCAGGGCGATGGCATTGAAGTGATGGCACTGGTGGCCCAGCGCATCGAGGCCGACCCGATGCCGATCGCCGTGGCCGGGTGCCTGTACTTCACCCGGTGAAGTGCGCGACGTTCTCATGGACGGGCCCCTTCCCGGTTTCCGATCTTCGCTCCGGGGCTGTGAACAGAGGGATTCAAGGGCGCGGACCAACCTCGAAATCCTGCGCACGTACGGGCTGTTCGATCCGCAGGAATGCCAGGCTCGCCTTGCGCGGTGAACACTAAACGTCTCGGCGCTCCCCGGTTTCAGACGTGCTTTCCACCCCTTCGTCGGCCACCACGGGAATTGGTCGCGCGTCCATCAGCAGTGTCGATGCGTTTGGCTAGGCTGGATCGATCGACCCCAAGGACGAATGATTTCGATGAATCGCTGGCTCTTTCTGCTGCTTGCCGCGCTCCCGTTCGCTGCCGGGGCCATCGTCATCCGTGATGATGTCGACGATGGCAGGTACCGCATCGAACGATCTGACTTCCCGGCGCTGGCGGACATGCCAGGAGAGGGGCACGGCGTTCTCATCGCCCCGCGTTGGGTGCTGACCGCAGCGCATGCAGCGCCGATGGAAGGGATGGGAGCAACGATCGCGATCAATGGCAACGCGTATGGCGTTGAACGCGTATTCCTGCATCCCGGCTACCGGAGGATGCCCGAGGCTCTGGGCAAGGAGGCGATGGCAACAGGAAGTCCTTCCCGGATCCATGCCTTCCTGGCGGCCTCGGATGACATCGCGCTGATCAAGCTTGCCGCGCCAGTGACCGATGCCACGCCCGTGGCGCTGTATCGGGGTTCAGCAGAGGTCACGCAGGTCGCCGTCCTGATAGGGAAGGGCGCCACCGGCAACGGTGCGGTTGGCCAGTTGCCGGATGCGCAGCACCGTACATCCCTGCGGCGGGCCCACAACACGATTACCGGCGGCAATCAGCGGTATCTCTGGTACCGGTTCGATCCGCCGCCGCAGGGCCTGCCGCTTGAGGGCGTACTGGGAAGTGGAGACAGCGGTGGTCCGCTTGTGGTCAACGACCACGGCACCTGGCAATTGGTGGGACTGGGGTCCTGGATCACGGCCGTACCCGAGCATGCCCTTGAAGCGGGCTTCTATGGCCAGATGGTCCACAACGTTCGCGTGTCACGCTACGTCGACTGGATCGAGGCCGTCATGCGGCAGGGGGACGATAGCCTGCCGCCCAGTAAAACCGGACGCGCCAATGGCTCACTTGGAAATGGACGCCCGTAAAAGGCTCGATCGTGAAATCCCGCACAAGCTGTTCTGAAGCGGAGCGCGCGCAGATGTGCCGCGCTCAGCGCTCAGCGCTCAGCGCACCGCGCATGTCGCTGAGGTGGCCCGCGGGGCGGGCACCCGCCACACCTGTTCACCTTCCTCGTCATTGCCCACGTAGAACGCGATGCGCCCATCCTCCTCGCGGCGAAGCGTGGGACTGAACGTGATGGTGTCCATTTCGCCGCCCTTGCCGACGAAGCGCATTTCACCGCCGCAGACAAAGTTCGAACCGGCCTGCTCTCCCAGCGCACCACAGTTCAGTGGCGAGGATTCGACGCGGACCAACGGATTTACCCGAGGCTGGATACGCCTCTGGTCAGCCAGCTCGCAGAAGTGGTCGGCGATGGTGCTGCGCATCTCGGCCTGTAAGGGCATCCATGCGGGGCAGCGGGACGCGTCGTCCTGGCAGCTGCTGGCCGGGGCGGTGGAGGCGGGCTGGGTGGACGGTGCTGCGATCGTCCCGGAAAGCGGCAGCAGGGAAGCTGCGATGGCAAGCAACAGGCGAGTGGAGACGGACACGCGCATCTCTGGTCAGTTGAGCCCGGCATCGTAACGCAGCGCGCTGGCCATCACTCTCCTGGCGTCCCCGGCGGCAGGCTGTCATCACGCTCGTACCAGGATGGAAGCTCCAGCGCGTGACTTTTGAGCATGGCCTGGATGCACGCGTGCGCCTGGCCCCTTTCTGCGTGCTCGCATTGGTCCAGAATCTCCGCAGCCAGCGTTTCAAACTGCGGCCAGAACTGCGCTGGATGGCGCGACCGCGCCAACCAGTGCATCAGCATCTCGGCCAGCGCATCAAGCTGCACCTGTATTTCAGGGCGCACGTTCATCCCGGGGCCGCACCCAGATCAAGCGCGACGCGGTAGTGATGGCCGTCGTCGCGCAGCAGGACGGTGAGGTCCGGCTGCAGCACGCCATCCACGTGCAGCGTGGGCTGGTCCTGCGCAGTGCGGGTCACCACGAACTCGTAGAAGCTGCGGCCGAAGCGGTAGCTCAGTTCGAATGACGGCCAGTGATCGGGCAGGCACGGTGCCAACGAAAGACGATCGCCCTGGCGACGTATGCCCAGCAGCGATTCGACCAGCAGGCGATACATCCAACCGGCCGAGCCGGTGTACCACGTCCAGCCGCCTCGCCCGACGTGCGGAGGTACGGCGTAGACGTCGGCTGCCAGCACATAGGGCTCGACGCGATAGGTCTGGATCGCCTCCGGGTCCAGCGTGTGACTGAGCGGGTTGATCATGCCGGCCAGCTCCCAGGCACGCACCGCATCGCCCTGCTGTGCGAATGCCATGGCCGCCCACACGGCCGCGTGGGTGTACTGGCCGCCATTCTCGCGCACGCCCGGTACGTAGCCACGAATGTAGCCGGGGTCTTCCGGGGTCTGGTCGAAGGGCGGATCGAGCAGCTGGATCAGCTTGGCGTCCTTTCGCACCAAGTGCGTGTACAGCGAATCCAGCGCCTGCGAGGCACGTTCAGGCGCGGCGACGCCTGACAGCACCGACCAGCTCTGCGAAATCGAATCGATGCGGCATTCTTCGTTCTGTGACGAGCCCAATGGCGCGCCGTTGTCGAACCAGGCGCGGCGATACCATGCCCCGTCCCAGGCATGCTGTTCCAGGTTCTGGCGCAGGCTTTCGGCCTGCTGTTGGCACCACTCCGCACGCGGTGCATCGCCATGCGCGTTGGCCAGCCCGATGAAGCGGCGGAGCGTGTCATGCAGGAAGAAGCCAAGCCACACGCTTTCACCGCGCTGCCGGTCGCCGACGCGGTTCATGCCGTCGTTCCAATCCCCGCTGCCCATCAGTGGCAGGCCGCGCTCGCCGAGCAAGCGGCAACCGCGCTCGAGCGCGAGCACGCAGTGCGCATACAGCGTGCCGCGCTGCGTCGAAGGCGTGGGCATGTCGTAATACCCTTCCTCTTCGGGTGTCACCGCGCGCCCCTCGATGTAGCCGACCACTTCGTCCAGCACGCTGGCGTCGCCGGTAACCTCCAGGTAGCGGCATGCGCCCTGCGGCAGCCAGAGGTAATCGTCCGAACAGCGAGTGCGCACGCCGCGACCTTGCGGAGGGTGCCACCAGTGCATCACATCGCCTTCGGTGAACTGGTGTGCAGCGCATAGCAGCAGGTGCTCGCGGGTCAGGTCCGGGCGAGCGTGCACGAGGGCGAGTGCATCCTGCAGCTGGTCGCGGAAGCCGAACGCACCGCCTGATTGATAGTAGCCACTGCGCGCCAGGTAGCGGCAGCCCAGCGTCTGGTAGACCAGCCAACCATTGGCCAGTGCGTCCAGCGCCGGGTCTGGCGTGCGCACCTGCACCGTGGCCAGCACGTTGCGCCAGTGGATGCGCACCGCGTCCAGCGCGTCGATGGCCTCATGGGCGCCCTGGCGGCTTCGTGCCAACGCCAGCGTTTCCTTGCGGTTGCGCCCGGCGCCAAGGCGGAACGTCGTTTCGCTGCGGTCGCCTGCAGCCAGCAGCAACGGCACCTGGATCGCCGCGCAGGGATCCAGGCCCGCACCCAGCCGTGAATCCAGGCGCTCGCGACGCAGCGCCGCCGGTGCGTGCAGGCTGCCGTTGCGGCCGATGAACTCCAGTCGGTCACAGGTCCAGCCGCAGCCATCGGCATCGGTGTCGAAGAAGGCCATCCGGCCGCCGAAGTCGGTGCTGTAGGTGTTGCGCGCCAGCAGCGCGCCGCTCTGCGGGTCGCGTTCGGTGAGTACGTGCATGCGCGACTTCGCGCGCAGGTCACCCATCACCCATTCAACGTAGCCGATGGCCGACAACCGCCGTGGCCGGCCCGACAGGTTGTGCAGCCGCAGGACCGAGAACTTCAGCGGCGCGGCGACGTCGACGAAGACCCACAATTCGCTGGCGATGCCGTCTTCAACATGCTCGTAGACCGTGTAGCCGAAGCCATGGCGCGTACGGTACGCGCCGGTGCCACGGCGCGGCAGCGGCATCGGTGACCAGACACGACCGGTGTCTTCGTCGCGCACGTAGAAGGCTTCGCCGCCAGTGTCCGACACCGGATCATTGAGCCAGGGCGTCAGGCGGAATTCGTGTGCATTCTCGAACCATGTGTAGCCCGGTGCACTCTCACTGACCACCGTGCCCAGGCGGGCGTTGGCGATCACGTTGGCCCATGGCGCCGGCGTCGGCGCGCCTTCGCGTACCACCACCACGTACTCGCGGCCGTCCTCGCTGAAACTGCCGGTGCCGTTGTCGAATCGGCCGGTGCCGCGGTAGGGAAGGAAAGGCCACGGGTCGTCCACTTCTTCGTCGTGCTCGGCGCTCGGCGGCAGTCCGGGCTCCGGGCCCAGGTCGGCAACGATGGGCAGTCCGGGCGTCGCCTCCATCGACAGGGCCAGCTCCTGCTGCAGCGCCTGCGGCACCAGAGCCGGGATCCGTCGCGGAGGCAACGGCTGACGCCCCACCTGCGCGACCAACGTACCGTCTTCGTCGCTGATGACCGCCCGTGCCACCGCCTGCAACAGAATGCGGTCCTCGTGGGTCATGTTCTGCACCGGCCGCACGAAAATGCCGCCGGGGCGGTCGAGCAGGCCGGTCTCCGAACTGGCGGCCACCATTCCCAGAATCTGGTCCTGCAGCTCCTGCCGATAGCCGGCCTTGCTGTCGTTCCAGATGACCAGGTCGGTGTTGAGGCCCTTCTGGCGCCAGTAGGCATGCGCCTGCACCAGTTGCCGGACCAGTTCCACGTTGTCCGCGTCGGTGACCTTCAGCAGCACGATGGGCAGGTCACCGGAGATGGCATGGCCCCACAGCCCGGATTGTCCTCGCTGGTTCTGCTGCAGGACGCCTGCACCGGCGCGCAGCAGCGGACCGGCATACAGCACGTGGCTGGCCAGGCGCTCGTACAGCGATGCCTCGGCCTGGCTTGCGTTGATCTGCCGGCGCACCACCTGGCTGTGTGTCCAGGCCAGGTCGAAGACGCGGTCGGCCAGGCGGCGATCACGGTATTTGTCCACCAGTGCTTCGCAACCGCCGCGACTGGCGCCGATGCCATACACCATGTCCAGCTGTACGGTCTGCTCGGGCTCAAGCACCACGCGGACGCGGATGGCCACGATCGGGTCCAGCACCGAGCCATCGGTGCCGGACAGGTCGGCATCGGTGGTCAATGCCTGCGGCGTGCGCGGCGTGTTGCCACGGCCCAGGAAGCGCGCACGGTCGGTTTCATAGGAGATCGCCACCACTTCCGCATCGTGCACCGCCACCAGATGGAACATCCACGGCGGCACCTCGTCGTGCGAACGTGGCCGGCGCGTGCACAGCACCGCCTGCTTGGCGGCCAGGATCTCGCTCTGCACGAAGAGGTTGCTGAAGGCCGGGTGCGCATCGTCGGCCGCGGCGGGTGCCAGCACCACTTCGGCATAGGTGGTGATCTCCACCGTGCGCGGGCGACGGCTGCGGTTGGTCAGGCGCAGGCGCCTGAGCTCGATGTCGTCCTCGGCGGAGATGGCGACCTGCAGGTGGCTCTCGCAGCCGCGGCGCACACCGCGGAATTCCGCCTTGGCGTCAGAGAAGATCGCCTCGTAATTGTCCACTGCCACGCAGGTGGGCTGGTAGGCGGCAGACCAGAACTCGCCGCTGTCCACGTCGCGCAGATAGCAGAACGTGCCCCATGCATCGGTGGTACCGTCCTCGCGCCAGCGGGTAAGCGACAGGTCGCCGTGGCGGCTGTAGCCGCCGCCGGCATGGGTCAGCATGCCGTGGTAGCGACCGTTGGACAGCAGCTGAACTTCCGGGCGCGGGCCACCCGGGTCGCGCAGGACGCGCAGGGACGTCTCGTGCTCGGCCAGTGCCGAGTGCTCGCCAAGCGCTTCGACCTCATGGGGATGGAACACGCCCACGCGCGGGATACGTTCCTGCAGCAGCAGCAAGGTCGCCTGGAACTCGACATCGGCAAGGAAGCGGCGCTGCATCGGCTGGTCGCGCAACAGGTAATCCAGCGACAGCAGGCCCATGCCCTGATGGTGGGCCATGAACGAACGCAACAGGACGTGATCCTGTCCCGGCGGCACCCGGGTGGGCGTGTAGTCGATCGCCTCGTACATGCCGAAACGCCCGCAGAAGCCCAGTTCTTGCAGCGCCTGGAGGTTCTGGCAGGCCGCTTCCGGCGCCACCATCAGTGCCATCATGCTGGCATAGGGCGCGATGACCCGATCCTGCCCAAGGCCGCGTTTGAGCCCCAATCCGGGCACGCCGAACGCCCGGTACTGGTAGTTCAGGCGGGCATCGACGGCGTTGTAGCCGGACTCGGATACGCCCCATGGCAGGTTCAGCGTACGGCCGTAGACGATCTGTGCCTCGACCGCGTGCCGTGCGGTCTGGTCCAGCAACGTGTCCGGATAGCTGGGCATCACCAGCTGCGGCATGAGGTACTCGAACATCGAGCCACTCCATGACAGCAGTGTCGGCGTGCCGTTGACCTCGGTGAGCATGCGGCCGAGCGCGAACCAGCTTTCCTGTGCCAGCTGGCCCTGCGCAATGGCAACGAACGCGCCCAGCCGGGCTTCGGAAGCCAGCAGGTCGTAGAAGCTGTTGTCGAGGCGGTGGTCGTCTACGTTGTAGCCGATCGAAAGCAGGTTGCGGGTACGGTAGAACAGGAACCCGTATTCCATCAGCGAGAACTGCCCGGCGCGGTGCGCCAGGTCCTGCAGCTGCTCGATGCGCGCGCGCGCGTCCGCGCCGGCCGTACCGGGCAGGGCGGCCAACTGACGCAGGCTTGGCACCGGTGCATCGACGGCCGCGCTGGCATCGGCAGGGATATCGGCAAGCGAGGCGTGGGCGGCATGGCATTCGGCGGCGAACAGGGCCGGCCAATGCAGCTCACCGTCTTCGGGCGAGGGCGGTGCCGGCCATTGCAGCAGCACGGTGTCGGCCAGACCGGCCAGTTCCTGCAGACGGGCCAGCGACTGCGCCGTCCCGACGGGACGGTCGACACGCGTAGACGCCAAGCGCTGGCGAAGATGATTGAGCGCCTCGACCAGCGACGCATCGTCGGCGCGATGACGCTGCCGCTCCTCTTCCAGCACGCCCAGCGTATCGGCCAGGCCATCGAACGTGTGCGGCGCCAGCACCGGCGCATCCACCAGCGCGAGCAGGCCTTGGCGCAGGGTAAGCAGGTGGCCGGCAAGGTTGCCGCTGTCCACGGTGGAGACGTAGCGCGGCGGTAGCGGCGCCAGGGTTTCGGTGTCGTACCAGTTCAGGAAGTGGCCGCGATGGCGCGGCAGCTGGTCCAGCGTATCGAACGTGCGGGCGGTACGTTCAGCCACCGCGCCCTGCTGCAGATAGCCGAAATCCCACGCAGACAGATTCGCCAGCAGGGACAGGCCGATGTTGGTCGGCGAGGTCCGCCGCGCGACCACCAGCGCAGGATGCTCCTGGATGTTGTCCGGCGGCAGCCAATGGTCCTGCTCGCGCACCCAGGCCTGGAAGAAGGACCAGGTGCGCCGCGCCAGCCGGCCCAGGAACGCCCGTTGTGTGACCGACAACTCGGCCACGCTTGCCGCCGGCGGGCGGCCCAGCCACGCCATCAATGCCGGCGCAAAGGTCCATGCCAACAGCAGCGGCAGGGCGATCGGCAATGCCTGCGGACGCACGCCGGCCACCACAGCCACCAGCGCGAGCGCCAGCAGCGAGGCCGGCGCCATCACCCGCCATTCCGCGCCACGGTCGCTGCCAAGGCGGCGCTCGACTTCGCTGGAGGGATTCCATTGCAGCAGGTGACGGCGTGTGACGGCCATGCGCCAGAGCGTGCGCAGCACGGCGTCACTGGCCAGCAGTGCTTCGTAGGGCAGGCACGCAATCTGGGTGGATGCGCGCAGCAACGACTGCAACGTACCGCGCCCGACCTTGATGTAGTGCGCTTCCAGCGGAGTGTCTTCCGGAACGCTCAGGCCATCACGCAGCATGCCTATCAGCGGCGGCGCGAACCACAGCGCCAGCACCCACGCGGTCCACGCAGCAGGGTTCCGCGCATACAGCCAACCGGCTACCAACAACGCCAGGGCAGCGATCGGCACCACGCTCCGGCGCAGGTTGTCCAGCAACTTGCCGCGCGAGAGCAGGCTGAGCCGGTTGCGTTCCCAACCCGGGCCCGGGCGCGGTGTCCACGGCAACAACCACGGCAGCAGCTGCCAGTCGCCACGGATCCAGCGCGCACGGCGCTTGGCGTCGGCGGCGTAGCGCTCGGGATAGTCCTCGTACAGGCGCACATCACTGACCAGGCCTGCGCGTGCATAGCAGCCTTCCAGCAGATCGTGGCTGAGGATGCGGTTCTCGGGCAGGCGGCCCTCCAGCGCATGCTCGAAGGCGTCGACGTCATAGATGCCCTTGCCCACGAACGAGCCTTCGTCGAACAGATCCTGGTAGACGTCGGAAACCATGCGCGTGTACGGATCGATGCCGGGCTCGCTGCCGAACATCCTGGCAAAACGCGAGGTGCGGCGCCTGCCCAGGCTGGTGCCGACGCTGGGCTGCAGGATGCCGTAGCCCTCCACCACGCGTTGCAGCTGCGGATCGAAGCGCGGGCGGTTGAGCGGGTGCGCCAAGGTGGCGACGAACGCGCGTGCCGCATCCCGCGGAAGCTGCGTGTCCGAGTCCAGCGTGATGACGTAACGGACGCCGATCAGGGCCGCCGCGTCTCCGACGATGCGCATGAACGCAGCCGCATCGCCTTGGCGGAGCAGGGCATTGAGCGCGGCCAGCTTGCCGCGCTTGCGCTCGTGGCCCATCCACACACCTTCGCCCGGGTTCCATTGCCTGGGCCGGTGCAGCAGGTAGAAGCGGTCGCCGCGCTCGGGCGCGTAACGATGGTTCAATTCCTCGATCCGTGCCACGGCGTGCGCAAGCAGAGCGTCGTCCATCGGCGCCTGTGCTGCTGGCGCGTCGAGAAAATCCGTCAACAACACGAAGCGCAGCTGGGGATCGCGGTTGGCCAGGAAACGCACCTCCAGCGCTTCGACCAGAACGTCGATGCCGTCGACGCTGGACAGCATCGAGGGGACCGCGACCACAGTGGCGCACGCGGCAGGAATGCCTTCGCTGAAATCGAGCTTGGGAAGCGGCCTGGGGGCGACCAGCACCGTCGCGGTCCAGTTCACCAGCACGATGCCCAGCTCACTGAACACCAGCAGCCCGAGCAGCGCGGCCAGCCAGACAGGTACCGAGCCGCTGCCGGTTGCCAGCAGGCCGCTGGTGGCCAGCACCGCCAGCAGGCCGATCGGCAGCAGGTACAGCGCAAGCGGCACGCGATGCGCCAGTCGCCGTGCCTTGCGGTGGCGCGGTGCTGCCTCGGCCACCGCCGCAACAGTGGTCTGCAGGCCTTCGCCGACCAGCCAGTAGCCCACGTGCGTGCGTGGGCCGTCCGCCGGCGTAGCCGCCCGTGCCAGGTCCAGCGCGATGGTCGCAACGCGTTCCTCGGCGATGCGGCTGCCGCGGGCAATCTTCTCCACCACATGGCGGTAGGCATCGCGGGTGCCGAAATCCATCTGCGCATAGACGCCCATGGGTTCTTCCCGCAGCCGCTGCTCGACCACACTCATGTCTTCGACAAAGGTGCGCCAATCCATGGTGGAGAGGAAGCGCAGGCTGCCGATGCTGTTGCCGATGGAGACCTGGTCGGCCGCCTGCTGCTGCCCCTCGGCGGCAACCAGTTCGTCGATGCGCTGCCCAGCCGCCGCCGCCCACTGTTCCAGCCACGCGATGGGCATGGCCCACGCGCCGCCGCGCCCCTGCAGCGAGCGCGTCAGCTCGGCGATGAACGCGCCGGTCAGCGGCGGCGCGGATCGCGCCATGTCGGCAACCACCAGGACCACATCGGTAGGGGTGTCGGACGCCGCGCGATTGAGCTGGTCGGCCCACTGCGCAGCCAGGCGGCGGTCGGTCCCATCGCGCATCACCCGCGCGGCCATGCGCCGCAGGTTCTCCAGCAGCGCCAGGCGCAGCATGATCGGAACGGCCCACAGTTCGCCCAGGCTCAGCGGCGCGAGCGACTGGTACGAGGCGATGAAGCGGCCCAGCGTATCGGCGTCAATGCGGCCGTCACCGTGCGCGATCGCCTGCATCGACAGCTCATACACCCGTGGCAACCCGGCCGATGGGCCGGAGGCAAGTGAAGGCAACTGGCGGCTGTAGCCGCGCGGCAGGTGGCGTCGCGCGGTCTGGATCTGTTCTTCGACCAGGTAGTAGTTGTCGAGCAGCCATTCCCCCGCCGGGGTCACCGGCCGCTGTTCGCGCACCACGCTGCTCAGCAGCGTGTTGGCGTCTTCCAGCACGCGCTCGTTGGCCTGCAGTCGTTCGAGCAGGCGCTCCGGGCTGGGGCGCAACCGCACGCGATGCTGTCGCGCAAGTGCGCGGCCGTACTCCTCCATCTGTTCAACGTTGTACAGCGCGGCACGCAGTGGGCCCTCGGTGGCCTCGATGGCCGGGGCCGAGGCCTGGTGCTCACGCCAGCGCCAACGCACACGACGACGCAGGCGCAGCCAGCGGCCAAAAAGACGACGAAGGTGGGGCATAGGTTACCGATGGGGGCAGGGCGCGTCCTGCATGGTTGCATTGCAGGGGCCGTGGTAACTGTGAAGGCCGGGCCCGGTTGGCGTGCTCGCCGCTCAATGCGGTCTGATCCTGAGGCGACCCGGAGTCAGCAAGGCAAGGGTAGTGCCGGCCGCTGGCCGGCAACGCGCCATCCATCGCGCTCCTCGACTACGATGGATGCCGAGCCTGCTCGGCGCACTTCTTTCTATGTCGAGGCCAAGGCGCGCCCGCGCCGGGTCGCCCCAGGCGAGTGCCCGATGACGCGCTTGTAGGCGCGACTGAAAGCGGCCTGCGACGCGTAGCCGAGGCGCTCTGCCACTACCTCGATCGGTAGGCTCTGGTGGGTCAGCCATTGACTTGCCAATTGCATCCGCAGCTCAGTCACGTACCGCAGGGGTGCGGTTCCAATAACGGTCTGGAACCGATCTGCAAAGACAGAGCGTGAGATGTTGGATTCTGCGGCCAGCGCTTCGACGGTCCAGTCACGCCCGGGGTCTCTGTGCAGGGCAAGCAACGACAGCGATAGACGCGGGTCGCGCATGGCCATGACCAGGCCGGATGCGCCGTCGCAACCGCGCTCGACCCAGTCACGAACGATCATGGCGGCCACTGCATCCGCCAGCCGGGAGAGTATTCCTGCATATCCGATACGTCCGGAGCAGACCTCGCGCTTCATCGCGTCGACCATGGGCAACAGCCCAGGGAACTGCGTGCCGTTGCCATCGGCCAACATCACCGCCGGCATCACCTTGCTCAGCCCTTGCATGCCGCCCAGATCGAACACCATGCAGCCGTGGAAGAGCACTGCGCTCGGCACGGCGTGCGTGCTCGGGCACGTGTCTATGCCGCTCACCGCGTCACCCAGCGGGGCTGCGTCTATCGTTTCCAGGCACTGGACGGGGTGGTCGTCGCCCGACAGCAACGCGTGTCCTTCTCCGCGGGGAAGAAGCACGACATCCCCGGCAGACAGGCGGTGTTGGCTACCGTCCGCGCCACGAAGAATGGCAGTGCCCACTGCCAGGTAATGGAAGTAGGCATGGCCTGGCTTCGGAGAAAATCCAAGCCCAAAGGTCGGCCCGGTCTGAATGCGTCGGTATTGAACGCCATGCAGCCGCATGCCGGTCAGCAGCTCGCTGATCAGGTCGGTGGGCTGGGATGGAGCGTGGCTCATGAGACGACCCGGGGTTTCGATCAAAAATACAGGTCAGGCAATCATAGATCATCCGGGTGTAGCTCCCTAGACTCTCGGCTGCACGATTGCACTGGGATCTTTGATGAGTAATGACGTAGCTGATGCCGCAGACGCACCTGATTCTGTGGCCTGGAGTAGCGGGGAATCTTCTTCGTCGGCATGGGTAGCGGTGTTTTCGCTGGCCATGGGTGTCTTCGGGCTGCTCACGGCCGAATATCTGCCTGCCAGCCTGTTGACGCCGATGGCGGCGGACCTGGCGGTGTCGGAGGCGCTGGCTGGTCAAGCAGTGACGGTCACCGCTGTAGTGGCCCTGTTCGCTGGCCTGCTGGTGCCGCGGCTGACCCGTTCGATAGACCGGCGCCTGGTGCTGTTGAGTTTCACGGGTCTGATGATCCTCTCCAACGCCCTGGTGGCATTGTCGTCCAGCATGGGCGTCCTGCTGGTGATGCGCGTCCTTCTGGGCATCGCGCTGGGCGGTTTCTGGAGCATGGCAGCGGCCGTGGCCATGCGGTTGGTGCCGCCGCAGCGCGTGCCTCGCGCGCTTTCCATCATTTTCAGCGGCATTGCGGTCGGCACCGTGGTTTCCGTTCCTTTGGGGAGCTACCTGGGAGGTCTGCTGGGCTGGCGCAGCGCCTTCTGGGCTGCGACGGCGGTAGGTGGACTCACGTTCGCGTTCCAGTGGTTCACGCTGCCCCGAATGGCCCCGCGTAAGGCGGCAGTCCCAGAGTCGGTGGTGGGGCTCCTGCGCCGGCCAGGCGTTGCGGTCGGCATGCTGGGCTGCGTTCTGGCGCACACCGGTCAGTACTCGCTCTTTACGTACATCCGCCCCACGCTGGAGAGCCTGGGGCAGATGAGCGCGGATGGCCTGGCGCTGATTCTGCTCGGATTCGGTGTGGCGAATTTCGTTGGCACCCTGCTGGCCGGCTGGCTCATGGAGCGCAGCTTGAAAGTCACGTTGGTGATCATGCCCGCCTTGGTTGGCGCAGCCGCGCTGGGCATGCTCCTCTTGCCGGTGGGCGTTGGCGGACTGTCGGTCCTGGTCGCGCTCTGGGGCCTGGCCTTCGGTGGCGTGCCCGTGGCCTGGTCGAGTTGGGTTGCACGTGCGGTGCCCGATCAGGCCGAGAGTGCCGGCGGGATGGTGGTCGCTGCTGTGCAGTCTTCCATCGCTGCGGGTGCCGCTTTGGGCGGCCTGGTGTTCGGGTTCGGGGGCATTGTTGCCGTGCTCACCGTTGCTGCGGCGGTGATGCTCATCGCGAGCCTGCTCATTGCGTTCCGTGTCAGGGTGAGTTCGGCGACGTTGTCGGCGGGTCCGGTGTTTCACATCTAGCCGTCATCTGTCCTGAGCGTCCTACTGGGTATCAAGCCGGTAATCGACCGGGTGTTTTCGTGCGCTGAACTACCTGAGGCGTTCAGCCGGCGCGGGCAATGCGGGCCGCGCTGATCTTGTCGGCCCTGGTGTCGCCCCGGACCTCAGGCATCTCGCCTCAGCCAGGCCACCAGCGCCGAAAATGCCGGCGAGGGCTGCCGACGGTTCGGGTAATACAGGTGATAACCGGGGAAAGGCAAGCACCACTTGTCCAGCACGGCAACCAGCCGCCCCTCGGCAATGTGGTCGGCCACCATCGGCTCGGGCGCATACGCCAGGCCCAGTCCATCCAGTGCGGCATTGATGACGTGGATCATGCTGTTGAACACCAGTGGCCCATCACCGCGCACGGTGAATTCCTTGCCCTTCTCTTCGAACTCCCAGGCATAGATGGCGCCGTTCGGGCGATGCCGGATGTGCACGCAGCGATGTTGCGTGATATCGGCAGGCTTCCTTGGCTTGGCGTGCCTCTCGAAGTAATCGGGGGATCCAACCACCACCAGGCGCCAATCCGGTCCGACCCTGACCGCGATCATGTCCTTGCTGAGCGCCTCACCCAGCCGGATGCCGGCGTCGAAGCGCTGTTCAACCACATTGGTGAAGCCGTAATCGACGTAGAACTCAAGTGTGATGTCCGGATACTCGGCGAGGAACCCGGCAAGGCGAGGGCGGACGATGGTCTCCATGGAATCGTCCGTACAGGAGATACGAAGAGTTCCGGCCGGGCGGTCGCGCAGATCCCCCAGTGCCTCGACGCTGGCGACGATGGCCTCGAAGTGCGGTGCGATGGAGCGCATCAGGCGCTCGCCCGCCTCGGTCAGGGAGACGTTGCGCGTGGTACGGGCCAGCAGGCGGATGCCCAGGCGCTCTTCCAGCAGCCGCATGGAATGGCTG
Organism: Stenotrophomonas sp. 2694; assembly: GCF_040548715.1. Taxonomy (NCBI): domain Bacteria; kingdom Pseudomonadati; phylum Pseudomonadota; class Gammaproteobacteria; order Lysobacterales; family Lysobacteraceae; genus Stenotrophomonas; species Stenotrophomonas sp. 2694. Next base: position 408,237 of record NZ_JBEPSG010000001.1, read on the forward strand.
AGCGCTGAGGGCGTAACACCGAGGCGGACAGCTGCCCTGGTGAAGCTCTGCTCCTGTGCCACCACCAGGAAGGCTTGCAGATCATTGGTCTTCACGCCGTTCATGGGCCAATTGTGAGCGCAACTCAATAATGCATCAACTTTCAGCTGGCTTATCGCGGTAGCGGGCGGCGCCTATCGTGGCGACCTGACTCCCCGTTGAGGCCGTCCGTACATGAAACCCACCACGCTGCTGTTGGCACTGATCGCCAGCCATTTCGTTCCGCAGTCGGCCTTGTCCGCTGAGGCGCCGGCGGCCACAAGAACCGCCGGCGCCGACAATTTCTACAGAAGCGCCAGCGTAAAAGGCGAGCGCGTCAGCTTCCGCAACCAGTACCAGATGGAAGTGGTCGGGACGCTGTACCGGCCGCAGGGCCTGACGCATGGCGGCCGCGCACCCGCCGTGGTGGTCGGACACCCGATGGGCGCGGTGAAGGAGCAGAGCTCACAGCTGTATGCGCAGAAGCTGGCTGAGCAGGGTTTCGTTACGTTGGCGATCGATCTTTCCTTCTGGGGAGAGAGCGCCGGTACCCCGCGGCACTTGGTGTCGCCTGAAATCTATTCTGACGACATCAGCGCGGCGGTGGACTTCCTGAGCACGCAGTCGTTCGTGGATCCGCAGCGGATTGGTGGCCTGGGCATCTGTGGCAGTGGCAGTTTCGTGATCAGCGCAGCCAAGATCGACCCGCGCATCAAGGCAATCGCTACGGTCAGCATGTATGACATGGGAGCCGCCGCGCGCCAAGGGCTGAGCCACGCGCAATCGCTGGAGCAGCGCAGGCAGATGATCAAGGCTGCAACGGACCAGCGTCTGGTCGAGTTCAACGGTGGGCCGGCAGTCCATGTACCTGGCACCGTGAACAAGCTCGAGGCCGATGCGTCCGAAGTGCAGCGCGAGTTCTTTGATTTCTACCGCACGTCGCGTGGCGCTTACACTGCCGAAGGCGAGCGCAGCGACTTGACCACCCAGCCGCTGTTCAGCAGCTTGGTCAAGTTCGTCAATTTCTACCCCTTCAACGATATCGAGACCATCTCGCCCAGGCCGATGCTGTTCATCTCTGGCGACCACGCCCACTCGCGTGAGTTCAGCGAGGACGCGTACCGCAGGGCAGGGCAGCCGAAAGAGCTCTACTGGGTGAAGGATGCCGGTCATGTAGACCTGTATGACCGCACCGACCTGATTCCCTTCGCAAGGTTGGCGACGTTCTTCCAGCAAGGTCTCGCTGGGAAATGAGCAGCAACGACGCGACGGCCGACCGGGCCAACTGGGGCGGGGTGCTGGCAATGACGCTGTGCGTGTTCGCACTGATCGCCTCTGAATTCATGCCGGTGAGCCTGCTTACGCCCTTGGCGGCTGACCTTGGCGTGAGCGAAGGGCTGGCCGGGTATGGGATTGCCATCTCTGGTGCCTTCGCCGTGCTGACCAGCCTGTCGATCTCCCGGTTGGCCGGGAGCATCAACCGGAAGACAGTGCTGCTGACGCTCACCGCATTGATGGCGGTATCCGGCGTGGTGGTGGCATTGGCTCCCAGCTACCCGATCTACATGATGGGCCGGGCATTGATCGGCGTGGTGATCGGTGGCTTCTGGTCCTTGTCTGCGGCCACGGCCATGCGGCTGGTGCCAGCAGCGCAGGTGCCGCGAGCACTGGCAATCTTCAATGGCGGCAACGCGCTGGCAACGGTAGTGGCTGCCCCCTTGGGCAGCTACCTTGGCGGCGTGATCGGATGGCGTGGGGCATTCCTGTGCCTCCTGCCTGTGGCCGCCATCGCGCTGGCATGGCAGTGGCTGTGTCTTCCTTCCATGGCCGCGGAACGACGGCAATCCCGGGGCGGGGTGCTGGCCCTGTTGCGGCGGCGGGTGGTGATGTTGGGAATGGCGGCGTGCGGCATCTTCTTCATGGGGCAGTTTGCCTTGTTCACCTATGTGCGCCCGTTCCTGGAAAAGGTCACGGGTGCAGGGGAATCCGCCGTTCCGCTGGTGCTGCTGGCCATTGGTGCAAGCGGCGTTGTGGGCACGCTCGCGATCGGGGCATTCATCAGGCGTGGTCTTTATCGCACACTGGTGGCCGTCCCGATCCTGATGGCGGTGATTGCCGCGGCGCTCGTGGCGCTGGGGCCTCAACTCTGGCCGACGGCCGCACTGTTTTCGGTATGGGGTCTGCTGGCCACGGCTGCGCCGGTGGGTTGGTGGAGCTGGCTGGCACGCACGTTCACCAACAACGCTGAAGCGGGCGGCGGGCTGATGGTAGCGGTGGTGCAGTGCTCGATCGCGCTGGGCTCCAGCCTTGGCGGCGTGCTGTTGGACAGTGTTGGTTTCGCCTGCACATTCCTGGCCAGTGCGGGCTTGCTGCTGTTCGCGGCATTGCTCGCCTATGTCACGGCCGCCGATGCTGCGTCCGCATCCGGCTCGGCGGTCGCCGTAGAGGCATGAGGCTGATGAGGCGCGCGACGAGGATCATTGGGCAGCTGCTTTCGCTTTGCCTTGCCTTCGCGGCGGTGTCCGCATGCTCTGCCGAGCAGAAGCATCACACCGTCGCGCCCATGAAAAACGCATCCAACCCGGAGGTGCCCTCAGTGAAGGTTCGACTGATCATCAACAGCCAGACGTTGTCGGCCACGCTGGAGGACAGCGTCCCTGCACGCGAATTCGCCGCACAGTTGCCGATTACGCTGCAGCTTGAGGACCATGCAGCTACGGAGAAGATCGCGCAGCTCCCGTACGGTCTCAGCATCGCCGGCGAACCGGATGGGTTCACGCCAGTGGCCGGCGATATCGCCTTCTACGCGCCGTGGGGAAATCTGGCGCTCTTCCACAGGCCGTTCCGTTACTCGAAGGGTTTGGTGCGGTTGGGCCGCATCCAGGGGGACTTACAGGCGCTTCGCGCGGAGGGACCAGTGGAAGCGCGGATCGAGTTCGAGTAGACGTCTGGCTACGCCCCCTGCACACGAAGGAGCAGCTATGAACAGCAAGTACAGCCGGTTCTCTGTCACCGGGCTGGATGCCCACCAGCAAGCCATCATTCCAATCAGCGCCTGCGCAGCGGCGGGCAACATGAGTGCCCTTGATCAGGCGTTGAATCAAGGTCTGGACGCGGGGCTGAGCGTGGCAGTGGTGCGCGAGATCCTCGTGCAGGTCTATGCCTATGCAGGTTTCCCACGGAGCCTGAACGCGTTGAGCGAACTGATGAGGGTGGCGCAGGCACGCAGGCAGCGGGGCATCCAGGATGAAGCTGGCCGCGAGCCGGGCAGGCCGATCCCCAAAGGAGACGCACTGCTCGCCGCAGGCACGGCCAATCAGACCAGGCTGGCTGGCGGCCCGGTCTCAGGGCCTTTGTTCGATTTCGCACCCCAGGCAAATGAGTACCTGCGTACGCATCTGTTTGGCGACATCTTCGAGCGCGACAACCTTGATTGGCAAATCCGCGAGTTGGCCACGGTCAGCATGCTGGCTGCCATGTCCGGGGTGGAGCCGCAGTTGCAGTCTCACATTGGCATCAGCATGAACATAGGGCTGCGCCCAGAGCAGCTGTACGCGCTGGCTGCTGTTCTCGAAGCGCGCTTCGGCCTGGAGGCCGCGGAGCGTGTTCGTGTCGGTATTCAATGCCAGCTGGACGTTCGGCACGAATGATGTTCAGACGGGAGATTCCGTCGCATGGCTCGCGCATTGGAGGATTGAATGAAAAATTGGAGGATTGAATGAAAAAGATGATCATCGGCACGTTGATCAGCATGCTGGCAGGACCCTTCAGTGTTGGAGCGCAGGAGGTACAGATGACAAGGCTCTCGAAGATCACCGTCAATGCAGACCATCTGCCCGCCTATCGAGACGCCTTGGCTGAGGAGGTTCGCGCTTCAATGCAGCTGGAGCCCGGCGTGCTGTCGTTGTATGCGGTCTTTGACAAGGAAGATCCGACCCGGCTGACAATCCTTGAAATCTATGCGAGCCGACAGGCTTACGAACAGCATGTGAAGAGCTCGCATTTCCTCAAGTACAAAAGCGGGACGCTGCACATGGTCAAGTCACTGGAACTGGTTGATGTTGATCCTCTTCTGCCGGAGTTGAAGATCAAATAGCCGCCGGGTGGCTGGTGGACCGAAAGACTCCCCGGGAACATTGAGTCGATGCCTCAAGGCCATCCGGCTTTCGCCATGGCCCGACCAGGCATTCAGCGCACGCTCGATTTCAGTCCAAACAGGGGCCGCAGCCAGCGGGAACGTCGGATCAGCAGTTCGTGCAGCAGCAGGCAACCGCCTACCGTGCCGAGCAGCACCAGCGCCGGCTCCATCCAGGGCCCAAGCTGCATCGGCTTCAGCCAGAACAACACGGCGATCATCAGGCTCTGATGCAGGACATACCAAGGATAGATGGCCTCCGTGCAGTACGGCAGCCAAGGGAAGGGGCGATCCAGACAGTGCTTGCCCCAGCCGAGCAGGGTCAGCAGCATTCCCCACGAGTACACCACCTCGCAGTACTGCGACTGCAGGCGCCAGAAAGGTTCGGGCCACTGGCGCAGTGGCGATGCCGGAGGCAACCAGCGCCCCAGCGCTTCCAGGAACAGGTACCACGCAACAGCACCCAGTACCGTGGCCAGTGTTGCCCAGCGAAGCGCCTCGACCCGTTCCCAGAAGCGCGGCTCACGGCCGAGCAGGTAACCGGCAAGGAACACCGTCCCATACTTGGCGTGTTGATGGACATCGTACACCAGGGTGTTGGTGGCAGGGTAGGACGGGGCGAGCCACACCAGCCACAGCAGCAACAGCAGCGCCGGAAGCCCGGTCAGCATCCAGCCCGGGGCGTTGGCAAACCGCCGGCTGGCCGATCGCAATGGCGCCGAATCCAGCACCGGCAGGGCGATGGCCAGAATCGTCGTATACACCCAGAGATAGGCCAGGTACCACAGATGGTTCCAGGTGATGCCGAAGCGATCACCGGCGAAACTGCCTTCCGGCCATGGGCGCACCTGCCAGTAGCGCAGCAGGAATTCCCAGAATCCGGGCGCGACCATGCCTCTGCTCACACCCTCGCAGTACGGTTGGATGGGCACGACCACGAACATGCCGAAGGCGAGTGGCAGCAACAGCCTCCCTGTCCGCTTCAGAATGAAGTGACCGCGTTGCAGTCGGTTTCGTGTCAGCGCAATGGCTACTCCGGAAATCAGAAACAACAGTGACATGCGCCAGCCGTTGAGCAGGCGCATGGGCCATTGAAGTGCGTCGGTCGTGAAGCTGCCCTTGAGATGAAAGCCCCATTCGCCCACGTACGCCATGGCGGTGTGGTAGAGGATCAGCAGGGCGAAGGCGATGATGCGAAGAGCATCGATATCGTGGCGGCGCGTCATGATGGTTCTGCTGGAGGCAAGATCGGGCCAATGTGCGGCACGTGGCCGGCAGGGCCAGCGGCGAAGGGATGGCCCGTTGCCGGAAAGTGACCAATGGCGGGGTTCGTGGGACGGATGGCGCGGCTAGAATTGCCACCTTGTCGCGTTATGCGCCGTTCTGTGTGGCCACCACCCCATGCCTGTCCCTTCCTCCCCACGCTTGCCCCTGGCCTCCCGTCTGCTGATGTGGGCAGGGATCCTGCTGGTGGTGGCCGTGGCCAATGCCGTGGTGGAAGTCATGGACGCACAGCGCCGTGGCGATGTACTTGCGCTGTGGGAGCCGCTGGTCTGGGAGCTGAGCAGCGTCGGTGTGATCCTGGCCTGCCTGCCGATGCTGTGGTGGGGCTGCAGGCGCTGGCCCCTGCACATCGACACCTGGAAGCGGCGCCTGCCGCTGTACCTGCTGGCCAGCGTGGGATGGTCGTTGCTGCATGTGCTGGGCATGATGGCGGTGCGCAAGGTCACCTACCTAGGGCTTGGTACAACGTATGTGGATGGCTCCAGCTGGGCGTCACGGCTGCTGTATGAGTACCTGAAGGACGTGCGGGTCTTCTTCAGCTTCGTGGCGCTGGAGCATTTCCTGAGCTGGTTCGGCCGCCGCCGTCAAGGCGAAGCCCATCTGTTGGCAGCGCCGGAAGATGGCCCGCCAGTCGAGCCTGTTCAACGGCCCCAGAATTTCCTTGTGCGCAAGTTGGGTAAGGAATTCCTGGTGGCCACCGAGGAGGTGGAGTACGCCCAGGCCTCCGGCAACTATGTGAACCTGCGGGTGCGCGGATGTGACTATCCGCTGCGGATGACGATGGCCGCACTTGAGGAGCGCCTTGATCCTTCCGTTTTCCTGCGCTGCCACCGCAGTTGGCTCATCAACCGGCGTCATCTGCGCTCGATCGAACCTGCCGATGGCGGTGAAGCCCTGCTGCACATGGCCGATGGTGCACGGGTGCCGTGCAGCCGCCGCCAGTTGCCAACGCTGCGGCAGGCACTGGGAGGAGGGTGATGGATGAAGCATGACTTCATGCACTGCAGATTGACTACAAATGTAGTCATTATCTCTGTGTCCATTGAAGGAGCCTGCCATGAGAGCACCTCTGCTTGTCTGCCTGTTCTTCCTGGCGCTACGCCCGTTTGCGGCCGCAGCCAACACGCCTGATGCCTTGGCAGCGATAGAGCGGAATGCCCGCAACGCGCATTCCGACGCGGTCTACATTGAAAGCGGGCGCGGGGTGCTGCTGCAGATCGCGCCGGCAGCCGGTGAAGACCGCATCCACCTGATGTCGGCGACCAAGTCCGTCGTCGCCCTGGCCATCGGGCTGCTGCTCGATGACGGCAAGCTCGCATCCATCGACGAACCGGTCAGCACGGTGTATCCGGAATGGCGCCAGGGCAGGAAGCGGGACATCACGATCCGGATGTTGATGGACCACACCTCCGGCCTGCAGAACGTGGCCAACGCGGGGGTGGAACTGGAGGGCGCGCCGGATCTGGTGAAGCTGGCGCTGGCGGCCGAGGTGTCCAGCGATCCAGGCACCACCTTCGCCTACAACAACAAGGCGACCAATCTTCTGCCGGACATCGTGCAGCGGCTTGCCGGCAAGCCACTGGATGTCTACCTGGACGAACGGTTGTTCAAGCCGCTTGGCATCACCGGCCATGCATGGATGAAGGACCAGGCCGGGACGCCCATGGGCATGGCCGGGCTGTCGTTGTCGGCGGTTGATCTTGCAGCGATCGGACGATTGATGCTGGGCGGCGGCGTCACCCCGGACGGCAAGCGGTTGCTGAGCGAACGCTCGGTGGCGTTGATGACCGCCGAAAGCGCGCGTTCCCCCGACGTCGGCCTGTTGTGGTGGCGCATCCCCGCATGGGAGCACTACCGATTGAAGGCCGGTGCGGCCACGCTTCTGAGCGCTCGCAGCATGGATGCCGTGATGCTGGACGCGCTGCTGGCCGCCGACGGCCAGGTATTTGACAGCAAGTCAGCGCTGATCAGCTTCCTGGCCGAACGGCTGGGACCCAGCTGGCCACAGCGCTACGCTGCGGAAATCACCGGGCGTGGACTGAAGCTCGGCGACATCTTCGACATCGACCGAGGGCCGGTAGCGGCCTACGCCGCCAACGGCTATCTCGGCCAGCACCTGGTCATTGTTCCCGACAAGGGCGTGGTGGCGGTAAGGCAGATTCAACGGCGGGAGAGCCACAGCGCCCCGCTCGACGATTACGCCGCGTTTCCCATGGATGTACTGCGATTGGCAGAGACGCTGTGACTGGCCAGCACGCTAGGGAATGCGGCAGCCCGCGAACACATCCAGTCCCGGCTGGTAGATACCGCTGCTGATATCGAACAGTCCCAGCAGGGAGTGGAAGAGATTGTCGTGGCTGTAGGATCCGGTGCCCGCGGCATGGCGCAGGCAGGCCAGATCAAGGCGGGCATGGGTAGCAAAGCCCGGGGAGAACCACATCACCATCGGCACCTGGGTCTGCTCGCGTGGCGCAATGAAGTAGGGCGTTCCGTGCAGATACAGGCCGCGCTCGCCAAGCGACTCGCCGTGATCGGAGACATAGATCAGTGCAACGTCACGCTGCTCCGAATAGGTCTGCAGCAGGTCGATGGCCTTGCCCAGCAGCCGGTCGGTATAGACCAGCGTATTGTCGTAGGTGTTGGTCAGCGCTTCGTTGCTGCACTTCTGTATCTGGTTGCTGTCGCAGGTAGGGCTGAATGCCCTGGAGTCGGCGGGATAGCGTTCAAAGTAGGTGGGGCCATGGCTGCCCAGCTGGTGCAGCACGATCAGACCATCACCCTGCATGGCCGCGATGCGCGTGTCCAGCTGGTGCAGCAGGATCTCGTCATGGCAGGTGCCGTCCTTGTTCACGCACAACCCAGGCACCTTCAGCGGCGGCATGTCCTCGGTGGGAACGCGGTTGCACACGCCCTTGCAGCCACCGTTGTTGTTGTCGCGCCAGAGCACGCTGGCGCCGGTGCGCTGCAGGACGTCCAGCACGTTCTCCTCCGATGCCGCAGCGACGCCCTCGTACCGCGACCGCGGCATCTGCGAGAACATGCACGGCAGTGACACCGCCGTTGATGTGCCGCAGGATGCAACGTCCCGGAAGCTGATGACGCCGTCCTTGCGTGACAGCTGCGGGTTGGTTGGGCGCGGATAGCCGTTGAGCTGGAAGTTCTTTGCACGTGCCGTCTCGCCGGCCACCAGGATGACCAGGCGCGGGCGCTCGCCGGGCGCGCGCGTGGCGTCTTCGCCGATCGTGCGCAGCGGCTGTGCCTTGGCGCTGTAGCTGCTCCGGAGGTAGCCATAGGTGTGACGAAGGACGTTCATCGGCAGCACCTGCTCGCGGATGTAGCGGTTGTTGCGGAGCAGGGACGAGTACTCCTTATAGAACGCCAGGCTTACCGCTGCCAGCACCATCAGCGTCGCCAGCACGTTCCCCAACCACACCAGCGCCGTCCGCAAAGGACGCCCGCTGTTTCCACTGCGCATGATCAGCAGAACACATGTGGGCAGCGCGCCCAGCAAAAGCACCGTCAACAGCAACGGCAGCGACAGGTAGGAGGTCATTTCAGCTTGGTTGGTCTCCAGTGCGTTCTGCACCATGTCGCGGTCGATCAGTACGTTGTAATGCAGCATGAAGTAGGTGCACGCAGCGCTGACGACAACCAGCAACGCCAGCACCGGTTTGCGCACATAGGGAAGCATGCCGATGGGCGTGAACAGCAGATTGAACAGGCACAGCAGAAGCACCGGAAGGCTGCAGAAGAACAAAGCGCTGCGCAGATCATGGATATCGATGAGAGACCAGAGCGTCTTCCAAAGAGCGATGTTTCCCAGCGTGGTGAAGAACAATGCCGTGCACCAGACAAGCATGATCGGATGTTGCGGGACAGACCTGAAGCATGAACGCACGTGCAGAATCCGCTGAGCCAGAAGTGCGCGCAGTATCTGGACGCGTTCATCAGGAAGTTGTCAGGTTCGTTGCTCATCCCGACAGGACCACGGCCCACACCGTACCGACCATCAGCAGGGCCGTGCTCTGTGCGGCGCTGCCCATGTCCTTGGCGTTCTTGGAAAGTGGATGGTGTTCCAGAGAGATGCGATCCACCACCGCTTCGATGGCCGAGTTGAGCAGCTCCACCAGCAGGCTGATGAAGCAGACCATCAGCATCAGGGCGCGCTCGCTGCGGTTGACGTCCAGCAGGAGCGCGACGGTTGCCAGCGCGCCATGCAGCAACAGCAGCTGCCGGAACGCGGCCTCACCCTTGAATGTCGCGACGAAGCCGTCGCGGGAATGGATCACGGTATGCAGGATGCGGCGCAGCCCGGTCTTGCCGTGCGCGTACTTGCCGTTGCCCTTGGGTTGCCCTGGCTGCATTTCGTACCTGCCTTCATGAAGAGATCCGGCAAGGGTGGAAGGGGCAATGTCAGGAAGCTGTCAGGTATCGGCTGCGGCTGGGCGCATCTGCAGGGTGAAGCAGCAGCCTTGCACCGAGGTATCGACCGTCATCTGCCAGCCAAGATGCTCGACCACGCGCTGCACGATGGACAGGCCCAGACCTTCGCCACTCTGCCGGGCGCTGGTCACGAAGCGCTGGAACTGCTGCGCGTCGATGCTGGACGGCAGTCCCGGGCCGGTATCGGCAACCCGCAGCGTGGTGCCACGCAGTTCCACCCGTACCTCGCCTTCCTCCGTGTACTGGCACGCATTACGCAGCAGGTTCCAGATCACGCTCTGTGCCAGCACGTCATTGGTCAGCAGCTGCTCGTCCTGCGCCGCATCAAGGATGAGGCGCACCGGCTTTCCTGCCAGCCACGGCACGCATCGCGCCATGCATTCCTCGATCACCGGTCGCAGCAGGAGGTTGCTGCGTGGCACCGTCCTGGGGTCGCGGGAAAGCAGCAGCAGGCAGGTCAGCTGGCGCTGCATTTCCTGCGTGGTCCGCACAATGCGCTCGGCACTGGCCAGCAGCCGGCTGTCGGCCGGCAACTGGTGCAGCAGCGTTTCGGCGGCGCCACCGATGATCGCCAGTGGTGTGCGCAGTTCATGGCTGGCGTCGCCGGCGAAGCACTGTTCACGCTGCAGGAACTGCTCAAGTTCGTCGCTGTGCTGGGCAAAGGCGCGCGCCAGAACGCCGATCTCGTCGCGCGCGTCCTGGAAGGGAAAGGGCTTGTGCTTGTTCTGCACGGCATCAGCCAGGCGCGTAATGGGCGCGATGACGTGGGCCGACGTCCGGCGACCAATCCAGAACGCACAGAGCACGCAGGTCAGGATCACCAGCGCAGCAAAGGCGTTGATCAGGTGCTCGAGGTAGGCGTAGTGATCACCGTGCTGCAGCAGGTAGTAGCGCTGTCCGTTGCTTTCGAAGACCCGAAGGTGCCATTCGTTCGGTGCGGCTTCACCGTGGTAACCCAGCCCGTACCGGCGCAGCACCTGCGGAACCGTATGCGGATCAAACAGCTGGCTGCCTTTCGGCAGGTCCGGTTGCACGCCTTGGGCCAAGGCCACCTGCAGCCTGCGGACCTCCCGGTCCTGGCTCATCGAAACCACGGAGGCCCTTACTTCGTCATAGTCCACCAGTTCGACCAGTACGATGAAGCCCATGGCACCGGCCATCAGCAACACGAACGCAACGGTGATGCGCGTTCTCAGGGTCAAGCTTCGATAGAGGGACTTCAGCGAGCGGGCATTCATGGGTGGCGACTATTCCGCGAGTGCTGGCGCCGGCGTGCCCAGGCGCCAGCCGACACTGTGCACGGTAGCAATGAGTGCAGGGTCGAACGGCCTGTCCACCTGAAGGCGCAGCTCATGGATATGCGTACGTAGTGCGCCGCTCTCCGGCGGCTCGTCGCCCCATATCAGGTACTCCATCTCCTGCTTGCGCACCACCGCCGGCGCGGCCCGCATCAGGCACATCAGCAGCTTGTGCGTGGTCGGTGTCAGGTTGAGGGCCTGGCCCTGGCGCCATGCCTGTGGCGAACGGGTGTCGACCCGAAGGTCCGCCCACGCCAGCACGCTCTGCACCTGCCGGCCCTGGGCACGGCGGACCAGCGCCTTGATGCGCGCGTCCAGCTCCTTCAGGGAAAAGGGCTTGACCAGGTAATCATCCGCACCCAGCGCGAGCCCCTGCACGCGGTCTTCCACCGGATCACGGGCGGTCAGCATCAGGATCGGCACCGGGTTCTGGAACTTCTCGCGGAGTGTCTGGCACAGCGCCATGCCATCAAGGCGGGGCAGCATCAGGTCCAGCAGGATGGCATCGTAATCATGCTGCGTTGCCCTGCGCAGGCCGCTGGCACCATCCCGTGCATCGTCAAGTACGTAGCCCAGTGGCTCGAAGAACGCGTAAAGGTTGGCAACCAGCTCGGGGTTGTCTTCAATGATGAGCAGTCGTGTCATGGGCTACGTGCATCCGTGCATGAGCAGCGGACTTTGGACGATCACCTGTGGTTTGCCAAGTGCGGGGAGGTGCTGCAGGCCATCGCCGGGGCACGGCGACAGGCGCCTGTGATAGCGTGCCAGGATGAAGATCCTTGCCATATCCGGTAGTGCACGCCGGCTGTCCACCAACACCGCATTGCTGAGGGCGCTGGAAGAAATCGCGCCGCCGGATATCGCGCTGACGACCTGCGCCGATCTCGGCGGACTTCCCGTTTTCTCTCCCGACCTTGAAGATCTGCCCTTGCATGACAGCGTCGTGCGCTTCAAGCAATGCATTGAAGCCAGCGATGGCATCCTGATTTCAAGCCCTGAGTACGCAAGAGGCATTCCCGGCGGCCTGAAGAACGCCATGGATTGGCTGGTATCGGGCGACCTTGTGGTTGCAAAACCCATCGCCCTGGTGCACGCCTCCCATCGCGGCGATGACATGCTGGCGTCTCTCCGGCTTGTGCTGTCGACCATCAGTTCCCGCTTCAACGAGGAACTGTTCCTGCGCTTTCCTTTCATGAAGATGGAGCCGGAGGCCATTGCCAGTGCTGTAAGACAACCGGTCAATCGCGCGCCGGCAGAGGCCTTTCTTCAGGAATTCGCCCGCTACTGCGGCCGACCGCAGGGTGATCGCGCATGATCGATAGCGCGGCCTGCTGACAAGGGCGTTCCGGACACGCACCGTGCGTCCGCAAGTTCCGGCCATGCGCTTGCGGCGTCAGCGGGTCACAGGGATGCAGATGGGAATAGCCTGCAGCGTCCACGAACTGCGGCAGCGTCCACAGCTGGCCATTGGGCCCCCAGCGCCTGCAGACGCTGTACATGTCGCCGGCAATGAGGGTGAGGGCGCCGCATTGCTGAATGCGGGTTTGCGGACGCCCATCGGGTCCGGTCGGGCTCACGGATTCATTCACAGGCGCTGCCCTATATTCCGGGTCACAACGCCGCATACCGCGGCTGGACCGGGAGCATTCCCATGAAAACCGGACATTTGCTTGGCATTGCCCTGGGCGCTGCAATCACCCTGGTGGCTACCCCTGCCTGGGCCGATCCGCCGCACCATGCACGTGGCAACGGACCGCCGCCCCACGCAGGCGGCCCCCACAACCGCGACGCACCGCCGCCGGGCTGGCAGAAAAAGGCATGGCGCCGCGGCGATCGCTTGCCCTGGGCCGAGGTTGACCGCCGCTACTGGGTGGACGACTACGCGCATTACCGTCTGCGCGATCCCGGCCGCGGTCAGCGGTGGGTGCGGCAGTCGGATACGGAATACCTGCTGGTGGAGATCGCCACCGGCGTGATCATCGACGCCTTGCGTCGCTAGGGATTCCGGCACGGGCCCCCGGGCGGCGCGCAGCCGCCGCGGGGGTAATGGCGGCACGGCCGCCGGTGACATCGCGCTCTCACCCCGGCAACTCGCACTTCATCTTGCCGTCCACGTAATACGGCTTGGGTACGTTCGGGTTGTCGCTGGTCTTCTCAAAGACCACTTCGAACGACGCTGCGTCGGGCGAGCCCTTGCGATCGGTACACGCGTCGTGGAGTTTTTTCTTGACCGCGGCAATGCCGGCCTCGCGGTTGGCACCGTCGGCGCTGTTGGTCAGGTTCACGGTTTCAGCCAGGGCCAAGGGGCTGAAGGCAGACAGGCAGCCGGCGATCATCAGGGTATGCAGCTTGGTCAAGGGTGCACCTCGCGGAAGTCCAATGAGGCGGTCAGCATAATGCGGGAGCGTTAACAGCACGTGCCCGCTAGCGGCAGTTGGCTTGGCTGATGTTGTTTGGTACAAGCCAAGCTGTCGAAGATCAGAGAATGGGCGCGAGCCATGTCCGAACCCTATTCGGCCCTGCTCAGGCTGCAGCTGCCGCGCGAGCGTCTTGCACGCTGGTTGGCGGCCCCGGTGCCTGCAGCATCGAGGTGGAATGACTGGCGATCCATCGCCGGCCGGTGGCGCCTGCCCGGCGGCGTCGATCTGGCTGCGTCCAGTGATGTGGAGCTGGGTGAATTCCTCTCCGATTGCACTGCAATGCTGGCCCGGCATGCGGACAATCGCGCCGCGTTGGCCGCCCTGCTGGAATCGGCGCAGGCGGAGAACATCAAGGTTGCGGCCTACGATCGGGCCGGGGCGTACTTCGTTGCAGGGTCACTGACGTATTCCGAGAACCTCTATGATCTGGTCGTGTTCCTGGCGATGGCGCGGGGCGCCGCCGATTTCCTTGAGCCTGGCGAGCACGGCGTGGCACTGGTGCACGACTACCTATGGGCCGAGGACGGTGAGCGGGAGACGGTTGCCGCGGTCCACCTCGCCGGCAAGGGCGATTCGGGCTTCATGACGCCGGCGCAGGCCGGCGAAACCGCTGCGACCTTCGATGCAATGGTCGAGTTAATGCTGGACGGAGCGGACGACCCGCAGTTCACTCCACGCAATCAGTTCGACCGTATCCAGGAGCGCGGCCATGCGGCGCAGATATGACGATAAGCCCGCGCCTCCGCTGCATGTCGCCGGACCGGAATGAAGAGGCTGCTGCCGCATGCGAGTGATGGAGACAGCGTTGTCTGCCGACGTGCTGGCCCTGCTGGAGACCAGCGGCCTGCCTACGGAGGATCTGCGTGCAGGCAGGCCGATCACCTTTCTGGCAGCGTCGTTGAACGGAGAGCTGCTCGGTTGCGTGGGCTATGAATCGAGCCGCGACGTCGTGCTCCTGCGCTCGTTGGCGATCCAGCCGATGTCGCAGGGCAGGGGCCTGGGGCGGCAACTGGTGGAGGAGTTGGAGCGGCATGCCAAGGCGGCGGGTGGCAGGACCGTGTTCCTTCTCACGACCACAGCAGCACCGTTCTTCGAGCGGCTTGGCTATGAGCGCGTCGCGCGTGATGCAGCACCGGGATTCATCGCTGCGTCGACGCAGTTCAGTGAGCTGTGCCCAGGCTCCGCCCAGCTGATGATGCGTCGGCTGTAGGCCGGCCGGGACCCGGCGGGTGCTTCAGCCCCCTTGTCCATCGATGTCCGGGGCATGCCGCGTTGCGATCCGGGATGCCCGGCGTGCAGAGGACAGCGGCGGTGTCGATACCGAGGCGCGCGTGATCAACTGGTGCGCAAGCACGTGGTTGACGGTGGCGCGCCTTGAAGAGGAGGGGCGGCGCATTTCCCGCAGCAGGATGTCTATCGCGTTGTCCGCCATCTCTGCGACCGGCTGATGGATGGTGGTCAGTTCCGGCCACACCATGGTCGCGGCGGAGGTATCGTCGAAGCCCACCACCGAAAGATCCCCCGGCACCTGCAGGCCGCGGCGGTGGGCCACTGAAACAACCGCCGATGCCATGTCATCGTTGCTGGCGAAGATCGCACTGGGTGGCGGGCCCTGGGCCAGCAGCCGCTCGGCTGCCTCCAGGCCGGAACGGTAGGTGAAGCAGCCGGGTTGCACGAGCGCGTCGTCGTAGCCGATGCCGGCATTGGCCAGTGCATCCCGGTAGCCCTGCCAGCGGTGCGCGCTGGCGGTCTGGTTCGGGTCGCCCTTGATATAGCCGATGCGGGTATGCCCGTGGGCGATGAGGTGCGACACCATGTCATGGCTGGCCTGGCGGTCGTCGATGCGCACGCAGGAGATCCTGTCGCTGAAGCGGCTGGAGGCGATGGAGACGACGGGAATGCCCGCGTTGACGAATACCTCGACGATGTCCTTCGATTCACACAGCGGCGGCGGAAGAATCACGCCTGCCACGGTGGTGGCGAGTTGCCGTGCCGCCTCACGACGCGCCGGGGTGCCCAGCTCATCCCAGGCAGCGATGACCAGCTGCGCCGCCGACCGGGTGGAACCACGCAGCGCGCCGACCAGCAGTTCGCGCAGGTAGTTGGAGCTGGGGTTGGTGTAGATCAGGGCGATGCAGGTGTGCTGCGCCGCAGCCAGGGCGGAGGCAGCAGGGTTGGGCCGGTAGTCCAGCGCCAGTACGCTGCGCAGGACGCGCTCGCGGTTGTCTTCGCGTACCCCGGCATGGCCGTTGATGACGCGTGACACCGTCATGGCGGAAACACCGGCATGGGCAGCGACGTCATCGATGGTGACGGCACTTGCTTTTCGACGGACCGCTTTATGGCCGTTTTTCAAGGCTGGATTCCTTTGCTGCGCTGCATGATGACAAGCGCGATTGCGGATGAGTAGTCTGCGCCGTGACGCGATGGTAGCGCTACCACTGAGCCGGTGTAAGGCCAGCGGATGCCCCCCCCCTTTACCGCGCGGCTGTTCCGGCAAGTCTGAAAGCGAGTTTGAGTCGCAGTGGGTGCAAAGCGCACTGCGATGTTCGGTGTGGAAGACGGGCGTCGCCCGTACGTGCCCCCAGGAGGGGCGGTACATCCATTCGATCGTATGTCAGAGGGGAGAGTCATGAGCGCTGCTACTTTCCGTCGTACCCCAGGCCGGAGGGCTCGTCGATGAGCCGGACGCTGGCGAAGTTCACTTCCAGGGCCATGTTCACCTTTGTCGGTGGCGTCCTGGTCATCAATCCCGCATTCGCACAAGAGGCGTCAACGCCGGCACCCGTCGCCGGGCAGCAGAATCCGCCCAGCCCGACACAGCTGGACACCGTCCAGGTCACCGGCATCCGCAACAGCCTCAGCCAGGCCATGGACATCAAGCGTGATTCAGCCGGCGTGGTGGATGCGATCAGTGCGGAGGACATCGGCAAGTTCCCCGATACCAACCTGGCCGAATCCCTGCAGCGCATCACCGGCATCTCGATCGAGCGCCGTGACGGTGAGGGCGCACAGGTAACGGCACGTGGTTTCGGCCCTCAGTTCAACATGGTGACGCTCAACGGGCGGCAGATGCCCGGCGCCGATGCGTTCGGTGCGTCGGGGCAGGTCGCCATCGGTGGTGTCGACGGCGGCACCCGTGCCTTCAACTTCGCCCAGCTGGCCGCTGAAGCCATCAATGGCATCGAGGTCTACAAGACCAGCCAGGCCAATGTCCCCAGCGGTGGCATCGGTGCCACCATCAACATCCTGACCTCGCGGCCGTTCGACCACGAGGGCATCGTCGCCAGTGCCGGGGCGAAGGCCGTCTCCGACCGCAGCCAGCCGTTCGGCGACGACCTGACGCCGGAACTGTCCGGCATCTTCAGTTACGCCAATCCCGACAAGACCTTCGGCGTGGGCGTGAGCGCCAGCTACCAGAAACGCAAGGGCGGTTCGGTGCAGGCCACCGACAACTACTGGAACGTGCAGCCGTGGACCGGCACGATGCCGGGCAACCCGAGGGTGGTCAATGCACCGGCGATCGGTGCGCTGTATGCGCGGCCGAACGACCTGCGCTATGCCTTCTCCGAATTCGAGCGTGAGCGCATCAACGGCCAGGCCGTGCTGCAGTTCGCGCCGACCGATGCGGTGACCTTGACCCTGGATTACACCTATTCGACCAACGAGATCACTGAAAATCGTGGCGAGCAGGGCATGTGGCTGCAGAACAGCAACTACACCGACGTCGAATTCGATACCAGCGGTGCGGTTGCCACGCCGATCTACATCCGTGAAATCGCCGGCACCAAGGATTTCGGCCTTGAGCAGCAGCGCAGCATGCAGAAGTACAAGCTGGGTTCGCTCGGCCTGAATGCGGTCTGGAATGTGACCGACCGCTTCAAGCTCAGCTTCGATGCGCACAACTCGAAGAATGAAAGCCGCCCGAACGATCCGCTCACTGGTGGCGGCTCCATCTTCAGCAGCATCGCCGGCACCAACAACTGCACCGCCGGACCGCATTGCGGTGGGTCATGGGTGCAGGAAATGGTCTTCAACAGCGGCCTGCCGGTGGGCACCCAGGTCTGGTACCCGAGCACGGCCGATGCCATCGCCAACACCAACGGCGTGGTCAATCCGGGTTTCGCGCCGGGCGAGATCGGTTCGCAGGTGCTGCGCATCAACTCGCAGACACAGATCAGCGAGATCAAGCAGGGGCGTGTCGACGGTGAGTGGAGCTTCGACAAGGGGCGCTTCCAGTTTGGCGTGGACTCGAGCAAGCAGACCACCCACCGCATCCAGGCAGCGGAGAATTACAACACCCTGGGCGATTGGGGCGTGGCCAACGTTGACGGGGACGTTGCCAACGGGCTGATGGACCTGCTGCAGCCGGTCAACATCGTCGGGCTGTTCAACGACTTCAATGCCAACAGCTTCACGGCCTGGCGCGGCGATGCCGGTCGCCTTGCGCAGTGGGCGGCGGACAACTATGGCGCCAATCTCGGCGTGAGCCCGCAGCGCGCCGCCGATAACCTGGTGGAAGAGAAGACGAAGTCGGCCTACTTCCAGGTGGAGCTGGATGGCGAGCTGGGCGGCATGCGTACCAATACCCGCCTGGGTGTGCGCTATGAAACCACCGATGTTGTCTCCACCTCGAACATCGCCATCCCGGAAGCCATCGAGTGGCAATCCAACAATGACTTCCGCGTGGTGTTGTCCGACGAACAACAGCCGTTCACCGAGAAGAACAGCTACAGCTACATCCTGCCCAATCTGGATTTCAGCATCGATCTTCGTGAGGACCTGAAGGGGCGTGTCTCATTCGGCAAGAGCATCGCACGCGCGCCGATCGGGAACCTGTATGCCGGCCCGACCGCCCAGCAGCCGTTCGGCTCGGTCCTCATCGACCCGTCCTCGCGGGCCAGCGGTACCGCACAGAACCCGCAGCTGAAACCGCTGGAATCGGACAACCTGGATCTGGCGCTGGAGTGGTACTTCGCCGATGCGAGCTACGTCTCGCTGACCTACTGGAACAAATCGGTCGACAATTTCGTCGGCAACACCATTGTCCAGGAGAATCTGTACGGCCTGCGCGATCCTACCGCCGGTCCGGATGCGCAGGCGGCGCTGGCGTTCCTCACCAGCGGTGCCTGCGTCACACAGGTCGGCGCTGCCAATGCAGCGGCGTGCTCGGCCAATGACACCTCGCTGTTCACCGCCCTGGCCCTGCTGCGCAACAATCCCGCCGGGTTGGGCGCCTACAACGGTACCGACGCCCAGGTGCTGGCCACTGAAGCAGCCTACGACCTGTACGGTACGGCCGGCGATCCGCTGTACCAGTTCAACGTCAATCGTCCCATCAACCAGAACAAGGCCAAGCTCCACGGCTGGGAACTGGGTGGGCAGTACTTCTTCGGCGATACCGGCTTCGGCATCCTGGCCAACTACACCCTGGTCAATGGCGATGTGGGCTTCAACAACGCAGGCGACCCGGGCATCGACCAGTTCTCGCTCACGGGACTGAGCGACACGGCCAATGCGATGCTGATGTACGAGAAGTACGGTTGGTCGGTACGACTGGCGTGGAACTGGCGTGACCAGTACCTGATCCTGGCCAACCAGGGAGCCAGCCGCAATCCGTACTATGTGGAGGCGTACGAACAGTGGGATCTCAGCGTGAACTACACCCTGGATGACCACTGGTCGTTTGGCCTGGAGGCGATCAACCTGACCGGTGAGGATGTGCGCTGGCGTTCGCGTACCTCGCAGATGATCGTGAAGCTGGCCGACCAGAGTCCGCGTTACATGCTGGGCGTGCGTTACAGGTTCTGAACCGTGGGGTGCCGCTGCCACGGCAGCGGCACCCGTTAAAGGCTGCTGACGGATTGGACAACACCATGTCGCGTTACGAAATGCTCAACAACATTGCCCATCGGGACCTGCGTGTGGCCACCGGCTTCGGCGCCGAGTTCGGCGACGCGGTGGGCATGGTGCCGGCCTATCCGAGCGAGTTCGCCGAACTGCAGCGGGAATATCCCATCTTCCTGCGCAAGGACCCCGCCACGGGCGGCTGGCAGGCGGTGGCCCTGCTGGGGTTCGAACAGCACGAGAACCTGTTCCTGCAGGACGGTCGCTGGAACGCCTCCTACCTGCCCGGTGCCGCGGCGAAAGGGCCATTCCTGATCGGCTTCCAGGAAGGCCACATCGATGGTGCGCTTACCCGGGAAGCGGTGCTGCACGTGGATCTGGATCATCCGCGCGTGACCGCAATGCACGGCGAGCCGGTGTTCCTGCCACAGGGCGGTAACTCGCCCTATCTGGACCATATCGCCGGGGTGCTGCGCGGCATCCACGACGGCCATGCCTTTGCCGCGGACATGTTCGCCACGCTCGACGCGAAAGGGTTGATCCAACCGATCACGCTGGACGTGCGGATCGACGCGGAGCATCGGGTCGGCGTCAACGGCCTGCATGCGGTCGACCGTGACCGCCTCGCGCTGCTGGAGGGTGCGGCGCTGGCCAAACTCAACCGCGCCGGCTACCTGGAGGGCGCCTATCTGATGCTGGCATCGCTGCACAACATGCGCCGCCTGATCGCCGAGAAGCAGCGACGCCTGCGCGCAGCGGATACCGCCGTCGCGGGCGACAGGAACTGACCGGTGCTGGACGGCGTCGCCATGCGCACACTGGAAGGCCTGGATTCCACGGCGCTGCCGCTGCAGGCGCTGGTGGCAGCCGGCGAGCCAGTGGTGCTGCGCGGCATCGCGCGCGACTGGGCATTGGTGCAGGCCGGGTCGCGTTCCCTGCAGGAGGCCATGGCCTACCTGCGCGGGTTCGAAGCAGGCCTGCCTGTTCCCTATTCCTTCGGCGGCCCCGAGATCGAAGGGCGTCCGTTCTACAACGCGGACTTCACCCGCTTGAACTTCGAGGTCCGGCGTGGCCTGCTGACAGAGGTGCTGGACGCAATCGCCGACCACCTCGATTCGCCGACCCCGCCCACCTATTACGTCGCTTCGCTGCTGATCGCGCGTGCGCTGCCTGGGTTCGCCCAGCACAACGACGCCGGACTGGCGGGGCAGGGCATCGATGCTTCGGCCAGCATCTGGGTCGGCAACCGGGTGACGGCCTCCTGCCATTACGACATTCCGGACAACCTGGCGTGCTGCGCGGTGGGCCGGCGCCGCTTCACCCTGTTTCCGCCGGAGCAGATCGACAACCTCTACCCGGGGCCGATGGAGCCCACCCCGGGTGGGCAGGTGGTCAGCGTGGTGGATGTCGACCAGCCGGATTTCGACCGCCATCCGCGCTTCCGTGATGCATTGGCAAGCGCGCAGACCGCCACGCTTGAACCCGGGGATGCCATCTTCATCCCGGGCCTGTGGTGGCACCACGTGCGCAGCCTGGAACCGTTCAACGTGCTGGTGAACTACTGGTGGCGCAGTGCGCCTGGCTATCTCGGCTCACCCCTGCCGGCGCTGCAGCATGCGATGTGGGCCCTGCGCGATCTACCGGCGCGCGAGAAGCAGGCGTGGGCAAAGATCTTCCAGTACTACGTGTTTGGTCCCGGCGAGCAGGCAGGGCAACACCTGCCCGAAGCGGCCCGGGGTGAGCTGGCACCGTTCGACGAGACGCAGGCGCGGCGCATGCGCGCCCAGCTGCTGGGTCGACTCAACCGCTGATGGGAGCATCGCATTGAACGCTGCGGACACTACACAAGGGCCGATCCGGAGAGTGGTGATCGCCGGTGGCGGCACTGCCGGCTGGCTGGCCGGCTGCGCACTGGCGCACCAGTTCCGGCAACAGCTGGACATCACCCTGGTGGAGTCCGAGCAGATCGGTACCGTGGGTGTGGGCGAATCCACCGTGCCGCCCATCCGCACGTTCCACCGTTTCCTGCAGATCGATGAGCAGGAGTTCCTGCGTGCGGTCGCCGGCACGTTCAAGCTGTCGATCTCGTTCGAGAACTGGCGTCGCCCCGGTGAACGCTTCATCCATCCTTTCGGCACGATCGGGCAGGGCACCTGGGCCACGCCGTTCCATCACTTCTGGCTGGACAGCCTGCGCCGCGGCATGCCCTCCGAGCTGGGCGACTTCTGCCTGGAAAGCGCCGCTTCCCTGGCCGACAGGTTCTCGCTGCAGACCCAACCCCAGGTCAACTACGCCTACCATTTCGACGCCGGGCTCTATGCCAGGTTCCTGCGCGGCAAGGCCGAAGCAAACGGCCTGCGGCGGGTGGAAGGCAAGATCCGCGAAGTCCGCCAGCATCCCCATGACGGCTCGGTTGCGTCGCTGGTGCTGGACGACGGGCAGGTCATCGAAGGCGATCTGTTCATCGACTGCACCGGCTTCCGCGGCCTGTTGACCGAGCAGACCCTGCATACCGGCTATGAAGACTGGAACGAATGGTTGCCCAGTGATCGCGCCGTTGCCGTGCAGACCGACTCGCCCGCGCCGCCGGTGCCCTACACCCGTGCCATCGCGCACGAGGCCGGGTGGCGCTGGCACATCGCGCTGCAGCACCGGGTCGGCTGCGGGCTGGTGTTCTCCAGCCGCCACATGTCCGATGACGAGGCGCAGGCCAAGCTGCTGCGTGATGTCGACGGACGGCCCCTGCGCGATCCCTGGCTGGTGCCGTTCCGCAGCGGGCGCCGGTTGCAGGCCTGGAACAGGAACGTGGTGGCGCTCGGGCTGGCCAGCGGCTTCATCGAGCCGCTGGAATCGACCAGCATCCACCTGACCATCAGCGCCGTGGTGCGCCTGATCCAGCTGTTCCCGTCCGACGGCATCACCCCTTCGCTGGTGGCGCTGTACAACGACGTGAGCCGCCAGGAGATGGAGCACGTGCGCGATTTCATCATCCTGCATTACCACGCCAACCAGCGCGACGAGCCGATGTGGAAGGCCTGCCGCGAGATGGCGCTGCCTGAATCGCTGCAGGTCCGCCTGCGCGCGTGGCGCGAGCGGGCCCATGCCTGGCAGGAACCTGGCGAGCTGTTCCGGGTCGACTCCTGGACCAGCGTCCTGATGGGCCAGGGTATCCAGCCCGGACCGCCGCACCCGCTTGCGCGGGCCATCGGCGATGCGGACCTGCGCACCCTGTTGCATCGCATCCGGCAGCCAGTGCAGGAAACGGTGGCGAAGATGCCGACGCAGGCAGAGTTCATCGAGCGCTACTGCAAGGCGGCGCCGGACGCATGGCAAAGGGGCAGGGCCGTGGCGTAGCCGCAGTGCGCGCTGTTGCATCGAATTGGTAGCGCTACCTTCAAGCCACTACGGGGTGCAGTGAATGGAATTGGTTGCGGGAATCGACGCTGGTACGCAAAGCCTGAAGGTGGTCGTCTACGACCCTGAAGGGCGCAGTCTCGTGGCCAGCGCCAGCGCGCCATTGCAGCTGACCAGCGCTGCAGACGGCAGCCGGGAACAGCGGCCGGCCGATTGGGTGACGGCACTGCACGCCTGCTTTGCTGCGATCGATCCGGCGGTGCGCTCCCGGATTGCCGCGCTGGCAGTCTCAGGACAGCAGCATGGGTTCGTGCCGGTCGATGCGGCCGGGGAGGTGCTGGCACCGGCCAAGCTGTGGTGCGACACCAGCACCTCGGCCGAATGCGTGCAGATCATGGACGCCGCAGGCGGCACGGCGCGCACCATCGCGTTGGCCGGCAACCCGGTGCTTGCCGGTTACACCGCCTCCAAGCTGCCGTGGACGAAAACGCACCGGCCCGACGCCTACGCGCGGCTTGCCACCATCCTGCTGCCGCACGATTACCTCAATTTCGTGTTGACCGGCGAGCGCTTCTGCGAATACGGCGATGCGTCGGGCACCGGCTGGCTGGATGTGCGCACCCGGACCTGGTCGGCCGAGCTGCTGCACGCGACCGATCCGCAGCGCGATCTCGCCGACTGCCTGCCACGCATCGCCGCGACCGAAGAGATGTTCGGCATCACCCCCGCCGCGGCGGCGGCGTTGGGCCTTCCCGCATCGGTGAAGGTGGCCGTCGGCGGTGGCGACAACATGATGGCGGCCGTGGGTACCGGCTGCGTCGTACCGGGTCGCCTGGTGATGAGCCTGGGTACGTCCGGCACCCTGTTTGCCTTCTCGGACACGCCCGTGGTCGACCCGGGCGGGGCATGGGCCGCGTTCTGCTCGTCGACCGGCGGCTGGTTGCCGCTGATCTGCACGATGAACTGCACCGTGGTGACCGGACAGGTCGCCGACGCCTTCGGCTTCAGCAGCCGCGAGGGCGACCGGCACCTGCAGGCCACGCCGCCCGGTGCCGACGGCCTGGTGATGCTGCCGTTCCTCAACGGCGAACGCACGCCGGACCTGCCGCAGGGCAAGGGGGTGCTGGCGGGCCTGGACACGACCAACATGACGCCGGCACACATCTACCGCGCGGCCATGGAAGGGGCCACCTACGCCCTGAAGTATGGCTACGACGCATTCGTCGGCGCGGGCATGCAGTTCGAACGCATCGTGCTGACCGGCGGCGGCAGCAACAGCGCGCAGTGGCGGCAACTGGTGGCCGATGTGTTCGGCCTGCCGGTGGACGTGCCGGCCCAGTCCGAAGGCGCGGCATTCGGTGCGGCATTGCAGGCCCTGTGGGCGTTGGGCCACGGCCGAGGCGATGCCGCCTCCATCGCCGACGTCGCCGACCGCCACGTTGCGCTTGACCCGCTGCGTTCGGCACGTCCGGACCCCGCACGCGCCGAAGCCTACGCCACGGCCTACGCCCGTTTCCTTCGACATCTCGACGCCATCACGCCGCTGTACCGCGGCTGATCTCTTTTCCGCGACACCTCGCACAACGACAGGAAGACGCACCATGAGCACGCAACCTTTCATCGGCGCCAAGGAATACTTCCCCGGCATCGGCCGCATTCCCTTCGAAGGCCGGGGCTCGGACAACCCGCTCGCGTTCAAGGTCTACGACGCGGACAAGGTCATCGGCGGCAGGACCATGCAGGAACATCTGCGCTTTGCAGTCTGTTACTGGCACACCTTCTGCAATGCCGGGCACGATCCGTTCGGTCCGGGTACCCGTCATTTCCCCTGGGAGGCCGGCTCGCCGATGGCGACCGCCGAGGCGAAGGTGGACGCGGCATTCGAGTTCTTCACCAAGCTGGGCGTGCCGTACTGGTGTTTCCACGATATCGACCTGGCGCCGGACGCCGAGGATGTCGGGCAGTACGAAAAGAACCTGAAGCACATGGTGGGCCTGGCCAAGGCGCGCCAGGATGCAACCGGCATGAAGCTGCTGTGGGGCACGGCCAACCTGTTCTCGCACCCGCGCTACATGAACGGTGCGTCCACCAACCCGGATTTCGCTGTGGTGGCGCGTGCCGCCGTGCAGGTAAAGGCGGCGCTGGAGGCCACCGTTGAACTGGGCGGCGAGCATTACGTGTTCTGGGGCGGCCGCGAAGGCTATGCCGCGCTGGCCAATACCCAGATGAAGCGCGAAGTCGACCACCTCGCGCGGTTCCTGACCATGGCGCGCGACCATGGCCGCAGCATCGGCCTGAAGGGCAACTTCCTGATCGAGCCCAAGCCGATGGAACCGATGAAGCACCAGTACGACTTCGACAGCGCCACCGTGGTGGGGTTCCTGAAGGAACATGGCCTGGACAAGGATTTCAAGCTCAACATCGAGGCCAACCACGCGACGCTGTCCGGCCACACCTTCGAACACGATCTGCAGGTCGCCTCGGACCACGGCCTGCTCGGCAGCATCGACGCCAACCGCGGCAACGCCCAGAACGGCTGGGATACCGACCAGTTCCCCACCGACCTGTACGACACCGTGGGCGCGATGCTGGTGGTGCTGCGCCAAGGCGGTCTGGAAGGCGGCTTGAACTTCGACGCCAAGGTGCGCCGTGAATCGACCGACCTGGAAGATCTGTTCATTGCCCACGTCGGCGGCATGGATGCCTTCGCCCGCGGGCTGGAAGTGGCCCATGCGCTGCTGAACGACTCGCCGCTGGAGCAGTGGCGCAAGGAGCGTTACGCCAGCTTCGACAGTGGTGCCGGCAAGGACTTCGCGGGCGGCGCGCTCAGTCTGGCAGAACTGGCTGCGCTTGGTGCCAAGGGCGGCGAGCCCAGGCAGATCAGCGGCAAGCAGGAGCGCTACGAGAACCTGATCAACCAGTACCTGCTGCGCTGAGCACAGCGGCTCGCATCGATGACACCGAACCGGGGAGGGGCACGGCAATGCAGCAGGCAATGAGCGGTGGAGAGAACACCCGGCTGATCGTACTGATCAGCGTGGTGGCGACGATTGGCGGATTCCTGTTCGGGTTCGACAGCGGCGTGATCAACGGCACCCAGGACGGCCTGCACCAGGCGTTCAGATCCGGCGAGTGGATGCAGGGGTTCGAGATCGCCTCGATGTTGCTGGGCTGCGCTGTCGGTGCCTTCAGCGCCGGCCGGCTGGCCGACCGTCTCGGCCGCCGCAACGTGCTGATCGTCTCGGCAGTGTTGTTCCTGCTGTCGGCGATCGGCGCCGGCGCCGCATCCTCCTCGGCGATGTTCATCGTCGCGCGGGTGTTGGGGGGCTTTGCGGTGGGGGCCGCCAGTGTCATCTCCCCGGCCTACATCGCCGAGGTCGCGCCGGCGCGCTACCGTGGCCGGCTCGCCACGGTCCAGCAGATCGCCATCATCAGCGGGCTGACCGTCGCTTTCCTGTCCAACTATCTGCTGGCGGCCACCGCCGGTGCGTCCACCGAGGCACTGTGGGGCGGGCACGCAGCATGGCGCTGGATGTTCTGGATGCAGGCCGTGCCCTCGCTGCTGTTCCTGGCACTGCTGCTGACCATTCCGGAAAGCCCGCGCTACCTGATGGTGAAGCGCCGCAAGGACGAGGCGCTGCAGGTGCTTGCGCGGCTGTACGGCGGTGTCGAGGCGCAGGCGAAGGCTGCCGAGATCGACGCTTCGCTGTCGAGCGACCACCATCGGCCGCGGCTGTCGGACCTGCGTAACACGGCCACCGGCAGGATCCGCCCGATTGTCTGGGTCGGCATCGGCCTGGCCACCTTCCAGCAGCTGGTCGGCATCAACGTGGTGTTCTACTACGGTGCCGTGCTCTGGCAGGCCGTCGGCTTCTCCGAGAACGACGCGCTGCTGATCAACGTGTTGTCCGGTGCGCTCAGCATCGGCGCCTGCATCGTCACCGTGCTGCTGATCGATCGCATCGGACGCAAGCCATTGCTGTGGGTGGGCTCGGCCGGCATGGCGGTGTCACTGGCACTGCTGGTGGCCGCATTCGCCAGTGGCTCGCTGGTCGATACGCACCTGCAGCTGCCTGCGGGCATGGGCACGCTGGCGCTGGTGGCGGCCAATGCCTATGTCGTGTTCTTCAACATCTCGTGGGGCCCGGTGATGTGGGTGATGCTGGGCGAGATGTTCCCCAACCAGATCCGCGGTTCGGGCCTGGCGGTGGCCGGTGCGGCGCAGTGGACCGCCAATTTCGCCGTCACCGTGACCTTCCCGATTCTGCTGGCCGCCACCGGGCTGGCAGCCACGTACAGCATCTACCTGGTGGCGGCGGTCATTTCGGTGTTCTTCGTGCTCAAGTACGTGCACGAAACCAAGGGCAAGGAACTGGAGCAGATGGAAGGATGAACGCGATGACCCATCGACACGTTGGCCGCGCCCACGCTGGCGTGCTGCTGACCACGCTGCTGCTGGCACTGGCGGCCTGCGGCAAGGATGAGAAAGCAGCTGCAACTGCAGCCGCGACGCCGGACCCGTGGCCGCAGGTCGCCTGGCCACTGGCCGAGGACCCCGCGCTGGAGAAGCGCATCACCGACCTGATGGCCAGCATGACGGTGGAGGAGAAGGTCGGCCAGCTGGTGCAGGGCGATATCGCCAGCATCACCCCCGACGACGTGCGCCGCTATCGGTTGGGCTCGGTCCTGGCCGGCGGCAATTCCGATCCCGGTGGCCGTTACGATGCCGCGCCGGCCGAATGGCTGGCGCTGGCCGATGCGTTCTACGCGGCGTCGATGGACACCTCCACCGGCGGCAAAGCGATTCCGGTGCTGTTCGGCATTGATGCCGTGCACGGGCAGAGCAACATCATCGGCGCGACGCTGTTCCCGCACAACATCGGCCTGGGCGCGGCCCGCAACCCGGATCTGCTGCGCCGGATCGGCGAGGTGACCGCGCTGGAGACCCGTGCGACCGGGATGGAGTGGGCGTTCGCACCAACCGTGGCGGTACCGCAGGACGACCGCTGGGGGCGCACCTATGAGGGCTATTCCGAATCGCCCGAGGTGGTGGCCAGCTATGCCGGTGCAATGGTCGAAGGGCTGCAGGGCAAAGTGGGTACGCCCGCGTTCCTCGATGGTCGTCATGTGATCGCCTCGGTGAAGCACTTCCTCGGCGACGGTGGCACTACCGATGGCAAGGACCAGGGGGATACCCGGATCAGCGAAGCGGACCTGGTGCGCATCCACGCGGCCGGCTATCCGCCGGCGATCGCTGCAGGCGCACAGACCGTCATGGCCTCCTTCAACAGCGTCAACGGCGAAAAAATGCATGGCCACAGGCAGTACCTGACCGATGCGTTGAAGGGCCTCATGCATTTCGGTGGATTCGTGGTGGGCGACTGGAACGGCCACGGGCAGGTCAAGGGCTGCACGACCACCGATTGCCCCGCCACCATCAATGCGGGCCTGGACATGGCCATGGCCTCGGACAGCTGGAAGGGCTTCTACGAGACCACGCTTGCCGCCGTGAAAAACGGCACCATCAGCCAGCAACGGCTGGACGAGGCAGTGCGTAGGATCCTGCGCGTCAAGATGCGGCTGGGTCTGTTCGAGGCCGGCAAGCCGTCCACACGTGCGGTCGGCGGCCAGTTCGCCCTCATCGGCGCACCGGAACATCGTGCGCTGGCACGGCAGGCGGTGCGCGAATCGCTGGTACTGCTGAAGAACCAGGGGGGCGTGTTGCCACTGTCGCCCAGGCAACGGATCCTGGTGGCCGGTGACGGTGCCAACGACGTGGGCAAGCAGGCCGGCGGCTGGACGCTGAACTGGCAGGGCACCGGCACGACCCGCAAGGACTTCCCCAATGCGGACACGATCTACGAGGGCATCGCCCAGCAGGCGTCGGCCGCGGGTGGCGAGGCAGTGCTGGCGGTCGATGGGAAATATGTAACGAAGCCGGATGTGGCCGTGGTGGTATTCGGCGAGAGCCCGTATGCCGAGTTCCAGGGCGATCTGCCGACGCTGGCCTACAAGCCGGGGGACGATGCCGACCTTGACCTGATCAAGCGGCTGAAGGCCGACGGCATTCCGGTGGTGGCCGTGTTCCTGAGCGGACGCCCGCTGTGGGTCAACCGCGAGATCAACGCCGCTGATGCGTTCGTGGCGGCGTGGCTGCCCGGTTCGGAAGGTGCTGGCGTTGCCGACGTGCTGCTGCGCAGGCCTGATGGCAGCGTGCAGCACGATTTCAAGGGCAGGTTGAGCTTCAGCTGGCCGCGCACGGCGACGCAGTACGCCAACAATGTGGGGCAGAAGGATTACAACCCGCAGTTCGCCTTCGGCTTCGGCCTGTCCTACGCCGACAACGGCGATCTGGCGGCGCTGCCGGAAGTCTCCGGGGTAACTGGCAATGAAGGTGCCGCCGGCGTGTTCTTCGCGCGCGGCGAAGCCGGTTCCGGCATGGCCCTGCGCCTGCAGAACAGCACGGGGCAGGGCGTTACGGTCACCAAGGTGCCGGAGGCCCTGGAGGGCGATCTGCTCAAGGTCACCGGCGTGGACCACCTGGCACAGGAAGACGGCCGCCGCCTGGCCTGGTCGGGCAAGGCTGAGGCAGTTGCCGCGCTGCAGTCACACACGGCACTGGACCTGCAGCGCGAAAGCAACGGCGACCTGATGCTGCTGACCACGCTGCGGGTGGAGTCTGCACCCCGTGGCGAGGCCTGGTTGGCGGTGGGCTGCGGCACGGGCTGCTCGGCCCGCATTGCGCTCACGCCGACGCTGGCAAAACTGCCGGTGGGCCAATGGACGCGCGTGGGCGTGCCGCTGAAGTGCCTTGCAGCCGCAGGTGCGGACGTCGGCAAGCTGGATCGCCCGTGGTCGATCGGAACGGCGGGGGCGATGACACTGTCGGTGTCACGTGTCGCGCTGGGCGCCCTGAACGAGGCGGAGACCAGCATCGGGTGCGCAGGCGCGTGACCGTGACGCTGCGTCCTGCGCTATCGGGAACCGGGTGGGCGCGTGACCGAATCGCGCACCACCAGCCGGTGCGGCACCACGAGGTCGGTCAACACGCGCACGCCCTCGCTGCGGCGGCGGATGGTGCGCAGCAGGATCTCGATGGCGGCATCGGCCATCGAGGCGATGGGCTGATGGATGGTGGTGAGCTCGGGCCAGACCGTCGTGGCGGCGGAGCTGTCATCGAAGCCGACCACCGACAGGTCGCGGGGCACCTCCAGGCCACGCCGGTGCGCGACGGAGATCGCCGCCGCGCCCATATCGTCGTTGCTGGCCAGGATTGCGGTGGGCGGCCTGGGCTGGCACAGCAGTTTCTCGGCAGCGGCCAGCCCGGAGCGGTAGGTGTAGTCGCCCTGTTCGACCAGGGCGGGGTCGACCTCCAGCCCGGCGTCGTGCAGCGCGCTGACAAAGCCGTCATAGCGCCGCGCGCTGGCACTGAGGTCGGTGCGCCCGCAGATGAAGCCGATGCGGCGGTGGCCCTGCTGGATCAGGTGTTCAGCCAATTCCCTGCCGGCGTGGAAGTCATCGATGCGCACGCAGGAAATGTCATTGCCGAGGTGACCCGGCGCGATAGCCACCACCGGGATGCCGGCCTTGACCAGCTCGGTCACCACGGGCTTCGATTCGCACAGCGGCGGCGGCAGGATGACGCCGTCCACCCGCCCGGCCAGGGCACGCGCGGCCTTGCGCTGGGCCGCGGGGCCCGGCTCGTCCCAGTAGTCGATGACCAGCTGGATGGCAGCATTGGACGCTACGCGCAGCAGGCCGACCAGCAGTTCGCGCAGGTAGGCACCGCTGGGGTCGGTGTAGATCAGTGCAATACGCGTGTGCTGCGCGGCGGCCAGCGAACTGGCGGCGAGGTTGGGCGTATAGCCCAGTTCACGCACTGCGCGCATCACGCGCTCGCGGGTGACGTCGCGCACCTTGCCCTGGTTGATCGCCCGCGACACCGTCATCGGCGACACTCCGGCCAGGGCCGCCACCTCGTCGATCGTCACACCACTGGTTTTGCGGCGGACCGATTTCTTCGGCTTGTCCAATACGCGCTCCCGTTCTTCTCTGTGACGCTGCCGAAGCCCGCGCACGTCCGGAGCTTACAAGGTTTGCCGGCCAACCAGCGGTCCGGTCCGGATGGCGAGCGGTGTCATTGGATGTTCGCTGCCGTGCTGGTGCTGCTGGCCTGCATGGGCGACGCGCGCGCAGAGGATGGCCATGCCCTGTGGATGCGCTACGTCCCGCTCGAACCGGTCCTTGCTGCCGACTACCGTGCCCGCCTGGGGCAGGTGGTGGCCCCTGATCACACACCCACGCAGCGCGCCGCGCGCGATGAACTGCAGCGTGGACTGGCCGGGCTGCTCGGCAGCGCTCCGCAGTTGGCAGGTACGGCAGCCACCGGCCCCATGCTGGTGCTGGGTACGCCGCAGTCGTCGGCGTTGATCGCGCCGTTGCGTGCGCAGATGCAGCCGCTGGGCGAGGAAGGCTACCTGCTCAAGCGCACACGGGTGGGCGGGCGCGATGTGCTGCTGGTCGCCGCACCGCGGGATATCGGCGTGCTGTACGGCGTGTTCCATCTGCTGCGGCTGCTGCAGACGGGCGCGGTACTGGACGCTCTCGATGTGCGTCAATCGCCACGGCTCCGGCTGCGCGTGCTCAATCACTGGGACAACCTGGATGGCCATGTCGAACGTGGCTACGCAGGCCGTTCACTGTGGGACTGGCAGACGTTGCCGGAGTGGCGCGACCCGCGCTACACCAACTATGCACGCGCCAACGCATCCGTAGGCATCAACGGCACCGTGCTCAACAACGTGAATGCAAATGCGCAGAGTCTTGCGCCGGACTATCTCGACAAAGCGGCAACACTGGCCGATCTTTTCCGTCCGTACGGCATCCGTGTCTACCTGAGTGCACGCTTCAGCGCACCCATCGAGCTGGGCGGGCTCGACACCGCCGATCCGCTCGACCCGGCCGTGCAACGCTGGTGGCGCGACAAAGCCGAGCAGATCTACGCGCGCATTCCCGATTTCGGTGGCTTCCTGGTGAAGGCCAATTCGGAAGGGCAGCCCGGCCCGCAGGACTACGGCCGCTCGCACGCCGACGGCGCCAACCTGCTGGCCGATGCGCTGGCCCCGCACGGCGGCGTGGTGATGTGGCGCGCCTTCGTCTATGCGCACGACGTTCCTGCGGACCGCGCCACGCAGGCCTACAGCGAATTCGCCGGCCTGGATGGTGCGTTCCGCCCGAACGTGGTGCTGCAGGTGAAGAACGGGCCCATCGACTTCCAGCCGCGTGAGCCGTTCCATCCGCTGTTCGGAGCCATGCCGCGCACGCCGCTGGTGATGGAAGTGCAGATCACCAAGGAGTACCTGGGCTTTGCCACGCATCTGGTTTACCTGGGGCCGTTGTACGAGGAAGTGCTGCGGGCCGACACCCGCATACGCGGCAAGGGGGCCACCGTGGCGCAGTCCCTGGCCGGCATGGCCGGGGTCGCCAACATCGGCACCGACCGCACCTGGAGTGGATCGCACTTCGACCAGGCCAACTGGTACGCCTTCGGGCGCCTTGCGTGGGATCCGCGGCAATCGGCCCAGGACATCGCGGCGGACTGGGCGGCGCTGACGTTCTCGGCCGATCCCGGCGTGGTGCAGCCCATCGTCGGGATGATGATGGCCTCGCGCGAGGCTGCGGTGAACTACATGACGCCGCTGGGCCTGCACCATCTGATGGCGCGGGGGCACCACTATGGTCCCGGTCCATGGGTCGATGGCGGCCCGCGCGCGGACTGGACGTCGGTGTACTACCACCGTGCGGATCACAACGGCATCGGCTTCGACCGCACCGCACGCGGCAGCAACGCCGTGGCCCAGTATTCCCCCGGCGTGGCCGAGCAGTATGGCGACCTGGCGCGGGTTCCGGAGCCGATGCTGCTGTGGTTCCACCACGTGCCGTGGGATCACCGCATGGCCTCTGGGCGGACGTTGTGGGACGAACTGCTCGGGCGCTACTCGCAGGGGGTACGGCAGGTGCAGGGCATGCAGGCCACCTGGGCGGGGCTGCAGGGCAAGGTGGATGCGCAACGGCATGCGCAGGTCACGGCCTTCCTGCGTATCCAGCAGCGCGAAGCACAGTGGTGGCGCGATGCCAGCGTGGCGTACTTCCAGTCGGTGAGCGGCAGACCGTTGCCCGCAGGCGAAGCCGCGCCGCCGCATCCGCTGGCCTGGTACCAGGCCCTGCAGTTTCCCTCCGCGCCAGGAGATGGCCGATGAAGCCGACGTCGTGGGTGGGATGGCTGCTGCTGGTTGCCATGGGCGGCTGCGCCACGCGTGCAGCGGCACAGGAACCAACGATGGCGCTGCTGCATCCGCTGTTCCAGGATCACGCCGTGCTGCAGCGTGACCGGCCGATTCCGGTATGGGGCCAGGCCACACCGGGCGCCTCGGTTTCCGTGGCGTTTGCAGGGCGCACTGTCAGCACGCACGCGGCTGGCGATGGCCGCTGGCACGCAACGCTGCCGCCTGCCGCAGCCGGCGGACCTTACGAAATGTCGGTCCGGTCCGGGCATGCCAGCCAGATCGTGCGCGACGTGCAGATCGGCGATGTCTGGTTGTGTTCCGGGCAGTCGAACATGGAGCTTCCGGTGTGGCGCGCGCTTGATGCAGGCAGCGAGATCGCCTCCGCCACGGAACCGGGGATCCGCCTGTTCACCGTGCCGAAGGCGGCGGCGGTTTCACCGCAGAGTGATTTTTCCGCGTCTGTGGCATGGCGCCCCGCCTCACCGGACACCGTGCGTGACTTTTCCGCCGCGTGTTTCTACTTTGCGCGTGATCTGCGCAGGACCGTCGACGTTCCGATGGGGCTGATCCAGGCAGCGTGGGGCGGCTCGCGTATCGAGGCCTGGACCAGCAGCGATGCCCTGCGCATGCAGGGTGGCCTGGGCCCAGCGCTTGACGTGCTCGCGCTGTACGCCCGTGATCCGGCTGCGGCAAACGAACGTTGGGGCCAGCAGTGGCAACACTGGTGGGCCCAGCGCGCCGGTGTCGCCGCCGCCGATGCACCCTGGCAGCCAGGCACCGACAGCCGTGGATGGCAACGCGCACCCGCCACGCTCGGGGCGTGGGAGCGCTGGGGTGTGCCAGCGCTGGCCGGCTACAACGGCATGGTCTGGTACCGCACCCAGGTGACACTGAGCGCCGACCAGGCAGCCAAGCGCGCACAGCTTGAGCTCGGCCCCATCGACGAGACGGACATGACCTGGGTGAACGGCGTGGCCGTGGGCAGCCAGTACGGTGCGGGCGAGCGGCGAACCTATGCGCTGCCAGCCGGATTGCTGAAAGCCGGCGCCAACACCGTGGTGATCAATGTCCTGGACACCTACGGTGAGGGTGGCCTTGCAGGGCCCGCGAGCGCGCACGCCATCGGCCTGGATGACGGTACGCGCATCGAGCTGGATGCCCGCTGGCAGTACCGGCTGGCGCCCGGCGCACAGGCGCCGCCGCTGGCACCGTGGCACGCCGCCACGGGACTGTCGACGCTGTACAACGGCATGATCGCGCCGCTGGGTGCCTATGGCCTGCGCGGCGTGCTGTGGTACCAGGGTGAATCCAACACCGGCGACGCAACGGCATACCTCGCACGCCTGCGCAGCCTGCGTGACGACTGGCGGGGGCGGTTCGGCGCGCACACGCCGCTGCTGCTGGTGCAGCTGGCCGGCTATGGCCAGCCACCCGTGGCGCCGGTTGAAAGTGGCTGGGCGCAGGTGCGCGAGGCGCAGCGGCTCGCTGCGGCGGAAGACCCGCGCACCGGGCTGGCCGTGGCCATCGACATCGGCGATGCCTACGACATCCACCCGCCGAACAAGCAGGAACTGGGCCGGCGGCTGGCGCGGGCAGCGCGCCATGTGGTCTATGGCGAGCGCAGCCTGGCGCCCGCCGGCCCAACTGCACACACGGCATCGGCCACGCGCGCCGGCGTGCGTATCCGCTTCAACGGGGTCACCGGCACCCTGGTCACGACCGGCGCGAACGGCCCCATCGGCTTCGAGCTGTGCGACGCCGATGCGCACCACTGCCACTACGCCGACGCGGTGCTGCACGGGCACGACGTCGTGCTGCGCAGCCCGCTGGCAGACGCGGGCGGGCGCGTGCGCTACTGCTGGGCCGATGGCCCGGTGTGCACCCTGCGCGACAGCAGTGGGGCGCCCGCCGGCCCGTTCGAGCTTTCCATCACCCCTGCGGAGGTTCCCTGATGCGTCTGCTGCTGGCTTCAGTACTCGTGTTGATGTCGTTGCTGCCGCAGGCGGGGGCAGCGGAGCCCGCGCCGCCGGTCTACTTCGACTGGTTCGAGTACAGCGGTCGCGACGCGGCCTTCGATGCGACGTTGCCGGCCGGGCACTATCGCAACCCGATTCTTGCCGGGTTCCATGCCGACCCCAGCATCGTCGCCGCAAACGGGCGCTTCTATCTGGTCAATTCCAGCTTCACCTACTTCCCGGGCATCCCGGTATTCGAAAGCGTGGACCTGGTGCACTGGAAGCAGATCGGCAATGTGATCGACCGACCGTCGCAGCTGGACTTCGACGGACTGGGCGTGTCGCGCGGTATCTTCGCGCCGGCCATCAGTTACCACGACGGCATGTTCTACGTGGTCACCACGGCCGTCGACAGCGGCGGCAACTTCATCGCTACCGCCCGTGATCCTGCCGGTCCCTGGTCCGACCCGCACTGGCTGCCTGGCATCGATGGAATCGATCCGTCATTGTTCTTCGACAACGACGGCACCGTGTATCTGCTCAACAACGATGTACCGCCTGGCCCGCCACGTTACGAGGGCCACCGTGCCATCTGGATGCAGCAGATTGATCTGGCGGCCTTCACCCCGGTAGGCCCCCGCAAGGTGTTGATCGACGGCGGGGTGGAGCCGGCCAGGAACCCGATCTGGATCGAGGGGCCGCACATCTACCAACGCGATGGCTGGTACTACCTCTCCGACGCGGAAGGCGGCACCGGGCCGCAACATTCGCAGGTGGTGCTGCGCAGCCGTGATGTGTGGGGGCCCTACGTGCCGTATGCGGGCAATCCGATTCTCACCCAGCGTGACCTGCCCGCCGACAGGCCGTTGCCGATCACCAATGCCGGACATGCGGATCTGGTGGAGGGGCCGGACGGCTCATGGTGGGCGGTGTTCCTTGCCAGCCGCAACTACGACACGCGCCACTACAACACCGGGCGCGAGACCTATCTGCTGCCGGTGCAATGGCGTGACGGCTGGCCGGTGATCCTGCCGGCCAACCAGGTCATTCCGTATGCGGCCAGAGCGCCTTCCTGGATGCAGGGCGAAGCGTCGCAGGCGCCGTCCACCGGCAATTTCACCGAACGTGACGAATTCGATGCGCCCACACTCGGCAGCGGCTGGCTGCGCGTGCGCGTCCCCAGGCAGTCGTGGGCGGACCTGCGCGAGCGACCGGGGGCCTTGGCCATCCATCCGCTGGCGGAGAACCTGGACACGCTGCGCAACCCCGCGTTCCTCGGCCGGCGCCAGCAGCACCTGCGCTTCGAATCCAGCACGGCCATGACCCGGCCGGCGGCGGGCGTGGCCGCAGGCCTGGCAGCTTTCCAGAGCGAGACCCACTGGTATTTCCTTGGCGTGCGCAGCCTCGGCGGTGACCGCGTGGCGGTCTTCCTGGAAGCGCGCGACGGCGGCGGTGTCACCCGCACCCTGGCAACGCGCCAGGCAACGGCAGCGACGTCGCTGCGCCTGAAGATCGCCGGTGACGAAGGCCGCTATGCGTTCGCCTTCGACAGCGGCGACGGGCGTGGCTGGCAGACACTGGCCGATGCCGTGGACGGAACGGTGTTGAGTACGGATCGTGCAGGCGGCTTCGTCGGCGCCCTGCTGGGACCATTCGCGCGCGACGAGCGTGCATTGAGGAGCAAATGATGACGCGCACTCCCATCTTCCGCACGCTGGCCCTGTGCGCTGCCATCGCGCTGGCGGGCACGGGTTACGCAGCCGAGCCCGCGCCCTGGCTCGACACCTCGGACAGCTTTGAAAACCGCGCCGCTGCCCTGGTCGCACGGATGACCCTGGAGGAGAAGGCAGCGCAGATGCAGAACGCCGCGCCCGCGATCGAGCGCCTGGGCGTTCCGGCCTACGACTGGTGGAACGAAGGCCTGCATGGCGTGGCGCGGGCAGGGCAGGCCACCGTGTTTCCGCAGGCCATCGGCCTGGCGGCCACCTTCAATGTACCGCTGATGGGGCAGGTGGCCAGCACCATCAGCGACGAGGCCCGTGCCAAGCACCACCAGTTCCTCCGTGAAGGCTCGCATGGCCGCTACCAGGGGCTGACCTACTGGTCGCCGAACATCAACATCTTCCGCGACCCGCGATGGGGCCGTGGCCAGGAAACCTACGGCGAGGACCCGTACCTCACCGCCCGCATGGGCGTGGCCTTCGTGCACGGCCTGCAGGGCGATGACCCGGTGTACCGCAAGCTCGACGCCACCGCCAAGCACCTGGCCGTGCACAGTGGCCCCGAGGCCGACCGCCACCACTTCGATGCGCGCCCGAGCAAGCGCGACCTGTACGACACCTACCTGCCCGCGTTCGAGGCGCTGGTGAAAGAGGGGCAGGTAGACGCGGTGATGGGCGCCTACAACCGGGTGTACGGCGAGTCCGCCAGCGCCAGCCGGTTCCTGCTGCGCGACGTGCTGCGCCGCGACTGGGGCTTCAAGGGCTACGTGGTGTCCGACTGCTGGGCCATCGTCGACATCTGGAAACATCACCGGATCGTTCCCAGCCGCGAGGCGGCTGCCGCGTTGGCGGTCGGCAACGGCACCGAACTGGAGTGCGGCCAGGAATACGCCACGCTGCCGGCGGCGGTGCGGCAGGGCCTGATCAGCGAGGCGGAGATCGACGATGCGGTGACCCGCCTGTTTGCCGCGCGGATGCGGCTGGGCATGTTCGATCCACCCGAGCGCGTGCGCTGGGCGCAGATTCCCGCGTCGGTCAACCAGGCTCCGGCGCATGATGCGCTGGCCCTGAAGGCCGCCCAGGAATCGCTGGTGCTGCTGAAGAACGATGGCGTGCTGCCGCTGTCGCGCAACCTCAAGCGCATCGCCGTGATCGGCCCCACGGCCGATGACACCATGGCACTGCTCGGCAACTACTTCGGCACCCCGGCCGCGCCGGTCACCCTCCTGCAGGGCATCCGCGATGCCGCCAAGGGAATCGAGGTGAGCTACGCACGCGGCGTGGACCTGGTTGAAGGGCGCGACGATCCCAGCGCCACACCCTTGATCGAAGCGACCTACCTGCGCCCGTCGGCTGACTCGCCGGAGCGCGGGCTGCGCGGCGAGTATTTCCGTACCGCCGATCTTTCCGGCACTCCGGCCCTGGTCCGCACCGATGCCCAGATCGGATTCCGCTGGGATCGGGGTTCCCCGACCGACAACCTGCTGGCCCGTGGTGAAGCCGCACCGGGGCAGGGCATCCCCAGCGATGGTTTCAGCATCCGCTGGACTGGCCAGTTGCTGCCGCCCGTCTCGGGGCGCTACCGGATCGAGGCGGCCGCCGACGATGGTTTCCGCCTCTACGTGGACGGCAAGCGGGTGCTCGACCACTGGGCCAACAGTGATCGCCTGCACGGCGATGGCGTGGACCTGGACCTGCAGGCCGGCCGCGCCTATGACCTGAGGCTTGAGTACTTCGACGCCGAGCGCGATGCCGGCGTCCGCCTGGGGTGGCGCATGCCCGGAGCCAAGCCGCCGTTCGAAGCGGCACTGGAGGCCGCGCGCAACGCCGATGTGGTGGTGTTCGTGGGCGGCCTCACCGGCGACGTCGAAGGCGAAGAAATGAAGGTCAACTACCCGGGCTTCGCCGGCGGTGACCGTACCGACCTGCGCCTGCCCGCGCCCCAGCGCTCGCTGCTGGAAGCGCTGCATGGCACCGGCAAACCGGTGGTGATGGTCCTCACCGGCGGCTCTGCCATGGCGGTGGACTGGGCGCAGCAGAATCTGTCCGCCATCCTGATGAGCTGGTATCCCGGGCAACGCGGCGGCACTGCCGTCGGCCAGGCGCTGTTCGGCGACGTCAATCCGGGCGGGCGCCTGCCGGTGACCTTCTACAAGGCGGACGAGGCGATGCCGGCCTTTGACGACTACACGATGGAAGGACGCACCTACCGCTACTTCCGCGGTACCCCGCTGTATCCGTTCGGGCACGGGCTGTCGTACACCCGCTTCGACTACGGCAGGCTGCAGCTCGATTCAACGCGCATCGCCAACAACGGGACACTCAAGGTGCAGGTCGAGATCGCCAACACGGGCAAGCGCGCCGGCGACGAAGTGGTCCAGCTGTATGTGCGACGGCTGCAGGCCGGGCCTGGCGACGCACGCCAGACATTGCGCGGCTTCCAGCGTGTGCACCTGGCCGCAGGCGAGCGGCGCACCGTGGTGTTCGACCTGGAAGCGCAGCAGGCCCTGCGCCACTATGACGACGCGCGCGGCGGCTATGCCGTGCCGGCGGGCGCGTACGAGGCATGGGTGGGCAGCTCCAGCGCCGACATCCGCGCGAAGGCCGGGTTCACCGTGGAGACCAACCGTGACTGATGCGCGCCGCATCGAAAGCACCGGGCACACGCTGTCCATCCGGGAGAAGCTCGGCTACAGCCTGGGCGACCTGGCCGCCAACCTGATCTTCCAGACGCTGATCACCTACCTCGCGTTCTTCTACACCGATGTGTACCGGCTGCCGCCCGCCACGGCCGCCACGATCATCTTCGTGATCGGCGTGCTCGGTGCCTTCGTGTTCACCCCGTTGATCGGCATCGCCGCCGATCGCACGGTCAGCCGCTGGGGCAAGTTCCGGCCGTGGATCCTGTGGACGGCGATTCCCTTCGGGGTGCTGTCACTGCTGGCCTTCAGCACCCCCGACCTGGCGCCGCGCGCCAAGGTCGTCTACGCCCTGGCCACGTACGGCCTGTTGATGCTCGTGTACGCGGCCAACAATCTGCCGTACTCGGCACTCAGTGGCGTGCTCACCGGCAGCATGGCCCAGCGCAACAGCCTGTCGGCCTACCGCTTCGTGGCGGTGATGATCGCGCAGTTCATCATCCAGGTCCTGCTGCTGCCGCTGGTGCTGATCCTCGGCGACGGCGACCGGGTGCTGGGCTTCGAGCGGGTCATGACGGTATTTGCGGTAGTGGGAACGGTGTTCTTCCTGATCACCTTCGCCACCACGCGCGAGCGCATCGTACCGGCGAAGGAACAGACTGCCGGGGTGCTGCAGGACCTGTCCGACCTGCTGCGCAACCGCCCGTGGAAGGTGATGCTGGCGCTGACCATCCTGGTCTTCATCAACCTGTCGCTGAAGGGCGGCACCTACGTCTACTACTTCCAGTACTACATGAGCGAGGCCGCCCTGGCGGGCTTCCTCGACAGCTCCGGCTTCAACCGCTGCATCGGCGCCATCAATGCGGCACTCAGCGGTCTGGGCCTGGCCGGCTTCGCCTGGCCGAAGGATCCGGCAACCTCGGCCTTCAGCCTGTTCAACGCCTGCGGCATCGTCTGCATGATCCTGGGCATCGGCGTATCGCGCCGCCTGGCCGACCGTTTCGGCAAGCGTGATGTCTTTGGCGGTGCCTTGCTGGTGTCCACCGTGTTCCTGCTGGCGTTCTATTTCTTCCCGCCCACGGCGGTCGCCGTGGCCTTCGTTGCCTTCATGCTGCACGGGTTCTGCTACGGCATCACCATCCCGCTGCTGTGGGCGATGATCGCCGACGTCGCCGACTACTCCGAATGGAAGAACCATCGCCGTGCCACCGCCATCGTCTTCTCGGCGATGCTGTGTGGCCTGAAGATTGGGCTCAGCATCGGTGGCGCGCTGGTCGCTGGCATCCTCGCCCATCACGGCTACCAGGCAGGCGCACCGCAACAGCCGGAAGCCGTGGTGGATGGTATCCGTCTGACGGTGAGCGTGTACTGCTCCCTGCCGTTCCTGGCTGCAGTAGCGCTGCTTTTCCTCTACGAGATCAACAAGCGCATGGAGACCCGCATCGAGCAGGACCTGCAGTCGCGGCGCCAAGGCAGCGATCTGCAGCAACTGGCAGCACACGCCATCTCCCAGCCTCTGGTAAGCCACATCTACACGGCCGACCCTTCGGCCCATGTGTTCGAGGGGAGGCTGTACATCTATCCATCGCACGACATCGACAGCGGCGCACCCTTCGACGATGAGGGCGGCCACTTCGGCATGCAGGACTACCACGTGCTGCGGATGGACACGCCGGAGGGCGAGGCGACCGACTGCGGCGTGGCGCTGCATGTGCGCGACGTGCCCTGGGCCAGCCAGCAGATGTGGGCACCGGATGCCGCCTCCCGCAATGGCCGCTATTACCTGTACTTCCCGGCCAAGGACGCCCATGGCATGTTCCGCATCGGCGTTGCGGCGGCGGATCGGCCGGAGGGCCCGTTCACTCCAGAGCCCGAACCCATCGAGGGCGCGTACTCGATCGACCCGGCCGTGTTCGAGGACGACGACGGCACGCACTACCTCTGTTTCGGTGGCATCTGGGGTGGCCAGCTGCAGAAGTACCGCGACAACCGCTACGACCCGGCGCATGAAGAACCTGCCGGCGAGGCGCCGGCACTGGGCCCGCGTATCGGGCGACTGGATGCCGGCATGACCCGGCTTGCCGAACCCACCCGGGAGATCGTCATCCTGGACGAGCACGGGCAGCCGCTGCGCGCCGACGACCATGCCCGTCGCTTCTTCGAAGGACCGTGGCTGCACAAACACCAGGGCCGGTATTACCTGTCGTACTCCACTGGTGATACGCACCTGCTGTGCTATGCCACCAGCGACAGCCCGTACGGGCCGTTCACCTATCGCGGCGTGATCCTCACCCCCGTGGTGGGCTGGACCACCCATCACTCCATCTGTGCGTTCCAGGGGCGGTGGTACTTGTTCTATCACGACGCGTTGCTGTCCGGCGGGGTCACCCACCTGCGTTCGGTCAAGTGCACACCGCTGCACATGGAAGCAGACGGCAGCATCCGGACGATCCATCCCTATGGCACCTGAGCCGACTTCGCCCACGGATGATGCGCAGGCGGCACTGCCTGCCGGCCCACTGCACTGGTTGCGCGCAGGCAGGCTGGAGGTCGCGCTTGCACCGGAAGCCGGTGGGCGCATCGCCCAACTACGCTGTGACGGTGTGGACTGGCTCGTCAGCGAACATGAAGTAGGGCAGGCGGGCATTGCGTGGGGGTGCTATCCCATGCTGCCCTGGGCCGGGCGCATCCGGCACGGACGCTTCGCCTTCGAAGGCAGGCCCTATCAGCTGCCGGTGAACTTCGGAATGCACGCCATCCATGGCGTCGGCTTCTCACGGCCCTGGCGCATCGACCGCGTTGAACCGGACGGCGCCTCGTTGTCGCTGGACCTGCCTGAGGACGCCTATTGGCCCTTCGGGGGCAGGGCATCGCAGCATCTCCTCGTGCAACCCGACCGCCTGACGCTGCGCCTCGCGGTGCAGGCCGGTGCCATGGCAATGCCAGCCGTGCTTGGCTGGCATCCCTGGTTCCGCAAGCCGGATCGACTGCTGTTCGCACCCAGCGCGATGTACCCGCGCGACGGGGAGGGCATCGCCACCTTGCCCTGCGTGCAGCCAACGCAGGGGCCGTGGGATGACTGCTTCATCAACCAGACAGAAGTGACGCTGGTTGCCGCCGGCCAGCGGCTGCGGCTGAGCGCCGACACCGATCACTGGGTGGTCTATGACGGGGCGGCGCACGCCACCTGCGTGGAGCCGCAGACCGGCCCACCCGATGGATTCACGCTGGCGCCAACCCGGTTGCAGCCGGGACAACAGCTGGAACTGAACTTCGAACTGCGTTGGGAGATCGGCAGCGATGGCGATCTGGCTGGCGTCGACGCCAGCTGATTACCTGTCCACAGCAGAAGCCAGGAACTCCCCGCGGCTGTTCCACCGCATCGAATGCCTGCC
Source organism: Stenotrophomonas sp. 2694 (assembly GCF_040548715.1). NCBI lineage: Bacteria > Pseudomonadati > Pseudomonadota > Gammaproteobacteria > Lysobacterales > Lysobacteraceae > Stenotrophomonas > Stenotrophomonas sp. 2694. The sequence continues at coordinate 451,032 of NZ_JBEPSG010000001.1, forward strand.
GGCCCTTCTGTTCTTCGCATCCGCCGGGCATGGCCCGGCGCAACCCATCTTCGCGTCCGGTAGTGCCGGCCGCTGGCCGGCAACACGCGATCCGGCGCGCGCTTACAGCGCGCTCTGCGGGCGCACCTTCAGCAAGGGCGCACGCCATGTCGCGTGGCATGCACCGTTGGCTTCAAGTGGCGCCAGCCCGCTGTGCCTACCCGGTCGGATCAGGATCAGGCCGCTCGTAGTCGTCGGGCGTAGCTTTGGGGTCATCACCATCATCGGGCATGTCGTGCTCCTTCCATGTCGCTTTGTCATTCCTGAGCCTGTCCGGGGTATGGCTCTTCGACGCATCGTCCGCGTCGGCGCCAGGGTTGAAAGGCAGGTCATCCCGCAGCTTCTTCTCGTTCACTGGAGTGTGCTCCTCGGGCGTGTTGACCAGCCTCTGCCAGTGAGCGTTAACGCTGCAACACAGACGGATGAAGGGCCGCCGCACGGCCCATCAACCCATGTGCGCAGCCTCGGCATGCGGCTGCGATGGCAGCACTCCCTTGCCTCATTGACCTGTCGTTGACGCACAGATGTCAGACTCGCGCACAAAGGGGTGTCCGGGTGAATTGCAGGGGAGTGATCATCAGGAGAGCTGGCAATGCCGTTCTTCACTGATTCAACGGAAGTCGCCGTCGAGGGCGTCGGTGCGGCCCGGCGCATCGGCTGGATGCGCTTCGTGGGAAACGGCTTGGGCGCGCTTCCGATTGCCTCGATCATTCTGGAGCGTCAGACGGATGCTGCCCCCTGGGTGCTGCTGTTGCTCAACGCCCTCGCATGGCCGGCGCTGGCGATGCTCCTGACACGTCGCGCCCGTGAGCCTGCAGCAGCGCAGTTCCGCTGCATGATCGTCGACTCTCTCTTTGGAGGCGCATGGATCGCCTTCATGGCCCTCAGCACGGTGCCCAGTGCGTTGTTTGCCGCGCTGCTGGTGGCCGACAAGATCGCCGCCGGCGGCATCCGCCTGGCAACGAGGGCAACCCTGGCCCTGGTGATCGGGTTCGCCGCCACCTGGCTTGCCCTGGGCCTGCCTTATCAACCCATCACCTCGCAGCGCACCGTTGTCCTCAGCCTGCCTTTCCTGTTCGTCTACGGCATCGGGTTGAGCGTGCTGAGCTGGCGGCTGGCGCGCCGGGTGAAATCACAGAATCGCCAACTGCAGCGCCTGAGCCGGATGGATCCGTTGGTGGAGCTGGCCAACCGCGGCTTCCTGATCCAGCGCGCCCAGCAGCTGCTGCAGACGGGGCAGCACCTCGGTGGCGACGCCTGCCTGCTGATGCTCGATGTTGATGATTTCAAGCGGATCAATGACTCGCATGGCCATCGTGCCGGCGATGAGGTGCTTCGCCGCATCGCGGTAGTGCTGCGTCAGCTGGCCCAGCCGGGTGACATGCCAGCGCGTCTGGGCGGTGATGAGTTCGCCGTCCTGCTGCGCCAGCGGATACCGGCAGAGGCCATGGATGTGGCCGAGCAGATAAGGCACTACCTGCAGGAGCCGGGCGCCCCTGAAACAGCCGATATCCAGTTCAGCGTCAGTATCGGCATCGCCGCAGCGGCTGGCACGGGCAGCGCAGAAGATTGGTTGGCGAAGGCGGACAAGGCGCTCTATCACGCAAAACGGCACGGCAAGAACACCGCAAGCTACGCCGAGTAATCTGCACCGGGGCGGTGTACTGACCAGGTGTCTGTGAGGTAGTTGCCGATCCTGGGCGCTGCGCTGGTCGCGATAGACGCGCCTGGCGTTCCAGCCCGCGCCTGATCAGAGCAGCAGCAGCGCCCCGATCAGCGCGGGCGGCATCACCAGCGCGCCCACACGCAGGAAGTCGAGCGCGCTGACATGCTCGCCTTCGCGGCGCAGCGCCACCAGCCACAGCATGGTGGCCAGCGAGCCGGTCACCGACAGGTTCGGGCCCAGGTCCACGCCGATCAGCAACGCCGCGCGCGTCTGCGCCGGCAGCTCGGCCATCTGGCCCAGCGAGCCCGCCGCCAGGCCCACCGGCAGATTGTTGGCCACGTTGCTGAGCAGTGCGGCAGCGCCTCCGGCCAGCCAGCCCGCCTGATGCGGCGAGGTCTGCGCCAGCGCCTGCAGGTTGCTGGCCGCTGTCTGGATGACACCGGTCTGCGAAACCGCTTCAACCAGCACGAACAGGCCGGCCACCAGCGGCAGGACGCCCCAGGAGACGTGGCGCAACAGCGGCAGAGGGCTGCGGCGCTGGCGAATCGCCACCACCGCTACGCTCAGCGCGCCCGCACAGAACGTAGTCAGGCCCAATGGGCCGTTCAGTGCGGAGGTCACCAGCAGCACGGTGCCGGTGAACAACACACCCAGCGCACTCAGGCGGCCACCCTCGGTAAGCGGGCGATGCTCGGGCGACGCTGCCAACGGCTGCGCGATCTCGCGGCGATGCACCCAGCGCAGCACCAGATACGTGGCACCGATCGCGGCCAGCGAAGGCAGCGCGAACTGCGCCAGCCACTGCAGCAGCGGCGGCATGTGGTTGCCGTACACCACCAGGTTGGCCGGGTTGGAAATAGGCAGCACGAAGCTCGCCGCATTGGCGATGAACGCGCAGACAAACAGATAGGGCAGGGGGTTGGTGCGGGCCGCCTTGCACGCGGCATAGACCGCGGGCGTCAGCACCACCGCCGTGGCATCGTTGGACAGGAACACCGTCACCACCGTGCCGACCAGGAACACCAGGTCGAACAACCGCCGCCCCGAACCGCCCGCATGCCGTACCGCATACAGCGCCAGCCAGTCGAACAGGCCCTCGCGCCGCGCCAGCTCGGCCAGCACCATCATGCCGACCAGGAACAGGTAGACATCCCGGCCTTCGGCAACCGCATGCCAGGTCGTGCCGAGCGACACCGCCCCAAGCAGCGGAAGCAGCGCGGCCGCGCCCAGCGCCCACACGTACTCCGGAATGCGGAACGGCCGGAACAGCAGGCCGACGGTGGCAACGGCCACGGCCGCCCAGATGATGAAGGGGGAACAGGAAGCGAGCATGAAGTGGGTGGGGTCTCAGCTGCACCGGCGCGAGCCAACAGTAACGCGCGCTACAGCGATGGCAAGTGCGAGAAAGTCGGCATCATACCGTGCCGGCTGCAGCGCCGGTCCCGCCAGCAAAGGGCTGTATCAAAACCCGACGTGCGCCCGATTGAAGGCGCATGCCATTGACCGTGACGCGTCACGGTAATATCGATTCCGGACATCCGCATCGCAAGGGTAGTGCCGGCCGCCGGCCGGCAAGACGCCAAGTGGCGCCGCCTCAACTACGGCTCGGTGGCCGCTACAAATGTCGGTGGGACAGGGACGCAGTGGACATGCTCCCGCATCATTCTGTGTCCATTTGATTCAGAGCAAATTCACCCGCAATGCAGCGTAATCCGGCCACCCGCCACCGCTCTTGGCCACCGTCGTATGCAGATGACTTCAGTGATTCACAGGAGATCTTCCGGTGGCTAAATACCTGTGGGCAGGAATACTCCTGACATCACTGCTCCCGGTTTCGGGCGCGGCGTTATCCTCGACTCTTCCTCGTATCGCAGTCTATCGTGGCGATGCGGGATGCGATGACTGCTCTGAGACCGTTCGACGCTCGATCGAAAAATCGGGAAAGTACCAGGTGGAATACGTCGGGTCGGATGAGCCGCTGGATGTTACATCTGAAAATCTGAAGCGCTTCGATCTCTACATTCAACCTGGTGGAGGCCAGAATATTCCAGCTGCTCTTCGTGCTCTAGGCAAGCAGCGTTCGAGCGCCATCAGGGAGTACGTCGATCAGGGCGGCCACTACCTTGGCTTATGCATGGGCGCGTATCTGGCGGACGCGAACAATCTAGCGCTGATTGACGAGGAGTTGGATAGTGCCGTCAACCGTCCTGGCTTCCCAGTGCATTCGATTGTCGACGATTCCGTTACCGTGGAGTGGCTTGGGCATCAAGATCAAATATTCTTCCAGGACGGCCCCTATTTCCCTGAATCTCCCTCTCCTGGGTTCAAGGCGCTTGGGCACTACAAGAATGGCGATATAAGCGCCGCCGCGTACCGCTATGGTTCGGGAAAAGTTGTTCTGACGGGTCCGCACCCTGAGGCCAGCCGAGCGTGGTTTGAACAAGCCGAAATTCCAGTCAACCAAATGCCAAGATCTGACGTGATGGGCAACATTCTGGCCGAGGCCCTGGCGCGATAGCGCTCATCACTCACACTCACTGCAACACGATGGACGTGCATATATATCCTGCATGCATTGGTCATATGCACTCCCGCGCTTCTTCCAGGATGGCCCGGAGGGTAGATTCCCCTGACAATCTGTCACGGAGTGACCCATGCAGACTCGCACGCGCCTTCGCACTCTGGTGCCCAGCTTCCCCTCCACACTGCTCTGGATAGCGGTTTCCCTCTGCGCCACGACCGCCATGGCCAACGAGCCACTGCAGATCGATTCGCAAGGCAGCTTCCTCGCTGGGGGCACGACCAAGAAGGAGTCTGGCACGTTCGATCCGTTGAAGCCCTCCAATCCGGATGGCCAGAGCTATCACGGCGATCACGTCTATGTCTTCAACCAGAAGCCGGTGAACGCGCGCACGTTGCCCATCGTGATGTGGCACGGTGCGGGCCAGTCTTCCAAGAGCTGGGAGACGACGGCCGATGGGCGTGAGGGCTTCCAGAACCTGTTCCTGCGTCGTCGTTTCGCTACCTACCTGATCGATCAACCACGGCGCGGCAAGGCCGGCCGAAGCATGGTCGAGGCGACGCTGAAGCCCGTGGCAGACGATCAGATGTGGTTCAACCAGTTCCGGATCGGCCTCTGGCCAAACTACTTCGCTGGCAGCCAGTTCCCGAAAGGGGAGGCCGCGCTTGACCAGTTCTTCCGTTCGGTCACGCCCAACACCGGCCCCTTCGACCTCGGTGTAGTGTCGGACGGGGTGGCCGCCGTGCTGCAGAAGACAGGGCCTGCGATCCTGTTTACCCATTCGCAGGCGGGCGGTCCTGGCTGGATGACGGCCATAAAAAGCCCCAACGTCCGCGCGATCGTCGCGTTCGAGCCTGGCAGCAGCTTCGTGTTCGCAAAGGACGATGCGCCGGCACCGATTCCCAGCGCGTTCGATACCGTCGCTCCCGCGCTGGTTTCGCCCGCGGAATTCAAGGCGCTGACCCGGATCCCGATTCTGGTGCTGTATGGCGACAACATCCCTGACAAGCCCATTGACCTGCCGGCGCAGGACAGTTGGCGGGCCCGGTTGGAAATGGCCCGCGCCTGGCGTGATGCCGTCAATCGGCAGGGCGGTGATGTCACCCTGATCCATCTGCCGGAGATGGGAATCCGTGGCAACAGCCACTTCCTGTTCTCAGACCTCAACAACGTCCAGATCGCCGATCTGGTGAGTGAGTTCCTGCAGAAGAAGCACCTGGATCGTTGATCCGGACCGTCCCGTGCATCATTCATATCATGCATGCATGAGTGATATCCGGCTGATGCTCTGTTTCCATGAGTGCACGGACGTTAGGTTTACTCCTGAACACCGCCAACGTCGGCCCGCAACACGCGCCGTCAGGGGTAACGTACAAACCCGGAGCACTTGAATGAAGCACATCGTGCACGCCACGCTGTTGGCGATGTCTCTCGGCTTGGCAGCAGGCAACGCGTCCGCTGCCGACTACACGCTCAACCCGTTCAAACTGGCCTACGAAGGTGCGATCACGCGCAATGTGCCCGGTGAGGTCAACATTCACTCGGTGTCCTATCCGCTGAATGGAATCGAGATCGCGGCAAACTTCTACACGCCCGCCAATTTTGATGCCTCGCGGAGGTACCCGACCATCGTGGTTGCGCACCCCAATGGCGGGGTCAAAGAACAGGTGGCCGGCCTGTACGCGCAACGCCTGGCCCAGCAGGGCTACATCGCCATTACCGCCGATGCGGCCTATCAGGGGGCAAGCGGTGGCCAGCCGCGCAGCGTGGACATGCCTTCCCACCGCATCGAGGACATCCACGGCATGGCGGACTTCATCAGTCGATTCCCCTGGGTCGACACCTCGCGCCTGGGCTTGCTCGGCATCTGTGGTGGCGGCGGCTACTCGCTTGCGGCCGCGCAGACCGACAAGCGCTTCAAGGCCGTCGCCACGATCAGCATGTTCAACTCTGGCCGAGTTCGCCGCAACGGTTATGCCGACTCGCAGCTGGACACCGTCCAGCAGCGCCTGCAGCAGGCTTCGCAGGCGCGCGCACAGCAGGCCGCCGGCGGCGAAGTGCTGTACTCCGGCGATGCCAACCTCAGCGACGAGCAGATCGCCAAGCTCCCCTTCGATCTGTATCGGCAGGGCTATGAGTACTACTGGAAGACGCATGCCCATCCCAATTCCACCTTCCGGTACACGACCAGCAGCCTGCTGGACCTGATGCGCTGGGACGCCACCAACCAGATCGAGCTGATCAACCAACCGCTGCTGATGATTGCCGGCAGCAAGGCGGACAGCCTTTACATGACCCAGGATGCCTTCGCCAAAGCAACCGGTACCATCGACAAGCAGCTGGTGCTGCTGGAGGGGGCCACGCACATCGAGACCTACTGGGTGCCGAAGTACGTGGATGCTGCCGTCGCCTCGCTCACCACGTTCTACACCCGGACGCTTGCACCATGACCACGCCTCGTAAATCACCCGCGCAGACGGCGCTGCTGGGCGCTGCATTGAGCGTGGCGGCACCGTTCGCCGGCGCCGGCGAAATGCCCATGCAGCAGATCACCCGGTCGGGAACACAATCGTCCGTTGCCGGTCCAGCAGAGACCTTCGTTGGCAAAGTACGCGTGGATCCGCTGTTCCCAGCGGACAAGGACGTGCAGGTCTCATCCGCATACGTCAGCTTCGAGCCGGGCGCGCGTTCGGCCTGGCACACCCATCCCGCCGGGCAGCGATTGGTGGTTACCTCCGGCGTTGGGCTGACCCAGGAATGGGGCAAGCCGGTGCAGCAGATACACGCCGGGGATGTGGTGGTGTGTCCGGCCGGGGTCAAGCATTGGCACGGCGCCGCGCCGCACAGCGCGATGACCCATCTCGCGGTAACCGGTGTGACCGATGGAAAATCGGTGGCCTGGCTGGAGCAGGTGAGTGATGACCAGTACCGCCAAGCGTCAGCAGGCATCGAGGCGCCCGTTGCCGGGCCGCTTTCGCCCAGGCAGCAGGCGATCCCGCTGATTGCGGCCGCTGCGGCCAGCAGTGACATGCCCCAGCTCAACGCCGCGTTGGTCCGGGGGCTGGACGCCGGCCTCACCGTGAGCGAGGCAAAGGAAGTGCTCGTGCAGCTGTATGCCTATGCGGGGTTCCCAAAGAGCCTCAACGCCCTGGGCGAACTGATGAACGTGGTGCGCAAACGCGAGGAGCAGGGTATCGCCACCGCACCCGGGAAGCCGCCCGCCGGGAAGGCCCCGGTAGGCGATGCACTGCGCGCCGTGGGTACCGCAAACCAGACGCGGATCTCCGGTGCCCCGGTGGCTGGCCCGGTCATGGACTTCGCGCCCATCATCAACCAGTTCCTGCAGACACATCTGTTCGGCGACATCTTCGAGCGCGACAACCTGGACTGGCAGAGCCGTGAACTTGCAACGGTTGGCGCGCTGGCGGCCATGCCTGGCGTGGAGGCGCAGTTGCGCTCGCACATGGCGGCCAGCCAGCGCGTGGGCCTCAGCCGCGCACAGTTGCAGCACCTGGCCCAGTTGCTCGCACATAGCGGATATGCGGCCGCATCTGACCGCGCAGTGCAGGCACTGGAACAGACCCCGGCACCGTCGCCATGACCGTGCCGCCGTTCAATCCCGATAGCGCAACGCATCACGCAGCACGGTGAACGCAGGCGATGACTGCCTGCGGCTGGGGTAATACAGGTGGTAGCCGGGGAAGGAGGGGCACCAGTCCTGCAGCACGTGGACCAGGGTGCCTGCCTGCACATGGGGGCGCACCAGATCCTCGGGCATGTACGCCAGCCCCAGGCCTTCCAGCGCAGCGCCCAGCCGCAGGGCGATGTTGTTGAACACCAACTGGCCTTCCACGCGTACTTTCAGCTCCTGGCCTTTCTTCTCGAACTCCCACGCGAAAATGCCACCGTGGGTCGGCAGGCGGATGGTGATGCAGTTGTGCCGAGTCAGGTCGTGCGGTGATTTCGGCTTCGGATGGCGCTGGAAATAGGCGGGCGATCCGACCACGGCCATGCGCAGGTCGGGCCCAACACGCACGGCAATCATGTCCTTGGCCACCTGCTCACCCATGCGGATACCGGCGTCGAAGCCCTCGGCCACGATGTCGGTCAGCCCGTAGTCGACAATCACCTCGATGTTCAGGTCGGGATTGGCCGGCAGCAGCTTGCCCAGTACCGGCTGCATCACGGTGAGCGCAGCGTGCTCACCTGCAGTGATGCGGAGGCGACCGGCGGGTTTGTCGCGGTACGCGTTGAGCTGGGCAAGCTCGCTATCGATCTCCTCGAAGCGCGGTGCAATCACCCGCAGCAACTGCTCTCCGGCCTCGGTCGGCGAAACGCTGCGGGTGGTCCGCGCAAGCAGGCGCACGCCCAGGCGTTCTTCCAGCTGGCGCATCGATCGGCTAAGGGCGGGTTGGGACATACCCAGCTGGGCAGCAGCCCGGGTAAAACTGCGTTCCCGCGCCACCAGCGCGAACATGGCCAGCTGATCGTAATTCTCGACGCTCATTGATGCGTACCGGATATAAGCGATATCCGATTATGCCTCTGCAAGAATGTGTTTTGGGGGCGTAGATTGGCGCCATGACGATTCCAACCCCCAGCCCTGGTCGCCGGGCAGTGGTCGCTGCCTTGGCTTCACTGCCGCTGGGATGTTCAGCCGCAGCGCCGCAGGAAGGCACGGCCGCTGGTCGATCAGGCGCACGGACAGTGGTTGCCTGCTTCTCACGTTCGGGCAACACCCGGGTGGTTGCCGGGCTCATTCATCGCAGCATGCCCAGCGACCTGTTCCAGGTAGAGCCTGCCATCGACTACCCGGCGGACTATCTTGAAACGGTAGCCAAGGCGCGACAGGAGCGCGACGACGGGGTAGAGCCTGCACTGCGCACCCGCATTGTCGACATTGATCGCTATGACACCGTGTACCTGGGCTTTCCAATCTGGGGCGAGACCGCGCCGCCGATCATTCGATCGCTGTTGTCGCAGCACGACATGAGTGGCAAGACCATCGTGCCGTTCATCACCCATGGCGGCTACGGCGTGGGCAGCAGCCTGCGCGTGCTCGCCCGCCATGCGCCCAACGCACGCATCCTGGAGGCATTCGTGATGCAGGCCGACCAGGAGCGCAAAACCATGGAGAGCGTCAACGCCTGGTTGGCCACTCCGCACACTGCCCGATGAGGATTCAACCATGAAGTTCCGTACCCTTGGACAAGGCCTTGAAGTTTCCGCCCTCGGCCTGGGCTGCATGGGCATGAGTTCGGCATATGGCCCGGCCGCCGACAAGCAGGAGATGATCGCGCTGATCCGCACGGCGGTGGAGCGCGGCATCACCCACTTCGACACGGCCGAAGCCTACGGCCCCTTTGCCAACGAAGAACTGGTGGGCGAGGCACTGGCACCCGTTCGCGACCAGGTGGTGATCGCCACGAAGTTCGGCTTCGACATCGACCCGGTCACCGGTGCCCGCGGCGCAGGCACCAACAGCCAGCCTGCACACATCCGGGCAGCTGTCGAAGCCAGCCTGAAGCGGCTGCGCACCGAGCGCATCGACCTGCTGTACCAGCACCGTGTTGACCCGGCGGTGCCCATCGAAGAGGTTGCCGATACCGTGAAGGCGCTCATTGCAGAGGGAAAGGTCGCGCATTTCGGCCTGTCCGAAGCGGGTGCGCAGACAATCCGCAGGGCGCATGCAGTGCAGCCGCTGACGGCTGTGCAGAGCGAGTACTCACTGTTCTGGCGTGAGCCCGAAGCAGAGCTGCTTCCGCTGCTTGAGGAACTGGGCATTGGCTTCGTACCCTTCAGCCCGCTGGGTGCGGGCTTCCTGACGGGAAAGATCGACGAGCACACGCAGTTCGATGCAACGGATTTCCGCAATGCGGTGCCGCGCTTCTCCGCCGAATCACGCCGGGCCAACATGGCGTTGGTGGACGTGGTGAAGGCGATGGCCGCAGGGAAGGGCGCCACGCCGGCACAGGTCGCTTTGGCTTGGCTGCTGGCGCAGCGACCGTGGATTTCGCCGATCCCGGGCACGACCAAGCGCCATCGGCTGGATGAGAATCTGGGCACAGTGGATCTGGTGCTCGATAGGGACGACCTGGCGAAAATCGATAACGAAATGGCGCAGATCAGCATCAGTGGCGCACGTCTGCCGGAGGCCGCATTGAAGATGACTGGCAAGTAGGCATTCCTGCATCGCCTTGCAGCCGCGCAGGGGGAAGGGTGCAGGCCGTATCGCTGACACCTGTCACTTGTCCGTGCAATGCGTACCGCCAATAGTGAGCGCCACCGCCGCCTGCCTGGCCGGCACTCACCGAAAGGACCTCCCGTGAACCTGCTGCAGCAACTTCTCTGGCAGACCCCCATCTGGGTCTGGGTGCTTCTCGCGTTCCTGGTCTCGCGCGGCATCGCGGCCATGCGGCCGGGGCAGACCTCGCTGCGGAAGCTGGCCATCGTGCCGGCGCTGTTCAGCGTCTGGGGCATCTGGTCGATCAGCCACCGCTATGGCGGCTCGCCGCTGGCGTGGGGCGAATGGCTGGCCGGCATCTGCGCGGGCGCAGCAGTGGGCTGGCTGCTGCTGCGCCGGGCAACCCTGACCGTGGACGCCTCCACGGGCACGCTGTGGCGCAGTGCCGACTACAGCCTGCTGCCACTGCTGCTGGTCACGTTCGTCATCAAGTACGGTTTTGAAACGGCGCTGGCCGTGGCGCCCGGCCTGAGCAGCAACGCAGGTTTCAGCGCCGCCTATCTCCTGCTGTCTGGCGGATTCACCGGCATCTTCATCGGCAAGTACTGCCGGTATCTGGCGGCGTCGCGCGGGGCAACGCCCAGCGGGATGCAGCCTGCGGGCTGAGTCCAGCCCAGGATGAGGGGGCGGTGCACGCGCTTCGGTCGTGCCCTCACCACATTCACCTCGCAGCAGCGAAAATGCAGCCTTGGGCGCGCTCCAGGGCGCACCGCTCACTGCCTGCAGGAACGCAACGATGTCCAACAACCCTTTCGGTGAATCCTCATGCGCGGCCGCAGCCAACGGTTGCGTGGAGGTGCGCGGCGCGCGCGAGCACAACCTCAAGAATGTCGATGTCTCCATTCCGCGCAATGCAGTGGTGGTGTTCTCCGGGGTGTCGGGGTCGGGCAAGTCGTCGTTGGCCTTCGGTACCGTCTTCGCCGAAGCGCAGCGGCGTTACTTCGAATCCGTAGCGCCGTACGCGCGGCGCCTGATCGACCAGGCGGGCGTGCCCGATGTGGACGCCATCGACGGGCTGCCGCCGGCGGTGGCGTTGCAGCAGCAGCGCGGCGCCAGCAATGCACGTTCCTCGGTGGGCAGCGTGACCACGCTGTCCAGCCTGGTGCGCATGATGTACTCGCGCGCAGGGGCCTACCCGGCCAACCAGCCCATGCTGTACGCCGAGGACTTCTCGCCCAATACGCCGCAGGGCGCCTGCAGCACCTGCCACGGCCTGGGGCATGTGTACGAGGTGACCGAAGCGCTGATGGTGCCGGACCCGTCGCTGAGCATCCGTGAACGCGCCATCGCCTCCTGGCCACCGGCATGGCATGGCCAGAACCTGCGCGACATCCTGGTCACGCTGGGCTACGACATCGATGTGCCGTGGAAGAAGCTGCCGAAGAAGGACCGCGACTGGATCCTGTTCACCGAGGAAACGCCAACCGTGCCGGTGTATGCCGGCTTCACGCCCGCAGAGACCCGCGCCGCGCTGAAGCGCAAGCTGGAACCCAGCTACATGGGTACCTATACCGGTGCGCGCCGCTACGTGCTGCACACCTTTGCCAACACCCAGAGCGCACTGATGCGCAAGCGCGTTTCGCGCTACATGGAAGGCAGGTTGTGCCCAGCCTGCCAGGGAAAGCGCCTGAAGCCGGAAGCGCTTTCGGTCACCTTTGCCGGTGTGGATATCGGCGAGTTCATGCGGTTGCCACTGGACCAGTTGGCGGACCTACTGGGGCCCATCGCGCAGGGCGATTTCAGAGCGCACAGCCGCGGCGCGCGTAGCAGCGGCAGCGCCACGAAACGCGATCGCACGCAGCGGGCTGCAAGCGGCCGCCCTATCCATGCTGGGGCCCCCGACGTGCGGCTGACCTCGGCCCTGTCAGAAGAGAAGCGCCTGGCCGCGCAGCGGCTGGCAGGCGGCGTCATGGCGCGCGTACACCAGCTGCGAGGCCTGGGCCTGGGATATCTCTCGCTGGATCGCGCCACGCCAACATTGTCGGCCGGCGAACTGCAGCGCCTGCGGCTGGCCACGCAGCTCAGCTCGTTGCTGTTTGGCGTGCTGTACGTGCTTGATGAACCTTCGGCCGGCCTGCACCCCGCCGACAGCCAGGCGCTGTACGACGCGCTGGACCGGTTGCGCGACGGCGGAAACTCGGTGTTCGTTGTCGAACACGACCTGGAGCTGATGCGCCGCGCGCAGTGGCTGGTGGATGTTGGCCCGGAGGCGGGTGAGCACGGCGGGCGCGTTCTCTACAGTGGCGAGCCCGACGGCCTGCGCAAGGTCCAGGAATCGCGCACCGCCCGGTATCTGTTCGACCAAGTGCCTGCGGCCGCCAGCCGGCAGCGCAGCGCCAGCAGCTGGCTGGAACTGAAGGGCATCCACCGGCACAACCTGCAGGGTGTGGATGCGCAGGTGCCACTGGGGCTGCTGACCGCAGTGACCGGCATTTCAGGGTCGGGCAAATCCAGCCTGATGGCGCAGGCACTGCCCGAGCTGGTGCTGCTGCACCTGGGGCATGAGCCCGAAGACAACAGCGCCGAGAGTGCGCCCACCGACGCGCCGATCGTGATCGAAGCGACCCGAGGCCGGCTGGCTGGCGATGTGGACGCCATCCAGCGGGTAGTGCAGGTGGACCAGAAACCCATCGGCCGCACGCCACGCTCCAACCTGGCCACCTATACCGGGCTGTTCGACCACGTGCGCAAGCTGTTCGCCGCTACGCCCGCCGCGCGCCGTCGGCGTTTCGATGCCGGCCGTTTCTCGTTCAACGTGGCCAAGGGCCGATGCGAGACCTGCGAAGGCGAAGGTTTCGTCAGCGTCGAACTGCTGTTCATGCCCAGCGTCTATGCGCCGTGCGCCACCTGCCACGGCGCGCGTTACAACGAGGCCACGCTGAAGGTGCTGTGGAATGACCGCAACATCGCCGAAGTCCTGCAGATGACGGTGGACCAGGCGCACGCGTTCTTCATCGAGGAAGAGGCCATTGCCCGTCCGCTGCAGCTGCTGCAGGAGATCGGCCTGGGCTATCTGCGGCTGGGCCAGCCGGCCACAGAGCTTTCAGGCGGCGAAGCCCAGCGCATCAAGCTGGCGACCGAGCTGCAGCGCAGCCAGCGCGGGCGCACGCTTTACGTACTGGACGAACCCACCACCGGCCTGCATGCATCGGACGCGGACAGGCTGCTGGTGCAGCTACAGCGACTGGTGGACGCGGGCAATACGGTGGTGATGATCGAGCATGACATGCGCGCGGTCGTGCAGGCGGACTGGGTGATAGACGTCGGACCTGGCGCAGGCGCTGCGGGCGGCACCATCGTGGCGAAGGGAACGCCGCAGCAGGTGGCGCGCGCCAAAGGAAGCAGGACGGCCCCCTTCCTTGCGCGCGAGCTGCGGCAGGGTGGGTAAGGCGGGGGCGTCGCCGGCGTTGCACTCCTACTTCCGCACGCCACACCGCTCATCCTCAGGCACATCGCCAGCAAGCGTCAGCAGCAGCCGATCCTGCAGCGTAGGCTCCTGCACGCCAGACAGGACCTGCTCCAGATAGGTCAACGGCACCAGTGACCACTGCAGCGTGGCCTGCAGGGGGTAGATCGCAGGCGCCCGTTGCTCGGTACCCAGCGCAACCCTGATCAGCAGAAGCGGCGGCTGCCTCTCCACGTGCAGCACCGGCACACCCTTGCACAGGATCTGGAAGGAAGCCGAAGCGGGCGTCCCCTCCACGAACTCGAAGCCCTCCCGCGCCCGCGCCTCTGCGAACCGAAGCGCGTGGCGGCGCAGCGTCCAGAATGTCTCATCGGGCACATCGCGGTACGCGAGCACCTCCGGCTCAACAGGCTCTGGCAAGTGCATCTGTACGGCAACGACCAGCGCCAGAAAGAGCGCCCACATCACCCCGTGGCGCACCTTCATTTCAGGCCCCACCGAAGTGATCCTTCAGTCTGCCGGCTGCAGCCGTTCGCTTGCGTGCGCTGCCAGCCCAAGGCCGGCCATGATCAGCCCTTCCATCACCCGGTCGCCGACATATTGCTCCGGCTCGCCGTTCTGACGCGTGCGTTCTGCCGCCAGCAGCACTTCCAGCACCACGCGCAGGCCTGTCAGCGAGCAGTCGGCATCGGCCAGCGCCATCTGTCGGCCACGCAGCTGATGCCGCTCTGGCCAAGGCTGGCCGTTGGCGGCCACGCCCGAGCCGATGCTGTGCAGCAGCGCGATGAGGGTGTTGGGATCTACGGCGGGCCCGGCCGAGGGCGCCTCGTGGATGGGCTGTGGGGCAGGGGAGTAGGGCGTGGTCATGGCAGGGCTCCTTGCGTACAGGCAGAAGCCGCCACCGATAAAGGTGGCGGACGATGCGTGGCTCGAAAACCGGGTCTTTGTGCAAAACCGGCGGGCACAAGGCCCCCACGCACCGCCCGCCATAGCCGGCAGACGGATTGCCAGCCGGCACCACGCAACGGTGGTGCCGGCTGGCAAGCGTAATCAAGCACAAAGACACGGGTTTTCGACGCCCGGCCACCCGTTTTCGGTGGCATGGCAAGGATTACGCCCGGTTGTGCGCGATGCCAAGGGGTTGAGGCTGAAGCCGTCAAAACCCGTGACGCTTGCGGCATTGTCGCATAGTGGCGAGAAGGCGCGAGATGCTTGCCTGACAGGAGGTTGTCGCCGCCACGGGAATAATTTCTGCTTGGCGATGGCAGGGTCAGGCTGGGCTGAAAGTGCGCCGATTCCGACATGGAAATCGGCTGTCTCGTCCGAAATGTGCCATGCGACGGCCGGTGCGATAGCATGCAAGCTCCGCAGGACGCGAAGGTGGCCATGGGAAAAGGAATGGATACGAAGTTTCTGGTTGAGACCCCAATTGCTTCCCAGTTGCACGTCGAGACTCTGACCTTCCACGGGCTGTACACCCGCGTACAAGGTCTAATCGACCGCAGCATTTACCCAAAGCCAAGTGGCATTGAGCGCTGGTCGATGCGCATTGCTGTCATTGCCGCCATCGTTGGTATCGTCAGTGGGCTGTGGCTCGTCCACTGGGTGCCCGTCAGCATTCTGTTGCCGATCACAGTGACGTGCCTGCTGGTCGAAATTGGCGGCTTTGCCGTCAATGGGGTACTGAGCGTCCTGAGACAGTATCAGCAGTACCTGCAACCTAGGTTGTCACATGCCAAAGAGATGGACAGCGAATTCGCACAGTGGCGCGCGCTAGTGGGTGAACTGCAGCGCTTCCCGAAGATCGAACGGGAGCAGAGGCTTCGCTTCGCCACGGCGCTCAGAGCCGGCATGGTTGATCGCATGGGTCTGCTGTATGGCGGACTTCAGCGACTGGGGCCATTCCCCCTGATCGTGGCGTTGTTCGTGCAGTACCAGGCCTGGAAGAAGGGCGGCTGGGCAGGTGTGTTCGACGTCGGATTGGCGGGAGGCATCCTTATCTTTTTCATTGCGCTACTTTACGTTGCCGCCTGGCTCCTGATCAGTCAGCGCACTCGACTGGATACCTACATAAACCTGCTTGAAGCTTCTTTGCAGGGAGATTCGGGGTCTGAGCTTTAGGCGCCATGTTCGATTGCCCCATCGAGAGGAAGGGCCGCTGCAGGAGCGCACACGATAGAGTGTGATCCTCTCATGGTCCGCCAAGCGAGTTTTTGCTGAGCGAGCCAAGAGGCATTCTTGCGGCGATAAGGGATGTTTATCGGGGGCAGGTCAGTTCCCCGATGGCATTGCTAAGTGGGGCAGGTCAATAGCTGAGGCTGTTACAGCTTCAAGCCGATAGATGCCTCTACGGAGTTTTCTATCCTTGCCTTTCCACCGCAGCCACATCCACAAAGAGCGTCAGCTTTGCCCCCGCTCCTCCGTCCTCACCCTCACCTTGACCGCCGCCCATAGGTGGCTTATGACCACCACCCCCTCCACTCCTACCGTTATTTGCAGTTAGCGGATCAACTTCCACCTCCCATTTCTCCTGCAAATTGAGCGAAAGATTGAACTTCGGCCGGTAGCCATTGAATCCGGTCGAAAGGAACGCGTAAGGAATATCCTCCGGGCCAGAGACATTAAAACAGGTGGTGCAGCCTGCCCGGCAAAAGTGGCCTTGGGAATCAATCCACATCGGCCTTCCTATATGGCTCTCCGCCAGCATGGCGCACATCAAGACGTTAGCTTTCTGGCCCTTGATCATGGATGCATGTCCGGACTGTGGCTTCTGCGCGGCCTTGTGCAGTATCTGCTGCGCAAGCTTCTCCCACTCGGGATGTGGCGCAAGTGGTGCGCCATAGACATTCGCGGGCACAGGTTGCACGAAGGAATGAGTAACCAGCTCCAGCAACTCATCGCAGAAAGACGATACAGCAAGTCCGCTGGAGACAGAGCCCGGCCAACGCACATCGACGAATTTGTTAGCTGGAGGTGACTGAGTATTTTCCCGGAAGCAGAGAAACGACCAATGCTTGTAATTCGCGACCGAGCCTATGAAGTCATTCTTCAGCTGGAAGTGGAATCCAAGTGATTCTTGGCCATGCCAACTGAAATTCGGCATTGATTCGTACAGATAGATTTCGCGTGCGGTAGAATCTCCGGCAGGCAGCAAGCTGCTGGAATTGCCCACTACTTTAGCCTGTAGTAGCCACATTCTTGCGCCGGCCTTACTATTTACGGCATCTCTCACTATGACGGCCAGGTCTGCTACTTCCTGGTACTTGTACTGCTGCCCGGGCGCCAAGGGATTCGGTACCACATTTCCGAATTTATCCTGCCAAACCGAGGTAAGTTGAATCTTAAATCCACTATTCACCTGCAACCAATTTCTTAGGTTGGTGAGGAAGGTCAGACTGTGAAAGCCACGCAGGAAATCGAGTTCGTGCGGATTCCCGGGGATACGTGCATTATCGTAGCCAGAATCCCAAAGCTGAGCGTCCATGATTGAGGCGGAAGGCACTGGGGCAGGATGCGGCATGGAATAGAAAAAGTGAGCGTTGGGACCATCAGCATATCCGATCATTGCTACGCTGTTCGAGTAACAGATTGCGACAAGTGCAGGGGACTCTAAAGAAGTGGATTTGTTGGATTTATCGGGGGTAGGGCAGGTCCTCATCCGATCAAGGCGGATTGGGGCAGCTGCTACCGCCAAGTACTAAGTCGATCGAAACGGCAAATCGCTGCAGCGGCCAGCGTGTGGACCCGCATTGGGGCTGCGGCCTGCCGACCCTATCTGCGTTACGAGCTACTGCAGCTGGCACGGCTCGTATGCCCATCAAACGCCAGAAGGCCTTGCATTAGCCCGCCCAGTGGCTGCCACCCATCGACAGCGCGATACCGGCGCTTCCAAACGATGCGGGCGACGGCGATCACCGGGCGCCGGGAACCGCCCGATGGCAACGTTTCCCGACTCCGTCCAGAACCGCCATGGCGCGGTCAATTGTGATTGGGGGCGTTGGCGCTTCGGCGACCTAGGCATGCCCATACTTTGCAAGAACTTCACTCACTGTAGCTTCAACCGCCTCATGGGGAGGCAATGTAAGCATCCGGTGCTGGTGGCGCCGGCTGCGCTGGACTACGCATGGCCCGGCGTGTGGCTGGTTCGGCGCTGGCGCCGGGGGCAGGGGGGCGGCCTTGGCTGATATGGGGCTGCATGGGCCTGCTTTGCCTATACAGCGGCAATGCTTGGGCGCTGCTGGCTCTCCCTTTGCTCAGACTGGGAAACGTGGACCTTCCAATTCCCCGTGTTGGCCGCGCCTTCTACGGCTATTACATCGGCCAACTAGCCTTGCTTGCGTTGGTGGCTGCGCTGCCATTGAGTGGCGTTTTACTCGCGGCATAGCACTGGCCGGCCGTTATGCATTACCGATTCCAAGCCGTTCTGGGTTCGGTCGATCAGCCTCCCGCCCATGCACTTTGCTGTAGCGGGCCAGGGCACTCGTCCTCCGCGCATTCTAGCCCCGGTTTGGGGGCATCGCCTTTTGGGGCCTAGTCCAGCTAAGCTCCTCCACCGAAGTGAAGTGCTCGGTCTGAGCTGCCATAGGGGGCGCAATGTTTGACGATATCGTTAAGAGCATTAGGGAGTACGTGTCAGATAGGTTCATGAGCCCCTTGGGGGCGTCACTTACCGTGTCCTGGTGTCTTTGGAATTACAAAGCGCTGCTCGTTGTGTTCTCGGGGGAGTCTGCCATTCGAAAGATTCACCTGATGCACCTCATCTATCAGGACACGGGCTATTCAATACTTCATCTGATAGTGGGACCCTTGGCTGCTGCAGCGTTCTATATCCTTGCCTTCCCATACCCATCCAACTGGGTCTATAGCTACTCCCTCAGGCGTCGCAAAGAGGCGCTGAACTTAAAGCGCGAGATCGATGATCAGACCGTCCTCACGCAGGAAGAATCCCGCTCCCTTCGAAACAGATTTACCGAGATGGAAATTCAGCACACGACAGATTCAGTGCGCCTTAGTAACACGATCGACAGCCTGAAAGGACAGCTCAAGCTGGCAATTGAGGAGAGGGATGCGCTTGCAGAAGCAGCGCTGGCGTCTGCAGTGAAGGCGGAGGTTGTTGAGCCTGCGCCGTCTGAGGTGTCTGTGTCACGCGCCACCGATAGGGCTGGCGAGAGCATTGGTCTCGACAAATATCAATCGCAAATGTTGGAGGCCTTGGGTCGCCTGGGCAACAAGACTCCGCTGAGCTCCCTTACTGTCCGCATGAATTTGGGCGATGACGCAATCTGGTTTATAGCTAAACAGTTGGAGAAGTTGGGCCTTGTAACAAGAGGAAGTGTGAGCGATTACGAAACTGGCCAGCAGGTCGCTGTAGTGTCGCTCACTGACGCAGGCCTCCACCTGTTCATGGAATCAGTGAAATAATCCGGGGATGTAGGGGCATCGCCTACGGAAGCGCCTCACACGCGCTGGCGCGGTCTCGGCCCACGGCTCATGTAGACCACATTGGACGGCTCGGCGTCGGCCTCGCGATCACCGACGCTCAACCGCCGTTCGCGGCGAATTCTGAGGGCCTCGGCAAGGTAGATGACGCTGGATTTCGTTGCGGCAGAAGCCTTCCGAGGCGGTGCCGATCGGGTGGCCACCTCGGCGCGGGCCTCGACCATCATCACACGCCATTCCCGGGCGATGTTGCAGGTCAGTGACCACCAGGTCATATCGCAGGGTTCCAGCTGGTGGCCTTCGGGCGTAAACATGTGGCCGCCCTGAAAGCCGAAACCGGCCCAAGGGCCGGTTAGATCCATGCGGTCGTGGGGATCAATCTTGATCATGCTGCGAGCTCGTCCTTGTCGGGGGAACGAACAGGCAGGCAAGAGCCGAGCCAGAGCCGTAGCCATTCCCAAGTAGAACCGACGAAAGCGGCCCAGCGGCGGAGCCTGTGTCGGCTACGTCGCATTTCGCATAATGTATATTATGTTCAAAGCAGACTGAGCATCGACTCCGCTACCGAGCCCGACCAATGGCACCCCAAACATTACCCGGGCCCCAACCCCAGCCATAGCTTCTCTGCACTCATGGTCGCTGGCGACCCAGAGGCATCCCGCCACGTCCAGGCGACACACGCTCGCTCAAACAGTCGCACGCTCCAGTCTCCACCAGTCAGGCGCACCTCACCGGACCAACGTTCAATTCTGAGGGAAACCCAAGCCCTCAGCCCTGCAGAATTCAACGCCGGCGGACCCGTGACCACCGTGACGCGTCACGTTAATTGCGCCCGCCAACCCGTCAATCGCGCCGCTCTGGAACGTCTCGTGATTGGACCCGTCCTTGACCGGAGCGTGGACGCTGGCATCTCGCCAGCGGAGCCCGCACTCGACTTGCGCAGCGCACGCTGTCCGCGCGCCCCCTGTAAACGCGATTCAAAAATCATCAGACGCAACAGGCTACTTCGCTGCACCCACGCTGTGCAGATCCCGACACAAACCTCCAACTTCTCCTACTTCCACTCTAGGAAAAGTCTCAAAAATCGAATGTTTTCGATGCTCGACGCGACAGCGGCGCCAGAATGAGTGCCACGCCACTGGGCGCTGACAACACTCCTGCGCATGAACGGATTCCCTGCACCGCGCCGGCTTCGCCTGGCCCTGCTTGATGACCATGACGTCGTCCGCCGCGGCACGGCCTTCCACCTGGGCAACGACAGCCGCTTCGAGATCGTCGCCAGCCACAGTGACAGCCAGGCGTTCGTGCAGGCGCTGCAGCAGCGTCATGCCGATGTGGCCATCATCGACATCACCCTGGCGCCCGGTGATATCAGCGGCACCGAGCTCGTCGAGCACCTGCGGCAGGCACTGCCGCGGGTAACGCTGCTGGGTTTTGCCGGACAGACCTCGGTGGCGATCATCAACCACCTGTTGGATGCCGGAATCAGCGGCTTTGTCGGCAAATCCGAGCCGTTGATTGAACTATCCGACGCGGTCGTACGCGTGTCCCAAGGGCTCTGCCGCATTCCGCCGTCGTGCAAGCTGCTGACGCCCTGCGATGCACTTAGCCGCAACGAGCGCGAGGTCATCCGGCTGGTCCTGGATGGGTTGACCGTCTCGGAGATTGCCCTGCATCGCCACCGCAGCATCAAGACCGTCAGCACGCAGAAGATTGCCGCGCTGCGCAAGCTGGGGTTGCGCAATGACGCGGAGATCTTCGCGATACGGCAGCAGTTGGAGGCACTGTGACCGCGCTGTTCAAGCGTGGCCGCAGGTTCATGCTGCTGGCACTGTTTACCCTGCTTCCCTGTACGTCCGCAGGCGACATCCAGCACGGAAAATGGACAGCGGGGCGCGTGGTCCGGGTGGCCGCGGCCCCCACGCTGCACCCTGTGCCCGAAGATGCTGCCGACCCCGAGGTGCTGCAGACGCTGGCGCATGGCTATGCCGCGCTCGTGGCCCGCCATTCCGGCCTGACCTTCGTCGAAGTCCCTTTTTCCAGCACCCTCGCCGCGATGACCGCCGTCTGTGAGGGGCGGGCCGATCTTGTGCTGGCGATGGGTGCTGACGCTGGGGCACGCCTGCCCTGCCCCAGCCTGGCGCCCTCGCGCAGTTTTCCTGGCGGTGCCAGCGTGCTTGCCGGCCGCATTGGCGAGCGCTTGCCGCGGCGGGTTGCCGATCTCGGCACGCTGCGCATCGCTGCTGTTGAAGGGGGCCCCTACCCTGTGTGGCTGGCACAGCACCACCCTGCGGTGCCCGTGCTGCCGCACCCCAGCATGCGGGCGGCATTGGCTGCCGTGGATGCCGGCATTGCCGACGTTGCGATCGGGCTGGAATCCACTGCAGGTGCGATAGCACGACGTCACTTCTCCCACAGCCTGCGGTTGCAGACAGTGGATGCCGATCTTTCGACCCAGCTGCATCTGCTTGCCCGGCGCGAAGACCAGGCGCTGCTGGATCGTATCGAGGCGGCACTGGATGACATCACCATCGAAGAGCATGCCCAGTTGCTGCAGCGCTGGGCACGGCAGACGCTGCCGGCCGCGCTCGGCCAGAAGGTGCGCGAAGGCCTCGATGGCACCGTGCTCTGGCTGTTGCCAGCCGCAGCCCTGCTGCTGGCACTCCCGTTGCTGGCTGCACGCAGGCTGCGCCAGCAGCAGGGTCTTGATCAGAGGCAGGCGCAGATGACGGGGATGATCAGCCATGAGGTGCGCAATTCCGCCCAGGCCGTCATGGCGTCGATCGACCTGCTGGGCCAGGCGCCACTGCCAGCCGGGCAACGCGAACTGGTAGCCGCTGCGGCCACCGCCAGCCAGACATTGCGCGGATTGCTCAACCGCACGCTGGACTTCTCCCGCCTGGCCAGCGGCACTTTCCGGCCAAAGCGGGTGCCCTGCAACGTCCCTGCGATCTGCACGCAGGCGCTGCAGGCCATTACGCCCTTCGCGCAGAAGAAGGCGCTCAGCCTGCAGCTCTGCGCACCGCAGGCGCCGTTCCCGATGCTGGCAACGGACCCGGACTGCCTGCGCCAGCTGCTCGACAACCTGCTCGGCAATGCCGTCAAGTTCACCGACGTAGGCGGCGTTGAACTGCGCCTGCAGCTGGATGCGCCCACGAAGAACGCATCACTGTTGATAGAGGTCATCGACAGTGGCATCGGCATCGCGCCAGCGCAGATGAGCGCCCTGTTCGAGCCCTTCCGGCAGGCCGATGCAGGCAGGCAGCGCGGCGGCAGCGGCCTGGGCCTTTCCATCTGTCGCACGTTGGCCGAGGCCATGGGCGGCACTCTGGATGTCCATAGCGTGCATGGCCGTGGCAGCCGCTTCATTCTTCGCCTGCCCGTGCAGCAGGTGCAGGAAGATGCGCCGGCCACTGCCGCTGCGTCCGCCCTGCCCCGGCTGGCCGGCACGCGCATCCTGCTGGTGGAGGATCACGCGCTGACCCGACAGGTCATTGCCGCCCAGCTGCGGCGCTGGGGCGCGACGGTGCAGGAGGCTGCCAATGCCGAAGAGGCCTTGGCGGCCCAGATGCAGGCGCCCTGCCCGCTGGTGATACTGGACATCGGTCTGCCGGGAATGGATGGCTGCGCGCTGGCCCGGCAATTGCGGCTGCATGAGGCAGAAGGCGCGCCGCGCGCCCGGCTGATCGCGCTTTCCGCCTTCACTGGCGGCGATCACACGATGCGCTGCCAGGTCGCCGGCATCGACGCGGTATTGCTCAAGCCGTTGCAGGCCGATGCGCTGCTGCAGGCGCTGGACCAGGCTGTGCCCGACCGTGCCTTCGAAAGCACTGCCCGAGAACTGGTGGCCGCCTACGAAGAAGATATCGATCGCGAGCTGCAATGCCTGCACGAAGCGATCGCTCGTTGCGATGCCGCCCAGCTGCGCCATCATGCGCATCGCCTGCAGGGCGTGCTGCAGATGCTCAACGCGGGCGGCATGGATGCACGCGCCGGCGAACTATGGGAGCTGGGCGATCGCGTGCCGCCCGGCTGGGACGATGCGCGCCAGCTGCTGGCCGAGCTGCAGACGTGGCGCGGCTCCCGGGGTGCGGGAGCCGCGCCGTCGCCCTGAATCAGGCGGCGTTGCGGCCTGCCTGGCGGCGGGTCAGGTCGTTGAAGCGACCCAGCGACATCAGGTGCTGATGGATCAGCGCCAACCAGCCGTTGCGGTGCCATTCGATGACGGTCGCATCCGGCAGCGCAATGAACTTCTCGACGTCGACCACGAAGAAGCCGTTGAGGTTGAACTCGCGACCATCGGGCAGGCGCACGGTTGCATTGCGCTCGACCAGCAGGCCGTTGTCGACCAGTGCCTTGGAGAAGGCCTGGGTCTGTTCGTGCTCGCGGGTGAACTGGCCGCAGAACTCAAGCGCCTGCTGCACCATCTCGGTGGCCTTGCCATCGACGAACAGCGGCTGGCCTTCTTCGCCGCCACGGACGATGCGCGGGCTGTCTTCGTCGATGCCGAGCAGGAAGTCATTGTCCGCGCCGGTGTCGATGAAGATGAAGGGATGGCGGCGCAGGTAGGCCGGGATGTAGGTCTCGTCGTCCCACAGGCCATCGGTGATGAACAGGTTGTCGGTGGTCACACCCACGGCGGCCATCGGCACCGCGCTCGGGCCTGCGAACAGGATCGGGAAGTGGTGCAGCGCCAGCGAGAATTCGCCCAGCACCAGCGGGATGGAGTTGCTGCTGGCAGCGAACTCGAGCTTGCCCGGCAGGATGCGCAGATCGGCGTGCAGGTCTGCCTGCAGCGGCACCGGGCGGGTGTAGAACAGGGGCGCGCTGCTCGGCGCAGCTTCGGTGGTGGTGTCGCTGGTGGTGGTCATCGTGGAAACCATGTCGATCATGCGCGCCTGCCATCCCGGGCGCGCCAGCGGGAACAACCTGAATCCCGCATTATCAACAAGGCAGGTGACAACGGCCACCCCGCGGCCGACTTATTTCAACTGCAATGGGTAGCGCTGCCACAGTACGTGGACCAGAAAGCCAGCCAGTTCGGTGTCGCGCGCACTGACCGCCGCGCGGATCTTGTCCAGCAGGACCATGTCGCTGCAATGCCGCACATCGGCGTGGTTGGCCTGGCCAGCGCGCCGTGCCCGATAGCGTGCAGCCCGCTGTGCGTCGCTCATTGCGTACCCGAACTTGGGCGGCCGACCGCGTTTGCGCGGCAGGGTCAGCTCCAGGGTTCCGGGATCATTGTCATCACGCATGGGCAGGGTGCGGGCGGCGGCAAGCAACGGGGGGTGCGCAATTTATCGTGAGGCATCACTTTAATCCAGCTTTTTCTGCAGTTTTGTTGCAATGCAATGCAGGCACGTGACGCACGGATGGCACCCATCCACGCCTGGCGTGGGAAGTAGATCCACGCCATGCGTGGATAGACCCCCGCCAATGCAAAGGTCGGTAGATCCACGTCACGCGTGGATGACCCCTCGCCAACACAAAAAAAGGGAGCCCGCGAACGGGCTCCCTGCATCCACCTTACGCTGCACGCACCGGCTCGTAGCCATGCAGGTGCGATTCGCTGCTGGCCCGTCCCTGGCTCAGCGAACGCAGCGAGGTCGTATACCCGACCAGCTGCGCCAACGGCGCGAATCCGCTGACTTCGGCGCGACCGTCCTGGTCGTCGATGCGGGCAACGCGTCCATGGCGGCGATTCAGATCACCCACCACGTCCCCCACCGAGGCGGACGGCGAATGCACCGTCACCGCCATCACCGGCTCCAGCAGCTGCGTACCGCTGGCCGCCAACGCGGCCTTGATGCCCTCGCTGCCGGCCCGATGGAACGCCATCTCCGACGAATCCTTCGCGTGGGTCTGGCCATCCACCAGGCTGACTTCGATGCCGACCACCGGATGGCCCTGCGGGCCTTCCGACAGCGCGGCACGAACGCCCTTCTCCACCGCAGCGATGAAGTTGCGCGGCACCACGCCACCGACGATGCGGTCATTGAACACGACCTCGCCGTCGTCGCGCGGCACCACATCCAGCACCACGTGCGCGAACTGGCCCTGGCCACCGGTCTGCTTGACCAGGCGGCCCACGACGCCTTCCACGGCACGCTGCGGCGTTTCCTGGTAAGCCACACGCGGCGCGCCAATGCCGATGTCCAGCTTCCATTCGCTGCGCAGCCGCTCGACCATCACCTCCAGGTGCAGCTCGCCCATGCCCCAGGCCAGGGTTTCACCGGTCTCGCGATCGGTTTCCACCCGGAACGAGGGATCTTCCTGGGCCAGGCTTGCCAAGCCCTGCGCCAGCCGGATCAGGTCGGCCGCACGTGCCGGCTCCAACCGCCAGGCCAGTACCGGGGCCTGTGCCTGGATGCTCTCCAGGCGCAGCGGCTGCCCTCGCCCGCTCAGCGTTTCACCGCTGACCGCATCCTTCCAGCCCAGCACCGCCACGATGTCGCCGGCCACGGCCTGCCCGATGTCCTGGGTCTGGTCGGCCTGCACGCGCACCAGCCGGCTGATGCGACGCCCTTGCGGGTGCTGCGAGCTGGCCACGTTGTCGCCGACCTTCAAGGTGCCCGAGTACAGCCGCACGAAGCTCAACGCACCGTGCTGCTGGTGGGTGATCTTGAACAGCAGGCCAGCCAGCGGACCGTCCGGATCCGGCGGCAGCAGGACGTCGCCGCCCTCGCCTTCGGCAGTGACCGCAGGACGATCCAGCGGCGACGGCAGGTAATCGACCACCGCATCCAGCAGCGTTTCGATGCCCTTGTCCTTGAAGGCAGCACCCGCCAGCACCGGTACGCCGGCGCCCGCCAGCGTCGCGCGACGGATCGCTGCGCGCAGCGTCGCCGCGTCGATGTCACGGCCTTCCAGCCATGCCGTTGCCAGCACATCATCATGGTCGGCCACGGCTTCGACCAGCGCATTGCGCTGCGGTTGCCACTGCGCGCGCTCGGCTTCGCTCCATGCCGTCACCGTCGCCGCGCCTGCGTCCTGCCACTGCAGTACGCGGCCATCGACCAGGTCGACCCAGCCGTGGAAGTCGCCCTCACTGCCCAGCGGCACGCCCAGCGCCCACGGTCGCGCCCGCAGCTTGTCCTGCAGCTGCTCCAGCACGCGCTCGAACGAGGCACCGATGCGATCCATCTTGTTGACGAACGCAATCAACGGCACGCCATGCCGGC
Organism: Stenotrophomonas sp. 2694; assembly: GCF_040548715.1. Lineage (NCBI taxonomy): Bacteria > Pseudomonadati > Pseudomonadota > Gammaproteobacteria > Lysobacterales > Lysobacteraceae > Stenotrophomonas > Stenotrophomonas sp. 2694. Next base: position 477,528 of record NZ_JBEPSG010000001.1, read on the forward strand.
GCGCCTGGCGCCACACGGTTTCCGATTGCGGCTGCACGCCGTCCACGGCCGAAAACACGGCCACGGCACCGTCGAGCACGCGCAGCGAGCGCTCGACCTCGATGGCGAAGTCGATGTGGCCGGGCGTGTCGATCAGGGTCAGCTGGTGCAGCGGCAGATCGCGTGGCGCCCACTGTGCGTGCACGGCGGCCGCACCGATGGTGATGCCACGTTCGCGCTCGATCGCCGAGAAGTCGGTGGTCGCGTTGCCGTCATGCACTTCGCCGACGCGGTGGATCTCGCCGGTCTTCCACAGAAGGCGTTCGGTAAGGGTGGTTTTGCCAGCGTCGATGTGGGCAATGATGCCGAGGTTGCGAAGACGCGACAGAGTCTGGGTGTTGGTGTTCATGAGAGAGGTTCCTGCTGGGCCAACTTCGGGGGCCGCACACGCCGGTTGGCAACGGCGTGTGCGGCTAGCGTTCGGTCTCGGCGATCTGGTGCATGGCACGTTCTCCTTGCGGTGGCGCGGGTTGAGGGATGGGGACGGAAACGAAAAGAGCGCCCCGGAGGGCGCTCTGTGGATGGTCCAGCGAAAGCCGCGATCAGCGGCCTCGTAGGGCTCCAGGCAGACACGCCCGTTCCGCGCTTGCGCGGGTCAGGGTGAAAAACTTCAGGAGCGGCATCCGGTTCATGCGGCGCATTCTAGACCTGTCAATCTGGCGCGCAAGTGAATATTGCGCACATGGATGGAACGATGAGGCGCAACGGGGCAGCAATCACCCAGGAACGATCATTCGCACCCATTGATCCGCCGCGCCTCACCCACCGTCGCGGCGTGATCCCCCGTCACCGACACCCAGTCCTTCAGCGGGAAGCCGGCATTGATCTCCCCTCGACGAGGCGTGTCGTGGATGGTCACTTCAGTCCAGGCGCCCACCGCACCGAGCTCGCTCAGGCGGGCAGCCTGGTCGTCATCGGTGCTGAAGGTGTCGCCCGGCTTGGACGGCTTTGCGTTGTTCACCGTGGCGGTCTTCAGTGCGCGCACGCGCAGCGCACCATTGGGCATGCGCTGGCTGATCACGTCGTAACGCTCAACGCCGTAGGCCCACGACCGCTCGGCCTGGCGGCGCACTTCACTGCCGTCATCGGCCACCTCGATCTTGCCATCCACCAGTCCACTGATCGAAGCGAGGCTGCCGTAGCCGGCCATCATCGCTTCGTAGCCGATCATCTGCCGCTTCTCCAGCGGCAGTTCGCTGGCCGCAGGCTTCATGCCCGGCAGCTTCAGATACGCCGACTTCTTGCAGAGCAGCAGCACGCTTTGATTGCCCCAGGCCATCAGCATCGCGCCACCGGTGTAGTAGTGCGTGGTGAAAAGATCGGAGGCGGCGCCGGCGCCCTTCGCATGGCGGATTTCGATCGAGGTCGCCTGGTCAGCCACCTTGTCCAGCACAACCGTGCGGACGGGAGCGGCGTGCGCCGTGCACGATGCAGCAATGATCGAAGCCAGCAGTGTCGCGCGCGGGAGGATGTAGTTCATGGGGGTCATTCCGTTGAGAAAAACGAACCGACAATGATACGTCGCGCTGCGCAAGGAAGCTTTACTGCATCAGGTCACCACAACCAACGGCACACCGCGTCGCGGATGCTGCAGCACCACCACGTCCTGCTGGTAGACACGCTGCAGGTTGCCCTCGGTCAGCACGTGCGAAGGCGTGCCGTCAGCGGCCACCCTGCCCTGCTCCAGCAATACGATGCGATCGGAGTATCCGGCCGCCAGGTTGAGGTCATGCAGCACCACGATCACGCACGCGCCGGCTTCGGCGCAGGCACGTACGCTGCGCAGGGTGCGCTCCTGGTGGCGCAGATCCAAGGCAGCCGTAGGCTCATCCAGCAGCAGCAACGGCGTGTCCTGTGCCAGCACGCGCGCGAACGTGGTGCGCGCCGATTCGCCGCCGGACAACTGCTGCACTTCGCGCAGGCGCAGCGCCTGCAGTTCGGCAGCATTGATCGCCCGCTCCACCTGAGCCTCATCCACCTGCGGATCCGGCGGGTGCGGCAGGCGCCCCATCGCCACCACTTCCTCCACGCTGAAGGCGAAGCGCACGCCGTGCTCCTGCGGCATCACCGCACGTTCGCGTGCAAGCGGCCCAGCCCTGTAGTCGCGCAGCGGACGTCCATGCAGCTGCACATCGCCACCGTCGGCACGCAGATCGCCAGCCGCCACCCCCAGCAGGGTCGACTTGCCGGCACCGTTGGGCCCCACCAGCGCCGTTACCGTGCCCGGCTCGAATGCGAGGGTGATGCCATGCAGGATCTCGCGCTGCTGGCGACGCACCACCACGTCGCGCAGTTGCAGGAAGGCGCTCATGCGGCCGCCTTGCGGCGCTGCTGCAGCACCAGCCAGAGGAAGAACGGCGCGCCCAGTGCGGCGGAGAACAGGCCCAGCGGAATCTCGGCAGGCGGGTCCAGGGTGCGCGCCGCAGTGTCGGCCACCACGATCAGCAGTGCACCCAGCAGACCCGACAACGGCAGCAGCCAGCGGTGGCCAGGGCCAACCAGCAGGCGCGCCACGTGCGGCACCACCAAGCCGACGAAACTGATCGAGCCGGCGAACGCTACCGCCGCGCCGACCAGCAGCGCACTGAAGGCCACCAGCAGGCGCCGTGTGCGCGCCACGTCCAGCCCCAGATGCTGTGCCTGGCGCTCGCCGAGCGCCAGCATGTCCAGCGGCGTGGCCAAGCGATGCAGTGCGAACGCGCCGATGGCGAACAGCGGCAGCACCGCCACCACGTCGGCCCAGTTCGCGCGCGCCAGCGAGCCCATCTGCCAGAACACCAGCGATTGCAGCTCGCTTTCGTTGGCGATGTAGGTCAGGAAGCCGATCAGTGCCGAACAGAACGCGGCCATCGCAATGCCCACCAGCAACAGCGTGGCATTGCCACTGCCCTTGCCCGGCCGCGCCAGCGCGTAGGTCAGCCCGATCGCGGCGGCACCGCCGCCGAAGGCCGCCACCGGCACCAGCCAGCCGGCTGCACCCGCAGCGCCCAGCACGATCGCCGCCACGGCACCCAGCGCGGCGCCCTGGCTGACACCGACGATGCCCGGATCGGCCAGCGGATTGCCGAACAGTCCCTGCAGGCTGGCACCGGCCATCGCCAGCGCCGCGCCGACCATCGCCCCCAGCAATGCACGCGGAATGCGCAGCTGCCAGACCACGGCCAGGTCACGGCTGCTGACCGATTGCGGATCCAGCAGGCCCAGCTTCACCGCCAGCGCCTGCATCACTTCCAGCGGCGGCAAGCGCAGCGGCCCCACTGCGAACGATGCCAGCACCGCGCCCAGCAGCGCGAGCAGCGCAATCAACAACATCGTCCGCCCGCGACGGCGGCGTCGATCCGCAGGGCTCATGCCTTCGGCAGCGCCGCCAGCGCCTGCGCCAGGGCCAATGCACCCGCACCGGAACCGATGCTGGCGTACTTCAACTGCGCATCCGGCATCACCCAGACCCGGTTGGCCTGTCCGGCCGGGGTCTGCTTCAGCGTCGGGTAGGCCTTCCACAGGCCTTCGGCACCACCGAACAGCTGCAGGTCGTGCTCGGTCACCAGGATCACGTCCGGCGCTGCCGCGACCACGCCTTCGTTGCTCAGCTGCGAATAGTTGGCCACGCCGGCCTCGGTGCCGATGTTCAGGCCGCCGGCCAGGGCGATCAGCTTGGCCGATGCGCTGTCGGCACCGGCCACGGTGGGCGAGCCGCCCGCTCCCGTCGCCGACACATGGATCACCCGCGGCGCATGCGCCAGGCCCTTGCCGATCGCGGCGGCCTCATCCAGCTGGCGCTGCACCTGCGTGGCCAGGGTCTGCCCTGCGTCGGCCACACCGAGCACGGCGGCGATCTTGCGCACCTTGTCCGGCGCCGGCTGCAGGTCATCGATCACCACTGCAGGCTCGCCCACTTCGCGCAGCTTCTTTGCCAGTTCGGTGTGGCGACGCAGGCTGTTGCCGATGAACAGCGACCCCTGCAGGCTGAGAACCCCCTCCACGCCGGTCGTGCGGTTGAACAGGAACTGGTGCGGTGCGGCCAGGCCTGCCTCGGTGGTGGTGTTGGTCGGCGCGGCGAACACCTGCTTGCCCAGGCCCAGCGCCTCGATCACCGCGATGATGTCGTCACCGCCGGCAATGATCCGGCTGCTGTCATCCACCTCCACATCGGCGCCATCGTCGGAGTGCACCTTGCTCGGCAGCACCGCCTGCTGCCCCGGCAGTGTCGGCACGTCGCTGCCTGCCACCCGCTGCCAACCTGCGGGAAGTGCTCCCGCCTTGGCGGCGGCGGCCGCCGGTGCTGCTGCATCTGGGTTGCCGGCAGACGGCGGCGCTTTGTCGCCACAGGCGGCCAGCACCAATGAAACGGCAATCGGGAGCGCGCACTGGCGCAGGCGGGAAGCGATGTTCATGCAGATTCTCCTTGCTGGCAGGGCGGCGGGGTGCCGCCCTGCCCTGTGGCTTACAGCTGACGCAGGCTGATGCGGGTGATGCGGTCACCCTTCGGATCTTCAGCGCCACGCGACTTGTTCACGGCGAAGACATTGCCCTTGCCATCGGCGCGGACGTGATTTGGGAAGGTGCCGCCATCGAGGTTGCCGACCACCTTGCCATCACGGTCGACGGCAGTGACGGTGCCGGCACCGCGATTGGTGACATAGGCCAGGCCACTCTTCGCATCGAAGGCCACGTTCAGTGCACCGGCGCCGACCGGCACGTCGTGCACGACCTTGCCGCTGGCCACGTCGACGATCAGCAGGTTGTCGGTGCCCTGCGAGGCCACGTAGAGGCGGTTGCGCTCGGCATCGAAGGCAACGCCCGAAGCGCTGATCGAATTGCCCAGATCGATGACCTTGTCGACCTTGCCGCTGGCCACATCGATCACCGCCGCTTCCGGCGTACCGATGCTGACCGTGAACAGTTTGCCGCTGGGCTCATCCAGCACCAGGCTCATCGGCACGAACTTCTCGTCATCCACGCCGGAGGCCAGGGTGATCGGCTCCAGTGCCTTCAGCGTCTTCGCATCGAACACCGACAAATGGTCCTCACCGGCGGCCGAGGCGAACACCTTGCCGTGCGTGCTGTCGACCACCACGTCGCGGGCGTGCGGCACGGCGCCGACCGGGAACTGATGGACCAGCGACAGATCCGCCTGGCGATAGACAGCCACGGTGTCCTGGCGGGTGTTGCTGACCCAGACATTGCCATTGGCATCATCGACGCCCACGCCATACACCGCGAACACCGCACCGTTGGTGCTACCCGGCACCTGCGCCGGGGTGATGGCCTTGGTCACCTTCAGCGACTTCGGGTCCAGTTTCAGCAGCTGCGACTGGGTGACCGGCGGGCGGCCGACGGCCGAGGTCACGAACACGGCATTGCTGGCAGCACTGTAGGCCGACTGGTACAGGCCCGGCACCAGCTTGTTGGACTGGGTGGCGAACTTCGCCTGGCCCGACAGCGGCAGCTGCGGCGACACACGCAGCTTCAGCACGGCTGCGGCGGCCGGCTGGCTGGCGCGCACCACCACCGGATGGGTACCCGGCACGGCGTCGGCCGGAATGGCCAGCTGGGTCTTGAAATTGCCATCGGCATCGACCACCACCGGCTGGCTGTTGAGCACGGTATCGCCACGCAGCAGGCTGACCTGCTGGCCCGGCACGAAGCCACGGCCGGTGACATCGGCGGTGCTGCCGGGAACCACGTTCTCACCGCGTGAGACAACCTGGCCCTTGAAGGTAGCGCTGGCCGGCTGGTCGAACACCGGCTGTGCGCTGGCGGTCACTGCCAGCAGCAGGCCGGCGGCCAGGGAAGTGAGGCGGAAAGACGGACGGAATGACATGGAAGGCTCCTTGCACACGTAGGCCGCGCCTGATGGCGCGGGATTCATCGGTTGCCTTGGCCGCTGCACATCGACAGTCCGCCTGGGTAGTGGGGTCGCACGGCACTGCCGTGCGAGGGGGTCATTCGGCGGCGTTGTCTCCACCGGCCGGCGGGCCGTCGGCGGCGCTGCGGTCGGTCACGCCATAAAGCTCGTGCAGCGCCGCGTGGAAGGACGCCGGCAGCATCGGGCCATGGCCCAGGCCTGGGAACTCGCGATACTGCACGCTCAGCCCCGGCACCTTGCCCAGGCGCTCGGACAGCTGCATCGCCGCATCCGGAGTGGCGCCACCAATGCGGCGCAGATGCGCGACCACGCGCGGATTGCTCATGTCGCGCTTGCCACGGTCGCCGACGCGCTCGGCACCGCCCAGCATCAGCCACACCTTTGCTGGCTGGCCGTGCACGTTCTGCACGAACTGCTGCTCGATGTCACCCAGCGGCGCACCCTGGCTCCACCACAATGACGGACTGGCACTGAGGTAGTACTGGAAGGCGGCCGGACGGGTGTACAGGCTGCTGAGCACGAACAGGCCGCCCAGCGAATGGCCCCACAGGGCCTGCTGCTGGCGATCGATGTTGGCGCGGCGTTCCACTTCGGGCTTGATGCGACGCTCCATCATGTCCAGGAAGGCCGCTGCGCCGCCGCCGACAGCCTGCGTCCTGCCGCTTTCATCATCGGCGCGATCGATCCATGCGGTGTAGTCGCGGGTACGCGACGCCGAATCGATGCGCAGGTCGTTGTCGTAGCCGATCAGCACCAGCACCGGCGGCGCCTTGCGTGCGGCCAGCTCGGCCAGCAGCGGCTGGTCCAGCACCATCGCCACGGCGTTGCCGTCCAGTGCGTACAGCACCGGCGATGGCGCCTTGGGGGCCTTGGCCGGAATCGCCACATTCACCCGCCAACGACGCTGCTGGTCGGGGCTGTCGATCACGAAACGCTCGAAGCGATAGCTGGCCGCCGGTGCATCGAGCACCGTCTGGCCCATCTTCTGCAGCGGATTGCGTTGCTGCGCGTATGCGTACGGGGTAGCCAGGAGCAGGCCCATCATCAAGGCGGCCAGGCCGGACAGCAGCGGGCCGCGGCGCGGAGGCAGGACGGAAGACTTCATCAGTGACGGCGAAAGCGGCACACGGCCACCGGTTCACAAGGGACCGCAGTCTACCTTAAACGCGAATGATTATCACATCGATCAAACGTCACGCTATGTATCACGCGCGCGACAGTGCGTACGCCAGCGCTTGCACCGGAAGTCCGGGTTCCTCTACTTTGCTGCCATCGGGGCGCAGGAATCGCCCCGCCCTTGCGGGTGGCTGCCTGGCCCCCGCCCATCAGCTCCACAACCACCATGGGATCGGATCCCATGATTGTGAGAACCCCTTGAAGCACAAAGCACTGATCGCACTCGTCGCCGGACTTCTGGCCCCGCTGGCCGGCCATGCCGCGCCGAGCCTGGCCGGGCTGTATTCGGCCTATGAAGAGGCCGGCTATTCCTCCCTCGGGCTGGAACAGCTCAACCAGACCGTACAGTTCACGGCAGTGAGCCTGGGCGCCTCCAGCAACCTGCAGGGCGAGCCGGTCCGTGAGGCGGGCGATGAGGATGGCCAGGTGCTGGCCCGCCTGACCGCCTCCGACGACGAGCAGAACGCCAAGCTTGCAGCGATGGAGGAAGGCGTCACCTTCACCGCCAGCTGCACACTGCAGTTCAGTTCGGGATCGGATTACCTGGCGCTGGGCGACTGCGTTCTGCAGTAATCGGTTCGGCACCGCCGACAGCAGCGCAGAAACAACGAAGCCGGCCTTGGGCCGGCTTCGTTGCATCGGGCCGAAACCCGTTGACTCAGGGGCCGGCGGGCACCGGACCGTACGGGTTGTCCTGCGGCGTACCCGGCAGCAGCGCAAAGATCAGGATCACCACGCCACCGCCCGGCACCAGCGCCAGCAGGTACAGCCACCCTGACTGGTTGCAGTCATGCAGGCGGCGCACGGTCACCGCGATCAGCGGCACGATCGTGGCCAGCCAGAGCGCACCCACCAGTGCCACCGCGCCGATCGTGATCCCGGCCATCCAGCTGGAATCAGCGTCCAGCACGAGGCCGGCAACGAGCGCCACTGTCAGCGCAATCACGCATACCGCGGCTCCCGCAAGCAGCAGGAACAGCTGGAACATCCAGTACTCGCGGCGGTTGGCGCGGCCTTCGAACTGGGCGTAGCGCTTCAACGGCAGAATCATTTCCTGCACGGCATCGTTCCTTGAAAAACAAGCCGCGCAGTCTGCCAAATGCATGCGGGCGGAGCAATGCGCCGCCTTGCCACACGCAGACGACTACGCGCCCTTGGCCGCCCTCGCCGCCTCACGCTCGGCACGCAGCCGGTCGAGCTTTTCCTTCAACTTGATCTCCAGCCCGCGCGGCACCGGGTTGTAATACACCCGCTCGCCCATCGCATCGGGGAAACCGGTCTGGTCCAGCGCGATGCCGCCCTCGGCATCGTGGTCGTACTGATACTCGGCACCGTAGCCCAGCTCCTTCATCAGCTTGGTCGGTGCATTGCGCAGGTGCAGCGGCACTTCTTCGGTACCACTGTCGCGCACATCGGCCTTGGCCTGGTTGAAGGCGGCATAGCCGGCATTCGACTTGGCGGTGCTGGCCAGGTACAGCACCAGCTGCGCGAAGGCGAGCTCGCCTTCCGGGCTGCCGAGCCGCTCGTAGATGTCCCACGCTTCCAGCGCCATGCTCTGCGCGCGAGGATCGGCCAGGCCGATGTCCTCGATGGCCATGCGGGTGAGCCGGCGCGCCAGATACGAGGGATCACAGCCGCCGTCGAGCATGCGCGTGAGCCAGTACAAGGCGGCGTCGGGATTGGAGCTGCGCACGGACTTGTGCAGCGCCGAGATCTGGTCGTAGAACTGCTCGCCGCCCTTGTCGAAGCGGCGGGTGCGGTCGGCCAGCACCTGGGTCAGCGTCTGCGGGGTGATGCGACCACCCTCCCCGCCCGCCAGCTCGGCGGCGATTTCCAGCAGGGTCAGCGCACGGCGGACGTCGCCATCAGCGGCGGTGGCGATCTCCAGCAGCAGCTCGGGCGCGACTTCGATGCGTTCCTCGCCCAGCCCGCGCTCGCGATCACCGAGCGCACGTTCCAGCGCTTCGACGATGTCGGTTGGCGAAACACCTTCCAGCACGTGCACGCGGCAACGCGACAGCAGCGCCGAGTTCAACTCGAACGACGGGTTCTCGGTGGTTGCACCAACAAAAAGAATGGTGCCGCGCTCGATGTGCGGCAGGAACGCATCCTGCTGCGCTTTGTTGAAGCGGTGCACTTCATCGACGAACAGCACGGTGCGACGACCTTCGGCGAAGCGCTGCGCGGCCTCTGCCAGCACCTGGCGCACCTCCGGCAGGCCGGACAGCACGGCGGAAATGGCACGGAATTCGGCGTCGGAGTATTCAGCCAGCAACAGCGCCAGCGTGGTCTTACCGCAGCCGGGCGGTCCCCACAGGATCATCGAATGCACGCGACCGGATTCGACGGCACGGCGCAACGCGCTCTCTGGCGCGAGCAGACGCTTCTGCCCGACCATCTCATCCAGGGTGCGGGGGCGCATGCGCTCGGCCAGCGGGCGCATGTGTTCCCGATCGACACTCAGTAGATCGGGGCCGGGGAATGAAGTGGAGCGATGTCTTGGCACGTGCTCATTGTACCGCGAGAGCGTGCCAACCAAGGTTGGCACCTACCAGGGGCGGTAGTGCCGGGCCCTGCGAGGCGGATCAGGATCGGTAGTGCCGGCCGCTGGCCGGCAGATCAAAGCGTGTCAACCAAGGTTGACACCCACCAAGGCGGTGCCAGTTGACACCCACCAAGGGCGAAGGTTGACACCCACCAGAGCAGATAGCGCCGGGCCATGCCCGGCGACCGCGATCAGTTGCCGATGACGTCGGTACCGGCCGGCGGGGTGAAGCGGAACGTGTTGGCCGCGAAGCTGGGGTTGCGCTTCCAGCCGCTGAAGCTGATCACGGTGCGCTGGCCCACGGCGTCGGTGATTTCCATCTTCGCCAGGCCCTGCGCGTTGAAGCCCAGCGCGGCGTACTGGAAGCTGGCTTCGGTCTCGCGCTTCGGCGACAGCGACAGCCACTGCAGGCCATCGCGGGTAGCGGCCTCTTCGCTCACGTCGTACTGCTGCTCCAGCAGTGCCGGGTTGATCAGCGCGGTCAGCGGGCTGTTCTGCTCTTCCTTGCCCTGCTCGCGCACGGTCGCCTGCTCCAGGTCCGGCTCGAACATCCACACCTTCTTGCCGTCAGCCACGATCAGCTGCTCGTGCGGGCGCACGTATTCCCAACGGAACAGGCGCGGTGCCGACAAAGCGACGCGACCACTGGTGGATTCCTTGACCTTGCCACGGCTGTCGAACACCTGCTGGCTGAACTGCCCATCCAGGCCCTTCAGGCCGGTGGTGAAAGTCTTCAGGTCATCACGGGCGCCGGCCCAGGCGCTGCCGGCAGCGGCGCAGGCCACGGCCAGGGTGGTGGTGGCAAGGAAACGGCGGAGGCGAAGGTTCATGCAGGGATCCTGTGGGCGCGCGGCCAGGAAAGTTGGGTGCCAGTGTGCCCGGCGAAAGATGAATGGGCGATCAGGACGCCATTATGACGCCCTGATCGCTGATCGGCGATTCAGCTGCCAGCGGCCGGCAGCTTGCCGTACAGCACCTGGCCACGGAAGCCGCGGCGTACCTCGCGGAACAGCGCGCGGAACGCGGCATAGTCCTGCGGCTGGCACAGCGCCTCGGCGCCGCGCACCGCGTTCTGCTGCAGGCGGTGATGCACGGTCACTTCCTGGCCCTGCCGGCTCCAGTCGACCCGGTACTCGCCGGCCGCATTGGCAAACCGCTGGCTGCGCGGAATCGCGATGATCGGGGCATTGGCCGGGAACTGCAGGCGATAGGTTTCCTCGCGCAGGCTGGCATTGCAGTAGAACGGCGTCTCATTGTCCGGCGCCGAGGCGCTGGCATACAGCCCGCGTACCGATTCACCACCGGGCGGATCGGGCACGGCCATGCCGCCGGCCACATCGAAGTCCACGTAGTCCTCGGCCTGGAAGGCCATGCGATAGCCAAACGGCCGGGTCAGGTCGACCGGCACACCCTGCAGCTGCAGCTGGCCGCGGCCATCGAAACCGGACGCGGCCATGATCGATTCTTCAGCGCGCGCCCGGTTCTGTGCATTGAGCTGGGCGAACTGCGCGCGCATGCCGATCTCGGCGTTGTCGCTCAGCTGCGGCACCGTCTCGCCACGCAAGTTGCCCTGCGCGTCGAAGGTGAAGCGCACCTCCATCACCGTGGCGTTGCGCTGCGGATCATTGGCCGGCGTGCGCGCCAGGGTGGCATCACGGGTGTGCAGCACCGGCGCACCGAGGTCGCCATCGGGCAGCTGGCCGAAGCGCGCCCAGGCACTGGTCGAATCCAGGTACAGGTCGAACTCGGGCACGTAGGTGATGGCGTGGTTGAAGCGGCCCAGCAGCGGAATCTTCGGCAGCGTCGGGCCGCCACCGGCACCGATCAGCACCGGCGAACTGGTGATGCCCTTGGCCGCCAGCAGCGCCTCGAGGATCGTTACGTGGTCCTTGCAGTCGCCATAGTGGTTGTCGAGGATGCTCTGCGCACTGTTCGGCTCCAGGCCGCCATTGCCCAGGTACACCGCCACGTAGCGGATGTTCTGCGCCACCCAGCGGTACAGCGCATCGGCCTGCGCGCGACGGTCGCTGATGCCGGCGGTGACTTCATCGGCCAGCGCCTGGATCTCCGGGGTGACCTGTGCGGCCGGCCCTGCCTTCAGCTGATAGGCGCGGCCCATCTGCGCCCAGTCGCGATAGGTGCTGGCCATGATGTTCGGCCCGAACTCCCACACCGCCGCCGACCAGTTCTGCGCCTGCATCGGCTCGCGGCGCTGGTAGCGCCAGCGCCATTGCGCCTGGCCGTTCTTCACCACCGGCCGGTCACTGCCCTGCACGCCACGGCTGTCCACGAACATGGGCAGATTGGCCGGCGCGCTGAGGGTCACTTCGGCATCGTCGTACTGGGTGAACACATTGAAGGTTTCCCACAGGCCGAAGTAGCCCGGGAAATAGGGCGTCAGCTGGGTCCGGCGCACCTGGTAGAACAGCCGCGTGCCCGGCGCGAGGTTCGGGAACACGATCACCCGCACCTTGCGGTCGGCATACATCGCCGCCGAGGCACTGGAATAGCTTTCCTGGGTGTAGATGCGATCGGCCGGCACTTCGCGGCGCTGGCCGTCGGCGGTCAGCGTATAGGCGTTGACCACATCCAGCGTTTCCATCTTCTCGCTGTAGCTCAACCGCACCTGGCTGAACTGCTCCACCGCTGCCTTGGCCTTGAGCAGGATTTCGTAGGTTTCAGTCTGCACGTTGCCGGCATCGGCGCGTACCTGGTAGTCGGCGCGATAACGTACAAAGCTGAAGTTGTTGCTGGCCTCGGCATCGCCGCCGGTGGATGGCGGCGCGACTGCGGGTACAGCGGTCGCGGCGGCGTCGGCCAGCGCCGGGCCGGCTGCCAGCAGGCAGGCCAGCGCCAGCGCGCAGGAAACGGGTTGAAGCATGCGTCGGTTCCTTGGACGTCGGGAGTGCGGCAGGGCTTGGCTTACTTCGGCGGCGGCGGTGCCAGCACCGTGCGGTCGCCGTTGTGCTCGGGCGGACTGACCACACCGGCCGCTTCCATGGCCTCGATCAGTCGCGCCGCGCGGTTGTAGCCGATCTTCAGGCGACGCTGCACACCGGAAATCGACGCGCGGCGGGTCTCGGTGACCACGCGCAGCGCTTCGTCGTACAGCGGGTCGGACTCATCGCCGCCGCCGGAACTGGTCTCCGGCAGGCCGGTCGCACCGACCACCACGCCATCGCCCATCGTCTGTACTTCGTCCAGCACGCCGTCGACATAGTCGGCCGGCCCCATTGCCTTGAGGTGCTCGACCACGCGATGCACTTCCTCATCGGACACGAAGGCGCCGTGCACACGCTCGGGCATCGCCGTGCCCGGCGGCAGGTACAGCATGTCGCCGTGACCGAGCAGCGTCTCGGCGCCGGACTGGTCGAGGATGGTGCGCGAATCGATCTTCGAGCTGACCTGGAAGGCGATGCGGGTGGGAATGTTGGCCTTGATCAGGCCGGTGATGACGTCAACCGACGGGCGCTGGGTAGCCAGGATCAGGTGGATGCCGGCCGCACGTGCCTTCTGCGCCAGTCGCGCGATCAGCTCTTCGACCTTCTTGCCGACGATCATCATCATGTCGGCGAATTCGTCGATGAAGATGACGATGAACGGCAGCGTCTCCAGCGGACGCGGCGCCTCGCCCAGCTCCGGGTTCGGCTTGAACAGCGGGTCCATCATCGGCTGGCCGGCGTCCTGGGCGTCCTTCACCTTCTTGTTGAAGCCGGCCAGGTTGCGCACGCCCACCGCGCTCATCAGCTTGTAGCGGCGCTCCATCTCGGCCACGCACCAGCGCAGGCCGTTGGCGGCCTCCTTCATGTCGGTGACCACCGGCGCCAGCAGATGCGGGATGCCCTGGTAGACGCTCAGTTCGAGCATCTTCGGGTCGATCATCAGCATCCGCAGGTCTTTCGGCGACGCCTTGAACAGCAGGCTCAGCACCATCGCGTTGACCGCCACCGACTTGCCCGAACCGGTGGTACCGGCCACCAGCAGGTGCGGCATGCGCGCCAGGTCGGCCACGGTCGAGCGACCGGCGATGTCCTTGCCCAGCGCAAGAGTTAGCGAACTGGCCGACTTGTCGTATTCCTTCGAGCGCAGCAGCTCGGACAGGTAGATCATCTCGCGGGTGACGTTGGGGATTTCCAGGCCGATCACCGACTTGCCCGGGATCACATCGACCACACGCACCGACTTGACCGACAGGCCGCGGGCGATGTCCTTGTCCAGCGAACTGATCTGGCTGACCTTGATGCCCGGCGCCGGCTCGATCTCGAAGCGGGTGATGACCGGGCCGGGGTTGGCGCCGACCACCTGTGCATCGATGCGGAAGTCCTTGAGCTTGAACTCGATCTGCCGCGACAGCGCGTCGAGGGTGTCCTTGTCATAGCCCACGGGTTGCGGCTTGGGATCATCCAGCAGGGCCAGCGGCGGCAGGTCCGAGCCGTCGCCATTGACGCCACGGAACATCGGGATCTGGTTGTCGCGCTTGGCCCGGTCACTCTTTTCGATCACCGGCTCCGGGCGCGGCTCGATCTTCACCGGCTCGCGCTTGGCGCGCACTTCGGCATCGGCCTTCCGCACTTCCTGGCGTTCCTCGCGCAGGACGCGGGTCTGCTGCCATTCGGTGGCCTGCTCCTTCTTGCGCTCCAGCAACGGTGCCAGCGACATCACGCCGCGGCCGATCTTCTCCATCACCACGAACCACGACAGGCCCGTGGCCAGGGTGATCGAGGCCAGCAGCAACACCAGCACGAACAGGTTCGCGCCCAGCGCACCAAAGCCCACGCTGAGCGAATTGCCGACCAGCTTGCCGAGGATGCCGCCTGCATGGGAGACGTCGCCACTGAACAAGCGCACGTGCAGGAAACCGGTGCCGGCGATCAGGAAGCCGACCAGGCCAACCAGCCGCAACGCGGGGTCCAGATCGTTCTCGCCCTTGCTCTCACGCTTGAGGCCGAACATCGCGATCCAGGCAAGCGCGCCCAGCACCACCGGCAGCAGGAAGGCGATGTAGCCGAACAGCTGCAGCAGCACGTCGGCGATCCACGCGCCCGCGCGGCCGCCCATGTTGTGTACCGGCGCAACCACGCTGCCGGTGTGTGACCAGCCCGGGTCCGTCGCTGAATAGGTGAAAAGGCTGGCAGCCAGATACAGCAGCGCCGGCGCGATGGCGATCAGACCCAGGTCGCGCCACAGGCGCTGACGGCGTGGGTTGTCGGTCGTGGCCGCTGCCGCCGAGCGACGCGATGCCTTTTTGTCGTCGGACTTGGAGCGTTCGGGGACCTGCTTCGCCACCTTAGACCATACCTTTGGAATGCGCTGTTAGTGTTTGATAATAAACGAGACGGCGTCAGTTTTCAGTTATCCGTTGCCGCACAAGCGAGGACGGGGCCTGAAACCGCCCGTGGATGGCGCTGTTCTGTTCATCGGCTTGAATCGCCCTGCCCCAGCCGCCACTCTATGACCAGCCAAGGATGCTGTGCAAACATCGCCGCGCCTTGTCCCATCTACCTTTTCGCGAGTCTACATGAGCACCAGCCTGCCCTCCCGCCACCAGCGTCTTGTCATCCTCGGTTCCGGCCCGGCCGGTTGGACCGCTGCCGTCTACGCTGCCCGCGCCAACCTGAAGCCGGTCGTCATCACCGGCCTGCAGCAGGGTGGCCAGCTGATGACCACCACCGAAGTGGACAACTGGCCGGGTGACGCCCATGGCCTGATGGGCCCGGACCTGATGGCGCGCATGCAGGCCCACGCAGAGCGCTTCGAGACCGAGGTCATCTTCGACCACATCCATACCGCGGACCTGTCGCAGCGCCCGTTCAAGCTGATCGGCGACAGCCACGAATACACCTGCGACGCCCTGATCATCTCCACCGGCGCGACCGCCAAGTACCTGGGCATCCCGACCGAAGACGAGTTCAAGGGCCGCGGCGTCTCCGCCTGCGCCACCTGCGACGGCTTCTTCTACCGTGACCAGGACGTGGTCGTGGTCGGCGGCGGCAACACCGCCGTGGAAGAAGCGCTGTACCTGTCCAACATCGCCCGCAAGGTCTACCTGGTCCACCGCCGCGACACCCTGAAGGCGGAAAAGATCATGCAGGACAAGCTGTTCGCCAAGGTTGAAGCCGGCAAGATCGAAACCGTCTGGCACCACCAGGTGGAGGAAGTGCTGGGCAACGAGGCCGGCGTGACCGGCGTGCGCGTGAAGTCGACCCTGGACGGCAGCACCCGCGACATCGATGCCCACGGCTTCTTCGTGGCCATCGGCCACCACCCGAACACCCAGTTGTTCGACGGCCAGCTGACCATGAACAACGGCTACCTGGAAATCCGTTCGGGCCTGGGCGGCAACGCCACCCAGACCTCGGTGGAAGGCGTGTTCGCCGCCGGCGACGTGGCCGACCAGCACTATCGCCAGGCGATCACCTCGGCCGGCTTCGGCTGCATGGCCGCACTGGACGCAGAGCGTTACCTGGATGCACAGGGCAAGGCCAGCTGAGAAGCGAACCTGCTTCTGTAGAGTCGAGCCATGCTCGACTGCGACAAAAGGCCGACGCGAGAGCGCCGGCCTTTTGTTTTCAGTAGCGCCAGGCCATGCCTGGCAAGTACAACACTGTGAAACCGCTTAGGTCAGGACGCAGGATTGATTGAACTCCTGATACTCCGTCACTACGCCATCCGCATCGCGTAGGCGTGTCCGCCAGCGAACGGTTCCGACCCCGTCGCCATTGCAGAGCAATTCAAGCTGCACTGGCTGGCCGGGGTCCATGAATTCCTCGTCCGACGGCGTACAGTTTCCCCCCACGCAAGAGGCAACGCTCAACTCCAGCACCAGGGGATACTGGGGATTGCCCTTGAATGCGACCGGGACAAACCGAGAGGAGCGCACCGGGATCTGTACATCTGCCAGAGGATCGAGGGCCAAGGTCTCGCATGCCTTTCCGGTCGCCCACAAGCGATAGCCTTTCTCAACGCCCTTCATGGCAGCAGACCGGAAGACGGGGTCAAGAAGCGCCTTGGCATCATCCGGGTTCGTGTGAAACGCGGTCTCTACGATGATCGACGGCATGTGCGCCTCTCGATTCTCTCCTTTGTCCAGCGCATGTGGAGCAGGAGCCACCGTGAATGCCCCATGTTCAGGTAACGAGTGAATCAGCTCCTTCATCGAACATAGAACACTCTGTGCAAGGGCAGCATCCATCGGCCTTCCAGGCTGCACGATCACACGAGTGCCTCGCGCGGACCCCGAGGGTTCTCCATTGCTGTGTAGATGAATCGCCACCTCAGCCCGGTGGTGGTTTGCGAGAAGCGGTCGACTGTTGATGTCTTCACGCTCCTCCCGATCCCAAAGCGCACTACCTGCGTACGTATTCCATATCTTTGTCTCGCCCGGATACTGCTCCGCAATTGCGTAGCGCGCAGCTATGGTCCACCACTCCTCACCACTTGGCGGATGAGTCGTCCCCATGGTCTGAACGCGCGGACGGACGACAGGCATCTGGCTCCTTTGCTCGATCACCGCCTTTAGTTCCTCGGCGTACGACGGAGTCAACAGCCCCTCGGAGACGCCATTCCATTCATCCCTCGAGGTCACCCACCGGTTGTCCTTGTAGCTGTAGAAATACCCATGCCCGGCTGCTACGAATGCCATCCCGGAACCAGGTGTTCCACGTATCCGCCGCAGCGCCTCCCCCGCCTCCCGCGCCGCATCGTCCGCAGCCTTTATCTCAGGAAAGTAGTGCTCGATCTCTTTCCCGTCATACAGAAAAATGACACGACTGAACGGCGCCGCCTGCTCGGCCCAATGCAGCAGTCCAAAACTGATCTCGCTTCGCTGATCCTCGAACGACGGTCCGTAATCGGCCGGAAGGAAGGCCCGATCCAAGGCCACGGTCACAACACCCTTGGCGATATCCGCTGACACCTCGACCCGGCGGGTCCGCGCCTGCCCATCCACGAGACGAACCCGCTCCAGGATGTCACGCGCCTTCTGGGTCAACAGAATGTCGAGTCCTGCGTCACGCTCTGCTGCGGCGGGAGGCGCGGCAGCCAGGACGAGGCCAGGTGATAGTGCGCCCCCCAGAAGGGCCAGCAGCACAAAAAGGGTTCTTCGGGGATTTTTCCGGTTCATCGTGACTACTCCTTGTTCGGAATGAATGCACCGCTCCTGCGGCACGCACCAGCCTGTCCGATGCCGCAGCGGCGTTCTTCCAACGCGCGCACACCCCCAAAGGATTCAAACTTTCCTCACTCAAGGCCCGGAACAAACCAACCCGATCCCGCCAGCACCGTTCGCATCCCACCTGCCCTATCCTTTCTCACATGCCCACCGCCCGCTTCCTCGACTCCCTGCAGACCGTTCCCGCCACCGCCTGGGACGCCCTGCACGATGGCCGCAATCCATTCGTCAGCCACGCCTTCCTGTCCGGCCTGGAAACCTACGGCTGCCTGCGCGAGGACTGGGGCTGGCAGCCGCGGCACTTCACCCTCTGGGACGGTGATGCCCTGGTCGGCGCCGTTCCCGGCTACCTGAAGACCAATTCCCACGGTGAGTTCGTGTTCGACCACGCCTGGGCCAATGCCTATGCGCGGCACGGACGCGACTACTACCCGAAGTGGCTCGGCGCGGTGCCGTACTCGCCGGTGACCGGTCCGCGCCTGCTGGCCCGTGACGACGCGCAGCGCACCGCCCTGCTGACGGCACTGCGCGACCGGTTGCCCGCGCTGGATGTGTCATCAGCCCACATCAACTTCCACACGGCAGCTGACGAAACGGTCTTCGATGACGACTGGCTGCTGCGCGAGGACATCCAGTTCCAGTGGCAGAACCCGGGCGAATGGGTGACGTTCGAGCAGTTCCTGGGCGCGATGGACCACAAGCACCGCAAGAACATCCGCCAGGAGCGCGCCAAGGTCGGCCGCCAGGGCATCAGCTTCCGGGTGGTGCATGGCGATGAGGCCACCCGCGCCGATCTGCAGGCGATGTACCGCTTCTACCTGCAGACGTTCCTGGAATACGGCAACGCGCCAGCGCTGACCGAAGCGTTCCTGCGCCATCTGGCGGTTTCACTGGGACGCGGGCTGGTGCTGTTCCTGGCCGAACAGGACGGCGAACCGATTGCCGGCGCGTTGTGCCTGCGCGGTGGCGACACGCTGTACGGCCGCTACTGGGGCGGTGCCACCCTGCCCGGCCTGCACTTCGAGGCCTGCTACTACCAGGGCATCGAGTACTGCCTGCGCGAGGGCGTGGCCCGGTTCGAGCCGGGTGCGCAGGGCGAGCACAAGCTGGCACGCGGCTTCCTGCCCACCATCGTGCGCAGCCGGCACTGGGTGGCCGATGCGGAGTTTGCCGAGGCACTGCGCGACTGGTGCCGGCAGGAGCGGCGGGATGTGCGGCGCTACCAGCAGGAGCTGCAGGGGCATGGCCCGTTCCGCGCGGAACCGTAGCGTCGGAGAAGCGCGCCAACCAAGGTTGGCATCCACCACGGCAATGGCGGGGATGCGGCGCTCAGGTGCACTGCCAGAAGTGCCCGCTCACCCGGCACTTCGCGCACCAGAAGCTGTAGAGCATGCCGCCACTACCCCACAGCAACATGCCTTCATTGTTAGTCGGCAACGTTGAGTCCAGCTGCATCACAAAAGGCATCTGCTCGCCGCAATCGATGCACGCCGGGTAGTGCGCGCTCTGCACCCAGCTCGGTGCGCCACCCACCCGCGACAGGTTCTGCCGGTGATTGGACTGGCCCCAGTCCTGCTGCTGCCAGCGATGGCTGTCCATCGCGGCAAGACCCACCTCGGCCTGCAGCAGGTCGCCGCTGTCGGTGGGATTGATCGGCACCTGGCAGTGCTGGCTGGGGTGGCAGCTCGGCATGCCTTGTGCATCGTGCCGATAGAAACGCACGGGCGGGTCTTCCCAGCCACAGCAGTCCAGGCAAAGCCCGAGCGTGACCTCGCCCTCCGCGTCCGGCTGCAGCGCCGCAGCATCGGACTGCAGCAGACGCTGCAGCGGCGCATGACAGCTGCCGCACAAGGCATCGAGCAGCCCGCCCACGCGCCCGGCGTGAAGCACCTGGCCGCCATTCCAGGTGGGATGCAGCCGCCAGATCCGCTTGCGCCAGGCAGGCTCTTCGGCCACCTGTGCACGATGCTGTTCGCGCCCGAAGCGCAGGTGCAGCGGTTGCCGGCCATGCAGATGGCGCAGGCGCGGGCCATCGGCCAAGCCTGCCCAGTGCGCCCAGACCTCGGCATCCAGGTCGCTCCAGTCCGCCAGGTAGCCACGGGCGGCGGCATGGGTCTCCGGCTGGGTGGCCAGCAGCACTGCCTTGGCCCGCTCCAGTTCGCGATCGTCGTCTGCCTCGGTCAACCGATGCGCCCAGTCAGTCGCAACCGACGGCGGCAATGCCTGCCAGACCTGCGAGGCCAGCTGGATGTGATCCTCGATGGCGACCTCCAGCAGCGCCTCCCAATCGTCCTGCAGCGTGTGCGGCGCCTGGTAGCTGGCAAACTCCAGCACGCTGGTCAGCAGCTCGCCGCGCTCGCCGTCACGATAGCGCCGCCAGGCGTCAATACAGACCGGGGCGACAGCCTCGTCCGGCAGCAGATCCAGGGCGGTGTCGAGGAAGGTGGAGCTGGGCGAGGGGCGGTCCAGCGCCCGCAGCAGCAGCGCGCCAAGCTGGGGACGGTCTTCGCTGGCCAGGGTCAACAGCATGGCCAGGCTGTCATTGCGTGTGCGCGGCGCATCGTGCGCATCGAGGATGGCGGTGATCGGATCGCTCATGCGGGGCTCCTTGCCGATAGTGCGTGATGGTGCCAGACATCGCGCATCGTCACGACGAATACAATGCCGGCATGACCCGTCAGTTGCCCTGGCGCCTGGCCGATGCGCCGGATGCCCCCTTCCCGCCGGCCGAGACAGCGCTGCGCCAACCCGATGGCCTGCTTGCGGTGGGCGGCGACCTGCACCCGCTGCGCCTGCTCAATGCCTATGCCGGCGGCATCTTTCCGTGGTTCAGTGAAGGCGAGCCGATCCTATGGTGGTCGCCGGACCCGCGCATGGTGTTCCGTACCGACGGCGTGCACCTGAGCAGCAGGTTCCGCCGGCAGCTGCGCGGCAACTGCTGGGAAGTGACCGCCGATACCGCCTTCAGCCAGGTGATGCGTGCCTGCGCCAGCGCGCCCCGCCCCGGCCAGGACGGCACCTGGATCAGCCCGGCGATGGTGGATGCCTACAGCCAGCTGCACGACCTGGGTTTCGCACATTCCTTCGAGGTGTGGGATCGGCAGACGCTGGTCGGCGGCATCTATGGTGTGGCCATCGGCACGATGTTCTTTGGTGAAAGCATGTTCAGTGGCGAAAGTGGCGGCTCCAAGGTGGCGCTGGCCGCACTGGCACGCACGCTTCACGGCTGGGGTTGGCCACTGATCGACGCGCAGGTGGAAAATCCGCATCTGCTGCGCATGGGTGCCGAGCATCTGCCGCGCGCGCCGTTTCTGCAGCAGGTCCGCAGCGCGGTACAGGCGCCGGGCCGGGAAGGCGCCTGGACCCGGCTCGTCGGGCGCGTGCAGGCAGCCGATTTTGCCGGGGAATAACACAATCTTTGCAAGCTGGGCGTTTGACGCGTAAAATGCTGCGCCTTAGGCCCAGCGTGGCCGTTTTCTGAACCGCACAGGACTACATGTCGAAAGACGATTCCATCGAGTTCGAGGGCACCGTCAGCGAGACGCTGCCGAACACCACTTTCCGCGTTCGTCTGGAAAATGGGCACGAAATCATCGCCCACATCTCCGGCCGCATGCGCAAGAACTACATCCGCATCCTCACCGGTGACCGGGTCAAGGTTGAAATGACCCCGTACGACCTGACCAAGGGTCGTATCACCTACCGAATGAAGTAAGCGGCTGGCGCGTTGCGCCACCTCGACAAGGCCAGCCCTGGACGCTGGCCTTTTGTCATGCCTGCAATCCGGCCCTGCCGGACGGCACCCTGACCGAATGCACCGTGACATCGGTCAGCCATGCTTGCGGCAGATTCGCATTCGCAGCGGCAGCGTCATCGTGGCATCCGATCCAGTCCGGATCGCCATCCCCTGCCCCTGCCATGAACGTGACCTCCCTGCCCGCTGGCTTCGCCGCCCTGGTACTCAGCACTGCCGCCCTGATCGCACCCGCCGCCCAGGCCGCCGACACGCCGTCGGCAAGCGCCGGTGACAGCTGCATTGCCTTGAGCGAAGACCAGCAGATCGTCCGCGCCGGCGCCGATCGCGATGTGCTGCTGCGCAATGGTGACCAGCACTACCGCGTGGTGTTCAAAGCCTCCTGCAACGGCGCCGTGACCTCGCGCCGGCTGGCCTTTGAAACCCAGGGCGAAAGCAACCAGCTGTGCGCCGGCTCACGCAGCGTACTGAAGACCGACCGCGCCAGCTGCACGGTCGAGCGGATCGAGCCCCTCGAAGCTGCCACCTTCCAGCGCATGGCCCGCCAGCGCAGCCGCTGAGGAGCTGACACGACAAGGGCGGCCTGCGCCGCCCTGTCGTTGCTTCCGTTGCCGGGCGCTGCCCGGCACATCCTTACTCCACCGTGGCGGGCAACAGCCGTTCCGGCTCGGCCTGCGCCTCGACCACCAGCTCGTCGTTGCGCACGTCGATGCTGACCTTGCCACCGTTGACCAGCTTGCCGAACAGCAGTTCGTCGGCCAGCGGGCGCTTCACCTTGTCCTGCAGCACCCGCGCCATCGGGCGGGCACCCATCAGCGGGTCGAAACCGTGGTGGGCCAGCCAGTCGCGCGCAGTCGGCGTGGCCGACAGGCTGACGTGCTTCTCCTGCAGCAGCATCTCCAGCTCGATCAGGAACTTGTCCACCACGCGCAGGATGTGTTCGAAGCCCAGCGGCTGGAACTGCACCACCGCATCGAGGCGGTTGCGGAATTCCGGGGTGAACGCACGACGGATGGTCTCCATCGCATCGGTGGCGTGATCCTGCTTGGTGAAGCCGATCGAGCGCCGCGAGGCCTGCGCCGCGCCGGCATTGGTGGTCATCACCAGCACCACGTTCTTGAAGTTGGCTTCGCGGCCGTTGGTGTCGGTCAGCACGCCGCGGTCCATCACCTGCAACAGGATGTTGAAGATGTCCGGGTGCGCCTTCTCGATCTCATCCAGCAGCAGCACGCAGTGCGGCGTCTTGACGATCTTCTCGGTCAGCAGGCCACCCTGGTCGAAGCCGACGTAGCCCGGGGGCGCACCGATCAGGCGGCTGATCGAATGCGGCTCCATGTACTCGGACATGTCGAATCGGACCAGCTCGATGCCCAGCTGCAGCGCCAGCTGCTTGGTCACCTCGGTCTTGCCGACACCGGTGGGGCCGGCGAACAGGAAGTTGCCGATCGGCTTTTCCGGATTGCCCAGGCCCGAGCGTGCCAGCTTGATGGCCGACGCCAGGGTGCCGATGGCAGGATCCTGGCCGAAGATCACCATCTTCAGGTTGCGCTCCAGGTGCTGCAGCACATCCTTGTCGGTGGCGCTGACCTGCTTGGCCGGAATGCGCGCCATCTTGGCGACGATGGCCTCGACTTCCTCGACGTCGATCAGCTCCTTGCGCTGGCCTTCCGGCATCAGGCGCTGGCGGGCACCGGCCTCATCGATCACGTCGATGGCCTTGTCCGGCAGCAGGCGATCGGCGATGTGCTTGACCGACAGGTCGACGGCGGCCTGCAGCGCTTCATCGGCGTAGGTGACGCCGTGGTGGGCTTCGTACTTCGACTTCAGACCCTGCAGGATCTCGTAGGTTTCGCCCACGGTCGGCTCGACGATGTCGATCTTCTGGAAGCGACGGGCCAGCGCCCGGTCCTTCTCGAAGATACCGCGGTATTCCTGGAAGGTGGTCGAGCCGATGCAGCGCAGCTCGCCCGACGCCAGTGCCGGCTTGATCAGGTTGGAGGCGTCCATGGTGCCGCCCGACGCCGAACCGGCGCCGATGATGGTATGGATCTCGTCGATGAACAGCACCGCATTGGGCACCTTCTTCAACGCGGTCAGCACGCCCTTCAGGCGCTTTTCGAAGTCGCCACGGTATTTGGTACCGGCCACCAGCGCGCCGAGGTCGAGCGAATAGATGACCGCATCGGCCAGCACGTCCGGCACCGAACCCTCAACGATGCGTCGGGCCAGGCCCTCGGCAATCGCGGTCTTGCCGACGCCGGCCTCGCCCACGTACAGCGGGTTGTTCTTGCGGCGGCGGCACAGGACCTGGATGGTGCGCTCGATCTCGTCGGCACGGCCGACCAGCGGGTCGATGCGACCGGCACGCGCCTGCTCGTTGAGGTTGCTGGCGAACTCGGTCAGGGCATCGCCCTTGGGCTCGCCTTCGCCCCCTTCCATGCGGCCCTCACCCTCGGAGGAGGACGGCTGCTCGCCTTCCTCGCCCAGCTTGGCGATGCCGTGGGACAGGTAATTGACCACATCCAGCCGGGTGACATCCTGCTGGTTGAGGTAATAGACCGCGTGGGAGTCCTTCTCGCCGAAGATGGCGACCAGCACATTGGCGCCGGTGACCTCCTTCTTGCCGGAGGACTGCACGTGGTACACGGCCCGCTGCAGCACGCGCTGGAAGCCCAGCGTGGGCTGGGTATCGCGGCCGTCATCTTCGGCCAGGCGGGACACGGAGGCCTCGATGGCCTGCTCCAGCTCCTGGCGCAGGCGGTCGGCGTCGGCGCCACAAGCCTTCAGTACGGCCTGGGCGGACGGGTTGTCGAGCAGTGCCAACAGCAGGTGTTCGACCGTCATGAACTCATGTCGGGCCTCACGGGCGCGCTTGTAGCACTGGCCGATGGTGTGTTCGAGGTCTTTGCTGAACATGGATTACTCCGGCGGCAGTTGGAGACAATATGCGGCCTGACTACACGATTTCCATCACCCTAGCGGATTGCGACGTTCAGATGGCGTTAGCACTACCAAACGCTTGATCATCGTTCACTCCAGGACAGCCCACCCACATGAGCGAACCCTACCTGAGCCGCTGGCGATTGCGACGTGATGGTCCTTCGATCCGTACCCCCCATGCCCGGCTCTGGCCGGTGCTGACCGCCTCTGGCGAGGCGGCCATGTTGAAGGTGAGCACGGAGACAGAGGAACAGAACGGCCATCGCCTGCTGCGCTGGTGGAACGGCGACGGTGCCGCACGCCTGCTGGCCCACGAGGGGCCGGCGATCCTGATCGAACGGGCGCACGGCGATTCGCTGCGGCAACGCTCGATCAAGGGCGAGGACGACGCCTGCACCATGATCCTGTGCCAGGTCCTGCAGCAGCTGCACCGGCCACGGAGCGCGCCACCAGAAGATCTGGTCTGCCTGCGTAGATGGTTCGCCGATCTGCTGCAACCAAGGGCACCGCTGCCGCCATTGCTGGAACAGTGCAGATCGCTGGCGATGGCACTGCTGGAGGACGAGCAGGAGATCCGGCCCCTGCACGGCGACCTGCACCACGACAACGTGCTGGATTTCGGCGCGCGGGGCTGGCTGGCGATCGACCCGAAGCGGTTGCTGGGTGACCGTGCGTTCGACTACACCACGATGTTCAGCAACCCGGACCTGTGCGGGCCGGGCATCCATGTGGCAACACGGCCCGAGCGCTTCCATGCCCGGGTGGAACAAGTCTGCCGGCTGGCCGATCTCGAGCGCACGCGGCTGCTGCGCTGGATCGCGACCAGTGCCGGCCTGTCAGCGGTGTGGTTCAGGGATGATGGCGACCCGGCCGACATCGATGAGGCGGTGGCCGTGATGGCCCTGCAGGCGCTGGCGGAGGCGTGACTCGAACCTGGTAGGTGCCCACCCTGGTGGGCACGCCGTGCCAGGATCAGGCCTTCTCCATCGTGCACAGCAGCGGGTGCTGGTTCATCCGCGCGTACTCGTTGACCTGGGCCACCTTGGTTTCGGCCACTTCGCGGGTGAACACACCGCAGACGCCACGGCCACGGGTGTGGACGTGCAGCATCACCTGGGTGGCCTTGTCCAGATCCATGTTGAAGAACTGCTGCAGGACGTCCACGACGAAATCCATCGGGGAGTAGTCGTCGTTGAGCAGCATGACCTGGTAGAACGGCGGCGGCGCCACTTCCGGGCGCGCGGGCTCCACGGCAACGCCGTGCTCGTGGTGGGAATCGGGGGCGGACTCGCGAGGCATCTGCCGATTATAAGGGGTGCGACGGCCTTGCGTAGGCCCCGCGTGGAATGGACGGCACGGGCGCCCGCCGTCACAATTGCACCTTCCCACACACTTGGTTTCACAGGATCTTCATGAAAAGGACCCTTCTCTCCGCCCTGCTGATCGCCCTGGCTGCCGCGGGCACCGCTGGCGCTGCGACCACCACTGACAGCACGAAGGCCGACAAGGCCGTTGCCCGTCACCTGGAAAAGCTGGGTTACACCTACGAGGTCGATGAAGACGGCGATTACCAGATGGTGTTCGATGTCGAAGGCGATCGCACCCAGATCGTCTATGTGCGCTCGTCGGTGGAAGACTTCGGTACCCACAACATCCGCGAGATCTGGTCGCCGGGCTACACCTCGCAGACCAAGCAGTTCCCGGTGGCCGTGGCCAACCGCCTGCTGGAAGATTCGCAGGACGCCAAGATGGGCGGCTGGGTGAAGCAGGAATCGACTGCGATGTTCGTGGTGAAGATCGATGCCGACGCCACCTCCGACCAGCTCAGCGACGCCATCGATGCGGCCATCCGCACCGCCGACGCGATGGAGCTGGAGCTGACCAAGAAGGACGATCTCTGAGTTGAACACCTCGCCGGACCCGCGCTGGGCACCGCATGCAACCGTCGCCACCGTGGTGGTCGACGGCGGCAGGGTGCTGCTGGTGGAAGAAACCATCGAGGGCCGGCAGGTGCTGAACCAGCCGGCCGGGCATCTGGAGCCGGGTGAAAGCCTGGCCGAGGCCGCCCTGCGCGAGACCGTCGAGGAAACCGGCTGGACGGTGGAACTGACCGCCTTCATCGGCTGCTACCAGTGGACCGCCGGTGACGGCACCCCGTTCCTGCGCTTCTGTTATGCCGCGCGCCCGGTCTCGCACGACCCCGCGCGGCCGCTGGATGCCGGCATCGATCGGGCGCTGTGGATGACCCCGGCCGAACTGCAGGCCGCCGCCGGACGCCAGCGCAGCCCACTGGTCTGGCAGGTGCTGGCCGACTACCTGGCCGGCCAGCGCTACCCGCTTGCACTGGTCCGGGAGGTCGCATGAGCAGCCCTCGGGTGATGGTTGGCGTGTCTGGCGGCGTGGATTCTTCCGTGGCTGCCTGGCGCCTGGTGCAGCAGGGCGAGGCCGTGGCCGGTCTGTTCATGCAGAACTGGGCCGACGACGGCAGCGGTGACTGCCGCGCCGAGGACGACCGCCGCGACGCGGTAGCGGTCTGCGGACTGCTGGGCATTCCGTTCCATTTCCGCGATTTCTCCAACGAATACTGGCAGGCCGTGTTCGAGCACTTCCTGGCCGAATACGCCGCCGGCCGCACGCCCAACCCGGACGTGCTGTGCAACCGCGAAGTGAAGTTCAAGCACTTCCTTGATGCGGCCCGCGAACTGGGTGCCGAGCGGATCGCCACCGGCCATTACGCACGCATTGCCCAGCGCGGCCATCAGTGGCTGCTGCTGCGCGGCGCCGACCGTTCCAAGGACCAGAGCTACTTCCTGCACCAGCTGGGGCAGGAGCAGCTGGCGGCCACCCTGTTCCCGATTGGTGACCTGGAAAAGAGCGACCTGCGCCGGATTGCCCGCGACGTCAGCCTGCCGACCCATGCCAAGAAGGACTCCACCGGCATCTGCTTCATCGGCGAGCGCGATTTCCGTGAGTTCCTTGGGCGCTACCTGCCGGCCAAGGCCGGGCAGATCCTCGATCCCAGCGATGGCAGCGTGATCGCCGAACATCCTGGCGTCTTCTATTTCACCCTGGGCCAGCGCGAAGGCCTGAACATCGGCGGTGTGCGCGGCCGCCCTGCCGCGCCCTGGTATGTGGTCGGCAAGGACGTGGCCAGCAACGTGCTGTATGTGGACCAGGACCGTGACAGCCCGTGGATGCTGTCCAACAGGCTGCGCTCGGAGACCGCGCACTGGATTGCCGGCGCACCACCGGCACGGCGTTTTGAATGCACCGCGCAGACCCGCTACCGCCAGCCCGATGAGCCGTGCACGGTGGATGTGCTGGACGATGGCAGCGTACAGGTCACCTTCGCCCGGCCGCAGCGTGCAGTCACCCCCGGGCAATCCCTGGTGCTGTATGACGGTGAGGTCTGCCTGGGTGGCGCGGTGATCGCCGCCACCGACGCGCCGCTGGAACAGCGCCTGCGCACCACCCCTTCTCCTTTTGAGGTAATCGCTGCATGAGTTTCACTGTCGACGACCGCGTTCTGGCTTTGGCCGGCATTGCCCAGGCCCTGCAGCAGGTACGCCGTATCGCCGATACCGGCCACTCCGACGCCGCTGCCGTGCGCACTGCCGTGGACAGCGTGTTCCGCATCGATGCGTCCTCGCCGCAGGCGGTTTTTGGCGATCGGCACGCCCTGAAATCCGGCCTGCGCCTGCTGCACAATTATTTCCGCAGCCAGGGCCAGGACCCGATCCTGCCCAAGCTGGCCCTGTCGGTACTGCAGCTGGAGCGCCGGTTCGTGCAGGACGGCGCCACCGTGAACAAGGTCGCCTCGGGTATCGAGCGCGCCCAGCGCCAGGCCACCGAGCTGGGTGACAGCGGCCACCCGGATGTTCTGGCCGCGCTGGGCGGCCTGTATGCAGACACCATCAGCCACCTCAAGCCGCGGGTCATGGTGCAGGGCAACCCGCATTACCTGGGCCAGGCCGGCGTGGTGGCCGAGATCCGTGCGCTGCTGCTGGCCGCCGTGCGCGCCGCCGTACTGTGGCGGCAGCTGGGTGGCAGTTACTGGGACTTCCTGCTCAGCCGCAAGGCGATGGTCGAGGCCGTGGACCGGCAGCTGGCCTGAGGGTGGGAAGCCCGCCGGGCATGGCCCGGCGCTGGCGACCGAGCGCCCCGAGGGTAGCGCCGGGCCATGCCCGGCGGATGGCGCCAGAAATCCGGCGCATTCAGTGAGCACATCGACGTTAAAGAGAAAGGGGGTACGGCCGATACATCCTCCGTGCACCTCCCGAGAACGTCCATGTACTCACGCATTTTCATCCGTCTGGCCGCCCCCTTGGCTCTGACCCTGCTGCTCCCCTTCGCCATCGGTTTCGAATGGCCGGTCGCCCTGCGTTGGGCGATCCTGACCACGATGACGCTGAGCTGGCTCGGCTTTGCGTGGTGGACCGCCCGCGCCCAGGCGCACCGTTCCCCGGAACATGCCCGTGTCCTGCGTGAGCAGGACCAGCTGCTGACCGAACTGCGCAACTTCGTCGGCAACGAGATCGACGGTTCGCGTGGCGAAGTGGAACGCGCCCGCGACCTGATCCGCCAGGCCGTCTCCAGCCTCGGCGGCAGCTTCGATGCCATGAACCGCAAGTCGCGCCAGCAGAGCCAGGCCCTGTCACGCATCGTCGACCGCGCCGGTGACGAAGGCGGCGCCGGCCTCGACGTTGCCCGTTTCGCCCAGCACGCCAGCCACCGCATGGAACAGCTGGTGGAAGCGCTGGAGCAGGTCAGCGGCCAGAGCAGCACCACCGTGCAGCACATCGACCAGATGGCGCAGCACCTGGATGGCATCTTCGCGCTGCTGGAAGACGTCAAGTCGATTGCCGACCAGACCAACCTGCTGGCCCTGAACGCTGCCATCGAAGCTGCGCGTGCCGGTGAAGCCGGTCGCGGTTTCGCCGTGGTTGCCGACGAGGTCCGCAACCTGTCCGAGCGTTCGACCACCTTCAACGAGCAGATCCGCAAGCTGGCGCACAGCTCCAAGGATGCCATCGCCAAGGTCCGCGAGACGGTTTCGCACATGGCCTCGCGCGATATGGACCGCTCCCGTGAAGCGCGCCAGGAAGCCGCGGCGATGCTGGACAACGTGGCGCAGATCAACGCTTCGCTGGGTGACGGCATGCGCGAAGTGTCCGACTGCGCGCGCTCGATCGACGGCAGCGTGGCCGAAGCCGTGCGTGCCCTGCAGTTCGAGGACATCGCCACCCAGGCCCTGGGCGGCGTGCATACCCACCTGGACCGCCTGACCGCGATCAACCGCGAAGCGGTGGCCCTGCAGGAACTGCTGCACCGCAACGGCGGCGTGTTCGACGAAGAAATCGCCTCTGCCCTGCAGCGCACCGGCAACCGCCTGCGCGAACTGCGCAGCGAATGGGAGCGTCCGCCGCACAAGCCGGTTGCCCAGCAGAGCATGGGCGCCGGTACGGTCGAGCTGTTCTGATCCTGATGTCCGCTGCCCCGTCCGGCAGCGTGCGAGGCCCCGGTTCTGCCGGGGCCTTTGCGTGTGACCCGCCTTTGGATGCATCCTGCAAGCGCACCATGACCCTGATCCGCGCCCTGCCCCCGATCAACGAGAACGAGCGCCCGCGCAATGCGGGCGTACGTGAGCAGCTGCGCCAGCTGGAAGAGGTGGCCCGCGAAGAATTCCAGGAGCTGCAGAAGCTGGCCGACGCCCGCCCTGCCCCGTCGGGCCTGGCCAATGAGCTGCTGGGGCTGGCGTGGGATTTGGGGTTGGATGGGGAAGCCTTGAGGTAGATCCACGCCATGCGTGGATGCAACTGCCCACGTGGCATGATGCGCCGGTCCCGTTCATGGAAGACCGATGGCCATCGCCCTGATCGCATTGCTGCTGATCGAACTCCTGCTGCTGGCCCTCTGGGCGCCGTTCTTCTTCCGCACCGGCATCGCGCTGTTCAACCAGCGCATCGCCGCTACGCCGGCAGAGCTGGCGCAGCTTTCACTGGCCGGTCTGGAGCATGACCTGCCGCCCGATACCTGGCTTTGCCTGGTGTTCCGCGCGCTGCCGGACGGCAGCATCGCCTTTCGCGAGAGCTTCGTGCCGAGCGTTGGCCGTCGCTACTTTCCGCTGATGCGCGGGCGGGTGATGATCGATGCACGGCGCAGGGAGGTGCGGGTGATCGGGCTGTGCAGCTGGTTCGCGCTGGGCCTGACACTGATGCTGGTGCCGGTCATCCTCGTCCGACCCGCTGCGTGGCCGATGCTGGTGGCCCTGGTGCTGTTCTACATAGGCTATTTCATCCAGCGCCGACGCTATGTAGAGGTGGTCGAAGCGGTACGCGCACGACTTCGCTCCGAATTTCCCGAGCGCTTGGTTGCCGCGCCGCAGTAGATCCACGCCATGCGTGGATGGATCCACCAGAGCCATACAGTTTCGGATTGTTTGCATGGACCTCGGCCAATCCGCCGTTCATCGTGACAGGCCGATTCCGGCTCTGATCAGACTGCCGCCCGATGTCCAGCACAGCCCTCTGCCTTTCAGTTGCCTTGCAGCTTCCGGCACCCCCTCACCCATTGACCATGGATCCCGATTCACTCGAGGCGCTTCAGCAGGCCCTGCAGACATTTGGAGAGTTCCAACAGCCCTACTCCGCTCCGATCGATCCGTACGATCCTGACGCAGGCGTGATCGACGCAGCGGTCGAGGTGGCCGCGGGGTGCCTGCACGACGGTCCGCCAGTCATCATCCTTGACGATGATGCCGATGAGGCACTGCAGCGCCATCTGGTGCTGGAGGAGTCGTGGCACGGCCTTCCAGCGGGCGCCTTGTTGCTTGTCTCAGGAAGCAAAGCAACCGCCATTCCATCCCACGAATCGACCCCGCAGCTTGCACACGCCGAGGCGATGCTGACGGTCCTGGGCTATCTGTCAATCGGCTTCGACGGAAATGCGCTGGCCGCCCCAGGCATGGGAGCGCAACCAGCGGGCACTGAATCCGACGCGTTCATGCAGAGCTTCACTGTGAGCTCCAAAGGCGAGGCGGTTCCCGAGGCAACACTTGCGGCATGGGAAGGCGTCTTGCCTGACCTGCTGCTGGCGCTGTGGCGACGCGACGGGTTCGCACGCTATCGCGACGACAGGCTCGTCATGGTCGATCCCCACCTGTATGCGGGGGTTGTCGAAACTTACCTGCAGGGCAATCCGCTGCAGCACGCCGATACATTTCACGCCTACGCAGTGACCGCTTTCGGCCAGATTCTGTTGTGTGGGGAGAATACCGCCGTGCAGATCAGCATCGACCCGCACGGCGCACAGGTTTCGGCGGACTCGGATGTACCGGGCCCCGCCGATGCGGCGGAACGCTACTGGAAACTGGCGTTCCTGCTGGACGTCTTGGATGGGCCTTATCTTGACGTCACCGACGAAGAGGAGCGGCCCTTGCATGCACATGCACTCGATTCCCTGGGGCCTCTGGCTCCGAACGAGATTTACAGTTTCTCGCCCGCGGTTGTCGAAGGCGGTTGGGAGGCAGCGCACCTGGTCAAGCGGGATCGTCTCGCTGAACTGAAATCACTTGCCGAGCAGACAGCAGCGAGGCGGTCCTTCCGGCCCGATGCTGAATACAGGTAAATCCGCGCTGTGCACAGCTGATCGCGATCTCAGGCATCCATGCCGACCAAGGTCGGCACCCACCAAGGCTAGCTCGGAAGTAGATCCACGCCATGCGTGGATGAGTATGTCAGCGCGCCAGCATCACTTCGCTGGCGGCATCGGTGCGGCCTGGGGCGAGGTGCTGCTGGCGCAGCCACTGCGCCAGGTCGCGCGGTGTGAGCGGGCGCGAGTACAGGTAGCCCTGGATCTCGTCGCAGCCCTGGCGGCGCAGCATGTCTTCTTCCTGGTGCGTTTCCACGCCCTCGGCCACCACCTTCATGCCCAGTGCGTGGCCAAGATGGACGATGGCCTGGGTCACCTCGGCGGTGCCCGAGTCATGCAGCATGCCCTGCACGAAGCTGCGGTCGATCTTCAGGCGGCCGACCGGGAAACGGTTGAGGTAATTGAGGTTGGAGAAGCCGGTACCGAAGTCGTCCACTGCCAGCGGCACGCCGTGCCGTTCCAGCACATCGAAGCAGTGGCGCAGGATGTCGGTGTCACGGATCAACGCCGATTCGGTCAGCTCCAGCTCCAGCCGCTGCGGTGGCCAGCCATGCGCGTGGCAGATCTCGATCACGCGCTCGGCAAAGCCACGATCGCGCAACTGCACTGCCGACACGTTTACGGCGATGCGCTCGAAATGCAGGCCGGCACGATCCCACGCGGCTGCCTGGCGACAGGCTTCGGACAATACCCAGTCGCCGATGCGGACGATTTCGCCGCACTTTTCGGCGATCGGAATGAATTCTGCCGGGCTGCAGTAGCCAATGCCCGGACGATGCCAGCGCAGCAACGCCTCGATTGCCGGGGGCTCGCCGTGATGGGCGTGCAGCAGTGGCTGATAGGCCAGGCTGAACTCGTCGCGCTCGATGGCGCCGTGCAGGCCGTGCTCGATCTCCAGCCGGCGCTGGATCCGCGCCAGCGCGTCCTGGCTGTAATACTGATAGGTATTGCGACCAGCTTCCTTGGCCGCGTACATCGCTGCGTCGGCCGCGCGCAGCAGCGAATCGAAGTCGGTCTGGCTCTCGCCGAGCATGGCGATGCCCACGCTGGCGCCCACTTTCAAGGTGGTGTCGCCACGGCGCAGCGGCTCGGCCAGCGAATTGATCAGCTTGCGCGCCACGTGCCCGGCATCTTCCGGTTCGGCCAGGTCGCGCAGCACCACGATGAACTCGTCGCCGCTGAAGCGGCCGAACAGGTCGTTGTTGCGCAGGTTCTGGTGCAGCCGGGTTGCGGCGGCCTTCAGCAGCGCATCGCCAGTGGCGTGGCCGAAGCTGTCGTTGATGTTCTTGAAGCCGTCCAGGTCGATGAACAGCATCGCCAGCGAGGTGCCGCGATCGCGCGCCTCCTCGATGGCTTCGGAGGTCTGCTCGCCCAGCAGCACCCGGTTGGGCAGTCCGGTCAGCAGATCGTAGTGGGCAAGCAGCTCAATCCGCTCGTTTGCTTCGCGCTCGCGGGTGATGTCACGGAACAGGACCACAAAGCGCGGCGGCAGGCCATCACGACGGTCCAGTTCGATCAGCACCTGCACCCATACGCGCAACCCGGACTGGCGGTAGAAGCACAGATCCAGCTGCTCCGGCAGGCCGCCACCGGCGATGCGCCCCAGCGCGGCTTCAAACGCCGCACGCGAATCCTCGGCATACAACGCGAGCGCCTGGTCGAGGGTGATCGGTTCCTTGCGCAGGCCGTGGATGCGATAACACTCCTCGGTCCATTGCATGTTGCGCGTCGCCACTTCGATCTCGCAACCACCGATGCGACCCAGCGCGGACACGCGGTTGAGCAGTTCGGTACGCCAACGGATGAGGGCATCGGTCTGATGCTGTTCGGTGATGTTCTGCACCTGCCCCAGCAGGCGCTTGGGCTGCCCGTCCATGTCCAGCAACGGTTGCATCCACAACCGCAGATGCTGCGAGGGTTCGTTGCCGCGGGTCAGTTCCAGTTCGAGGTTGGCAGCCCGGCCATCGCGCCACAGGCGGCGCCAGGCCGCACGCAGTGCGCCACGTGAGCGCGGGTGCAGCTGCTTGAGCCAGCGTCGCTGCCCAGGGATGCTGTCCTGCCGCAGCGCCAGCAGCGAGCGCAGTTCCGGCGACCACCAGAATTGCCGGCTGTGCGGATCGAACGACCAGCTGCCCATGCTGGCGATGCGCTGGGCTTCGCGCAGATGAAGTTGTTGCTCCTGCAGCAGGGCTTCCAGCTGCTTCTGCTGCTCGATGTCGGTATGGGTGCCGACCATGCGCAGCGGCTGGCCGTCGGCGGTACGGGCCACCACCCGGCCGCGGTCCAGCACCCATCGCCACTGGCCATCGGCCTGGCGGAAGCGGAACTGGGCGCTGTACTGCTCACTGTCACCGTGCAGGTGTTCATCCAGCGCGGCGCGCACCTGGGTGATGTCGTCGGCGTGCACGCGCGCCAGTATCTGCGTGGCCGTTTCCTCACCCAGCGCGGGCGTGCGCGCCACCCGGTCGCTGGGGATGTCCCAGTCCCACAGGCTGTGGCCGGCGCTGTCCAGTGCAAGTTCCCAACGACCGCCACCATCAACCGGCACCGGCTCGGGCACGCTGAGGGTGAAGGCGAGCAGGTTGCCGCTGCCGTCATGCACGGCGCGCAGGTGGCCATCGTAGTGGCCGCGCGGGCCGCCCGGCAGCGTGCAGGCGACGATGCCACCGTCGGCAGCCAGCAGGCGCAGGTCTTCCAGCATCGGCGCGTAGGCGGCCACCGTGGCCGGCAGGCCATGCTCGCGCGCAGCCGGATTGGCCGCGAGCGGGCGCCCGCTGCGGTCGACGATGACCAGCGCCGAGGCGAGCGGATGCTGCAGCAGGCTGGCGATGATCCCTTGGTCCACGCGATCTTGCTCCGGATGAAACGCCCGACAGCGGGGCACGCAGTGGTTAACGGCGCCTGCGGCGGATAATTGAGTGGCCAGGGCACAGCTGCGCGGTAAGATGGCCCGCACCCCTTCTCCCTGCCCGCCTCCCTGCCCTGTCCATGCCCGTAGAACCGACCGGCACCGCCCCTGTTCCCGACCCGCGGATGGCGCAGGCGCTGGGGCGCGACCGTCGGCGCATCGTGCTGAGCTACCTGGCGATGGCGCTGGCCTGGATGATCGCCACCGACGGCGCGGTGACCGCGCTGGTGCCCGACCCGCAGCAGGCGGCGCTCTGGCAGAGCATGAAGGGCGCGTTCTTCGCTTTGGCCAGCGCCGGCCTGCTGTACCTGCTGCTGCGGCCGCTGGCCGAGCACGTGCTGCACACCCATGCCCGCCTGCAGGCCTCCGAACTGCGCCTGCGGCAGATGTTCGAGGGCAACCCGGGCCCGATCCTGGTGTATGACCTGGACAGCCTGGCCATCCTCGATGCCAATCCGGCCGCCTGCAGCACCTTCGGCTGGGACCGCGAGGCGCTTCTGGCGCAGACCATCGACGTGCTCTGGCCACCCGGCCAGGACCAGGCGTTGCAGACCAAGCTGGAGGAGATCCGCGGCGCGCCCGACCAGCTGTGCATCCTGCGCGCGCAGTTGCAGCTGCGTGATGGCAGCCTGCGGCAGATGGAACTGCGTTCGAACGCGATCGACTACGACGGCCACACTGCGCGCCTGCTGATCGCCATCGACCGCACCGCTGAAGACCTGGCCCAACTGCGGCGCGACCAGGCATTGGCCCGCGTGGAAGAAGCCCACGAGCTGGCCCGGATCGGCGCGTGGGAGCTGGACCCGTCCACCGGCCAGGGCCGTTACTCCAACCAGGTCTATCGCCTGCTGGGCCGTCGCCCGCCCGAGGCGCGACGCTGGCACCGTTTCGACGAGCTGCTGGTGGCAGCCGACCCGGCCACGGCCGCACAGACCGATCAGGTGCTGGCCGAGCTGTGCTCGGGTGAGCAGGTGCAGGTGGACGTGCTGCTGCCGGTACTGGCAATGGATGGCCGTGCGCTGATGGTGCACCTGCGTGCCGCCAGCGGCGTGGATGAAGCCGGACGTGACCGGATACTGGGCACGTTGCAGGACGTGACCGAGCGTGAGCAGTCGCGGCGCCTGTTGCGCGAACGCGAAGAGCAGTTCCGCGAGCTGGTGCGGGTGCTGCCCGATGGCGTGGTGATCCTGTCCGACGAGCATGTGCTGTATGCCAATGCGTGGGCGGCCGGCCTGTTCGGCTACGGCAGCCACACGCTGCTGGGTGAGCCGCTGTCGGCCCTGGTGGCAGGCGGCGATCTGGCCCGGATGCGCGCGCAGATGCGCGCCGGGCAGCCGCAGCACAGCCCGGGCCACAGCAGCGTGGTGGCCATGCAGCGCGCCGATGGCCGCAGCTTCCAGGCTGGCATTGCGGTGGGCGACGTGCGCTACGGCGGCCGCGACTGCAAGCTGCTGATCGTGCGCGACCTGAGTGAATCCGAACAGACCCGAAGCGCGCTGGAGACCAGCAACCGCGAGCTGCAGGCGATGGCCGGCCGCCTGTTCTCGCTGCAGGAGGACGAGCGCCGGGCAATCTCGCGCGACCTGCACGATGACATCGGCCAGGCGATCACCGCGATCAAGCTGTCGGCCTATGCGGCGCAGGACGAGGACGATGCGCAGCGGCGCGGCGAGGACCTGGCACAGATCGTCAGCCTGGCCGATACCACCGTTGCCAAGCTGCGCGACATCTCCACCCTGCTGCGGCCGCCGCAGCTGGATGCGCTGGGCCTGGAAGCGGCATTGAGCTGGCAGGCACGCGTGCTGTTCCGCTCGTCCACCGTCGAGCTGCAGGCCGAGATTGAACCGCTGCCCACGCGCCCGGACAACAGCATCGAGCAGGCCTGTTTCCGCATCGCCCAGGAAAGCCTGACCAATGCGCTGCGCCACGCGCGCGCCAGCCAGGTGGTGCTGCAGCTGCGCGACGTCGACCAGCGCGGGCTGCACCTGATGATCCGTGACGATGGCGAAGGGTTCGATCCGGATGGCCCGCGCGGCCTCGGCCTGATCGTGATGCGCGAGCGTGCGCAGAGCGTGGGCGGCCATGTGCGGATCGAGTCGGCGCACGGCGCCGGTACCCTCGTCGATGTCCACCTTCCTTACCAGGCCGCTGTTACGGCGGCCGTCGAGTCAGCGGAATACTGAGCCCATGTGGAACCCCAACCTGCCCCCGGTCAGCATCGATGATGCACCTGATCGCCTCGGCGCCGGCAACCCCGAGCTGCAGGCGATGGTCGCCGAAGCCGCCTCCGGTGGTACCCCGCTGATGCTGATGCATGTGGACATCGACCACTTTGCCTCGGTCAACGAGAACATGAGCGCGGAGGTTGGTGACCAGGCCCTGGTGCTGGTGGCCCAGCGGCTGCAGTCCTACCTGCGCGGACGCGGCATGCTGTGGCGGCATGGCAGCGATGAGTTCCTGATTGCCGTGCCGCGCACCGCCGATCTGCCCCTGGCCGAGGATTTTGCCGAAGAGATCCGCCAGCAGATGGAACTGCCGCTGTCGGTACTGCCCTATACGCTGTTCATGACCGGCAAGCTGGGCGTGAGCCTGTGCCCGGAGCACGCCAGCAATGCCTCGCGCCTGCTCGACCATGCCGAGGATGCGCTGTACCAGGCCGCCCGCGAAGGCGGCAATGCGGTGCGCATCCACGCGGTGGACACGCCGCCGAGCGCGCACAGCGAGAGCATCATCGCGCGGCAGATCGTCGATGCCATTCCCAACGGCGAACTGAAGCTGCGTTACCAGCCGCTGGTCAGTGCCCGCGATGGCCATGTGGTGGGCATGGAGGCGCTGCTGCGCTGGCAGTCGCCGACCCTGGGCATGCTGGTGCCGGAGCGTTTCATGCGCACCGCCGAGCGCCTGGGCATCATCGTGCAGATTGGTACGTGGGTGCTGGAGGGTGCATTGAAGCAGGCCCGGCTGTGGCGCGACCAGGGCTTTGATGACTTCACCATCGCGGTGAATGTGTCCACCCTGCAGCTGCTGCGCCCGAATTTCTTTGCCGAAGTGATGGGCGTGATCCAGGCGTCCGGCGTGCCGGCGCAGATGCTGACGCTGGAAATCAACGAAAGCGCGCTGACCAACAACGTGAACTTCGTCCACGAAACCCTGGCCAACCTGCGCAACGAAGGCATCAGCCTGAGCCTGGACAATTTCGGCACCGGCGATTCGAGCCTGAGCGCGCTGGTGCGCTACCCGGTGGACAAGCTGAAGATCGACCGCAGCTTCATCAAGAGCGCCCCGGCCGGCAACCGTGAAGCGGCGATCGCACGCGCAATCATTGCGATGGGCCATCAGCTGGGCATGACGGTGATCGCCAACGGCGTGGAATCGCAGGCACAGCTGGGCTTCCTGCGCCGCAACGACTGCGACGTGTTCCAGGGCTACCTGTTCGGCGAACCGATGTCCGCCGATGCCGCCGGCATGACCCTGCGCCGCCGCTACCTGCGCCCCGAAGCGTTCGCCGAAACCCGGCCGGACCGCACCCTGCTGCTGCTGGATGACGAGGAGAACGTGCTGCGCTCGCTGGTGCGCCTGTTCCGCCGCGATGGGTACCGCATCCTGGCGGCAGGCAACGTGCGCGATGCGTTCGATCTGCTGGCCATCAACGATGTGCAGGTGATCCTGTCCGACCAGCGCATGAGCGACATGAGCGGCACCGAGTTCCTGGGCCGGGTGAAGATGCTGTACCCGGACACGATCCGGCTGGTGCTGTCCGGCTACACCGACCTCAACACGGTGACCGATGCGATCAACCGCGGTGCGATCTACCGGTTCCTGACCAAGCCGTGGAACGACGACGAGCTGCGCAAGCACATCCACCAGGCCTTCCGCACGTACGAGGAACAGCGGCGCAGCAACGGTGGCCTGGCGGCTGTCGAGCCGGCCGACGGCGGTGAGGATCGTTCGCCGCTGCGGTAACCGCATCCGCCGGGCATGGCCCGGCGCTACCGGGGACCAGGGATAGCGCCGGGCCATGCCCGGCGGCCACGATCAGCGCGGCTGCTTGATCGGCAGCACCAGGCGGAAGCGCGAGCCGACGCCCGGGGTGCTGTCCAGATCGATGCGGCCGTGGTGCTTGTTGATGATGCTGTAGGAGATCGACAGGCCCAGGCCGGTACCGCTGCCCACCGGCTTGGTGGTGAAGAACGGATCGAAGATGCGCTGGCGCAGTTCCGGCGAAATGCCGCCGCCGGTGTCTTCGAACTCGACCCACACCGTGTCGCCGTCCACGCCGGTACGCACGGTGATCGTGCCGCGCTCGGCGATGGCGTGGCCGGCGTTGAGCAGCAGGTTCATGTAGACCTGGTTCAACTCCGAGGGCAGGCATTCCACCAGCGGCAGCTGGCCGAACTCGCGCACCAGGTGCACCTTGTACTTGAGCTCGTTCCAGATGATGTTGATGGTCGATTCAAGGCCGGAATGCAGGTCGACCAGCTTCCACGATTCGTCGCGGCCGGAATAGGAGAAGTCCTTCAGGTCGCGCACGATGCGGGTGACGCGCTCGATGCCTTCGCGTGACTCGGCCATCAGCTGCGGCAGGTCGCGGCTGATGAAATCGATGTCCAGGCGGTCACGGATATCGTCGATTTCCGGAATCAACGCCTTCGGGTCGGGCGCACGCAGGGCGCGTTCGTAGGCTTCGA
Source organism: Stenotrophomonas sp. 2694 (assembly GCF_040548715.1). Classification (NCBI taxonomy): domain Bacteria; kingdom Pseudomonadati; phylum Pseudomonadota; class Gammaproteobacteria; order Lysobacterales; family Lysobacteraceae; genus Stenotrophomonas; species Stenotrophomonas sp. 2694. Next base: position 517,267 of record NZ_JBEPSG010000001.1, read on the forward strand.
TCACCGTGAACAGGCTGCGCAGGTATTCCTGCAGGCTGCCCAGGTTGGAATGCACGTAGCCGATCGGGTTGTTGATCTCGTGCGCCACGCCGGCGGCAAGCTGGCCGATGGACGCCATCTTCTCCGACTGCAGCAGCTTTTCCTGGGTGCCGTTCAAGCGCAGGTAGGCCTGGCGCAGTTCGGCATGGCGCTGCTGCAGTTCGCGTTCGTAGTCTTCCTGGCCTTCGATATGGCGGAACAAGGCCAGGTAGTGCCCCGAACCGGGTTCGCCATGGAAGTACAGATGAGCGATGACCACGCCCTCGCCCAGCGGCAGGCTGCCGTTCCAGTGACCGTGCTGGCGCGCATGTTCCAGCGCATCCGGCGGCAGCAGCTGGCGCAGGCGCTGTGGCGGCGGCAAGGTGCCTTCATCGCTGCCCAGCAGGCTCTGCGCGGCCGGGTTGGCCAGTGCGACCTGCCCATCTTCGGTGAACAGCAGCAGGCCCTCGCGCAGGCGCTCAAGCAGGGCCTGCAGCACCGGTTGCGGCGGAAGGGGGGCGGTAACCAGAACGTTGGCGGCAGACACGGGGGCTCGGGGCGATCAAACAGGCGCCCAATATACGCGTTCATGCGGCGGCCTACAGCCGCCATCGGGCGCTCAGCCGACCGCCGGTCCTGTCAGGCGACGGCGAGCGGCCGCCGCGCGGTGACGGTATGCGACTGGCCCTTGGCATCGTATGCCGAGGACTCTTCGGTGCGGCCCATCTGGCGCAGTGCCCAGTTGACCTCGCGCCGGCGCCGCGACAGCAGCACACCGTTGGCGCGGTTGCGCTCGGCCAGTTCCTGCAGCTGCTCGCCCTCGCCCACCGGTGGCGCGCCTTCCAGCGCACGCAGCGCTTCCAGCTTCGCGCCGGTGGCACGGATCAGGGCGTGCACGTCGTGCTCGACCAGGGCCTGGCGTTCAACGTCCAGGGCCTGGGCAAGGCGCTGCAGCGGCTCGCTCATCGCCGCGGTCATCCTTGCAGCTGCTGGTCCAGTTCAAGCATGCGCGAAGCGATCGCGTCCGGATTGATCTTGTAAGTGCCGTTCTGCAGCGATTCGCGCACCGCTGCAACACGCTGAGCGTCGATCGCCGGAGCGGTGCTCAGCTCACGCTCGATGGCCTGCAGGTTGGTGGCTTCGCCGGTCAGGCGCAGGCTGTCGGCCGCCTCGACTGGACGTGCCGCCGAATCGGTGCTGACGCCGGGCTTGGCGGCCGGGGTGGTCACGCTGCGCAGTGCCTGGGGGACCTGCAGGTTGCCGTCGATTTTCTGGCTCATGGGGTGTCCTGGAGTTGCCGTACACAAGGGATAACGGCCGCAGGGCCGTGATCTTTAGGGGAATTCTGCATTATTTCAACGCGCCACGATTACGTCACCGGTCGCGTCCACCGTGCCCTTCACGATACGGCGCGAGGACAGGTTTTCCACAGAGACGCGCTCATTCTGCCCGGCATCGCCCAGTGCGCGGCCGGCGATGCGGACCTCGACCGAACCACGCCGCGATACCAGTGCCACACTGTCTCCTCGCTTGATGAGACGCTGTGCAACCAGGTCGTTGCTCGACAACAGCGTTCCCGCCGGCAACGGCCGACGGGCGATGCGGCCGATCGCTGCGGCAGGATCGGCCAGCACTGCACCGGCAATCCGTGCCGCGTCACGCTGGGCAGTACTGATATCGGCAGCGGCGATGGATTCTCCAGTGCCGATGCCTCGGGTCAGCACCAGCACGGTCTGGTTGCGGCGCACCTTCACCGGCACGAACAGGCGCCAGCCACCGGCGTCGGGACAACTCACTTCCACGGTGGTGTTTGCCGTGGGCTGCACCTGCAACGCGCCGCCGCATTTTGGAAGGCGCAGCGCATCGGCAACCACGGCCTCACCTTCAGTGCCGGCGGCCAGGGTCGACAACGCGGCAGCACGGATGCTGGCCACCGGCTGCCAGTCGGCTGCGGTTGCCCACGGCGCGGCCACGGCCATTGCAATGGCAAGGAAAGAAGCAATGCGGCGCATGGCGCCTCCTGTCGGTAAGACCTGGCCCAGACGCGTGCAAGCTGCGTGCCACAGGCACAGGGCGGACAGCTTCCCGGCCGCGGCGCTGCACTCGCCCTCAAGTTCCACCCTGCCCGCGCCGATACAGCAGCCATGTCCCATGACCTGCTCAACCGGATCGACCAGCGAACCCGACTGGCCGGCCACAATCGCCTGGCGCTGCTGCTGTTCCGCCTCGGCGGACGTCAGCTTTTTGGCGTCAATGTCTTCAAGGTGCAGGAAGTGCTGCGCCGCCCGGAACTGTTCCAGGTGCCCGGCCTGCCCGGCCAGTTCGCCGGCGTGGCCGACGTGCGCGGCCGTTCGGTGCCGGTGCTGGACCTGGGCCTGGCCATCGGCCACCCCGAGCGCGAGCCCGATGCGGACACCGCACCCGGTTACCTGGTGGTGACCGAGTTCAACCGCTCGATCCAGGGCTTCCTGGTCAGCGGCGTGGAGCGCATCGTCAACATCGCGGTGGAAGACATCCACCCGCCGCCGGAACTGGGCGCTGAATCGAGCTACCTGACCGCGGTGACCCGCTTCCAGGGCGAGCTGATCCAGGTGATCGACGTGGAAAGCGTGCTGGCCGACATCGCCCAGGTGCGCGGCGAGGCCGTGCTCGACCCGGCCATGGCGATGCCCGCCGACGCCCCGCAGCTGCAGGTGCTGGTGGTGGATGATTCGCGGGTGGCGCGCCAGCAGATCCGCAGCGTGCTGGACCAGCTGGGGGTGGGCGCGACCCTGCTCTCGGACGGCAAACAGGCGCTGGACCACCTGCTGCAGATCCATGCCTCGGGTGAAAACCCGGCCGAACGCTACGCCATGGTGATTTCGGACATCGAGATGCCGGCGATGGACGGCTACACGCTGACGACGGAAATCCGGCGCCATGCCGGCCTGTCCGGGCTGTACGTGCTGCTGCATACCTCGCTGTCGGGCGTATTCAACAATGCGATGGTCGAGCGCGTGGGTGCCAACGCCTTCGTCGCCAAGTATTCGCCGCACGAGCTGGCCGACTTCGTGCTGGACCGCCTGCGCAAGGTGGCGATGGCGGCGTAAGGCCGCCGCACGCGTCTGCGCCGGGCATGGCCCGGCGCCACCAGACACCTGCTCCGACCCACGGTAGCGCCGGGCCATGCCCGGCGAGCGCGATGTTGCGCACCACGGTTCTGGCACACCGCTTGCAGCTTCCCGGGCAACGTTCCCGTGGGAGTGCACCGTGCGCAACCTGATTACCGACTACCTGGGCGTCCATGCCCAGGCAATGCCGTTGCGCGAACAGCGCATGAAGCTGATCGCCAGCAACCTCGGCAATGCCGACACCCCCGGCTACAAGGCCCAGGACCTGGACTTCGATTCGGCCCTTCGCCATGCGCAGGGGCTGGATGCCAACGGCCTGATGACCACCACCAACGAGCAGCACTACGAAATCGGTAGTGGCCTCAACCCGTTCCAGGTGGCCCGCGAGGGCGTACAACCCAGCATCGACGGCAACACCGTCGACCCCGATGCCGAACGCGCCGCCTATGGCCGCGCTGCACTGGAATACCGCGCTTCGCTGAGCTTCGTCGAAAGCAAGGTGCGTTCCATGCTCACCGCGATCACGGGGCAATAAGCCATGAGCAACCTGCCGATCTTCGATATCGCCGGCTCCGCGCTGCAGGCGCAGTCGGTGCGCATGAGCACCATCGCCTCCAACCTGTCCAACGCTGACAGCATCGCCGGCTCGGCCGACGCGGTGTACAAGCCGCTGGAACCGATCTTCCAGGCGGTGACCAGCAAGACCGATCCGAACATCACCTCGGTGCAGGTCAAGGAAATCACCCAGAGCAACGCGGCGCCGATCAAGCGCTACGAGCCGGGCCATCCGCTGGCCGACGGCGATGGCTACATCTACCAGCCCGACGTCGATCCGGTGGCGCAGATGGTCAACCTGATCTCGACCTCGCGCAATTACCAGGCCGGCGTGGAGATGTTGACCACCGCCAAGGAACTGGCCCTGGCCACCCTGACCATGGGCCGCTGAGGCCCGCTGCACCGGACACCGCCATGACCACTGCCGTCAACAACCAGAGCAACCAGGACGTCTACGCCGCACTCGGCCTGAACGCCCCCAACAGCAACGCCACCAAGAAGAAGAACACGCTGGACCAGGCCGATTTCCTGCGCCTGATGACCGAGCAGCTGCAGCACCAGGACCCGCTGAAGCCGATGGACAACACGCAGATGGTCTCGCAGATGGCGCAGATGTCGACCGTGCAGGGCATCACCGATCTGAACAAGTCGGTGAAGGGCTTCCAGGAGTCGATGGCCAGCGACCAGGTGCTGCGTGGCGCCGCGCTGGTCGGCCACCAGGTGCTGGTGCCGTCGGAAAAGCTGGTGCTGGAGAAGGAAGGTTCGGTGGAGGGCACGGTTGCCGCGCCGGCCGCCGGCATCGTCACCGTGGACGTCACCGACGCCAACGGCGCCAAGGTCACCTCGATCAGCGTTGAAGCCAAGGCCGCCGGCGAGACCGCGTTCACCTGGGATGGCAAGGATGCCAACGGCAAGCGCATGGAGCCAGGCAAGTACAACATCGTCGCCAACCACGTCGACACCACCGGCAAGAGCACCAAGCTGTCCACTTTCGTGCAGGCACCGGTGGAAAGCGTGACCGTCGGTTCCGACGGCCTCTACCTGAACCTCAAGGGCCTGGGCACGGCCCCTCTCGACTACGTGCTCCGCGTCAGCTGAGCCGCACCTACCGCATCCAACAGGAGCATCCCATGGGCTTCAACATTTCCCTGTCCGGCATCAACGCTGCCAACTCGGACCTGAGCGTCACCGCCAACAACGTGGCCAACGTCAACACCACCGGCTTCAAGCAGTCGCGCGCGGAATTCGCCGACCTGTTCGCCGCCACCAGCTACGGCCTGTCCAAGAACGCGATCGGTTCGGGCGTGCGCGTCTCCAACGTGGCCCAGCAGTTCATCCAGGGCAACAACGAGCAGACCGGCCGCAGCCTGGACATGGCCATTTCCGGTGAGGGCTTCTTCACCATGAACATGAACGGTGCACGCGTGTACTCGCGCGCCGGCAACTTCCAGACCGACGCCGCCGGCTACGTGGTCAACCCGCAGGGCGCACGCCTGCAGGTGTTCGCTCCGAACGCCGACGGCACCAACTTCGACGCCGGCCGCCTGGTCGACCTGCAGCTGCTGACCACCGACAGCCCGCCCAAGCAGACCAGCGAGGTCAAGGTCGGCTTCACCCTGCCGGGCAATGCCAAGCAGCCGACGGTGAACCCCTTCGACCCTACCAATTCCAACAGCTACAGCCATTCCAGCGGCGGCATCACCGTGTATGACTCGCTGGGCGTCAGCCACACCCAGGTGTCCTACTTCGTCAAGGAAGCGGCCACCAACGCCTGGACGGTGCACAACTACGTCGATGGCCAGCCGGCCGGTACGCCCACCCCGCTGACCTTCGACAACGCCGGCAAGCTGACCGCACCGGCCAACGGCAAGATCAGCCTGGGCACCTTCACCCCGACCACCGGCGCCGGCGTGCTGAACATGACGCTGGATGTGAGCGGCTCGACCCAGTACGGCGAGAAGTTCGCCCTGCGCAACACCCAGCAGGATGGCTACGCGGCCGGCAAGCTCAACGAGATCACCGTTTCGGAAACCGGCGTGGTGTTCGCCCGCTATTCCAACGGCGACGACAAGCCGCTGGGCCAGGTTGCACTCACCAGCTTCAACAATCCGCAGGGCCTGGAACAGAAGGGCAACAACCTGTGGGTGGAGACCTTCGATTCGGGCACGCCGCGCACCGGCGCCGCCGACACCTCCAACCTCGGCAAGATCCAGGCCGGTTCGCTGGAATCCTCCACCGTCGACCTGACCGAACAGCTGGTCAACATGATCACCGCGCAGCGCAACTTCCAGGCCAACGCGCAGATGATCACGACCCAGGACCAGATCACCCAGACCGTCATCAACATCCGTTGATGACCTGCTGACCCTGTCACGGAACTCCCCGCATGGATAAAGCCCTTTACGTGGCGATGACCGGTGCCCGCGCCTCCCTGCAGGCGCAGGGAACGCTCAGCCACAACCTCGCCAACTCGGACACCCCCGGCTTCAAGGAAGCGCTGGCCAACACCGAAGCCTTCCCGATCCGTGGCCCGGGCTTTGCCTCGCGGGTGGATGCACTGCACGTCGATGCGGGCTTCAACCGCACGGCCGGCGCGCAGCACATCACCGGCAAGCCGCTGGACCTGTCGTTGCAGACCGGCACCTGGCTTGCCGTGCAGTCCACCGATGGCAGCGAGGCCTACACCCGTGGCGCCGCGCTGTCGGTGACCCCGAACGGCCAGCTGGTGACCTCCAGCGGCCGTCCGGTCCTGGACGACAACAACAACCCGATCGCGATTCCGCCCTACCAGGCGATGGAGATCGGCAACGACGGCACGATCTCGATCATCCCGCAGGGCGAAGGCCCGCAGACGATGGCGATGATCGGCCGGATCAAGGTGGTGCAGGCGCCGGATGATCGCCTCGAACGCGGCCTGGATGGCCTGTTCCGCAATACCGATCCGCTGCAGCCGTTCGCCCAGGCGCAGGGCACGGCGGTGCACAGCGGCCAGCTGGAAGGCAGCAACGTCGATGCCGCCGGCGCGCTGGTGCAGATGATCCAGCTGCAGCGCCAGTACGAAATGCAGGTGCAGGTGATCAAGCACGGCGATGACAACGCGCGCAGCGCCAACAGCCTGTTGCGCCTGGGCAGCTGACGGAATTCCGGCACCGGCCCGCGCCGGTGCTGGCACGCCGCTTGCACTCCCTACCCCATGGGCCGCACCGCGCGGCCGGCTTCACCCAGACAGGACTCCGAAGATGAACCAGGCATTGTGGATCGCGAAAACCGGACTGGATGCGCAGCAGATGCGCATGTCGGTGGTTTCCAACAACCTCGCCAACACCAACACCACCGGCTTCAAGCAGGACCGCGCCAGCTTCGAGGACCTGTTGTACCAGCAGGTGCGCCAGCCCGGCGGTTCCTCTTCGGCACAGACCCAGCTGCCCACCGGCCTGCAGATCGGCACCGGCGTGCGCGTGGTGGCCACCGCCAAGAACTTCGAGCAGGGCAGCCAGCAGCAGACCGGCCGCGCGCTTGACGTGATGGTCAACGGCCGCGGCTTCTTCGAAGTGCAGATGCCCGACGGCAGCTCGGCCTACACCCGCGACGGCTCGTTCAAGATCAACCAGGACAGCGAGCTGGTCACCAACAGCGGCTACCCGGTGCAGCCGGGCATCCAGATTCCCGAAGGCGCGCAGTCGGTGACCATCGGTACCGACGGCACCATCAGCGTGAAGATGGCCGACGGTGCGGCATCGGTGGAAGTCGGTGCATTGACCCTTACCGACTTCGTCAATCCGGCGGGCCTGCAGGCACGTGGTGAAAACCTGTTCCTGGAAACCACCGCCTCCGGACCGGCGCAGAACGGCAATCCCGGCCTGAACGGCCTGGGCACCGTGGTGCAGGGTGCGCTGGAAGGCAGCAACGTCAACGTGGTGGAAGAGCTGGTGTCGATGATCGAAACCCAGCGCGCCTACGAAATGAACGCCAAGGCGATCTCGACCACCGACTCGATGCTCGGCTACCTCAGCAACAAGCTCTGACCGCCCTCACCGGGAAACTGCCATGTCGCCCCTTTCTTCCTTCGCCCGTACTGCCCTCGCCTGCGCCGTGGCTGCCCTGCTCGGCGGCTGCGTGATCGCTGGCGACGTGCGCCCCTATCCGACGATGGCGCCGTTGCAGCCGATCATGCCGCCGCAGGCCGAACCGACCGCCGGCGCGATCTACGCCGCCGGCCCGACCCTGCAGCTGTATTCGGACCGCCGTGCGCGCGATGTCGGCGACCTGCTGACCATCACCCTGCTGGAAAACACCACCGCGCAGACCAGCGCCAACACCGCCACCAACAAGGAATCGAACCTGAGCCTCGGCACGCCGTCGATTCTCGGCGCACCGGTCACCCTGGGCGGCAAGGACATCCTGAGTGCAACGGCCAAGGGCGCACGCGACTTCACCGGCAAGGGCAACAGCGCGCAGAGCAACCGCCTGCAGGGCAACGTGACCGTGACGGTGGTGCAGCGCCTGCCCAACGGCAACCTGGTGGTGCAGGGGCAGAAGAACCTGCGCCTGAACCAGGGTGATGAGCTGGTGCAGGTACAGGGCATCGTGCGCCCCGGCGACATCAGCGCGGACAACACCGTGCCTTCCAGCCGCGTGGCCGAAGCGCGCATCGTCTATGGCGGCCGCGGCCCTGTCGCGCAGTCCAACGCGATGGGTTGGCTGAGCCGCTTCTTCAACTCCGGCCTGACGCCGTTCTGAGTATGGCCATGAAACTCTCCTTCTCTTCTTCCTGGCAGCGACGCGCAGCGTCGCTCTACTGTGCCGTGTTCATGGTCTTTGCGGTGGCTGCACCCGCCAGCGCCGAGCGCATCAAGGACCTGGCCCAGGTGGGTGGCGTGCGCGGCAATGCACTGGTGGGTTACGGCCTGGTGGTCGGCCTGGATGGCAGCGGCGACCGCACCAGCCAGGCGCCCTTCACCGTGCAGAGCCTGAAGAACCTGCTGGGCGAGCTGGGCGTCAACGTACCGGCCAACGTCAACCCGCAGCTGAAGAACGTGGCGGCAGTGGCAATCCACGCCGAACTGCCGCCGTTCGCCAAGCCCGGCCAGCCGATCGACATCACCGTGTCCTCGATCGGCAACGCCGTGTCGCTGCGCGGTGGCTCGCTGCTGATGGCGCCGTTGCGCGGTGCCGACGGCCAGGTCTACGCGATTGCCCAGGGCAACCTGATCGTGGGCGGCTTCGGTGCACAGGGCAAGGACGGTTCGCGCGTCTCGGTGAACGTGCCCAGCGTCGGCCGCATCCCCAACGGTGCGACCGTTGAGCGCGCCCTGCCCGATGTGTTCGGCGCCAGCGGCGAGATCACCCTGAACCTGCACAACAGCGACTTCACCACCATCTCGCGGATGGTGGGTGCGCTCAACAATGCCTTCGGCGAGGGTTCGGCGCGTGCCGTGGACGGCGGCACCGTTGCCGTGCGTGCGCCCACCGATGCCGGTGCGCGCATCGGCCTGCTGGCCCGTATCGAAAACCTGGAACTGACCCCGGGCGCTGCACCGGCCAAGGTAGTGGTCAACTCGCGTACCGGCACCGTGGTCATCGGCCAGCAGGTGCGTGTCGGCCCGGCCGCGATCTCGCATGGCTCGTTGACGGTGACCATCCAGGAAAACACCAACGTCAGCCAGCCCAACGCCTTTGCCGGTGGCCAGACCGTGGCCACGCCGCAGTCGACCATCACCGCCACCAACGATGGCAGCCGGATGTTCAAGTTCAACGGCGGCACCACTCTGGACGAGATCGTGCATGCGGTGAACGCCGTTGGCGCGGCACCGGGTGACCTGATCGCGATCCTGGAAGCACTGAAGCAGGCCGGCGCCCTGAGCGCCGAGCTCGAGGTGATCTGACATGCGCATCACTCCCGCATTCGAACTCAGCCCGGCCCAGCAGAACGACCCGGCCAAGATCGACAAGGTAGCGCGCCAGCTTGAAGGCCAGTTCGCGCAGATGCTGGTCAAGAGCATGCGTGACGCCAGCTTCGGCGATTCGCTGTTCCCGGGTGAAAACAAGATGTTCCGGGAGATGTACGACCAGAAGATCGCCGAGGCGATGACCCGCGGCAAGGGCCTGGGCCTGTCGAGCATGATCACCCGGCAGTTGTCCGGCGCGCAGGCCGATGGCCCGGCGCTGGATACCCGGGTGGACCCGGCCAAGGCCAGCCGCGCCTACCAGCTCAATGCGCCGGCGGCGCCGTCGCTGCCGCTGCAGGACGCCGGCCAGGCCGTGCGCATGCTGCAGCAGATGGCGGCCGGTGTGCAGGATGGCGCGCAGTCCTCCGTCGCCCCGATGGAGCAGGCGCTGGACCTGATTGCGGGCCGGGAAAGCAGCGGCATGCACCGTTCGCTGGGGACCGACGATCCCTATGCCGGTGCCATCGGTGGCGCCGATTGGGCCGCTGCCAGCGACCAGTGGGCGCCGACCGCCAGCAACCGCGGCAGCAGCGGCACCCCGGCCGATGCACTGGCCACGCGCACCGCCGTCGCCCAGTTGGGCGCACACACCCCGGAAGGCTTCGTCGCCAGCATCTGGCAGCACGCACAGAGCGCGGCCAAGGAACTGGGCGTGGACGCCCGCGCCCTGGTTGCCCAGGCAGCGCTGGAAACCGGCTGGGGCAAGCGCCAGATCAAGCATGCCGATGGCAGCACCTCGCACAACCTGTTCGGCATCAAGGCCACCGGCTGGAAGGGCCAGAGCGCTACCGCCGGCACCCATGAGTATGTCGATGGCGTGCGCCGCAACGAGACCGCCAGCTTCCGCGCCTACACCTCGCCTGCAGAGAGCTTTGCCGACTACGTGCGCCTGCTGAAGACCAGCCCGCGCTACCAGCAGGCGCTGCAGGCCGGCACCGATGTGCAGGGCTTCGCGCGCGGCCTGCAACGCGCCGGCTACGCCACCGACCCGCGCTACGCGGCCAAGATCGCCGCGATCGCCGGCGGCCCGACCATCGAGCGCGCCGTGGCCGCCGTGGCCGACGCCGGCTCACGCATCGGCCAGACCTTCGCCAGCACCGCAACCGCGGCGCTGGGTATCACCCGTCGTTGAGGAACCCCATGTCCAGCGTACTTTCCACCGGTACCAGTGCCCTGCTCGCCTTCCAGCGTGCGTTGGCCACCACCAGCCACAACGTGGCCAACCTCAACACTCCCGGCTACAGCCGGCAGAAGGTCGACTTCGCCACCGCCACCCCGCAGAACTACGGCTATGGTGACGTTGGCAACGGCACCCGCATCGTCGACATCCGCCGCGCCGCCGACCAGCTGGCGATCTCGCGCCTGCTCGACAGCGGCGGCGAACTGGCACGCCTGAAGCAGCTCTCGGGCATGGCCGACCGGGTCAATGCCCTGTTCTCCGACGCGGCCACCAACGTGGCCGGGGTCTGGTCGAACTTCTTCGATACCGTCAGCGGCCTGTCCTCCAATGCAGCGGGTACGGCCGACCGGCAGAACATGCTCGATGGCGCCAAGGCCCTGGCCAACCGCTTCAGCCAGCTCAACACCCACCTGAACAACCTCAATGGCGAGGTCAACAATGGATTGATGGCCGGTGCCACCGAAGTCAACCGGCTGGCGTCGGAGATCGCGCAGATCAACGGTGCCATCGGCACCAACATCGCCAACGCCGCGCCCGACCTGCTGGACCGCCGCGACCAGCTGATCTCGCAGCTGGTGGGCTACACCGGCGGCACCGCGGTGATCCAGGACGGCGGCATCATGAACGTCTACACCGCCGGCGGCCAAGCGCTGGTGGTGGGCACCACTGCATCGAAGGTCACCACGGTGGCCGACCCGTACCAGCCCGAGCGCCTGCAGCTGGCGCTGCAGACCCAGGGCGGCACCATCACCCTGGACCCGAAGGCCGTGGGCGGCCAGATCGGCGGCCTGCTCGAGTTCCGCGACACCGTGCTGACTCCGGCCCAGGCCGAACTGGGCAAGCTGGCTGTGGGCCTGGCCGAGACGTTCAACAGCACCCATCGCCAGGGTGTGGATCTGTACGGACAGATGGGCGGCGACTTCTTCAACATCGGCACGCCGCGTGTCACCGGCAATGCCGGCAACACCGGCACCGGCGCGATCACCGCCAGCTACGGCGACCTCGGCAAGCTGGAAGCACAGAACATCGTGCTCAAGTTCGATGGCAGCAACTGGGCCGCCAGCCGCGCCGACACCGGCGCCAGCGTGCCGCTGACCGGCACCGGTACCGCTGCCGACCCGTTGATCATCAACGGCGTGAAGCTGGTGGTGGGCGGTGCCCCGGCGGCCAACGACCGCTTCCTGCTGCAGCCGACGGCTGGCGTAGCCGGCAGCCTGGAGATGGCGATCACCGATCCGTCGCGCATTGCCGCGGCCGCCGCCATCAAGGGCGCTGCCGCACTGGCCAACACCGGCACCGGCAAGCTGAGCGGCGTGACCGTGACCGATGCGGCCAACGCCAACCTGCGCAATCCGGCTGCGATCGTGTTCACCTCGGCCACCACCTACACCATCGATGGCGGCCCGCCGCAGACCTATACGCCCGGGCAGACCATCAGCGCCAACGGCTGGAGCTTCGTGCTCGATGGCGTGCCGAAGAATGGCGACACCTTCAACATCACCCCGACTCCGGCCGGCTCGTCGGACAACAGCAATGCCACCAAGCTGTCCAAGGTGGAATCGGCCAAGGCGTTCAACGCCGGCACGGTGACGCTGGGCGGCGCATTGGGCGGGCTGACCACCCAGGTCGGTGCAGCAGCGCGTTCGGCGGAGTATTCGCTGGGGGCGCAGCAGGTGATCGCCGACCAGGCACAGGCAGCGCGTGACGAAGTGTCCGGCGTCAACCTCGATGAGGAGGCGGCCGACATGCTGCGCCTGCAACAGGCCTACCAGGCCGCCTCGCAGCTGATCTCCACCGCCGATTCCATGTTCCAGACCATCCTGGGAGCCGTGCGCCGATGAGCAACCGCATCTCCACCGGAATGATGTACAGCCAGTCGGTAGCGCTGATGATGGCCAAGCAGGCCAAACTCAGCCACCTGGAACAGCAGATCGCCACCGGCAGCAAGATCGTCAGCGCCAAGGACGATCCGGTCGCCGCAGGCGCTGCGGTGGGCCTGGACCGCAGCCTGGCCGCACTGGAACGCATGAAGCTCAATGGCAACAACGTGCAGAACCGCCTGGGCGTGCAGGAAAATACCCTGGCCCAGGTCAACGACCTGATGGCGCGCGTCAACGATCTGACCATCCAGGCCAGCAATCCCGCCTTGAGTGCGCCCGACAAGAAGACCCTGATCACCGAGTTGAACCAGATCCGCGAGGGCCTGCTGTCGCTGGCCAACAGCAGCGACGGCACCGGCCGCTACGTGTTCGGCGGCACCAACGACAGCGATCCGCCGTTCGCCAAGATTGACGGCAAGGTCGTCTATCGCGGCGACCAGACCCAGCGCCAGGTGGAAGTCGGCCCGGATACCTACGTGCGCGACGCCCTGCCCGGCAGCGAGATCTTCCTGCGCATCCCCACCGGCGATGGCTTCGTCGATGGCAGCGCAGCGGCAGGCAACGCCGGCAACGGCGTGCTGACCAACATCACCCGTGATGGCAGCGACAGCTGGAACGGGCAATCGTTCAGCGTGCGCTTCACCGCGGCCGACCAGTACGAAGTGCTCGACGGTGCCGGCAACGTGACCGGCACCGGCACCTACAAGGCCGGCAGCGAACTGGAGATCAATGGCGTTCGCCTGCAGATCGCTGGCGCGCCAGCAACAGGTGACAGCTTCAACGTGCAGGCCGCCAGCAGCCGCGACATCTTCGGCACCATGGACAAGCTGATCGCCGCACTGGATGCCGATACCGGCACCCCGGCGAAGATGGCCGCGCAGCAGAACGAGCTGCAGAGCGCATTGCGTGATGTCGGCCGCGCGGCGGAACGGATGATCGATTCGCGCGCTGCCGGTGGCGCGCAGCTGAAGGCGCTGGACAACGCGGCGGAGATGCGTGAGGCCAACGGCGTGACGCTGAAAACCACGCTGTCGGAGATGCGCGACCTGGACTACGCCGATGCGTTGAGCCAGTACCAGCTGGAAAGCACCGCGCTGCAGGCGGCACAGACGCTGTTCTCGCAGATGCAGTCGATGTCACTGTTCAACAAGATCCGCTGATTCCACGCGCCAGCGCTGGAGCCCAAGGCCGCGATGCCCTGCATCGCGGCCTTTTTCGTTTCGGCGGTCATGTACCGCTGCGCTCGCCGGGCATGGCCCGGCGCTACCGAAGGGTTGGCCATGCCCGGCGGATGTTCCGAAGGGTTGGCTCTGGTAGCGCCGGGCCATGCCCGGCGGATGTTCCGAAGGGTTGGCTCTGGTAGCGCCGGGCCATGCCCGGCGGATGTTCCGAAGCGTTGGCTCTGGTAGCGCCGGGCCATGCCCGGCGGATGTTCCGAGATCGCCCATCAAGCCCAGCCGCCCCCCGCCGATACCTTCATCAGCGTGGGTTGGGCATGCCCGACCGCCCCTACCAGGAGTTGCCTTGACGCTTCTCCAGGGCGGAAATCCCCGGAAAAACAGCTTTCAGCGACGAAATTCGGTTGCAACGAAATTCCCGGCTAAAGGTTGTTGACAAAGCGCCGTTATTCATTTGGCAACGGCGAAGCACACAGCCAAACAAAAAAATCAGGCGGCGCTTCGTTTCATTCACCAACGGGTTCCACATAAGAGGAGACGACCCCATGGCACAGGTAATCAACACCAATACGATGTCGCTCAACGCTCAGCGCAACCTGAGCACCAGCGGCAGCTCGCTCGCCACCACCATCCAGCGCCTCTCGTCCGGCCTGCGCATCAACAGCGCGAAGGACGACGCCGCCGGCCTGGCCATCAGCGAGCGCTTCACCACCCAGATCCGTGGTCTGGACGTGGCCATCCGCAACGCCAACGACGGCATCTCGCTGGCCCAGGTGGCCGAGGGCTCGCTGAACGAAGTGGGCAACAACCTGCAGCGCATCCGCGAACTGGGCGTGCAGGCCTCCAACGCCACCAACTCGGCCAGCGACCGCAAGGCGCTGCAGGCTGAAGTGACCCAGCTGGTCAGCGAAATCGACCGCGTCGCCAAGCAGGCCGACTTCAACGGCACCAAGCTGCTGGACGGTTCGTTCACCAGCCAGCTGTTCCAGGTGGGCGCCAACGCCGGCCAGGCCATCGCCATCAACAGCGTGGTCAACGCCAAGGCCGATTCGCTGGGCGCGGCCAGCTTCGCCAACGGCTACACCGGCACCAGCCTGGCTGCAGCCGACAAGGCCACCGCCGATACCACCTTCTCCGGCCTGCAGATCTCGGTGACCCCGCCGGGCGGCGCCGCCACCACGGTCACCGTCAGCGACTTCACCGTGAAGGCAGGTGAATCGATCACCTCGGCCACCGCGGCCGCGATCAACAACAAGCTGGGCGAAACCGGCGTGGTCGCCTCCGTCAACGCCGGCGTGGTCAGCCTGGCCTCGGTCAAGGACGGCCAGACCTTCGCTCTGGGTGTCAGCGCGGCGACCCCGCCGGCCGGCGTCACCGCCGCCACCATCGCCGGCCTGGGCCTGACCGAGACCAGCACCAACGGCGGCACGCTGACCGGTGCAACGGCCAGCTTCGTCAAGGACCTGAACGTCACCACGGCCGAAGGCGCACAGAAGGCGATGTCCATCGTCGACAAGGCCCTCGAATCGGTCAACAGCGTGCGCGCCGACCTCGGCGCGATCCAGAACCGCTTCACCTCGGTGGTCGCCAACCTGCAGACCTCCTCGGAGAACCTGTCCGCATCGCGCAGCCGCATCCGCGATACCGACTTCGCCAAGGAAACCGCCGAGCTGACCCGCACCCAGATCCTGCAGCAGGCCGGTACGGCCATGCTGGCCCAGGCCAACCAGGTACCGCAGAACGTGCTCAGCCTGTTGCAGCGCTGACATGAGCCGCCCCCGGGGCACGTCGGGGGCGTCTAACCCAACTCACGTGCAACCGCTCAAGGACCTCTCCTCATGGCACAAGTAATCAACACCAACACGATGTCGTTGAATGCTCAGCGTAACCTGAGCACCAGCGGCAGCTCGCTGGCCACCACCATCCAGCGCCTGTCCTCCGGTTCGCGCATCAACAGTGCCAAGGACGATGCGGCCGGTCTGGCGATCTCCGAGCGCTTCGGCACCCAGATCCGCGGCACCGACGTGGCCATCCGCAATGCCAACGACGGCATTTCGCTGGCACAGGTCGCCGAAGGTTCGCTGACCGAAATCGGCAACAACCTGCAGCGCGTCCGCGAGCTGTCGGTGCAGGCCTCCAACGCCACCAACTCGGCCAGCGATCGCAAGGCGCTGCAGGCCGAAGTGACCCAGCTGGTTTCGGAAATCGACCGCGTCGCCAAGCAGTCGGACTTCAACGGCACCAAGCTGCTGGACGGCACCTTCTCCAGCCAGCTGTTCCAGGTCGGCGCCAACGCTGGCCAGGCCATCGCAATTGATAAGACCATCGATGCCAAGGCCAATGCCCTGGGCGGTGCGCAGTTCGCCACCGGCGCTCTGGCCGTCACCGTGCCGGCTGACGGCACCACCGCTGGCACCATTACCGGCCTGTCGATCACCGACAGCAAGGGCAACGCCGTCAGCTTCGCCGACCTGAAGGTAGAGGCTACCGGCACCGCCGCCGGCACCCAGAAGGCTACGGCCACCGCGCTGTCGGCGGCGATCAACGCCAAGATCGGTGAGACTGGCGTCTACGCCGAAGTCAACGCGGCCGGCACCGGCGTGGACCTGACCTCGGTCAAGGACAGCGTGGACAAGGACGGCGCCTTCAAGGGCTTCGCCGTGGCCGTCACCGGTGGCACCTTCGCCGCTGGCCAGACCGCGCCGGCCGTAGCTGCCAAGCAGTTCGCCGACAAGATCGACGTGTCCACCGTGAAGGGTGCACAGCAGGCGATGGAAGTGGTCGACAAGGCCCTGGGTGCGATCAACAGCACCCGCGCCGACCTCGGTGCGATCCAGAACCGCTTCACCTCGGTCGTTGCCAACCTGCAGACCTCGTCGGAAAACCTGTCGGCGTCGCGCAGCCGCATCAAGGACACCGACTTCGCCAAGGAAACCGCTGAGCTGACCCGCACCCAGATCCTGCAGCAGGCCGGTACGGCCATGCTGGCCCAGGCCAACCAGGTGCCGCAGGGCGTGCTCAGCCTGCTGCGCTGATCCGCTTCTTGATCGACCACCGGGCGACGGCTGAGCTGCCGCCCGGTTCCTGAAATACGTTCCACCTTCGCCAAAGGAAAAGCACCATGGCACAAGTCATCAACACCAACACCATGTCCCTGAATGCTCAGCGCAACCTGAGCACCAGCGGCAGCTCGCTCGCTACCACCATCCAGCGCCTGTCCTCCGGTTCGCGCATCAACAGCGCCAAGGACGATGCGGCCGGCCTGGCGATCTCCGAGCGCTTCGGCACCCAGATCCGCGGCACCGACGTGGCCATCCGCAATGCCAACGACGGCATTTCGCTGGCCCAGGTCGCCGAAGGTTCGCTGACCGAAATCGGCAACAACCTGCAGCGCGTCCGCGAGCTGTCGGTGCAGGCCTCCAACGCCACCAACTCGGCCAGCGACCGCAAGGCGCTGCAGGCCGAAGTGACCCAGCTGGTTTCGGAAATCGACCGCGTTGCCAAGCAGTCGGACTTCAACGGCACCAAGCTGCTGGACGGCACCTTCTCCAGCCAGCTGTTCCAGGTCGGCGCCAACGCTGGCCAGGCCATCGCCATCGACAAGACCATCGATGCCAAGGCCAACGCCTTGGGCGGTGCGCAGTTCGCAACCGCAACCGCTGATGTCGGCGGCGCTGATGCTGTCGATACCACCATTGCGGCCTTCACCATCACCGACAGCAAGGGCACCGTTGTCAATTTTGATGCGATGACCGTCAAGAGCGTCGGCGACGCTGCAGCCAACGCCATCGCAGCTGGCAAGGCCGCTGCTACTGCAATCAACGCAAAGATCGGCGAGACTGGCGTCTACGCAGAAACCGCAGCCGATGGCGCCCTCACGCTGACCTCCGTCAAGGACAGCGTGAACAATGCTGGCGTCGCAACTGCTTTCACCTCGACCATCCTCGGCTTCACGGCCGGTGCTGCTGCCACCAACCAGTACGCCGACAAGATCGACGTGTCCACCGTGAAGGGTGCACAGCAGGCAATGGAAGTGGTCGACAAGGCCCTGGGTGCGATCAACAGCACCCGCGCCGACCTCGGCGCGATCCAGAACCGCTTCACTTCGGTCGTTGCCAACCTGCAGACCTCCTCGGAGAACCTGTCGGCGTCGCGCAGCCGCATCAAGGACACCGACTTCGCCAAGGAAACCGCTGAGCTGACCCGCACCCAGATCCTGCAGCAGGCCGGTACGGCCATGCTGGCCCAGGCCAACCAGGTGCCGCAGGGCGTGCTCAGCCTGCTGCGCTGATCCACGGCAAGAAGGCGCCGCTACCGTCGGGTTGAACCGACGGTAGCGGCAACCCGACAGCCACGGCGTACTCAGGTGCCGGCCATGCCCGGCCCGGGAAGCTTCCCGAACCGGCTTGGCATCGCCCGCCCCTGCGGACCTCTCTTTCAGCGTTGTGCATGTTGACTGTACGTACCGGGCGGCTTCGTCTCCCCCCGATTGTCAGTAGCCTGATCCCTCCCCTGCATTGGGGGAGGGTTTTTTACAGACCCCCGGCAGCCCGCGGTGAACCCACCCGCGCCCTGCCCCAGGCCTCCTGCAACCGGCGTGCCAGAACCGCCCCACCGGCCAGTGGCACGGCGCATGCATCAACGAAGTCCTCAAGACCCAGCGGCGCAGGCCGCTATTTTCGTTGACGACGGGCCGCTGCACGACGGCCAGGCCCGTATACCAGGAGAAACGACGTGGCAGACTTTGGATACGGTGGCATTGGCTCAGGGCTGGACATCTCCAGCATCGTCAACCAGCTGGTCGCAGCGGACCGCAAGCCGGCCGACAATGCGCTGAACCTGCAGCAGTCCAAGACCAAGATGCAGCTGTCGTCGCTCGGCACGGTCACCTCGGCCTTCGACAAGCTGAAGACCGCCCTGACCGCATTGAAGGCCACCACCGCCTTCGACACCCGCACCGTCAGCGCAACCGGCAAGGCCGGCCCCAACAACGCCGACGATGTGTTGACCGCATCGGTGGCGCTGTATGACCTCGGCACCAGCAAGGCGGCCGCAGCCAACGGTACCCACAAGGTCGAGGTGAAGAACCTGGCGTCGGCGCACAAGCTGATTGCCGACACGTCGGTGCCCAAGACCGATACTTTCGGTGCCGGAACCTTGACGCTGACCGTTGGCGTGGGCGACAAGGCCAAGACGATGAACGTGCAGGTGGAGGAAGGCGACACGCTTACCACCGTCCGCAACAAGATCGACGCCGCCGGACGCAAGGAAGGCGTGCAGGCCACGCTGATCAGCTCCGGCGACAACCAGTACCTGTCCATCGCCCAGGAAAAGACCGGCGCGGCCAGCGCGATCAAGCTGGAATACGCCGGCAGCGATCCGAAGCTGGGCGCACTGGTCGGCAGCCTGAAGGAAAACAGCCCCGCCAAGGATGCGGTGCTGACCATTGACGGCGTGGAAGTGGTGAGTGCCAGCAACACCGTGACCGACGCGGTGCCAGGCCTGACCCTGAACCTGAAGGTGCCGGGCCTGAGCACCGTCACCATCAGTACCGACACTACTGCCGCAACCAAGGTGATGCAGGAGTTCGTCACCGCCTACAACGCGGCCATCGCGGCGATCAACACCGAAACCAAGTACGACGCGAAGACCAAGGAAGCCGCCGCACTGACCGGCGATGCGCAGATGCGGGGTGCGATCGCGCAGCTGCGCTCGACGATGTCCGGTGTGCTCAAGGACCTGGCAGGCGACCAGCTGGATGCCAAGGCACTGGGCCTGCAGACCCGCGGCTATCCCAACGCCGATGGCACCCTGGTGCTGGACAGCACCAAGTTCGCCGCAGCCCTCGCCGCGCAGCCGGAGAAGATCCGCCAGGCGGTCACCGGCGATACCGGCGGTGCCGGCCGGCTGTATTCACTGGTGGACGGCTACGTCAGCACCACGGTTGGCAAGGAAGGCGCCTTCGTCGCCCGCACCAAGGGGCTGAACACCACGCTGGACAACATCGACAAGCGCCGCAAGGACCTGGACGCGCGCATGGTCGGTGTCGAGGCCCGTTACAAGAAGCAGTTCGTGGCATTGGACAGCCTGATGGGCAAGCTGCAGCAGAGCAACACCGCCCTGCAGCAGCAGCTGGCCCAGTTGAACCGCTGAGGAAACACGCACGGCGCTCAAGTTTGGCGCCGTACGCACCGATAACGGACGCAACAGCAATCATCGCAGTGCCGGCGTCAACGGTCCCTTCGACCGCACCCCGGCACCCCGCGCAAGGGAGAATCACGAATGTACGGTTCCAGCCGTCAGTACGCCGAGCAATACCGCCAGGTGGGTGTGACCAGTGCGGTCGCCGATGCCGATCCGCACAAACTGGTGGCGCTGCTGCTGTCTGGCGCGCTGGAGCGCGTGCGCCGTGCACAGGCCACCCTCGACCAGGGCGACCAGGCCGGCAAGGGCAAGGCGATCGGCGAAGCGTGCGCGATCGTCGCCCACCTCAACGGCTCGCTGGACCATGAAGCCGGCGGCGAAATCGCCGGCAACCTGTCGGCGCTGTACGACTACCTGCTGCAGCGCCTGACCGAAGCCAACCTGCACAACGACCGCGCCGCGCTGGACGAATCGCTGCAGCTGCTGGGCGAGATCGACGGTGCCTGGAATGCCATTCCGCACGAACAGCGCCGTCCCGCGGCGGTGGCGCCATGAGCCTGCTTGAACTCAACGCGCAGCTGGATGCCTTCGAGAAGGCCCTCGACGAAGAGGCCTTCGAACAGGCCGACAGCCTGCTCGATGGCCATGACAGCACCCTGCACGCACTGCTGAGCCAGCCGCTGGGCAGCGCCGACTACGCGCCGCTGTCGGCCCTGCTGGAGCGCCAGCAGAGCCTGCTCGGCCTGCTGCGCCAGCGTCGCGACGCAGTCTCCGTGCAGATGCAGGACGGCCGCCGCTCCCTTCGCGCCGCGCATGCCTACCTGCAGGCAGAATCGCTGGCATGACCGTGCTGCCGACCACGTCCCTGCACCACCCGGCTGAAAGCGAGCTGTTCGACGAAACGCTCAGCTGTGAACTGGCCCTGCCCGCCGAGTTCCAGGCCGGCAGTGCAGTGGGCCGGACCAGCAGTGCCGAAGGCCTGCTGCGCAGCCTGGCGCTGGTCGAAGACAGCCGCATCGACGAACACGAGGAACGCAGCGAAGCCAGCCTGCAGCTGCAGCGCCTGGAAGCCAAGGTGGACCTGACCATGGTCCTGCTCGGGCGCCTGATCCGCCAGCAGGGCCAGGAACCAACGCTGCGCCCGGTGCGCTGGTCGCGCCGTGGCATCCGCCTGCAGCTGGGCCCACGCAGCGGCAGCACGCCCGGCCAGGCCGGCGTAGTCCGCCTGCAACCCAGCGACTGGCTGCCGGACCATATCGACCTGCCGGTGGAAGTGATCGCCGAAGCGGCCGATGGCGGTGGTGGTCACTATCTGTGGCTGCGCTTCCATCGCCTCGGCGATGGCCTGGAAATGGCGATGGAACGGCATCTGTTCCGGCTGCACCGCCGGCAGGTGGCCGAGGCCCGCCGCGCACGCTGAAATCTGCCACCATGCAGGCGGACGGACAGCCCTTGGCGTGCCCGTTCAGCTAAGTTAAGGTGGACCCCCCTCCCCAACCTCCAGCGTGCCTGTGCGAGTTCTCATCGTCGACGATCACACCCTGGTTCGCGCCGGCCTGGCGCGGCTGCTGCAGGGGTTTGCCGACGTGCAGCTCGTCGCCGAGGCCAGCAATGCCGAACAGGCACTGCAGATGGCCCTGCAGCACGCACCGGACGTGGTGTTGATGGACCTGTCGCTGCCCGGCCGCACCGGCCTGGAAGCGCTGAGCGACATCCGCCTGCGCGCACCCGGCACGCGCATCGTGATGATGACCATGCACGACGACGCTGCCCACGTGCGCGACGCCCTGGATCGGGGTGCCGTCGGTTTCGTGGTCAAGGATGCCGCACCGCAGGAGCTGGAACTGGCGCTGCGTGCCGCGCATGCCGGCCAGGTATTCCTGAGCCCGCAGATCTCGGCCAAGATGCTGGCGCCGATGCTCGGTCGCGAAAAGCCGACCGGCATTGCCGCACTGTCGCCGCGCCAGCGCGAGATCCTTCGCCGCATCGGCAAGGGCGAGAGCAACAAGGAAATCGCGGCCGATCTTGGCATCAGCGTCAAGACGGTGGAGACCCATCGCGCACGCATGATGGAATCGCTCGGTTGCCGTCGCGCCAATGATCTGCTGCTGCTGGCCGCGCGCCACCAGCACGAACTGGAATGACGTCCCCGCGTCGGCGCTAACGCCGCAGCGCCACTGGCAGGGCCGGCGCCGAAATACCGTCACCCACACGCATCCCGACGGGATTCCGTTCAGCACGCACGACCTGCCGCCATGGCCGATGACCACGAATCAATGACTTGGCGCGCATGATCGTCAAAATCCCGCGTTAGCGTAGGGGTTTTCCCTACACGGTGTCGGGAACACCACCAACACCCTCAGGAACCCCCCGATTCCGCCCTTGCCGGATCAAAAGCAAGATGTGTTCCACAAGGCGTCGGGGAGCGGCGCCGGGGAACCACGATGAAGGCTGCACTTTCGACCCAGCTGGGCCAACAACTTCACCTCACCCCGCAGTTGCTGCAGTCGATCCGGCTGCTGCAGCTCGACGGCCTGCACCTGGAACAGGAAATCCAGCGCCTGCTGGACTCCAATCCGCTGCTGGAAATCGAAGACGCCGAAGCGCCCGCCGCCGAAGCTACCGATCCGGCCACCACCACGCTGGATACGGCCGCGTTCGACGAACTGCCCGAATCCTCGATGTGGGAGGTGTCCGGCGCCAACTGGCAGGACGGCGACGACGACCGCATGGCGCGCATCGCCGCTGGCGAGTCGAGCGACCCGCAGCTGCGCGTGCTGCAGCGCCTGGCGCTGGACCTGGACGAGCACGAACTGGCCGTGGCCGCCTTCTGGCTGGAACACTGCGACGATGCCGGCTACCTGCAGGCACCGCTGGCGCAGCTGCAGCTGCTGGCCAGCGCGCAGTTCGACATCGATGCCGACGGCGTTGAAGCTGTCCGCCAGCACCTGCTGCAGGGCGAGCCGGCCGGCATGGCCGCGCAGGACCTGCGCGAATCGCTGCTGGCCCAGCTGTGCAGCCTGCACGGCGTGGTGCCGGCCCGGCATCTGGCTGCGCGCATCCTGCAGGGCGCGCTCGATGCCTTGGCCGCGCACGACTACCCCGCCCTCGCCCGTCAGCACGATGCCGAGATCGAGGACGTGCGCGAAGCCGTCCGCCTGATCCTGTCGCTGCAGCCGCGCCCGGGCGACAGCCTGCTGCCCGAGCGCAATGCAGTGGTGGTGCCGGACGTGGTCGCCTGGCACGCCGACGAACAATGGAAGGTGGCGCTGAACCCGGCCACCAGTCGCAGGGTGTCGATCAACAGCCAGTACGAACAGGCTCTGGCTGACAGCGGTGAGGCGGCCCCGGCACTGCGCGAGATGCTGCAGGAGGCACGCTGGTTCAGCCGCGGCCTGTCGATGCGTTACGACACCCTGCTGCGCACCGCGCGGGTGATCGTCGAGCGCCAGGCAGCCTTCCTGGTGCGTGGCGAGGAAGCCATGGCACCGCTGACCCTGAAGGAAGTGGCCGAAGAAATCGGCATGCACGAATCCACCGTTTCGCGCATCACCACCGGCAAGTACCTGCAGACCCCGCGCGGCACCTTCGAACTCAAGCACTTCTTCGCCGTGCGCCTGGAAGGGGCCAGTGTGTCCGGCCAAGCGGTCAAGGCCATGGTCCGCCGCCTGATCGACGCCGAACCGGCCGGACGCCCGCTGGCGGACGAGGCCATCGCTGGCCTGCTGTCCCGTCAAGGGGTGAACATTGCCCGTCGAACCGTCGCAAAATACCGCGAACAACTGGATATCGCCCCGGCCCGCGAACGGCGCCGGGTCAACGCCAGGCAACCGCAGCTGGCCCGGGTGGGCTGAAAAGGATGTTGGACATGAACAAGCTCACAGTTCTGCTGGTCGATGACCACGAGGGCTTCATCAACGCGGCCATGCGCCACTTCCGCAAGATCGACTGGCTGCAGATCGTCGGCAGCGCCGGCAACGGCCTGGAAGCGATCGAACGCTCGGAAAGCCTGCGCCCGCAGGTGGTATTGATGGATCTGGCGATGCCGGAAATGGGCGGCCTGCAGGCCACCCGCCTGATCAAGTCGCAGGATGATGCCCCGTACATCGTGATCGCCAGCCACTTCGATGACGTCGAGCATCGCGAGCACGCACTGCGCGCCGGCGCCGACAACTTCGTCAGCAAGCTGTCCTACATCCAGGAAGTCATGCCGATCCTGGAAGGCCTCAGGGAGGAACGGTCGTGAGCGAATCGCGCATCCTGGTACTGGACAACGACGCGGTGCGTGCCGAGCGCACCGTGGCCCTGCTGGAATTCATGGACTTCAACCCGCGCTGGGTTTCCGACGCGGCCGATTTCGACCTGACGCGCCAGCGCCAGAACGACTGGATGGCGGTGATCGTCGGCAGCCTGGACGACAGTGCCGCCAGCACCGCCCTGTACGCCTGGCTGGGGGGCAGCAGCCTGCCGCCGCCGGTGCTGCTGGCCGACGGTGACGCGACTGCGTTCGCGCAGCGGCATGGCCTGCACGAAGCCAACATCTGGCCGCTGGAAGCACCGCTGCGTCACGCACAGATGGAAGCCCTGCTGCGCCGCGCCAGCCTCAAGCGCCTGGATGCCGAACACCAGGCCGGTGCCGTGCAGGACCAGGGACCGACCGGCAACGGTCCGGCGGTCAGCGGACTGCGCACGATGATCGAGCAGGTCGCCGCGTTCGACACCACCGTGCTGGTGCTGGGCGAATCGGGCACCGGCAAGGAAGTGGTCTCGCGCAGCATCCACCAGCGCTCGCCGCGCCGCGATGGCCCGTTCGTGGCGATCAACTGCGGCGCGATTCCGGCCGAACTGCTGGAAAGCGAGCTGTTCGGCCACGAAAAGGGCGCCTTCACCGGCGCGCTGACCGCACGCAAGGGCCGTTTCGAAATGGCCGAGGGCGGCACCCTGCTGCTCGATGAGATCGGCGACATGAGCCTGCCGATGCAGGTCAAGCTGCTGCGCGTGCTGCAGGAGCGCAGCTTCGAGCGCGTCGGCGGCAACCAGACCATCCGCTGCAACGTGCGGGTGATCGCCGCAACCCATCGCGACCTGGAAAGCCGCATTGCCGATGGCAAGTTCCGCGAGGACCTGTTCTATCGCCTCAACGTGTTCCCGATCGATGTGCCGGCCCTGCGCGAACGTCGCGAAGACCTGCCGGCGCTGGTGGAAACCATCGCCACCCAGCTGGCCCGCACCGGCCGCGGCGAAGTGCGCTTCACCCCGGAAGCGCTGCAGGCGCTGGCCGGCTACGAGTGGCCGGGCAACGTGCGCGAACTGACCAACCTGGTCGAGCGCCTGGCCGTGTTGCACCCAGGTGGCTCGGTGCGCGTGCAGGACCTGCCGGCACGCTACCGCGGCGACGCCGCGCTGGCCGTACCCGCTGTGGTCGCGGCCGCTCCGGTGGTCGCCAGCGAAGAACGCCTGGACCTGCGCAGCTTCTCGTTCCACACCCCGGGCAGCGGCAACCAGCCGTCACTCGAGCATGGCATCGCCGTCAACCGCGCCGCAGCGCCGGCCGCGTTGCCGGACGACGGCCTGGACCTGCGCAACCACATGGCCAACATCGAACTGGGCCTGATCAACGAAGCACTGGAACGCACCCAGGGCGTGGTTGCCCACGCCGCCCAGCTGCTCGGCCTGCGCCGCACCACCCTGGTGGAAAAGCTGCGCAAGTACGGCATCGAACGCGAAGCGGCCGAACTGGCCAGCTGACACGCGTCACCAGCATGAAGGGGGCACGAACGCCTGGGCTTGCCCGGGCGTTGGTGTTTGTTGAGCTGCTGTATGGCGTCAGTAGATCCACGCGATGCGTGGATGAGGAATTCAGCCGGCGGACTGCGTTTGCAACTTCTCCTAAAGGCACCTGCGAAACATATCGGTAGCCTTGTCCGTATGAAGACCGCAATCAGACCGGCGACGCTGGACTTCATGGCGATAAGCCAGGAAGAGATCAACCACTCCGTTCTGCTGTTCGAAGCACAGCGGCTTTCTGACCGTCTTGAGCCATATGCCAACAACAACACGATGTTCCGTTCGAGCCTGAAGCGATGTGTGGTTGACGGTCGCAACCTGGCGATCTTTGGACGCGTCCTGGATGGACTCTTCTTCGTGGACCTCACGGATGGCTCCGCAGGGCTGCTTCCGATCGATTGCGAAACAACGCGGCAGTACTGCAATTCAGACTTGGAGAGCTTCGCAGCGTTCCATGTCGCGTTCATGGAAGCCATCCAACCTGCAATGAAAACCAACAGTGGCGTGACCGAGCGCGTTCTCATGGAGCTTGAGGCCGCGTTCCGCAAGCGCGATGCCAGTTCAATGGCGGACGAGAGCAGCTTTTGGTCCATGCGCCTCTACGAGCTATCGGAGGGGTTCTTTCCTCTTTCATCCGAGAAAGTGGAACTACACCGTTCGCTCGGGATCGATCTCTGCCATCCCTGGTAGCGCTTGACTGAAACACGCTCTCCAGGCACTGCCCCAAATGGGGTCAGATCCCTTACCTCCGGAAAGGGGTCTGCCCCATTGCATCTAAAGAACCCCGAAAATTCCTGATGAGCTTGGAATTGAAAACATCTGAAGGTGACTCATGAGCCACGACATCAATAGGCACGTCGCGAGAGCCATTGTTGAGCTTGCTGTATTCCTTGAATTTTCGGGAGAGGATGCACTACATCCAGATGCCGCAATGCGGGGGCTTGAACAATTGGCTTCGACATTGCAAATGATGGACTGGGACTCCAGGTCATCTTTGTGCTCACTCTTTAAGAGCATCGCAATAGAGTATTCAAATGAGCAGGCGGAGTTTGTGGATAGCTTGGGCGAAGCGCTGGGGTTGATCGAGAAGTAGTTTACCCAGCAGTACGGCCCCCGTTTTGCTGACATGCAATGACTATGCATCACACTGACACCTACTTTGCGTCGGTGTTTTTGCACCCCGCCTAAACCATGATCGCCCTGACTACGCACATGGCCGAGATGGAGATGATCGAAGCTCCCCTCCCGCCGGCCCCGCCCGCAACACCCTGCTGCTGACCTGCCTGACCGACCACCAGGGCCGCTTCATCTACACCCAGCAAGACGGCCCCATCGCCCCACGCCAGCGCCAGAATTCCGGCCGCTGGACCCTGCAGCCATAGGCCAAAAAACCGACGCCGGTGAAATGACGCGTCACGCATCCCAAGCGCCATCCACCCATGCCGCGGATCAAGCGTGTCGACCAAGGTCGACACCTACCAAGCGCAGCGTGCCGACCAACGGTCAGCACCCACCAACAGCAGCAGGAACCTGTCGAAGGCGGGGTGGGTCCGGTTGCGGGGGTGTCCGCGGCATGGATGCCGCGGCCAAGCCCCCATGGACGGGTTTACGGCGTCCCCCGCAACCGGACCCACCCCGCCATCCCTCAGGAAACCCGCTTTGGCTGTTGCTGTTGAGGTTGCCGGCCAGCGGCCGGCACTACCGCGGGGCGCGGGGCACAACCCCGCAAAGCACCACCCCCTCACTTCACTGAACCGATCAGCCATTTCGGCACGGCACTTGCACTAGCTCCAGCAGACACCCCCATCCCTGTTTCTGGAACCGTTGCAGATGTCCCACTCCGTCACTTCGATCCTTTCCCAGATCCGCTCCTACCAGACCCAGGTGGGACAGCCCGCGCTCAACCCGCTGGCCGAAGCGCCGCGTAGCAATGCCCTGCCGGGTACGGTGCTGGATGCGCCGCAGGTCCAGCCTGCCAGCTTCACTGAAACCCTGCGCGGGGCCATCGCCGGCGTCAACGATGCGCAACAGAAATCCGGCGCGCTGGCCAAGGCCTTCGAACTGGGTGAACCCGGTGCCGACCTGGCCAAGGTGATGGTCGCCTCGCAGCAGTCCCAGATCGCCTTCCGCGCCACCGTGGAAGTCCGCAACCGTCTCGTCCAGGCCTACCAGGACGTGATGAACATGCCGCTGTAAGGATAGAACCGCATGGCCCTGTCGCTCTCCAAGGAATCCCTGAACGCCGAAAAGGCGGGCCAGTGGTTCGATCGGCTGCAAAGCCTGCAGATCACCCGTCGGCTCGGACTGATGGCGATGATCGCCGTGGCCGTCGCGGCCGGGCTGTTCGTGTTCTTCTGGTCGCAGAAGCCGGGCATGGTGCCGCTGTACACCGGCCTGGACCAGAAGGCCACCGCTGAAGCGACCGATCTGCTGCGTGCCGCACAGATTCCGTTCCAGCTGGACCCGGCCACCGGCGGCATCACCGTGCCGGAGAAGAACCTGCATGATGCCCGCCTGAAACTGGCGGGCTCGGGCCTGACCGACAGCGGCAAGCTCGGCTTCGAGCTGATGGAGCGCGACCCCGGTTTTGGTGTCAGCCAGTTCGTGGAAAGTGCGCGCTACCAGCACGCGCTGGAAACCGAACTGTCGCGCACCATCAACACGCTGCGCCCGGTGCGCGATTCGCGCGTGCACCTGGCCATTCCCAAGCCCAGTGCGTTCACCCGCCAGCGTGATGTGGCCAGTGCCTCGGTCACCCTTGAACTGCGTGGCGGCCAGCAGCTGGAACGCAGCCAGGTTGATGCGATCGTGCACATGGTTGCTGCAGCCATTCCCGATCTGGCGCCGGAACGCGTCACCGTGGTCGACCAGAGCGGTCGCATGCTCAGCGTCAGCGACCCCAACAGCGAAGCGGCCGTCAACGCTGCCCAGTTCGAACAGGTGCGCCGCCAGGAAACCTCGTTCAACCAGCGTATCCGCGAGCTGCTGGAACCGATGACCGGCCCCGGCCGGGTCAACCCCGAAGTCAGTGTCGACATGGACTTCTCGGTGACCGAGGAAGCGCGCGAGCTGTACAACGGCGAGCCGCAGAAGCTGCGCAGCGAGCAGATGAGCGAGAACACCAGCAGCACGCCGGGCCCGCAGGGCGTACCGGGTGCCACCAGCAACAGCCCGCCGGGCCAGGCCGCCGCACCGGCCACCGCGCAGGCACCGACCGAAAGCAGCAAGAACGCGACCCGCAACTACGAGCTGGACCGTACCCTGCAGCACACCCGCCAGCCGGCCGGCCGCATCAAGCGCGTGTCGGTGGCGGTGCTGGTGGACAACGTGCCGCGCGCCGGCGCCAACGGCAAGGTTGCACCGCAGCCGCTGTCGGCGGCCGAACTGACCCGGGTCGAGGCACTGGTCAAGCAGGCCGTCGGTTTCAGTGCCGAGCGTGGCGACACCGTGTCGGTGATGAATGCCCCGTTCGTGCGTGACACCACGCCGGTGGAACGCCCGGCCTGGTGGGAACTGCCGTGGGTGCACGATGCCGGCCGCATGCTGCTGGGTGCGCTGGTGGTGATGGCGTTGCTGTTCGGCGTGCTGCGCCCGGCACTGCGCGGCATCACCGGGCAGAACCGCAAGAACGAAGAACTGGCGCTGGAACCGCACACCGCGGACGTGCAGCTGGTCGATGACGATGGCACCCCGCTGCCGGCGCTGGGCGCCGACCGGGTCAGCCTGGGCGGGCCGGAAGCGCTGGCCCTGCCGGTGGATTCTTATGAGGAACGATTGCGGATGGCCCGTGAAGCCGTGAAGACCGACTCCAAGCGAGTGGCCCAGGTGGTCAAGGGCTGGGTGGCCAATGACTGAGGTCGCGCCCCTGACCGGCGTGCAGCGCGCCGCCGTCCTGCTGCTGTCGCTGGGTGAACTGGACGCGGCCGAAGTGCTGCGCCACATGGAGCCGAAGGAGGTGCAGAAGATCGGCATCGCCATGGCCACCATGTCCGACATCACCCGCGAACAGGTGGAACGGGTGATGGACCAGTTCAGCCAGGAACTGGGCTCGAAGACGTCGTTGGGCGTGGGCTCGGACGACTACATCCGCAACATGCTGGTGCAGGCGCTGGGCAGCGAGAAGGCCGGCAACCTGATCGACCGCATCCTGCTGGGCCGCAACACCACCGGCCTGGACGCACTGAAGTGGATGGACCCGCGTGCGGTGGCCGACCTGGTGCGCAACGAGCATCCGCAGATCATCGCCATCGTGATGGCGCACCTGGAAACCGACCAGGCTGCCGACGCGCTGAAGCTGCTGCCCGAGCGCACCCGCGTGGACGTGCTGCTGCGCATCGCCACCCTCGACGGCATTCCGCCCAATGCGCTGAACGAACTCAACGAAATCATGGAACGCCAGTTCGCCGGCAACCAGAACCTGAAGTCGTCCAACATCGGCGGCGTGCAGTGCGCGGCCAACATCCTCAACTTCATGGACAGCGGCCAGGACCAGGCGATCCTGGGCGAGATCGCGCGCATCGACGCACCGCTGAGTGGCCGCATCCAGGACCTGATGTTCGTGTTCGACGACCTGGTGGACCTGGACGACCGCGAGATGCAGCTGGTGCTGCGCGAGGTCAGCGGCGAACGACTGGGCCTGGCCCTGCGCGGTGCCGACATCAAGGTGCGCGACAAGATCACCCGCAACATGTCCCAGCGTGCAGCCGAGATCCTGCTGGAAGACATGGAAGCGCGCGGCCCGGTACGCCTGTCCGACGTGGAAGTGGCGCAGCGCGAGATCCTGGCCATCGTCAAGCGCATGGCCGATGAGGGCACTGTCACCATCGGCGGCAGCGCGGAGGCGATGCTGTGAGCAACGTCGTGCGCTGGCTTGCCCCGGACCTGCTGGCCCAGCCCGAACCGGTGCTGGACCAGGACGAGGCCTTCGAACTCACCGAGCCGGACCCGGAGCATGAGCCCGAGCCGCCGCTGCAGCTGCCGACCCTGGAGGAAATCCAGGCGATCCAGGACAGCGCCGAGAAGGAAGGTTTCGACCAGGGCCATGCCGATGGCTTCAGCCAGGGCCAGGCCGAAGTGCGCCGCTTGGTCGCGCAGATCGAGGGCATCCTCGACAACTTCGGCCGGCCGCTGGCACGCCTGGAAAATGAAGTGGTCGGCGCCCTCGGCGAACTGGCGGTACGCATTGCCGGTGCGCTGGTAGGCCGTGCCTACGAGGCCGATCCGGCGCTGCTGGGACAACTGGTCGGCGAGGCGATTGACGCCGTCGGCGGCAGCAACCGCGAGGTGGAAGTGCGCCTGCACCCCGATGACATCACCGCCCTCGCCCCGTTGCTGACCCTGTCGCCGCAGCAGCGCCTGGTGCCTGACACCAGCCTGAGCCGTGGCGACCTGCGCGTGCATGCCGAAGCGGTACGCATCGACGGCACCCTGGAAGCCCGCCTGCGCGGCGCGCTGGACGCCGTGATCCGCCAGACCGGAGCCATCGCATGAACACAAATACCGCTTCGCAGCCGTCGCCGCCGGCCGACTGGGCCGTTGCCCGCAACCTGCGCCTGGCCAACCGACTCGACGGCCTGAAGGTCGACACCGCGCACGGTCGCGGGCTGATCCGCGAAGGCGTGCTGCGGCGGGCGGTCGGCCTGACCCTGGAAGCGGTCGGCTGCGAAGCGCCGCTCGGCGCCAGCTGCAAGGTGGAAGTGGTTGACGGCGGCTGGGTCGATGCCGAAGTGGTCGGCTTCGCCGGCGAACGCACCTACCTGATGCCCAGTGCCGAACTGCACGGGCTGCTACCGAATGCGCGAGTGGTGCCCTCGGCACGTCGTGGCGGCGTGGAAGTGGGCGAAGGCCTGCTCGGCCGTGTCATCGACAGCGATGGCGTACCGCTGGATGGCAAGGGCCCGATCCGCGCTGAAGGCCACGTCGGCATGGCCGGCGTTTCGATCAATCCGCTGGCGCGCGAACCGATCACCCAGCCGCTGGACGTGGGCGTGCGCGCGATCAACGCGCTGCTGCCGATCGGCCGCGGCCAGCGTGTGGGCCTGTTCGCCGGCTCCGGCGTCGGCAAGTCGACGTTGCTGGGCATGATGACCCGCTACACCGCCGCCGACGTGATCGTGGTCGGCCTGATCGGCGAGCGTGGCCGCGAAGTACGCGATTTCGTTGAAAGCACCTTGGGCGAGGAAGGCCTGCGCCGCGCGGTGGTGGTGGCCAGCCCGGCCGACCGGCCGCCGCTGGCCCGCCTGCATGGCGCCTACCGCGCCACGGCCATCGCCGAATGGTTCCGCGACCAGGGCCTGAACGTCCTGCTGCTGATGGATTCGCTGACCCGCTTCGCGCAGGCGCAGCGCGAGATCGGCCTGTCGGTGGGCGAGCCGCCCACCACGCGCGGCTATCCGCCATCGGTGTTCGCCAAGCTGCCGGCACTGGTGGAACGTGCAGGCAACGGCGCCAAGGGGCGCGGTTCGATCACCGCCTTCTACACCGTGCTGACCGAAGGCGACGATCCGCAGGATCCGATCGCCGATGCAGCGCGCGCGATTCTTGACGGCCACATCCTGCTCTCGCGCCGGGTGGCCGACAGCGGCCTGTACCCGGCCATCGACGTGGAATCGTCGGTCAGCCGCGTGGTCACGGAAATCGCCGACGAACCGTGGCGTCTGCGCATCCGCAAGTTGAAACGGCTGGTCTCGGCCTACTCGGCCAACCGCGACCTGATCGCCATCGGCGCCTATCAGCGCGGCAACGACGCGGCGACCGATGAAGCCCTTGAGCGCTGGCCGGAAATCATGGAATTCCTCGGCCAGGATGTGGCCAAGGCCGCAGATCTACCGCACAGCCAGGCGGCATTGCAGCGCCTGGTGGAACAAGAGAACGAGAGGCTGACATGATCCAGTCCAAGCGCATCGACCCCCTGCTGAAGCGGGCCCAGGAACACGAGGACGCGGTCGCCCGCGACCTGGCCGAACGCCAGAACGTGCTCGACACCCATCTGTCGCGCCTGGACGAACTGCGGCGCTACGCCGAGGAGTACGCCAACGCGCAGATGGCCGCGACCAGCCCGGCGCAGCTGTTGAACCGGCGCGCATTCCTGGACAGGCTGGACAGCGCGGTGGAACAGCAGCAGCAGACCGTCAACGGCAACCTCGAAAAAGTGGAGGCCGAACGCGCGCGCCTGATCCTGGCCAGCCGTGACAAGGCCGTGCTGGAGCAGCTGGCCGCCAGCTACCGCGCGCAGGAAAAAGTGGTGACCGACCGCCGCGACCAGCGCGAGATGGATGACATCGGCGCACGCCGCGCGCGCCTGGCACAGACCGAAGACCAGGACGATGGCGAGCAGGGAGGCCGGTCGTGATGCCCTCCCCGTTGAGCAGCAACGCCAGCGCACCGACGCCCGGCGGCAGTGGCAATGCCGGCAGCGCACGTGCCTCGCGCAGCGATTCCGGCAAGGATTTCGGCCAGATGCTGCAGGGCGGCAGCGCCTCGACCGGCACGCCCGCTACCGCCACAAACGCCAGCAATCCGGCAACACCGGCCAACGCTGCAACACCAGCCGACGGCAACCCGGGCAAGGCGACGCCGCGGCCGACCGACGGCGAAGCAGCCGCCACGGACGCCAGCACATCGACACCTGCTGTACCGGCAACGTCGGCTGCCAGCGACGACAAGGACACCCCGGCCAACGCGGACGACGCGCCCTGGCCGCCACTCGGATTGGCCGGCCTGATGCTGGCCGTGCCCACCGGCGTCGATCCGGCGCCTGTGCTGCCGCCGCCAGCGGCCAGCGATGCCGAAGGTGGCGCGCTGCCCTCCGCTGCACTGGCACCCGCGGCCGCCGCAGTGGCGACCAACGCGAGCCAGGGCGCGGCAGCGCCGGCCGCCAGCGCTCCGGCATCCGCTGCCGGCGATGATGAGGCCAGTGGCCTGCCGTTGCCGGAGCTGGTGATGGGTGGCAAGGCATTGGATCGTGCCGACGACGGTGACAGCCTGCAGATCGGCGACCGCGCACCTCCGGCGCCGCTGCAGCCCCCCCTGCCCGCCGCCCTGCAGGACCTGAAGGCCGCACTGGCCAGCAATGCCGTCTTCAATGGCGAACCGACTCCGAAGCCGGTGCTGGGCGATGATGGTTTCGACCAGGCCATCGGCGCGCGCATCGGCTGGCTGGCCGACCAGAAGATCGGCCATGCCCACATCCGCCTCAATCCGGAAGACCTGGGGCCGGTGGACGTGCGCCTGCAGATGAACGGTGACAAGGTCCATGCCAGCTTCAGCAGCCCGCATGTGGATGTACGCCAGGCGCTGGAAAGCAGCCTGCCGCGCCTGCGTGAACTGCTGGGCGAGCAGGGCTTCCAGCTGGCCCATGCCGATGTCGGCCAGCAGCACAGTGGCGACGGCACTCCGGGCAGCCCGGCGGGCGGCGGCGGTCGTGGTGGTGACGGAGAACCGTCACTGGGCGACACCACGGTGTCGGCGTCGCAGCTGATCCGCCAGCGCGGGTTGTTGGACGCGTACGCCTGACAGTGCGTGCCGACCAAGGTCGGCACCTGGCAGTACACGGGTAGCGCGGGCCATGCCCGGCGGATTCCCGACATTCCGCCGGGCATGGCCCGGCGCTGCCGATATGAACACCCGACGGAATTCCGTC
This sequence comes from Stenotrophomonas sp. 2694, assembly GCF_040548715.1. NCBI lineage: Bacteria > Pseudomonadati > Pseudomonadota > Gammaproteobacteria > Lysobacterales > Lysobacteraceae > Stenotrophomonas > Stenotrophomonas sp. 2694. The sequence goes on from NZ_JBEPSG010000001.1 coordinate 551,708, forward strand.
ACCGCCCTCCCCGGCCGCTCCGGCACACCCCTTGCATATCCCGGTGAAGCAACCCTCAGGAGCTTCACCCCGTGGCCGCAGCCGCTGACAAAACCAAGAAGACCGCCGACAAGGACAAGACCGCCAAGCCGCGCAGTCCGATCCTGATCACCGCCCTGGTCGCCGTACTGGCCGCCGGTGCCGCCGGTGGCGGCGTCTGGTTCTTCACCCAGTCCAAGCACGAAGACAAGACCGCGCAGGCGCCGAAGAAGACCACCACCCCGGCCCCGGCCCAGTACTTCGCGCTGGAACCGGCATTCGTGGTCAACCTCAACGGCTCGATCGACGGCCCGCGCTACCTGCAGGTGGAAGTGCAGCTGATGACCCGCGATCCGGCCGCGCTGGAAGCGATCAAGACCCATGCCCCGGCCATCCGCGCGCGCCTGCTGATGCTGTTCTCGCAGGTCAGCCCGCAGCAGATCGCCGACATCGCCGGCAAGCAGAAGCTGCAGGCCGATTCGCTGGCCGAAGTGCAGAAGGTGCTGAAGGCCGAGACCGGCAGCAACGGTGCCGACGACCTGCTGTTCACCAGCTTCGTGACCCAGTAAGGGCTCCCCGATGAATGACCTGCTGTCCCAGGATGAGATCGATGCCCTGTTGCATGGCGTGGACAGTGGCGCGGTCGAAACCGAGCCGGACGCCCCCAGTGGCGAAGCACGCTCCTACGATTTTGCCAGCCAGGACCGCATCATCCGCGGTCGCATGCCGACCCTGGAAATGGTCCACGAGCGCTTTGCGCGCCTGTGGCGGATCGGCCTGTTCAACCTGATCCGGCGTTCGGCCGAACTGTCCGTGCGCGGCATCGAGCTGATCAAGTTCAACGACTACATGCACTCGCTGTATGTGCCGACCAACCTGAACCTGATCCGCTTCAAGCCACTGCGCGGTACCGGCCTGATCGTGTTCGAACCGACCCTGGTGTTCGCCATCGTCGACAACTTCTTCGGCGGCGACGGGCGCTACCCGACGCGTATCGAAGGCCGCGAGTTCACCGCCACCGAAATGCGGGTGATCCACCTGCTGCTGAAGCAGACCTTCGCCGACCTGCGTGAAGCGTGGGCACCGGTGATGGACGTGGAATTCGAGTACATCAACTCGGAGATCAACCCGCACTTCGCCAACATCGTGACGCCGCGCGAATACGTGGTGGTGTGCCGCCTGCATGTCGAACTCGACGGCGGTGGCGGTGACATCCACGTGACCCTGCCCTACTCGATGCTGGAGCCGATCCGCGAACTGCTCGACGCCGGCATCCAGAGCGACCGCAACGACCGCGACGAGAGCTGGGGCCGCACCCTGCGCGAGCAGCTCAACGTGGCCGAAGTCACCCTGTCCAGCGTACTGGCCAGCAAGCGCATGACCCTGCGCGACCTGACCCGGCTGAAGGTCGGCGACATCCTGCCGATCGACCTGAGCCCGCAGGTGCCGCTGTGCGTGGAGAACATCCCGGTGTTCACCGGTGAGTTCGGCGTCGCCAACGGCATGAACGCCGTAAAGATCACCGCTACCCATCCGCCGGGCACCCGTCCGCGCGTACCCGTCATCCAGGAAGACCCGCAATGAACGATATCGACGCCCTCGAACCGACCCCGGCCCAGTTCAGCAACCTGCAGGCCGATGAAGCGACCGGCCCGGATTTGAACCTGGACGTGATCCTCGATGTGCCGGTGACGCTGTCACTGGAAGTCGGCCGCGCCCGCCTGCCGATCCGCAACCTGCTGCAGCTCAACCAGGGTTCGGTGGTTGAGCTGGAACGGGGTGCCGGCGAATCGCTGGACGTGTTCGTCAACGGCACGCTGATCGCCCATGGCGAAGTGGTGGTGATCAACGACCGCTTCGGCGTGCGCCTGACCGATGTGGTCAGCCCGAGCGAGCGGATCCGGAGACTGCGTTGAGCCTGCTCGCCACCACTCTGGCCGTCGCCAAGACGGCCCCGCAGATCGGCCAGCATGCGCCGGCCGCACCGAGCCTGTTCGGTGCGGTGCTGGCCCTGCTGGCAGTGCTGGCCCTGGTCATCGGCCTGGGCTGGCTGCTCAAGCGCCTGCCCGGCAGCGGCTTCCGCCCGGCCGAGGGCATGAAGCTGGTGGCGAGCCTGAATGTCGGCGCCAAGGAACGCGTGGTGGTGGTCGAGGTCAATGGTCAGCAACTGCTGTTGGGCGTCACCGCCGGCGGCATCAACGCCCTGCACACCCTGCCCGAACCGCTGCCACCGCCTGCGCCGGTACGCGTACCCGACCTGAAGAACCTGCCGAATTTCGCCCAGCTGCTGCAACAGCGGCTGCGCAAGGACCCCTGACATGCGTGTGACCCGTTCCCGTCTTGCCACCCTGCTGCCGTGGCTGAGCCTGATCGCCCTGTGCCTGCTGCCTGCGTTGGCGTTCGCCGCCCCGGGCGCGCCGACCACGCCGCTGCCGGACATCAACGTCGGCAAGATCGGCGGTGCGCCGGTCAGCCTGCCGTTGCAGACACTGCTGTTGATGACGGCGATCACCCTGATCCCGTCGATGCTGCTGGTGCTGACCTCCTTCACCCGCATCATCATCGTGCTGGGCCTGCTGCGGCAGGCGCTGGGCACCGGCCAGACGCCTTCCAACCAGGTCCTGCTGGGCCTGGCCCTGTTCCTCACCGCGATGATCATGCTGCCGACCTGGGACAAGGCCTGGAGCACCGGCATGGCGCCGTACCTCAATGGCGAGATCGACTTCCAGACTGCCTGGACGCTGACCACCACGCCGCTGCGCGCCTTCATGCTGGCGCAGATCCGCGAGACCGACCTGATGACCTTCGCCGGCATCGCCGGTCACGGCACCTACGCCAGCCCTGATGCGATTCCGTTCCCGGTGCTGGTCGCGTCGTTCGTCACCAGCGAACTGAAGACCGCCTTCGAGATCGGCTTCCTGATCTTCATCCCGTTCGTGATCATCGACCTGGTCGTGGCCAGCGTGCTGATGTCGATGGGCATGATGATGCTGTCGCCGATGCTGGTCTCTGCGCCGTTCAAGATCCTGCTGTTCGTGCTGGTCGATGGTTGGGTGCTGACCGTCGGCACGCTGGCGGCCAGCTTCAATCCGGCCTGATCCGAAGGTCAGCCGAGCATGGCTCGGCTCTACAGAGGCGACGCCGGTCAATACCGGCTGCCGCATTGACCACCGCCGGGCATGGCCCGGCGCTACCGATGGAACCATGATGTCTCCCGAACTTGCCTTGACCGAACTGCGTGGTGGCCTGATTACCGTGCTCTGGGTGGCCGGCCCGCTGCTGCTGACCGTACTGGTGGTCGGCGTGGTGGTGGGCGTGGTGCAGGCGGCGACCCAGCTCAACGAGCCGACCATCGCCTTCGTTGCCAAGGCCGCGGCCCTCACAGCGGTGTTGTTTGCACTGGGCAGCCTGCTGATCGGCCATCTGGTCGAATTCACCACGCTGCTGTTCCAGCGCATCCCGCACCTGATCGGCTAGACGGACGCGCACGCAGATGGACGCCGCCACCCAGATGGCTGCCGACGGCCTGAACGCCTTCGGCATGATCGGCACCGTGCTGTGGACCATGCTGCGCATCGGCGCAGTGGCCATGGCAATGCCGATGATCGGTACCCGCGCGGTGCCCGGCCGGGTGCGGGTGATGCTGGCCGGTACCCTGGCCATCGCGTTGGCGCCGCTGCTGCCGCCGGTACCGGACTGGACCGGCTTCGACGCCGCTACCGTGCTGACCATCGCCCGCGAGCTGGCGATCGGCGTGGCCATCGGTTTCATGCTGCGGCTGGTGTTCGAGGCTGGTGCCATGGCAGGCGAACTGGTCGCCCAGGGCACCGGCCTGGCGTTTGCGCAGATGAGCGACCCGCTGCGCGGCGGCACCTCCGGTGTCATCGGCCAGTGGTTCTATCTGCTCTTCGGCCTGCTGTTCTTCACCGCCAACGGCCACCTGGCGCTGATCTCGCTGGTGGTGGACAGCTACCGCGCCCTGCCCATCGGCGCGCCCCTGCCCGACCCGCACGCGTTCTTCAGCATCGCCCCGACCTTCCTGCTGACCGTGCTGCGTGGCGCGCTGACCCTGGCCATCCCGCTGACCGTGGCGATGCTGGCGGTCAACCTGGCCTTCGGCGTGCTGGCCCGCGCCGCGCCGGCGTTGAATCCGATCCAGCTGGGCCTGCCGGTCTCGCTGCTGCTGGGCCTGTTCCTGCTGACCCTGCTGGTCGGTGAAATGGGGCCGCCGGTGCAGCGCCTGTTCGATGCTGCCTTCCAGGCGGCCGGTGCGGTGACCCGCTGACGTGGTCGTCACGTTCTGCTGCTTGCCGTCCCCCCCGGTGCCCGCGTTAGAGTGAATGCGCAGCGACCGGGGGGACGCTGCAACCGGCGGCTCTGGTCGCCCGCCTTGCGCATGCCCCACCGTAGTTTTTCCGTTGACAGGCAGGTCCGGGAGACTGACGAATGCTGGTAGGCACGTACAACCCGTGGCTGGTGGCGACCTCATTGCTGGTTGCAGTGATGGCGTCCTACACCGCACTGGCGATGGCCGGGCGCACCGTCACCGCGCCCGGCAAGGGCGCGACCTGGTGGTGGCGCCTGGGCGGCGGCTTTGCGATGGGGCTGGGCATCTGGTCGATGCACTTCATCGGCATGCTCGCCTTCGACCTGCCCATTCCACTGGGCTACGACCTGCCCATCACCCTGCTGTCGCTGGCACTGGCAATCGGCTCGTCGGTGTTCGCGCTCTGGCTGGTATCGCTGCGCACCCTGCCCCATCCTCGCCTGGCCGGCGGTGCGCTGCTGATGGGCAGCGGCATCGCCAGCATGCACTACGTGGGCATGGCCGCGATGCGCATGCAACCGGGCATCGACTACCAGCCGGTGTGGCTGCTGCTGTCGCTGCTGGTCGCTGTGGCCGCGTCGTGGACTGCCTTGTACGTGGCCTTCCGCCTGCGCGCACAGCACACCCGCATCGGCGACCGCCTGGCCGCCGCCGGCCTGCTTGGCCTGGCCATCGTCGGCATGCACTACACCGGCATGGCTGCCGCCCGTTTCCCCGAGGGCAGCGTCTGCGGCGCAGCGGTGGGCGATGGCCTGCAGAACAACTGGCTGGCGATGCTGGTGGTGGTGCTGACCGTGGCGATCCTGGCGGTGGTGCTGGTGGTGTCCTGGCTGGACCAGCGGGTGGAGGCGCAGCTGTTGCGCCTGCGCAATTCGCTGCTCAGCACCTCGTTGACCGACGCCCAGCAGGAACTGACCCAGGCCGCGCTGCACGACCCGCTCACCCGCCTGCCGAACCGGCTGCTGCTGCAGCGGCGCATCCTGCAGGCGCTGGCCGAGGCCGAACAGGGCGGCAGCCGCTTCGCGGTGATGTTCATGGACCTGGATGGCTTCAAGCAGGTCAACGATGCCTATGGCCACCAGGCCGGCGATGCGCTGCTGGTGGCCGTGGCAGAACGCACCCGCCAGCTGCTGCGGCCGCACGACATGCTGGCACGGCTGGGCGGCGACGAATTCGTGCTGGTGGTGCGCATCGAACAGGACGAGGACCTGCCGACCCTGGCCCGGCGCATCCTGCAGGCGGTGGGCAGCGGCCCGCTGCTGCCGGACCACGAGCTGCAGGTGAGCGCCAGCATCGGCATCGCGATCTGCCCCGACCATGCCGCCAGCGAACGCCAGCTGATGGCCTTCGCCGATGCAGCGATGTACCAGGCCAAGGAGTCGGGCCGCAATGCGTTCGTGCTGTTCGCCGACTGGATGAACGACAGCGCCGAGCAGCAGTTCCGCCTACTGGCCGACCTGCGCCGCGCGATCGGCAGCGAGCAGCTGTTCCTGCATTACCAGCCGAAGATCCGCGTGGCTACGCAGAAGGTGGCTGGTGCCGAAGCGCTCATCCGCTGGCGTCATCCGGAACAGGGCCTGATTCCGCCGGACCGCTTCATCCGCCTGGCCGAGCGCAGTGGCGCGATCAACGAGATCGGCCGCTGGGCGCTGGACCAGGCCTGCCAGCAGCTGCGCCACTGGCACGATGCCGGCCACGAAGGCTGGACGATGTCGGTGAACCTGTCACCGGTGCAGTTCAGTTCGCCGCACCTGCTGCAGGACGTGCGCGAGGTGATCGAGCGCTACGCGATCGCCCCGCGCAACTTGGTGCTGGAGATCACCGAAAGCACGGTGATGCGCGATACCGATACCAGCCTGCGCCTGCTGCAGAGCTTCTCCGCCCTGGGCGTGGGCATCTCCATCGATGATTTCGGCACCGGCTACTCCAGCCTGCTGTACCTCAAGCGCCTGCCGGCCACCGAAATCAAGATCGACCACGCATTCGTGCGCGACCTGGAACACAGCGCCGAAGACGTGGTGATCGTGTCGGCCATCGTTGCGCTGGGCCATGCGCTGGACATGGACATCGTGGCCGAGGGCGTGGAGACCGCCGCGCAGCGCGCCTACCTGGAACGGCTGGGCTGCGACTACCTGCAGGGCTTCCTGCTGGGCCGGCCAGTGGACGCGGCCCGCTTCATGCAGCTGCACGACCTGCCGCGGCCACGGGTGGAACTGGCGCAGAGCCCGCAGGACCGGCCCCCGAGGTAGCGCCGGGCCATGCCCGGCGGATGCAATGATCCAGGCTGCCCGCTCGCCGGGCATGGCCCGGCGCTACCGGTACCTGCTCCGGCAGGCGCCAACTGCGGTTGGCACATGCACCCGTAACGGAACGAATCTTGCACGCACTCCGGCATCCCCTGCTGCAGTGCCTGTGATGTCCGAGAACGAATCCGCCGGCGAAAAAACCGAACAACCGACAGAAAAACGCCTGCGCGACGCCCGCGAACAGGGCAACCTGCCGCGCTCGCGTGAACTGGGCACGGCCGCCGTGTTCGGCGCCGGGGTGATCGCGGTGATGGCCATGAGCGGCTCGATGGCCAGCGGCGCCAGCGCCTGGATGCGCCATGCGCTCAGCCCCGAACAGAGCCTGCGCCAGCACCCGAAGGCGCTGTTCGGCCACTTCGGCGACCTGCTGCTGCAGCTGATGTGGGTGATCGCCCCGCTGGTGCTGGTCTGCCTGCTGGCCAGTTTCCTGGCGCCGGTGGTGATGGGCGGCCTGCGCTGGTCGGCCAAGGCGATGATGCCCGACATCAACCGCATGAACCCGATGAGCGGGCTCAAGCGCCTGTACGGCCCCGAAGCCATCGCCGAGTTCATCAAGTCGCTGCTGCGGGTGGCCTTCGTCGGCGTCGCGGCCGGCATGGTGGTCTGGACCAGCTTCAACACCCTGCGCGGGCTGATCCACCAGCCGCTGGAAACGGCCATCGGCGACGGACTGGGCTTCACCCTGCGGCTGCTGCTGGCCACCGCCGGGGCGATGCTGGTGCTGGCCGCCATCGACGCGCCGTACCAGCGCTGGAACTGGATGCGCAAGCTGAAGATGACCCGCGAGGAGCTGCGCCGGGAGATGAAGGAAAGCGAAGGCAGCCCGGAAGTGAAGGGCCGCATCCGCCAGCTGCAGCAGCAGATGGCCAACCGCCGGATGATGGAGGCGGTCCCCACTGCCGACGTGGTGGTGGTCAACCCCACCCACTACGCGGTGGCCCTGAAGTACGAAGGCGGGGCCATGAATGCCCCCACCGTGGTCGCCCTGGGCGTGGATGAAACCGCCCTGCGCATCCGTGAAGTGGCCGACGGCAACAAGGTCGCCATCGTCTCTGCCCCGCCTTTGGCACGCGCCTTGTATCGGGAAGGCCAACTCGGCAAGGAAATCCCCGTGAGACTGTATTCAGCCGTCGCCCAGGTCCTCTCTTACGTCTACCAGCTGCGCAGCTGGCGGACCGGCCCGATGCCGTCCACGCCGCACATCCAGGTTGATGAGTTCGGCAACGGGGGCCGTCCATGAGCGCCCAGGCATCCAGCTTCAATACCCGCCGCGCGCTTGAAATGATCCGACAGGGCCTTGGCGCGCCGCTGATCGTGCTGGCCCTGCTGGCCATGGTCGTGGTGCCGCTGGCCGCGCCGGTGCTCGACGCACTGTTCACCTTCAACATCGCCATCTCGCTGATGGTGCTGCTGGCGGTGGTCTACGTGAAGCGCCCGCTGGACTTCACCATCTTCCCGATCGTGCTGCTGATCACCACCATGCTGCGGCTGGCGCTGAACGTGGCCTCCACCCGCGTGATCCTGCTCAACGGCCAGAACGGCCACGAAGCGGCCGGCAAGGTGATCGCCGCATTCGGTGAGTTCGTGATCGGCGGCAACTACGCCGTCGGCATCGTGGTGTTCGCGATCCTGACCATCATCAATTTCGTGGTCATCACCAAAGGCGCCGGCCGCGTCTCGGAAGTGACCGCGCGCTTCATCCTTGACGCCATGCCCGGCAAGCAGATGGCGATCGACGCCGACCTCAACGCCGGTTTGCTGACGCGCGAGGAAGCCAAGCTGCGCCGCGAGGAAGTACGCGAGGAAGCCGACTTCTACGGTGCGATGGACGGTGCCAGCAAGTTCATCCGCGGCGACGCGATCGCCGGCATCCTGATCCTGTTCATCAACATGCTGGGCGGCCTGGCCGTGGGCGTGCTGCAGCATGGCATGCCGTTCGGCGATGCCGCCGCCACCTATACCCTGCTGTCGATCGGTGACGGCCTGGTGGCGCAGCTGCCGGCGCTGCTGGTCTCCAGCGCGGTGGCGATGCTGGTTACCCGTGCCTCGCGCTCGCAGGACATGGCGCAGGCGATGACCGGCCAGGTGTTTGGCCAGTACCGTGCGCTGGCCATCACCGCCGGCATCCTCGGCGTGGTCGGCCTGGTGCCGGGCATGCCCAACGTCGCTTTCCTGACGCTGGCGGCCATCCTCGGCTTCATCGCCTGGAAGGTGTACCGCAAGGGCCTGGTGCCGGCGCAGGCCGACACCGCTGCAGGCGACGCCAACGCACTGAACGCACTGGGCCGCCCCGCGGCCCCCGCACCCACCGCGGAACTGAGCTGGGACGAGCTGCGCCCGGTCGATCCGCTGGGCCTGGAAGTGGGCTATCGATTGATTTCGCTGGTGGACAGCAACCAGGGCGGCGAGCTGATGCCGCGCATCAAGGGCGTGCGCCGCAAGCTGACCCAGGACGTCGGCTTCCTGATTCCCTCGGTCCACATCCGCGACAACCTGGAACTGCCGGCCAACGGCTACCGGGTACTGGTGCATGGCGTGCCGGTGGCCACTGCCGAGATCCATCCCGACCGCGAACTGGCGCTGGACCCGGGCAGTGCCCTCGGTCCGCTGGAAGGCATCGCCGGCAAGGACCCTGCCTTCGGACTGGACGCGACCTGGATCCAGCCACACCAGCGCGCCCAGGCCGAAACCCTGGGCTATACCGTGGTCGACCCGGCCACGGTGGTGGCCACCCACCTTTCGCACCTGATCCGCGAGCACGCACCGGAACTGCTCGGCCACGAGGAAGTGCAGCACCTGCTGGCCAACCTGGCCAAGAGCGCGCCCAAGCTCGTCGAAGATCTGACGCCGAAGGCGCTGCCGCTGTCGGCGGTGGTGCGCGTGCTGCAGAACCTGCTGGTCGAGCGCATTCCGATCCGCCAGCTGCGCAAGATCGCCGAAGCACTGGTCGAACACGCCCCGCACAGCCAGGACCCGGCCACGCTGACCGCCGCCGTGCGCACCGCACTGGGCCGCTTCATCGTGCAGGAGATCGCCGGAATGTCGGCGGAGCTGCCGGTGTTCACCCTCAACCCGCAATTGGAACGTGTCTTGCAGGAGTCCACGCAGGGCAACGGCGCCGCGCTGGAACCCGGACTCGCTGAGCGACTGCACCAGAGCCTGGCCGAATGTGTCAGCAAGCAGGAAGCCCGCAACGAGCCCGCGGTGGTGCTGGTACCTGGCCCGGTGCGAGCCGCGCTGGCCCGCCTGGTCCGCCACAGCGTTCCGTCGCTGTCGGTCCTGGCGTACAGCGAGGTGCCGGAGGACAAGCGCCTGAAGCTGGTCGGAACGATCAGCTGACGCCGCCCTGCAACGCGCCAGAAAACAGACACCACTTTCAAACACCCGCAACAGACAGATTCCAAGGGGAACCCGAACCGTGCAGACCACCGACCATCCGCGTTCTCCGACCGCCACTCCGCCGACTTCGTCCCGTGACCACAGCATGAAAATCAAACGATTCGTCGCCGCCGACATGCGCTCGGCCATGAACCTGGTGCGCAAGGAACATGGTCCTGATGCCGTGATCCTGTCCAACCGCCGGATCGAGGAAGGCATCGAGATCGTGGCCGCCGCCAACTACGATGAGAGCGCCGTGCAGCGCGCCCTGGAAGCGTCGCGCCGCGACGTGGCACCGCCGCCCGCGCCGAAGCCGCGCAGCGCCGCCGACGCAGTGATCGCCGCGGTCACCCGCCGTCGCAGCGGCACCCCGGCACCGGAGCCGGTGGCCGCCACCACCTCGGCCGTCGCCGCCCTCGCCCGCGCCGCCGTCGGCGCTACCGGCCGCACCCTGGACAGCGCCGACGAGATCGTGCCGACACGTGGCAGCACCGGCTTCGCCGCCACCCTGGCGCGCGCCGCCGTCAATGAATCGACGCTGCCGGAACAGATCTTCGCCCCGTTCGCCGACGCCATCGTGGCGCCCTCACCCTCGCCTGCGGCAGCCGCGCCGGTGAACCGCGCCCGCTTCCAGATCGACCCGCCGCTGGAAGACAGCGCGCAGATGCCGGCAGTGACGCCGCCGCCGTTGCCGGTTGCCCTCCAGGCCACCACGGCACCCGAAGACCAAGCCTCACACGCGCAGGTTGCCGTGCAGCCGACCGAGGCTGCACCGGCACCGATGCCGGCGCTGGCGCCAGCACCCGCGCTGACCCTGGTCGCCGATGACGCCGAGATCCGCCACCTGCGCCAGGAAGTGGCCGGCATGCGCCAGGTGATCGAGCGCGAGATGAACCGCTTCACCGACGAGCGCCTGCGCGGCAGTCCGGTGCGCGCTACGGCACTGGACCTGATGGACGAGTACGGCTTCGATGCCGGCATCGCCCGCGACGTGGCCATGCAGATCCCGCTGGAAACCGAAGCGCATCGCGGCCGCGGCCTGATGCTGGGGCTGATCTCGCGCAAGCTGCCGATCGCCCCGGTCGATCCGATGGAGGAAGGCGGCGTGATCGCCCTGGTCGGCCCGACCGGCGCCGGCAAGACCACCACCATCGCCAAGCTGGCCTCGCGCTTCGCCGAAGCCCATGCCGCCCGCGACGTCGCCCTGGTCACCACCGATACGATGCGCATCGGCGCCCGCGAACAGCTGTACGGCTACGGCCGCCAGCTCGGCATCGCCGTGCACGAGGCCAACAGCGGCACCGACCTGGACCAGCTGCTGGAACGCCTGAAGGACTACAAGCTGGTGCTGATCGACACCGCCGGCCTGGGCCCGCGCGACCGTGCGCTGGCCGCCCAGCTGCAGTGGCTGCGCGCCGCCCGCCAGGTCCGCACCCTGCTGGTACTGCCGGCCAACACCAGCTTCGGCGACATGGACGAGGTGGTCCGCCGCTTCGGCGCGGCCAACCTGCAGGGCCTGGTGCTGAGCAAGCTGGACGAGACCGGCCGCTTCGGCAACGCCCTGTCGGTGGCGGTGGACCACAAGCTGCCGATCACCTGGGTGACCGATGGCCAGGACGTCCCGGACGACCTGCACCGGGCCAGTGCGGCCAATCTTGTACTTCGCCTTGAAGATTTGCGCCGCGCGGCCGATATGCCCTGCAACCCGGAGTTGAACCATGCCGTCGCGTGAGTACGCCAAGCTGACCACCACCTTCCCGCTGACGGCGACCCGCAGCGAGCCGCTCGGCCCTGTGCGCACGATTGCCGTGACCGGCGGCAAGGGCGGCGTCGGCAAGACCAACGTATCGGCCAACCTGGCCGTGGCGCTTGCGGGAATGGGCAAACGCACCCTGTTGCTGGACGCCGACTTGGGCCTGGCCAACATCGACGTGATCCTGGGCCTGAGCCCCACCAACACCCTGGCCGACCTGGTCGCTGGCCGCTGCAGCCTGGATGACGTGATCATCGAAGGCCCGAACGGCGTGCTGGTGGTACCGGCTGCGTCGGGCCGCCGGCACATGGCCGAGCTGGCCCCGGCCGAGCATGTGGGCCTGGTCAACGTGTTCTCCGAACTGGAGCGCGAGCTGGACATCATGGTGGTGGACACCGCCGCCGGCATCACCGATGGCGTGCTGACCTTCTGCCAGGCCGCGCAGGACACCGTGGTGGTGGTCTGTGATGAACCGGCCTCGATCACCGACGCCTATGCGCTGATCAAGGTGCTGTCGCGCGAACGTGGCGTGGACCGCATCCAGGTGGTGGCCAACATGGTGCGCGACCCCAACGAAGGCCGCGTGCTGTACGAGAAGCTGACCCGCGTCTGCGAGAAATTCCTCGCCGACGTCTCGCTGAACTACCTGGGCTGCGTGCCGCAGGACGACTGGCTGCGCCTGTCGGTGCAGCGCCAGCAGCCGGTGGTGAAGGCCTATCCGTCCAGCCCGTCGGCACTGGCGATCACTGAGATCGCCCGCCGCACCGCCCGCTGGCAGGCACCGACCGAGCCGCGCGGTGGCGTCGAGTTCTTCCTCGAACGCATCATCAAGCAGCGTGGGGTGGCCGCATGAAAGGCGCCGCCCAGTACAGAGAGGTCCAGCGCACGGCGGCCAACGAGGTCATCGCCCAGCACTCGGACCTGGTGCGGCGCATCGCCCACCATCTGGCCGCACGCCTGCCGGCCAGCGTTGAGGTGGACGACCTGATCCAGGCCGGCATGATGGGCCTGATCGAAGCCTCGCGCAGCTACGACGCCGACCAGGGTGCCTCGTTCGAGACCTACGCTTCGATCCGCATCCGCGGTTCGATGATCGATGAGATCCGTCGTGGCGACTGGGTACCGCGTTCGGTGCACCGCCGTGCACGTGACGCTGCGGCCACCATCCGCCGCCTGGAGCAGAGCACCGGCCGCGCCGCCAGTGCCACCGAGGTGGCCGCCGCGATGGAGATGCCGCTGCCCGAGTACCTGCGCCTGATGGAGGACGCCTCGCGCGGCCAGGTACTGAGCCTGGAGTCGCGCATTGAAGACCAGGGCGAGCTGGACACCGTCGCCCAGGGCGGCCCGACCCCGCAGCAGGTACTGGAACGTGGCGAGTTCGGCCGCGAGCTGGGCAATGCCATCGGCCACCTGCCCGAGCGCGAACAGCTGGTGCTGTCGCTCTACTACGAGCAGGAACTGAACCTGAAAGAGATCGGCGCAGTGCTCGGCGTGAGCGAGTCGCGGGTCTGCCAGATCCACGGCCAGGCGGTCCTGCGCCTGCGTGGCCGACTGAAGATTTTCGAGGCGGCCGACGCCGGCCTCGAGAGCTGATCAACAAAGGAACTCTGCTTTGAACAAGAACATGCGCATCCTGATCGTCGACGATTTCTCGACCATGCGTCGTATCGTCAAGAACCTGCTGGGCGATCTGGGCTTCACCAATACCGCCGAAGCCGAGGACGGGCATGCCGCGCTGTCGCTGCTGCAGAGCCAGCCGTTCGACTTCGTGGTCACCGACTGGAACATGCCGGTGATGACCGGCATCGAACTGCTCAAGGCCATCCGTGCCGATGCCAAGCTGAAGACCCTGCCGGTGCTGATGGTGACTGCCGAAGCCAAGCGCGAGCAGATCATCGAAGCGGCGCAGAACGGCGTGAACGGTTACATCATCAAGCCGTTCACCGCACAGACGCTGGAAGAGAAGCTCGGCAAGATCTTCGAACGCCTGGCGGCCAGCGCTTGATGGATACCACGGTCGACAAGAGCGCCCTCGCCCTGCGCCTGCAGGAAGCCCTGGATGCACTGGAATCCGGCGACGAGGCGGCATGGCGCCAGCGCATCGACGGCCTGGTCGCGCTGCGCACCCAGCCGATGATGAGCGGCCTTTCGCGGCTGGCCCGCGAGCTGGGCCAGGCGCTGGGCGAACTGCCGACCGTGCCCGATGAAGCCGGCGAGCTGGACGATGCCTGCGCGCGCCTGGACCACGTGGTGGCGATGACCGAACAGGCCACCCACCGCACCCTGGACCTGGCCGAAGAGTGCCGCAGCCTGACCGAACAGCTGCGCGCCGACGGCCTGCAGCCGGGCCAGGACGTGCAGCTCGACCGCATCCGCCACAACCTCACCGAGATCGCCCTGACCCAGAGCTACCAGGACCTGACCGGGCAGATCATCCGTCGCGTGGTGGGCATCGTCCGCCGCGTGCACGAAGGCTTCGGCGCGCTCGGTCTGCCGCCGGAACAGCATCGCACCGATCCGGAACTGGCTGGGCCGGCACTGAAGGGACTGGACCGCCATGCGGTCTCGCAGAACGACGCCGACGACCTGTTGTCGGATCTGGGGCTGTAACCATGGGCGCAGTAGCCGACGACATCACTGCCGATTTCATCATCGAGGCCCAGGAGATCCTGGATCGCCTCGGCGAACAGCTGGTGTCGCTGGAACAGGCACCGCAGGACAATGAACAGCTCAACGCGGTGTTCCGTGGCTACCACACGCTGAAGGGCGGCGCAGGTTTCCTCGGCATCACCGCAATGGTCGAGCTGTGCCACGCCGCCGAGGAAGCGCTGGGCGCCGCACGCGCCGGCCAGGCCGTCCTGCAGGCGCATCACTTCGATGCCGCCCAGCAGTCACTGGACTACCTGCAGTCGATGCTTGACGCGGTGTCTTCGGGCACCGAGCCGGGCTTTGCCCCGCCCGAACTGGTCGCCCAGTTCGACGTGCATGGCGGCGGCGCTGCCGCGCCTGCGGCCGCGACGCCGGGTGCGGGCGGTGGCGACCTGATCACCGACGATGAATTCGAGGCCCTGCTCGACCAGCTGCATGGCGGCAAGGCGCCGACAACCGTGGCGGCGGCGAAGAAGGCCGACGACATGATCAGCGAGGACGAGTTCGAGGCATTGCTCGACCAGCTGCATGGCGGCGCCGCCCCGGGCAGCAACACCACCGCAGCGGCTGTTGCGGTACCGGCACCGCGACCGGCGCCCTCGCCGGCCCCGCCCGCTGCCAAGCCCGCACCCAACAAGCCTGTCGCCGAAGCCGAACACACCGTGCGCGTGGACACCAAGCGCCTGGATGCCATCGTCAACCTGATCGGCGAACTGGTGCTGTCACGAAACCGGTTGAAGACGCTGCGCGCGCGCCTGCGCGATGAAGAGCTGGACCGCGCCGTGTCCACGCTGGATATCGCCACCGCGCGCCTGCAGTCGGCGGTGATGCGCACCCGTATGCAGCCGGTCGGCAAGGTGTTCTCGCGCTTCCCGAAGGTGGCGCGCGACGTCGCGCGTTCGCTGAAGAAGGAAGTGGACCTGGAACTGATCGGCGCCGAAACCGAGCTCGACCGCAACCTGGTCGAAGCGCTGGCCGACCCGCTGGTGCACCTGGTCCGCAACGCCATCGACCATGGCGTGGAAATGCCTGACCTGCGCGAAGCGCAGGGCAAGCCGCGGATGGGCCACGTGCGCCTGTCGGCACAGCAGGAAGGCGACTACGTCAGCATCGAAGTGCAGGACGATGGCGCCGGCATCGATCCGGAAAAACTGCGCGCCAAGGCGCGTGAGAAGGGCCTGATCGATCCGGAAGCCGCCGCCCGCCTGAGCAGCGAGGAATGCCTGCACCTGGTGTTCCTGCCAGGGTTCTCGACCAAGCAGCAGGTCACCGACATTTCCGGCCGCGGCGTCGGCATGGACGTGGTGCAGTCGCGCATCCGCGAGCTGAGCGGGCAGATCCAGATCCAGTCGGAACTGGGCCGCGGCAGCCGTTTCATGATCCGCGTACCGCTGACCCTGGCGATCCTGCCGACCCTGCTGGTGCAGGCCGGCGAAGACGTCTACGCACTGCCGCTGGCCCGTGTGATGGAAGTGCTGCATGCGCCGCGCACCTCGTTGGGCTGGTTCGACGGCCGCGCCGTGCTCGACCGCCGCTCGCACACGCTGGCGCTGGTCGACCTGCGGCAATGGCTGGATGTGACGCCGGCCACCTCGCCCCTGCTGACCATCGTCGTGCTGCAGGCCGGTGAAGCACGCTTCGGGCTGGTGGTGGACCAGGTGCGCGGGCGTGAGGAAGTGGTCATCAAGCCACTACCCAAGGCCCTGCGCGGCCTGCGTGGTTATGCCGGTGCAACTCTGATCGGCGATGGTCGCATGGCGCTGATCCTGGACGTGGACGGGCTGCGCTGAAGCCCGCCGGGCATGGCCCGGCGCTACCGGAAACGGCCCCGCAGGGTAGCGCCGGGCCATGCCCGGCGACCCGAAAACTGTGACTACCGTCTGTACACGACCTACCGGTGTCTCAAGTCCCATTCATACAAGCCGATACCGGACCCATGGATAGACTCAGCCTCATTGGACTTTTCCTCGCCCTGGCCTCGCTGGTCGGTGGCAGCATCCTCAAGGGCGCCGGCCTGGCGTCGTTGTGGTCGCCTGCGGCGTTCGTGATCGTCATCGTCGGCACCATCGCCGCCATCCTGCTGCACACCTCGCCAGCGGTGTTCAAGCACGCCTTCAAGATCGTGCGCTGGGTCGTGCGGCCGCCGCACAGCGACCGTCGTGAACTGATCCAGCAGATCGTGGAGTGGAGCAACATCGCCCGCCGCCAGGGCCTGCTCGGCCTGGAATCGCAGGTGGAAGCGCAGCAGGACCCGTTCCTGCGCAAGGGCCTGCAGCTGCTGGTGGACGGCGTTGAACCCGAATCGATCCGGCACATGCTGGAGATCGAACTGGGCAGCCAGGAGCACCAGGACCAGGCCGCCGCCAAGGTGTTTGAAAGCATGGGCATCTATGCGCCCACGCTGGGCATCATCGGCGCCGTGCTCGGCCTGATCGCGGTAATGAAGAACCTCGCCGACCCGAGCAAGCTCGGCCACGGCATCGCCGCCGCGTTCACCGCCACCATCTACGGCATCGCCTCGGCCAACCTGCTGTTCCTGCCCATCGCCGCCAAGCTGAAGGGCGTGATCGCCCATTCCAGCCGCGACCGCGAAATGGTCATCGAAGGCCTGATCTCGATTGCCCAGGGCGAGAACCCGCGCAACATCGAAACCAACCTCTCCGGCTTCCTGCACTGACATGGCCCGCCGCAAGCACCACGAAGAGCACGCCAATCACGAGGCATGGGCCATCCCCTATGCCGACCTGATGACGCTGCTGCTCGCCTTCTTCGTGGTCATGTACGCGATCTCCTCGGTCAACGAGGGCAAGTACCGGATCATGGCCGACGCCCTCACCGATGCCTTCGGCGGCGCGCCGCGCACCATCAATCCGGTGCAGGTGGGCAACAAGCAGGTGCAGGGCGGCGGCTGGGACAGCCCGTCGGTGATCAAGTCCGGCACCAAGATCGGGCCGTCCGCTCCCGCGCCCTCGCACGACCCCACCCTGCTGCCGGCGATGGCCTCGCAGATGCGCATGCCGGTGTCGGTGCACAACCAGGAACAGATCGCGCGTGCCGAGCGCCAGCTCAACAGCATCGCCGACCGCCTGACCGCCGCGCTGGCGCCACTGATCGACCGCGGCATGATCAGCGTGCGCCGCACCGAGCTGTGGATCGAAGTGGAGATCAACAGCGACATCCTGTTCCCGACCGGCTCGGCGGCGCTGGACGTGCATGCGCGCGACACCCTGGCCAGCCTGGCCGGCGTGCTGCGCGACGTGCCCAACAGCGTGCGCGTGGAAGGCCACACCGACAACGTGCCGATTGCCACTGCCACCTTCCCGTCCAACTGGGAACTGTCGGCCGGGCGCGCGGCCAGCGTGGTGCATCTGTTTGCCGACCAGGGGCTGCAGCCATCGCGGCTGGCGATGGTCGGCTACGGCCAGTTCCGCCCCCGCGAAGACAACGACAGCGCACAGGGCCGCAATCGCAACCGGCGGGTGATGGTCATCATCCTGGCCGACACCAGTCATTCGGTGGACCCGCTCGGCGAACGCCTGAATGCCGCCACCGGCACTGCCCGCGGCGCCAGCGAACAGGCCGCCGCAGCACCGGCCACCACCCCCACTTCCCCCATCGCACCGGTGCAGTTGCCACCGGTGCCGGCTGGCAGCCGTGTCGGCGCCGCCGTTCCCCCGGCAATGAAGGAGTAATCCGATGCGCATCTGGGCAGTCGCCAACCAGAAGGGCGGAGTCGGCAAGACCACCACCACCCTCGCCCTCGGTCGCGGCCTGGCCGCGCTCGGCCACCGCGTGCTGCTGATCGATCTCGATCCACATGCCTCGCTGACCCGCGCCTTCGGCGTGCCGATCGAGCCGGCACCGGCCGGCGTGCTGGAACTGTTCGCCGCACCGCCGGCCGACCTGTCCGCGCTCAGCCATGCCAGCAACATCGGCGGACTCGATTACGTGTGCGCGCAGGCCTCGCTGGCCACGCTGGAACGACGCAGCGCCAACCAGCCCGGCCTCGGCCTGGCCCTGCAGAACGCGCTTGCCCGCCACCAGGGCCAGCACGACTACATCCTGCTGGACTGCGCACCGACCCTGGGCCTGCTGATGATCAACGCACTGGCCGCGGCCGATCGGCTGATCATTCCCACCCAGGCCGAGCCGTTGGCCCTGCACGGCCTGGATGGCATGGTCCGCACCGGCGAGATGGTCGAGCGTTCGCGCCGCCGCCCGCTGCCGATCTCGATCCTGCCAACGCTGTTCGACCGCCGCACCCGCACCGGCAATGAATCGCTGCGCGCCATGCAGGACCGCCACGCGAGCCGCGTCTGGGAAGACGCGATTCCGATCGACACTCGCATCAGCAACGCGGCCGGCCTGACCCTGCCGAGCATCGGCGAGGACTACCCGGGACGCGGCCTGGCGGCCTATCGACGCGCGTTGAACTGGATCCTCGGTGAGGACGCACGTGCCCTGGAGCAGGCGGCATGAACACCACTGGCATGCTGGACGACTATCTGGACGAACTGCTCGGCGACATTGCCGTCGCACCGGTCGCCACTGATGCCGCGCCACGCCCGACGAGCGCAGCGGCCGACGGCGAGCGCGAGCCGACCTGGGATGATCTGCCGGCCGAAGTGGTCTACGAAACCGACGCCGTCGCAGTGGCTCCGGCCAACGACGATGCTTCGCTCGAAGCCGCCTTCGACGCGGCTGCCTTGCCTGCAGCCGATACCGGGCGCGAGCCGACCTGGGACGATCTGCCGGCCGAAGTGATCTACGAAACCGACACCGTCGCAACCGCTCCGGCCAATGATGATGCGGCGCTGGAAGCCGCCTTCGACGCCGTTGCCACGCCTGCGGCCGATACCGGGCGCGAGCCGACCTGGGACGATCTGCCGGCGGAAGTGATCTACGAAACCGACGCCGTCGCAGCCGCTCCGGCCAACGATGATGCGGCGCTGGAAGCCGCCTTCGACGCTGCTGCCGCACCTGCCGCCGACGCTGACCGCGAGCCCACCTGGGACGACCTGCCGGCCGAGGTCGTCCATGAAACCGCGCCCGTGGCCACTGCCGCTGTCGCACCGCCCGCGCCGGAACCCACCTGGGATGACCTGCCGGACGAAGTGATCTACGAAACCGACGCCGCCGACAGCCTGGCGCACACCGACAGCCCCGGATTGCAGGCCGCCTTCGAAGCCGCCGCCGACGGCGAGGTGGTTGCTGCCATCGCTGCGCCGGCCGTTGCCAAGGCCGCCGCGCGCCCCGCACCAGCACCGATGCCATCGATGACCCGCGCCGCTGTCGCACCGCCGCCGCAGTTCGCGGTGGACACCCCCTCCAGCAACCGCCCCGGTTCCTGGCAGGAGCTGCAGGCCCAGGCGCATCAGCCCGCCAGCAGCCCGCATCCGCAGAACCGCCGCGCCGGCGAACGCACGTCGCGTTGGCTGCGCCTGCGCTGTGGCACCCAGGCCTACGCGCTGGAACTGCTGAAGGTGCAGGAAGTGGTGCTGCCGGTGCCGTTGCTGCCATTGCGCGGCACTGCCCCGGAAATGCTCGGCATCATGAACCTGCGTGGCCAGGTGGTGCCGGTGATGGATCTCGGCCTGCACCTGGGTGCGGCCTCCGCCGAGGATGACGCGCAGACCCGCATTGTCGTGCTTGAAGAGAACGGCGAGACCCTGGGCCTGCGTGTGTCGGCCGTGGAGGACGTCGCCAACCTGACCGACTCGCAGATCGAGCCACCCGATACCGCCCGCATCTGCCAGATCTCCAATGAACTGTTCCGCGGCGTGGCCCGCATCAGCCAGCGGCCGATGATCCTGCTCGACGCCACGCAGCTGCTGGGGTGAATCCGTGCTCTGAATCGGCGCGCAG
Organism: Stenotrophomonas sp. 2694; assembly: GCF_040548715.1. Classification (NCBI taxonomy): domain Bacteria; kingdom Pseudomonadati; phylum Pseudomonadota; class Gammaproteobacteria; order Lysobacterales; family Lysobacteraceae; genus Stenotrophomonas; species Stenotrophomonas sp. 2694. The sequence goes on from NZ_JBEPSG010000001.1 coordinate 572,004, forward strand.
CGCCGATACCCCTAAAGAACCGCCCCACGGTGCCGTTATGAATGCTGGAACCGTTTGTCCGGAGCAACGATGAGCACTGTCGAACTGGGTGAGGATCTCGGCATCGAGAGCAGCACCGAGCTCAAGAACCGCCTTTCGCCCTTGGTGGCGGAAGCAGGCGAGCTGACCCTGGATGCAAGCCAGGTCGGCCGCATCCACACCGCCAGCATGCAGGTGCTGTGCGCCTTCGTGCAGGCCCGCCGCGAGGCAGGCCTGGGCACCGGCTTCCACGGTTGCACTGCAACCTTCCGTGACGCTGCACGCCTTTTGGGCGTCACCCAGGCCCTGGGCCTGGACGTACCCCATGACAACCTGAAATCTGTGGAGAACGCTGCATGAGCGCACGTATCTTGGTGGTGGACGATTCGGCGTCGATGCGCCAGATGGTTTCCTTCGCCCTCACCTCGGCCGGTTTTGCCGTCGAAGAAGCTGAAGACGGCGCGGTCGCGCTCGGACGTGCCAAGGGCCAGCGCTTCAATGCGGTGGTCACCGACGTCAACATGCCGAACATGGACGGCATCGCGCTGATCCGCGAACTGCGCCAGCTGCCGGACTACAAGTTCACGCCGATGCTGATGCTGACCACCGAGTCGGCAGCGGACAAGAAGTCCGAAGGCAAGGCCGCCGGTGCCACCGGCTGGCTGGTGAAGCCGTTCAATCCCGAACAGCTGGTCGCCACCGTGCAGAAAGTGCTGGGCTGATCGCCCCGCACTGCTCCCCCTCTTCGCTTCCGGATCGCCACTGCCATGAGCATGGACCTGCAACGCTTCCACGCCACCTTCTTCGAGGAGAGCCGCGAAGGCCTCGACGCCATGGAGGCTGGCCTGCTGGCCCTGGAATCGGGACAACAGGACCCGGAGATCATCAACTCGGTGTTCCGTGCCGCCCACTCCATCAAGGGTGGCGCAGGCACGTTCGGTTTCGATGCCATCGCCGGGCTGACCCATGTGCTGGAAACGCTGCTCGATGAGCTGCGGGCCGGCAAGCGCGCACTGGAAGGCAACGCCGTCGATGCGATGCTGTCGTCGGTGGACGTACTGCGCGCCCTGTTGCGCGAGGCCGAGCACGGCCAGCCCGCCGATCCTGCAGCGGTTGCTGCGGTGAAGGCGCGCCTGGAAGCGGTGCTGTCCGGCCAGGCACCCGCCGCCGCTGCACCCGCTGCCGCCAGCAAGGTGGACGACACGCCGGAAGCCTGGCAGATCGGCTTCACCCCGGCGCCGTCACTGTTCATGAGTGGCAACGACCCGTTGCGCATCATCCGCGAACTGGAACACCTGGGTTCGCTGCAGGTGGCCGCGCGCATGGATCGCCTGCCCGGCTTCGCCCAGCTCGACCCGCTTGAAGCCCACCTGGCGTGGGACCTGGGCCTGGTCGGCAAGGTGCCGCGCAGCAAGATCGAAGACACCTTCGCCTGGGTGCTGGACGACTGCGAACTGGACATCCGTCCGGCCGCACCGCCAAGCCTGGCCACCCAGGCACCGGCTGCCGCGCCGGTCGCTGCGCCTGCGCCCGCCGCTGCCGCACCGACGGCCAGCACCGGGGCCAGCCAGGAAGCAGAAACCTCCATCCGTGTCAGCGTCGACAAGGTCGATGCACTGATCAACCTGGTCGGCGAACTGGTCATCACCCAGGCCATGCTCAAGCAGGTCTCGCACGCGCTGGACCCGGTGCATGCCGAGAGCCTGTTCGCCGGCCTGGACCTGCTTGAACGCAATACCCGTGACCTGCAGGAGGCTGTGATCGGCGTGCGCATGCTGCCGGTCGACGCAGTGTTCCGCCGCTTCCCGCGCCTGGTCCGCGACCTGTCCGGCCGCCTGGGCAAGCACGTGCGCCTGCGCACCATCGGCGAAGGCACCGAGCTGGACAAGGGCCTGATCGAGAAGATCGCCGATCCGCTGGTGCATCTGGTCCGCAATTCCATCGACCACGGCCTGGAAATGCCGGACGTGCGTCGCGATGCCGGCAAGGACGAGACCGGCACGATCACCCTGGCGGCCTCGCACCAGGGCGGTCATATCGTCATCGAAGTCAGCGACGACGGCCGCGGCCTGAACCGCGAGAAGATCCTGGCCAAGGCGCAGGAACGCGGCCTGGCCGTACCGGACAACCCCACCGACTCGCAGGTCTGGGACCTGATCTTCCAGCCCGGCTTCTCCACCGCCGATGCGGTCACCGACCTGTCCGGTCGTGGCGTGGGCATGGACGTGGTCCGCCGCAACATCCAGGCGCTCGGTGGCGAGGTGCAGATTGAAAGCGGCCTCGGCACCGGCACCCGTACGCTGATCCGGCTGCCGTTGACCTTGGCCATCCTCGACGGCATGACCGTGGCGGTGGCCGGCGAAACCCTGATCCTGCCGCTGGCCTACGTGCTTGAAGCACTGCAGCCGCAGCCTGACGACATCCGCAGCATGGCCGGCGAAGGCCGCGTGCTGCGCGTGCGTGGCGAATACCTGCCGATCCTGTCGCTGAGCGAGTACTACGGCTATGGCCAGCGTGCACCCGGCAGTGAATCGCTGGTGGTGGTGGTTGAAGGCGATGGCCAGAAGATCGCGCTGGAAGTGGACGAACTGGTCGGCCAGCAGCAGGTCGTGGTGAAGAACATCGAGAACAACTACCGCCGCATCGGCGGGGTCTCCGGTGCCACCATCCTCGGCGATGGCCGCGTCGCCCTGATCGTCGACATCGGCGGCCTGGTGCGTTCGCTGCGGGTGCCGCAGGCCGCCTGAGCTGCGCTACACGTTGTACCTGACCGCCGCCCTCCGGGGCGGCGGTTTTCGTTTGCGCGCGAGCGCAGGCAGCAATCGTACCCACGCGCAACGCGGCGGCGCCCGCAACTGTGACCTCCGTCGTCCTGCGTCGTGAACCTGATCGGGCGCATGGTTTCGCCTGAAACCACGCCGCCACGGCGAAAGCCCCGCCACTGTTTGCTTTCCGTTGGTTTCCCCTACGCCAGCGAATGTGACATCGGTCCATAAAGTACGGCGCAGCTGCGCCGCTATCTCGGGTTGACGGCAGTCACCGATCCTTCACCCGGCACCACCGTTCCCTCCTGCAACGACCTTTTGCCCGCGGCGCCGCCGCCGGTATTCTGCCCACCTTGGAGCACCCTGCATGAAGTGGTTCCACGATCTGCCCATCGCCCGCAAGCTGGCTGTGGGATTCACCCTGACCACCCTGATGACCGTCGTGCTGGGTGCGTTCGCCCTGGTCCGCCTGTCCGAAGCCAACGCCAAGCTGACCTCGATGGCGACCAACGACATTCCATCGGTGCAGTACCTCGGTGAAGTGCGCTCGCAGCTGGGTGAGTTCCGCACCTATGAACTGGCCCAGATCAGCATGCTGGACCAGCCGGAGAAAGTGGCCGACTACAACAAGCGCATGAACGACACCGCTGCAGTGGTGCGCGAGCAGCTGGCGGCCTATGCCAAGCTGCCGTCCGGCGACAAGGAGCGCACGCTGTACCAGGCCGTGCAGGCTGACGTCGATGGCTACTTCGCCGCCAATACCAAGCTGCGCGAAGCGGCCACCGCCGGTGATGGCGAAGCGGCCCGGCAGATTTCCGATGAGCAGTCGCGCCCCCTGCGCCGCAAAGCCTTCGAGGACCTGAAGGCGCTGGGTGCGCTGCTGGGAACCCAGATGCAGGGCAAGATCGACGACGCCAACGCGACCCACCGCAACAGCATGCTGGCCATCATCGCCGCCATCGTGCTGCTGGTCGTGGTCGCCGCCACCCTGGCCGTGATCATCTCGCGCGCCGTGGTCGGCCCGCTGGGCAAGGCAGTGCATGCCATCCAGGCCGTCGCCCGCGGCGATCTCAGTGTCACTACCCAGGCCACCGGCAAGGATGAGGCGGGTCGCATGTTGGCGGCCACCGCGGAGATGACCGCGATGCTGCGTCGCTTCTCCGAGCAGACCCAGCTGATGGCACAGATGCATGCCGGCCCCGATATCAGCCACCGCATTCCGGAAGACTTCCCGGGCGTCTATGGCCAGCTCGCCGGCGGCATCAACACGGTCATCTTCGAACACCTCGATGCGATCCGTGATGCCATCGATGTGCTCAACCAGTACGCCACCGGCAACCTCGCCCCCGATGCGCGCCGGTTGCCGGGCAGCCGCGCGATCCTGCACGAATCGATGGATGCGGCCAAGGCCAGCCTGCTGGCCATCAACACGCAGATCCAGCAGCTGGCATCGGCCGCTGCCGCCGGCGACTTCAGCCAGCGCGGCGATGCGCAGCGCTTCGATCACGATTTCCGCGTGATGATCGAGCAGCTCAACAGCATGATGGAGGTCGCCGACGGCAATCTTGGCCAGCTGTCGCAGCTGCTGCAGTCCATCGCCGCAGGTGACCTGACCGCACGCATGGACGGCCAGTTCCACGGCGTGTTCGCCCGCATGCGTGACGATGCCAACACCACCGTCGCCCAGTTGACCCAGATCGTCAGCCAGATCCAGGCCAGCACCTCGAGCATCACCCTGGCCTCGGGCGAAATCGCCTCCGGCAACAGCGACCTGTCGCGCCGTACCGAACAGCAGGCGGCCAACCTGGAAGAAACCGCCGCCTCGATGGAGGAACTGACCTCTACCGTGCGCCAGAACGCCGAACACGCGCGCCAGGCCAACCAGCTCGCCATCGGCGCGCACGGCGTGGCCTCGCAGGGCGGTGAAGTGGTCGGCCAGGTGGTCACCACCATGTCGGCCATCGAAGCCTCCTCGAAGAAGATCGCCGAGATCATCTCGGTCATCGATGGCATCGCCTTCCAGACCAACATCCTGGCGCTGAATGCCGCAGTGGAAGCGGCCCGTGCCGGCGAACAGGGCCGTGGCTTCGCCGTGGTCGCCAGCGAGGTGCGTACCCTCGCCCAGCGCTCGGCCGCCGCCGCCAAGGAGATCAAGGGGCTGATCGACGAATCGGTCGGCAAGGTCGCCGAGGGTTCCAGCCTGGTCCACCAGGCCGGCAGCACCATGGGCGAGATCGTCGCGTCGGTGCAGCGCGTGACCGACATCATGGCCGAGATCTCCGCCGCCTCGCAGGAGCAGTCCGCCGGCATCGAGCAGGTCAACCAGACCGTGGTGCAGATGGACGAAACCACCCAGCAGAACGCCGCGCTGGTGGAAGAAGCCACCGCCGCAGCGCGGGCGATGGAAGACCAGGCCGCACAGCTGGGCGAGGCCGTCGCACGCTTCCGCCTGGCCGCACCGAGCGCGGGCAATGCGATACCGCGCGCAGCCATGGCCGTGGCCAGCAGTGCTCCGCGCAAGGCGGCGCCCGCATCCATCGCCGCACCGGCGCGCGTGCGCAAACCCGTTGCGCAGCCGGCCCTGGCCGGTGACGGCGACTGGCAGGAGTTCTGATCGCAGCATCGGGGTGGCCGCGCGCCACCCCGTCAGCGGAAAGGCAGCGCCGGGCCATGCCCGGCCCGGGCACCACGCTTGCCCGACCGCCGCGGGCATGGCACAACGGAGCAAACGAGTGCGTTCGGTGCTACATAAATCCGCAACGCAGCCGATACCTCTTTCGAGCCACGCGCCCACACGCGTCGGCGCCCGCCCCTGACCACAGATTCCATGTCCGACGGCCACGACACTGCACTGCCCGAAGTCCATGCGGCCGATGCCGCGGATGATCGCTTTCTGGTCCGCAACCCCCGCCAGGTGCGGCAGCTGCTGCGTTCACTGATCGACCAGCGATCACTGATCAACGCCCATATCGACGGCCGCGATCGATCCTTCCCCACCGCCCTGCTTGAACTGGACGACGACGAGGATTTCCTGCTGCTCGATGGCAGCCCGCAGGAGGCCTCCAACCGCGCCGCCGAACAGGCCGACCACCTGCTCTGCTTCGCCCAGCTGGAACGAGTGATGGTGCGTTTCCGCCTGCACGAACTGCAACGCGTGGACAACGAAGGCCACGTCGCCTTCCGGGCACCGTTCCCCGAGGAGCTGGTGCATCTGCAGCGACGCGAACTGTACCGGCTGGAGACCCCCATCACCGATTCACCGCACCTGCTGCTGCCGCCGGGCGAGGCCCAGGCCGAAGCGCTGTCGATGCGGGTGGTGGACATCAGTGGCGGCGGCCTGGCGGTGACCGTGCCCGTCGATTGCGCGATCTTCGGCCTGCAACAGCGCTACCGCGCGCAGCTGTCGATGCCCGATGGCCCAGACCTGCAGATCGAACTGGTGGTCTGCAACCTGCTGCCGCAACGCCTGCCCAACGGCACCGAGGTCAAGCGCGTCGGCATGCGCTTCGACGACCTGCCGCGCGGTGGCGACAGCGCCATCCAGCGCTACATCTTCCGCATCGACCGCCAGCGCAAGGCACGCCGCAACGGCGAGCTCTGACACCCCCACGGCGGGTGGTGCCGGCCGCTGGCCGGCAACCTCGAAACCGCGTGGATACCGGTGCCAGTAGATCCACGCCATGCGTGGATGCAGGAACCAGTAGATCCACGCCATGCGTGGATGCAGGATTGCCGGCCAGCGGCCGGCACTACCAGATGCCTAAAGTCCCCCACCCAGGGGCCGATATCGAGCCTGACACCGGCACTTCCGGCAGAACCAGGACCCCTCGATGAACGACAAGAACAGCTCCGCCGCCGGCGCCGATGGCGAATTCCTCAGCTTCACCCTCGGTGCCGAGCACTACGGCGTGGACATCCTCAAGGTGCAGGAAATCCGCGGCTACGACGCCGTCACCCGCGTCCCCGATGCCCCGGACTACATCAAGGGCGTGATCAACCTGCGCGGCACCATCGTGCCGGTGATCGACCTGCGCCTGAAGCTGCGCCTGGAAGACGCCCGCTACGACGCCTTCACCGTGATGATCGTGCTCAACGTGGACGACCGCGTGGTCGGCATCGTGGTCGACAGCGTCTCCGACGTGATCCCGCTGTCGGCCGAGCAGATCCGCCCGACCCCGGAATTCGGCGCCGCCGTCGACACCCGCTTCATCTCCGGCATCGGCACCCACGACGACCGCATGCTGATCCTGCTGGATATCGAAACCCTGCTGGACAGCGCCGACATGGGTCAGACCAACGTCGTCGAAGACGCTGTCGCCTGAGCAAACGGACCTTTTTCACGTTTCTGTTACGCAGCCCTTCAGTTCCCCTCATCCACGCCGATAGGGGGACAGAAGCCGGTCGCGCAGGAACGCGCCAAGGCCGGATCCACCATCACCATCCCCGGAGAATCACCCCGATGAAGTCCCTGCTTGCGTTCGTTTCGGCTGCCGTCCTGGCCACCACCGCTTCCTCCGCCTTCGCGCAGTCGGCCGAGATGATTCCGCCGGAGATGGCACCGCGCGCCGTCGGCAAGGACGGCATGGTCTGCGGCAAGGTCGAAAAAGCCCGCTTCGCAGAAGGTTCCGAAGGCCAGCCGACCTTCCTGTACATGGGCGGCGCCTTCCCGCGCCACACCTTCTCGGCACGCATCGCCGGCGAGAACCGCGGCAAGTTCTCCTTCCCGCTGGAAACCCTGGAAGGCAAGACCGTGTGCGTGATCGGCAAGATCCAGCGCGACGCCTCGCGCGCGGAAATCGAAGTCAGCTCGCCGTCCAGCCTGAAGCTGGCCAACATCAAGTAATCCGCTGTCCGTCAGACCGCGCCGGCCAGCGTGCCGGCGTGGCTGTTGCAACCGGGCCCCGCGCCCGGCCGCGTCTGCCTTAGGAGATCGCAACGCCCATGCCGTGGATCAACAACCTGAAACTGATGCCGAAGCTCATGCTGACCTTCGGTGTCCTCTTGCTGGTGATGCTGCTGCAGGGCATCGTCGCCTACCGTGGCCTGCATTCGCTGAACAACGTGACCACCGAACTGGCTGGTTCACGCATGGAGAGCATCCGCATGGCCGGCGAGATGCGCGGCATGCTCGGCGAGTACCGCAACAGCGCCTACCAGCAGCTGATCCGCGCCAGCGACGACGTCAAGGCCGACGCCCGCAAGCAGGCCGTCGAACTGCGCACCAGCATGGACAAGTCGATCAAGGACTATCCGAAGCTGGTCGACAACGCACAGCAGAAGAAGCTGTTCGACACCTTCGCCAAGGACTGGAAGGACGCGCTGGCCTCCTATGACAGCGTCACCGAAATGCTGGAGCTGGACCTGCCCGACGATGCGATCGACACCTTCGTCGGCGAGACCCGCACCAAACACCGCAAGGCCGGTGCCGCGCTTGAAGCGCTGATCGCCGAAGACAACCGCCTCGCCCGCGTCTCGCGCGACGAAGCCGCCTCCACCTACTCCGCCTCGGCCGTGCTGATCGTCATCGCCCTGCTCGGCGGCGCCGCGCTGGGCCTGGTGCTGGTGTGGCTGTTCGCCCGTGCCCTGGTCGGCAGCGTGCGTGGCGCCGTCTCGGTGGCCAACGACGTCGCCGGTGGCAAGCTCGATGGTCACATCGATGTCAGCCGCCAGGACGAAGTGGGCGAACTGATGCAGGCCATGCAGCGCATGCAGCGCGACCTGCGCGAGCGCACCGAAACCGACCAGGCCATCGCCCGCGAGAACCTGCGCATCCGCACCGCGCTGGATTACAGCTCGACCGGCGTCTACCTCACCGACCCCAACAACACCATCGTCTACAGCAACCGCGCCCTGCAGCAGACCCTGGCCCAGTACCAGGACGAGCTGCGCCGCGACCTGCCCGACTTCGACGTCCACGCCTCGCTGGTCGGCAAGCCGGTCACCGTGCTTGAACACCGCGGCGAGATGGACAACACCCTGCTGGCCAACCTCAAGCAGCATGGCGTTGCCCGCCGCCCGATGCAGTACGGCGATGCCCAGTTCGCCCAGGTCGTGTCGACCATCCGCAACGAAGACGGCGACACCGTCGGCTACGTGGTGGAATGGCGCGACCGCACCCAGGAAGCGCAGGTCGAGGCGGAAGTGGCACGGGTCATCGCCCAGGCTGCTGCCGGCGACCTGTCCGGCCGCATCGATGCCAACGACAAGGAAGGCTTCTTCCTGCAGCTGGCCCAGCAGATCAACGGCCTGCTGGACGCCAACTCGGGCAGCATCGAACAGATTTCCGGCCTGCTCGCCGCACTGTCGCAGGGTGACCTGACCGTGCGCATGCATGGCGACTACCAGGGCGTGTTCGCCCGCATGCGCGACGATGCCAATGCCACCGCCGCGCAGCTGAGCGAGATCGTCACCCGCATCAAGCAGTCCAGCCGTGCGATCAGCTCGGCCGCCGGTGAAATCGCCTCCGGCAACAGCGACCTGTCGCGCCGCACCGAACAGCAGGCCGCGAACCTGGAAGAAACCGCCGCCTCGATGGAGGAACTGACCTCCACCGTGCGCCAGAACGCCGAGCACGCGCGCCAGGCCAACCAGCTCGCCATCGGCGCGCACGGTGTGGCGTCGCAGGGCGGCGAAGTGGTCGGCCAGGTGGTCACCACCATGTCGGCCATCCAGGCCTCGTCGAAGAAGATCGCGGAAATCATCTCGGTCATCGACGGCATTGCCTTCCAGACCAACATCCTGGCGCTGAACGCCGCGGTGGAAGCGGCCCGTGCCGGCGAACAGGGCCGTGGCTTCGCCGTGGTCGCCAGCGAGGTGCGTACCCTCGCCCAGCGCTCGGCCGCCGCCGCCAAGGAGATCAAGGGCCTGATCGACGACTCGGTCGGCAAGGTCAACGACGGCTCGGCGCTGGTGCACAAGGCCGGCGCCACCATGGGCGAAATTGTTGCCTCGGTGCAACGCGTGACCGACATCATGTCCGAGATCTCTGCTGCCTCGCAGGAGCAGAGCGCCGGCATCGAGCAGGTCAATCAGACCGTGGTGCAGATGGACGAAACCACCCAGCAGAACGCCGCGCTGGTGGAAGAAGCCACCGCCGCCGCACGTGCGATGGAAGAACAGGCGGGCCACCTGAGCGAGGCAGTCTCGATCTTCGTGGTCGACGAAGCCGAAGCCGTGGTCGCCACGCGCGCACCGGCACCGCGCGCGTCTGCACCGGCAGCCCCGGCTCCGGCAGCGGCCGTACCGCCGGCCCGCCGCAGCACCGGCGGCCGATCCATGGCCACCGAACTGGCTGATGGAGACTGGCAGGAATTCTGATTCCCGCCTGACCTGAGGCACGAAAACGCCCCGGCCCTGCGCTGGGGCGTTTTCTTTTGCGGCCTCGCCAGGTGTTGTCCAGCCAACGGCGCAGTGCTTCCGGGGTCAGATCCGTTTTCCTGCGGAAAACGGATCTGACCCCTCTTTCCAATTGGAAACTCAACGCACTTGCCGTCCGACACCGGGATGCCAGATGAGTCGTGCGGGGATGGGCTGGCGGGACCGTTGGCGCCATGGATGGCGCCATCGAGCCCCCATGGATGGGTTTACGGCGTGTCCCGCCAGCCCATCCCCACACGGCTCGCCCTCAACATTGCAGGGCCGACCATCCGCAGTTGCTGTTGCTCTCGCTCCAAAAGCCTGCCGCAGGCAGCGCCGCAGCCGCCGCTGCGAACAAACCTGAATACGTTCGAACAGCCCACCTCAATCCCCCGCCCCCGCGGCCGATAACGGTCATGTCACCGCTGCTCCCGATCAGCACCGGCGCCTCCACCCACCACCACCCGGGTACTGCTCGATGAATCTCCTGCATCGCTGGCAACACTACTTCAGCAATCTCTCCGTCCGACGCAAGCTCAATCTGCTCACGCTGCTGATCGCACTCGGCGTGATCGCGCTCTCGGTGATCGCTGCCCGCATGCAGTACCTGGACCTCAATGAAACCCGCAAGTCGTCGTTGAAGACCCAGGTTGAACTGACCTACGGCATCCTCGACCACTACCACGGGCTGGCCGCCAGCGGCGAACTCACCGAGCCCGCCGCCCGCCAGGCCGCGCTCGATGCGCTGGCGCGCATGCGCGCCGACAGCGATACGTATTACTACAGCGTCTACGACACGAACTACCGCGTGCTGATGCATCCGTTCCGCAAGGACCTGATCGGCAAGGACATGAAGGACTTCCGCTCCGAGGACGGCGTGCAGCTGTTCCACGACCTGGTGGAAGTGGCTCGCAAGGGCGGCGGGGTGGTCTCCTACAAGTGGGCCAAGGCCAACAGCGAAGGCCTGTACGACAAGGCGTCCTACGCCGGCCTGTTCAAGCCCTGGAACTGGGTGGTCAGCAGCGGCGTATACATGGATGACGTGCAGCAGCAGGCACTGGTCTTCACCGCCATCATGACCCTGGCCGGTGGCGTACTGGTGCTGATCGTGCTCGCATTGAGCTGGGTCATCGGCAACCGCATCGCACGCCCGCTGAAGCAGGCCACCGCCGTGGCCGAAGGCATCGCCGGCGGCAAGCTGGACAGCCACATCGGCCCGCAGCCGCATGACGAAACCGGTCGCCTGCTCGAAGCCATGTCGCGCATGCAGCAGCAGCTGCACGCGGTCATCAGCGGCCAGCGCGAGATGGCGCGCCGCCACGATGGCGGTGAACTCAGCTACCGCATCGACGCCAGCAGCTTCCCCGGCGAGTACGGACTGATGGTGCAGGAAACCAACGTCCTGGTCGGCAGCCACGTGCAGACCCTGCACGATGTACTGAATGTCGTGCAGCAGTACGCCGTGGGCGACCTCAGCAGCGACATCGCGCGCTATCCGGGCGAAAAGGCGGCGATGACCACCACCGTCGACACGGTCAAGGCCAACCTCGGCCGCATCAACGCCGAGATCAAGCAACTGGCCAGTGCCGCCGCCGCGGGCGACTTCAGCCAGCGCGGCGATGCACAGCGCTTCGATCACGATTTCCGCACCATGCTGGAAAACCTCAATGCCATGATGGCAGTCAGCGATGACAACCTCGGCAAGCTCTCGCAGCTGCTGTCGTCCATTGCCGACGGCGACCTGACGGCACGCATGCACGGTGACTACCAGGGCGTGTTCGCCCGCATGCGCGACGATGCAAACGCCACGGTCAGCCAGCTGACCCAGATCGTCGGCCAGATCCAGGCCAGTGCCTCCAGCATCACCCTGTCGGCCGGCGAAATCGCGTCGGGCAACAGCGACCTGTCGCGCCGTACCGAGCAGCAGGCCGCCAATCTGGAAGAAACCGCCGCCTCGATGGAGGAACTGACCTCCACCGTGCGCCAGAACGCCGAACACGCGCGCCAGGCCAACCAGCTCGCCATCGGCGCGCACGGCGTGGCCTCGCAGGGCGGCAGCGTGGTCGGCCAGGTGGTCACCACCATGTCGGCCATCGAAGCCTCCTCGAAGAAGATCGCCGAGATCATCTCGGTCATCGATGGCATCGCCTTCCAGACCAACATCCTGGCGCTGAATGCCGCAGTGGAAGCGGCCCGTGCCGGCGAACAGGGCCGTGGCTTTGCCGTGGTCGCCAGCGAAGTGCGTACCCTCGCCCAACGCTCGGCCGCCGCCGCCAAGGAGATCAAGGGGTTGATCGACGACTCGGTCGGCAAGGTCGCCGAGGGTTCCAGCCTGGTCCACCAGGCCGGCAGCACCATGGGCGAGATCGTCGCGTCGGTGCAGCGCGTAACCGACATCATGGCCGAGATCTCCGCCGCCTCGCAGGAGCAGTCCGCCGGCATCGAGCAGGTCAACCAGACCGTGGTGCAGATGGACGAAACCACCCAGCAGAACGCCGCGCTGGTGGAAGAAGCCACCGCTGCAGCACGGGCGATGGAAGACCAGGCCGCACAGCTGGCCGACGCCGTGGCGATCTTCCGCCTCGACAACCAGGTCGCTGTCGCAGTGAAGGCGGTGACCGCCAAGGTCGCGCCGAAGGCTGCCAGCCCTGCGCCTTCGCGACCGTTGTCGACGCCCGCACCGATCCGCCGTACCCACTCCAGCACCGTCGTCTCCAACGACGGCGACTGGCAGGAATTCTGATCCTCGCGGCGGCTCCGGCCGCCGCCCCGCCGATGGACACGTCACCCGTGCAGAGCCCTACCCCCATCGTCAGCGGTACGCGCGAATTCGAATTCGCCGACCGTGATTTCCGCCGCGTCTGCGACCTGATCTACCAGCGCGTGGGCATCGCCCTCGCCCCGGCCAAGCGCGACATGGTGTACGGACGCCTGTCGCGCCGGCTGCGCACGCTGGGCATGCGCAGCTTCCAGCAGTACCTGGACCACCTGGAACAGGGTGATGGTGACGAGTGGCAGGCATTCACCAATGCGCTGACCACCAACCTCACTGCGTTCTTCCGCGAGCCGCACCATTTCGACAAGCTGCGCGAAGAGCTGCAGCAGCGCAACGGGCGCGGTCCGCTGCTGTTGTGGTCGTGCGCCGCCTCCACTGGCGAAGAGCCCTACTCGATGGCGATCACCGCCTGCGAAGCGTTCGGCACCCTGAAGCCGCCGGTACGCATCGTCGCCACCGACGTCGACACCCAGGTGCTGGCCACCGCCGGGCGCGGCGTCTACAACATCGACCGTGTCGCCGGCCTCGATCCGGACCTGCGTCGCCGCTATTTCCAGCGTGGCAGTGGCCCCAACGAAGGCCAGTGCCGCGTACTGCCGGCGCTGCGCGAACTGATCGAATTCCGCCCGTTGAACCTGCTGGCACCGCGTTACGACGTCGGCGGCCCGTTCGATGCGCTGTTCTGCCGCAACGTGATGATCTACTTCGACAAGCCGACCCAGCGCGCGATTCTTGGCCGCCTGGTCAACCACCTGGCCGACGACGGCCTGCTCTATACCGGCCATTCGGAGAACTACCTGCACGCGGCCGATCTGATCCAGCCCTGCGGCCGTACCCTGTACCGTCGTGCGGCAAAGGCCGGCGCATGAACGCATCACTGCGTACCGACGATGTGATGCGCTACCAGGACGCACGCTTCAAGACCATCGCCGCCAAGCTGCTGCCAACCCAGTACCTGGTGGTGGATGACACCACCGCGCTGACCACTACGCTGGGCTCCTGCGTGGCGGCTTGCCTGCGCGACCCGGTACTGAAGATCGGCGGCATGAACCACTTCCTGCTGCCCGAAGGCAACGCCGGCGACGGCGCGCCCGCACGTTATGGCAGCTACGCGATGGAACTGCTGATCAACGACATGCTCAAGCGCGGCGCCCACCGCAAGCGCATCGAGGCGAAGGTGTTCGGCGGCGCCAACGTGCTGAAGGGCTTCACCAGCAATCCGGTAGGCACCCGCAACGCCGAATTCGTGCGCCAGTACCTGCAGGCCGAACACATCCCGATCCTCGCCGAGGACCTGTGCGGCATCCATCCGCGCAAGATCTGGTTCTTCGCCGATACCGGCCGCGTGGTGGTGCAGCGCCTGCCACACGCCCACGAAGCCGAAGTCGCCGCGACCGAATCGGCCGTGCGCGCACGCCTGTCCAAGGCCCCGGTCACCGGTGGCGTGGAGCTGTTCGAATGACCCTGACCGGCAACGCCCCCTGCCGGGTCCTGATCGTCGACGACTCCGCCGTCGTGCGGCAGATGCTTACCGAGATCCTGTCCAGCGATCCGGCAATCGACGTGGTCGGCACCGCCGCCGACCCGCTGCTGGCCCGCGAGAAGATCAAGCGCCTGGCCCCGGACGTGATCACCCTGGACGTGGAAATGCCACGCATGGATGGCCTGGCGTTCCTGGAAAACCTGATGCGCCTGCACCCGCTGCCGGTGGTGATGATCTCTTCGCTGACCGAACGCGGCGCCGATACCACCCTGCAGGCACTGGGCCTGGGCGCGGTGGACTTCGTATCCAAGCCCAAGCTCGACGTGGCCCGTGGCCTGCAGGGCTATGCCGATGAAATCATCGCCAAGGTAAAGATGGCTGCGCGTTCCCGGGTGCGCCCGCTGGTACGCGTGGCCGCACCGAAACTCACGCTGGACGCCGCCCCTGCCGCGCGCCCGGCAGCAACGCAGTTCCGCACCACCGACCGCCTGATCGCCATCGGCTCGTCGGCTGGCGGTACCGAAGCATTGCGCGTGGTGCTGGAAGGCATGCCCGCCGACGGTCCGGCCGTGGTGATGACCCAGCACCTGCCCGCCAGCTTCAGCACCGCCTTCGCCGAACGACTGGACCGTCACTCGGCAATGGCCGTGCGCGAAGCCAGCGACGGTGAAGCGGTGCTGCCCGGCCACGCCTACCTGCCTCCGGGCGGCAAGCACCTGCGGATCATCCGCGACGGTGCGCGCTGGCGCTGCCGTGTCGACGATGGTCCTGCGGTGAACCGGCACAAGCCGGCGGTGGACGTGCTGTTCCGCTCGGTGGCACAGAGCGCGGGCGGCAATGCCATCGGCGCGATCCTCACCGGCATGGGCGACGACGGTGCACGCGGCCTGCTGGAAATGCGCCAGGCCGGCGCGCCGACGCTGGTGCAGGACGAGGCGACCAGCGTGGTCTGGGGCATGCCCGGCGCGGCCTTCAAGCTCGGCGCCGCCGAAGAACAGGTGCCGCTGGAGCGCATTGCCGAACGACTGCTGGCGCTGGCCCGCGGCTGACCGACCACAGCGCCGCAGCGCTTCATCCCGTCTTTCAAACGCCGGCCCCGGAGGGGCCAGCTGTTTCGTTCTTCAAGGAGCTTCACCATGGCCCAGCGCCGCTTCCCCACCCGAACCTCGCTGCTGACTGCCGCGCTACTGGCCCCGCTGGCGGCCACGTCTGCCGCACAATCAGCACCGCCGCACACAACACCCGTCGCTGCCACCGCTACCACCACCGACCACCCTGCCCCCTGGACTGATCGCGTACAGATCCAGAGCGGTCCGGCCGGCGCGCTGAAGCGTATGCACGCACCCGACGTGGCGCTGCGCATCGTCACTCCCGATGACAGCGAGGCGCTCACGCCTAAGGGGCTCGCGCTTCTCTTCAGCGGCAACGAGCCGGACTACTTCCAGCGTAACAACCTGCCCGGCAGCATCATCGAAGGACAAGCCAGTCCCGCCATCACGCTGATGCCAAACGTGGCCAAGGCGCTGGTGGGCGGCTACTTCCGCTATGCACCCGACGCGCTGCCCGCGCAGACCAGTACCCTGCGCTTCAGTGCAGACACGTGGGCCCTGGTGCACCAGGGCAACACGCGCAAGGATCCCCTCTACCGCCTCAACCATTCCAGCACGATCCAGCAGCGCCGCGCCGATGGCAGCCTGGCCGAGATCATCAGCTGCAACGACAGTGATGACCGGGCGACCCTGGGCGCGTGGCAGGCCGATGATTACGCGCGGCTCAAGGGGGCCGCGCAGATGATCACGATGAAATGCATCGAGAAGCTGGTCAAGAGGATCCCCGCAATGTACCCGCGCCCGTTGGCCGCTGAAGATGTCAGCGCCTATGCTGACGGCGCCGCTCCCCCGGCACGGGTGCGCGTCTACGCAGCCATGGGGCGCACCACCACCCTGTACACCGATGCCGCCTGCCGCGAGGATTACCGCGACAGGATCGACGTCAAGTACAACAACGCCGGTGACAAGGGCCTGCTTGGCATTCCCAGCACCGAGGCCCTGCGCAGCAAGGAGAACCAGCGATTCTCCACGCTCAGCTACCAGGAATACGAAGTGCCCGGTGGCAAGCCGCTGATCTTCGAGGCACGCTTCGACGCAAGCAGTCGCGTGTACTGCGACGGCAAGCTGTCGGGTCAGTTCGTGGCCAGGCCCGGTCAGGATTACGAAGTGGAATTTGAAGTGGCCGACAAGATCTGTCGGCTGCATATCCGCCAGGTGCATGCCGACGGCAGCATGACACCGCAGCAGGCGCGGCCAACCCCCACGATCTGCGAGGGCACCCGCGCGCCGGTGCGCATCGAACCGCGCCAGGACATGCAGGTCCTGCTGTTCACCCCGGGCAAGCTGCAGATCCAGGACGCCACGCAGAACAGTGCGCAGCAGCAGCTGAGCGACGACGCCAGCGCCAACGCCGCGCTGCAGCAGGTGCTGCAGCAGGCCAGCAGCACCCCCGGTACGCGGTTGTGCATCGTGACGCCCGGCAGCACCTACAGCAGCCCACTGCGCGACGCGCTTTGGAACCGGGTGCTGGAATCGCCACAGGCGCTGCCCAGTCTGTGGCTGGAGGCTGCCGCAGTGACTCCGTCGCACAGCGCCGCAGCAGGCGCCCAGGTCGACCTCGCCACCGCCATGACCCACTGCAAGGCAATCCCGATCAAGGAATTCGCCGCGTACTGATGGCCGTCCAACGCGGGCGGGATGGGTCATGCCATCCCGCCTGCGTGTCGGCCGCGGTGCCGGCATGGGCCGGATTTGCTTTCATTGCAGCAACGCATAACGGATGCTGCGCATGTCGACACGGATGTGGTGGAAAGCCCACCTGCTGGCCCTACTGGTGTCGCTGCCCGTGGCTCCGGCCGTCGCCAGTGGCGACCTGTTCTACTTCGAGGCCCAGCACGGCGAGATATTCTTCACGCTGATGATGGTCGGCCGTGAGGACCCCGGCGAAGTCAACGTCAGCTGGAAGGGCCCATCGATTGCGGAGGTACCGAATGTTCGCCGCCGGTACTACATCGAATTCAACCGCGCCAAGCGGCGGGCCTACGTCCGCCCGCTCACCCGCGACAGCCTGCCCTGGTTCGAGATGGACGTCTCCGGCGGGCGCGGCAACGTGCTGTTCGCCGGCCAACGCCTGCAGGGCACGGCGGACTGGACCATCCAGTAACAAAAAGCCCCCGGCTTGCACCAGGGACTTTCATCACAACAGTAGTCTCACCCGCTCGGGTAGCGCCGGGCCATGCCCGGCGTGATCTTCAATCCGCGGCAACCTGCCCCGACTGTCATCTGGGGCTCGGTCGCAAGCTCGCCAGAACGGATCGGTCAGGCTTCATCAGCTCCAAAGTCCGGTCTGTCTTCAACATCTCAAATAGACCATCCGCGCGATGATGAATCGATAGGAATCCCTGCTCAAACAGCATTGTTCCTGTGTCTGGATCAAGAAAATTAACCGTAACATCACCGGCACTGTTTCGCTCACGCACGGAAACCAAGCCATTCGAAACACTCACGTAGCCGTAGCGGGGCGCCAGCCTCCACCGCCCCGACTCATCCAGAAGGCCCCAGCGACCCCGCAGTGAGAGGGCATAGACCCTCGTTCCATCCGCCAAGAGCGCCGGTGAGGGATCATGCGGGGTGAAATCAGCCAGCGCATTACCGCGCAGATCGAGTATGTGATACCCCGGGTCATACCCCGGCCGTTCGAATGCCGCGACCAGATTCGGACCCAATGGCCTTATTCGACGGTAGCGAGGAGGAATCAGCCAAGCGCCAGCGACATCTATTACACCCCATCCTCCATCGGCTTGGGCCAACAGCAGTTGGTCATCCAGTCCTGCCGCGGTTTGAAAAGGCGCAAGTCGGTAGTACAGGGAGGACGAGATGCTGCCATCATCCAGCATCATGAAACGCACCCCTGCTTCGCCGGGCTTTTGATACCGGACCATCCTGCGGTTCAACGGATACAGGCCTGCAGTGTGTTGCGCAGAGCGCAGCGATCCATCCAGGCCTACGACGTACTCATCATCTTCCGAACTGAAGATTACATAGCCCACTCGTTCAGCGAACTCATCTGTCTTCATACAGTGGCCTGCAGGGGTCGGAAACATCGAACCCGCGCGCGTGAAGTGCAGGCACTCGCCGTCTTCGGCTACCGCAGAAAGCAGGTACTCACCCCGACCAAACTTGAACCGATATCGACCCATGGGTGCCACTTGCACCCCGTGGGGATCCAGCACCGTGTCGTTGCCGCCTTGGGTGGCGAGCGCGAAACCCGACCTGTTGAAGGTCATCTGGTCGTAGTCCTGGCGTCCTATGCCTGCCAGCGATCGATCAACCAGGCCAAAGTGGACACCATCGCGCGAAGCGATGGCCACTTCCCCCTCATGACCCAAGGGACCAAAACTGCCAAAGACACTGAAAACGGGACCGGACCTGCCCTTCGCGTCAAGGAAGCGGGTCGTGCAGCGCCGCTTTTCACTGTTGCAGAGCTCTACAGCCGGGTTTCCAGCCCAGGACGCCGATTGCAGGAGATCGTTCTCGCCTTTCTCCTCAAACCGACGCACCAATCGGCCCCGTGCATTGAAGAAGTCGATTCGCGTGAACGCCTTGGGCGGGTTCCGCAGCAACACCTTGGCTTCGATCATCCCGTTGCCATGTACCTCAACCCAGTCGTAATGCGCTTCAAGGACGATACGTCCTTCTGAATTCATGACGCCCCTGTTCGTCCCCCTTTCGAAGACCGCCACTCCACTTTTGAATGGGCGGATGTATTGCATTCCCCGATGCTCGGCCAGTTGTCGGCCCGTGCCATCCAGCACCACGCAGCGACCCTCATGACAGAGGCCGTGGCGTGTAGTGCTATCGAAACGTGGCGGCGGTTCGATGGGCTGTGGCATTGCGGGCGCCGGCGTTGCGCCTGCCGATGGCGCAATGGTCAGAAGTACAGAAGCCAATAGAATGCCCAGAGCCTGGGTGGTGACGGTACGGCGATGGGTAGGGCAGGAAGTCAGCAGAAATGAGCGGCGCATCTCAGTCGAGACCGAAGAGGGGGCATCCACGGTAGGCGCCATGCATCTCCACAGAAATACAACTTCTACGAAAGTGCCCTGTCCACAAAAAACCCCCGGCTTTCACCGGGGGTTCTTCGTTTCAACGGGCTACCGGCCAACGGCCGGCCCTACCCTCAGGCAGCGACCGTGTTGGCCACGTCCTGGTATTCCTCGATCTGGTCGAAGTTCATGTAGCGGTAGATCTCGCTGCCGCTGGCGGCGATCACACCGATATCGGCCATGTACTCTTCCTTGGTCGGGATGCGGCCCAGACGCGAGCAGATTGCCGCCAGTTCCGCCGAACCCAGGTACACGTTGGTGTTGCGGCCCAGGCGGTTCGGGAAGTTGCGGGTCGAGGTCGACATCGCGGTGGAGCCTTCGCGGATCTGCGCCTGGTTGCCCATGCACAGCGAGCAGCCCGGCATTTCCATGCGTGCGCCGGTCGCGCCGAAGGTGCCGTACACGCCTTCCTTGGTCAGCTCGGACGCATCCATCTTGGTCGGCGGGGCCACCCACAGGCGGGTCGGCAGGTCACGCTTGCCTTCCAGCAGCTTCGCAGCCGCGCGGAAGTGACCGATGTTGGTCATGCACGAACCGATGAACACTTCGTCGATCTTGGCGCCAGCAACTTCGGACAGGGTCTTCACGTCGTCCGGGTCGTTCGGGCAGGCCACGATCGGCTCGTGGATGTCGGCCAGGTCGATCTCGATGACGGCGGCGTACTCGGCGTCGGCATCCGGCTCCAGCAGCTCCGGGTTGGCCAGCCACGCTTCCATCTTCTCGATACGGCGCTGCAGCGAGCGCGGATCCTGGTAACCCTCGGCAATCATCCACTTCAGCAGCGTGATGTTGCTGGTCAGGTACTCGATGATCGGCTCCTTGTTCAGGCGCACCGAGCAGCCGGCCGCCGAACGCTCGGCCGAGGCATCGGACAGTTCGAAAGCCTGTTCGACCTTCAGTTCCGGCAGGCCTTCGATTTCCAGGATGCGGCCGGAGAAGATGTTCTTCTTGCCAGCCTTGGCCACGGTCAGCAGGCCCGACTTGATCGCGTACAGCGGGATTGCGTTGACCAGGTCACGCAGGGTCACGCCCGGCTGCATCTTGCCCTTGAAGCGCACCAGCACCGACTCCGGCATGTCCAGCGGCATCACGCCGGTGGCAGCGGCGAAGGCGACCAGGCCCGAACCGGCCGGGAACGAAATGCCGACCGGGAAGCGGGTGTGCGAGTCGCCACCGGTGCCGACGGTGTCCGGCAGCAGCATGCGGTTGAGCCAGCTGTGGATCACGCCATCGCCCGGACGCAGCGAGATGCCGCCGCGGGTGGAGATGAACTCCGGCAGGGTGTGGTGGGTCTTGACGTCCACCGGCTTCGGGTAGGCCGCGGTGTGGCAGAACGACTGCATCACCAGGTCGGCCGAGAAGCCCAGGCAGGCCAGGTCCTTCAGCTCGTCGCGGGTCATCGGGCCGGTGGTGTCCTGCGAGCCCACCGAGGTCATCTTCGGTTCGCAGTAGGTGCCCGGGCGCATGCCCTGGCCTTCCGGCAGGCCACAGGCACGGCCAACCATCTTCTGCGCCAGCGAGAAGCCCTTGCCGGTGTCGGCCGGCTGCACCGGCAGGCGGAACAGATCGGTCGGGGCCAGGCCCAGCGCTTCACGCGCCTTGCCGGTCAGGCCACGGCCGATGATCAGCGGAATGCGGCCACCGGCGCGCACTTCGTCGAACAGCACTTCGGACTTGACCTGGAACTCGGCGATCACTTCGCCGTTCTTCAGCGCCTTGCCATCGTACGGACGCAGCTCGACCACATCGCCGTGCTCCATCTTCGACACGTCCAGCTCGATCGGCAGCGCGCCGGCATCTTCCATGGTGTTGTAGAAGATCGGGGCGATCTTCGAACCCAGGCAGACGCCACCGGCGCGCTTGTTCGGGATGTACGGAATGTCATCGCCGGTCCACCACAGCACGCTGTTGGTGGCCGACTTGCGCGAGGAACCGGTGCCGACCACGTCGCCGACATAGGCGACCAGATGGCCCTTGTCCTTCAGCGACAGGATCTGCTGGATCGGGCCGCGCTTGCCGTCTTCTTCCGGGGTGAACGCGGCGTCGTCACGCTTGTTCTTCAGCATCGCCAGGGCGTGCATCGGAATGTCCGGGCGGGTGGTCGCGTCCGGTGCCGGCGACAGGTCGTCGGTGTTGGTTTCGCCCGGCACCTTGAATACGGTGACGGTCAGGCTCTGCGGCACTTCCGGGTTGCTGGTGAACCACTCGGCATCGGCCCAGCTCTGCATCACGGCCTGGGCGTTGGCGTTGCCCGCCTTGGCCTTTTCCTGCACGTCGTGGAAGGCATCGAACACCAGCAGGGTCTTCTTCAGCGCGTCGGCAGCGATGGCGCCAACGCTGGCATCGTCCAGCAGCTGCACCAGCGGCGCGACGTTGTAACCGCCCAGCATGGTGCCCAGCAGTTCGGTGGCGCGCTCGCGGCTGATCAGCGGGTTCTGCTCGCTGCCCAGTGCGATCGCGGCCAGGTACGAGGCCTTGACCTTGGCAGCGTCATCGACGCCGGCCGGCACGCGGTGGGTCAGCAGGTCGAGCAGGAACTCGGCCTCGCCCTGCGGCGGGTTCTTCAGCAGTTCGATGACATCGGCCGTCTGCTGCGCGGTCAGCGGCAGGGGCGGGATGCCAAGCGCAGCGCGCTCGGCGACGTGGTGGCGGTAGGCTTCCAACATGACAACTCCCGGGTAATGCGTGAGGTGAATAAAAAGTGGGCTCAGGCTTGCGGCACGATCAGCTTCAGGCCCTTGAAGTAGTCGCGATAAAACGTGTCGTTCCAGGTGATCAGGCCATCGCACTGCAGCAGGGCGTGCGCGCCGATCATGAATTCGTCCAGGCCACGGCGCTGGCTGCCGCCGCGCTGGCGATGGCGGCGATGCATCTCACCCGCGCGCAGTGCCGACTTGGCTTCCAGCGCGTTGAAGTGCACGCCCATTTCTTCCAGCGCTTCCAGCACCTCGGCACCGCCGCGCAGGGCGGCGCAGATCTCGGCCAGGGTCGCGCCGCAGACCACCACGCGGCCGCCGACCAGGCTCTGCCGCAGGCAGGCTTCCACCGCATCGGCCTGCGGGCCGTTGCTGAGCAGTTCGACCAGTACCGGTGAATCGACGGCGATCATCACCGCTTACTCCTCGTCGCGCAGGTCGCGCACGGCCGCGTCGGCCGATTCGAAGCCGTCCAGCGAGAACTTTCCGCGGGCGCGGGAGATCGCATCGTCCACGCTCTTGCGCAGGATGATCCGGCTGCCTTCCAGTTCCACCTTCAGCAAGGTGCCCTTGGTCAGGCCCAGCGCATCGCGCACTGCCTTGGGCAGGGTGATCTGTCCGCGTTCAGCAACGGTGGCTTCCATGGGGTACGCCTCAAAAAGTATGTATGAATTATACATACCCGTCGCATCCGGAACAAACCTCCCGATATGTGACCCTGATCCCGCGTCAGTCGCAGCCGGGGGTTAGACTCGCCCAGCAGCCCTGCTGCGCCCCGGCTGGACGCCCCGGCGTTCCAACCGCACCTATCCGCTCCATAAATAAGGAAGTTTCATGCGCGCGCTCGCCCTTGCCCTGATCCTCGCAGCCCCGCTGGCCGTTTCGACGACCTCCGCCCATGCCAACCCGTTCGGCGCCTACACCACCGGCATCGAGATCACCCAGCAGCAGATGGACACCCTGGAAGTGGGCAAGACCACCCAGGACAACATCCGTGAGAAATTCGGCGCCCCCGGCCGCCGCGAACAGCTGGGCGACACCCAGGTCTGGTACTACGACTTCGTGAAGATCAAGAGCTTCGGCAAGAACATCCAGGAAGCGACCGTACTGGAGTTCAACAAGCAGGGCGTGCTGACGGCCAAGTCCAAGAGCAACGCTGTCGGCAAGACCGGCAATCCGCTGATCGATGCCGCCAACGGCAAGTAAGTCCTGCAGCCGATGCATTCCTGGACGGGGCGCCCATGAGCGCCCCGTCTGCGTGCGGGCCGGCGCAAAAACGATGCACACGCTGACACGAAGGCTACACACACCGCTGTAACCTTGCGTTCCAAGCCTGCCGGGTCATTGCCGGGCGCTGGATCGCCGATACTGGGCACGATCCGGGGCCGGAGTGCCACCGGCAAACGCAAGCAGGCCCGCCCATGCGGGCCACTGCAAGCCATCCGCAAGAGGAGTCATCCCGCATGAGCGATTCGTTCTCCACCCGCAGCCAGCTGGACGTCGGCGGCAAGACCTACGACTACTTCAGCCTGCCCAAGCTGGGCCAGCGCTTCGACATCTCCCACCTGCCCTACTCGATGAAGATCCTGCTGGAGAACCTGCTCCGGCACGAGGATGGCGGCGTCACCGTCGGCAAGGATCACATCGAGGCCGTCGCCCGCTGGCAGCCCAGCGCCGAACCGGATACCGAAATCGCCTTCATGCCCGCGCGCGTGGTCCTGCAGGACTTCACCGGCGTGCCCTGCGTGGTCGACCTGGCCGCGATGCGCGATGCGGTGGTCAAGCTCGGCGGCCGCCCCGAACAGATCAATCCGCTGATTCCCTCCGAACTGGTCATCGACCACTCGGTGCAGGTGGATGTGTTCGGCAAGCCCGACGCGCTGGACCTCAACGGCAAGATTGAATTCCAGCGCAACCAGGAACGCTACGGCTTCCTGCGCTGGGGCCAGAAGGCCTTCGACAACTTCAAGGTGGTGCCGCCCAACACCGGCATCGTCCACCAGGTGAACCTGGAAAACCTGGCCCGCGTGGTGATGACCGCGGACAAGGACGGCAAGGCCGTTGCGTATCCGGATACCGTGTTCGGTACCGACAGCCACACCACGATGATCAACGGCATCGGCGTGCTCGGCTGGGGCGTGGGCGGCATCGAAGCCGAGGCGGCCATGCTCGGCCAGCCTTCGTCGATGCTGATTCCGCAGGTGGTCGGCTTCAAGCTGACCGGCAAGCTGCCCGAAGGCGCCACCGCCACCGACCTGGTGCTGACCGTCACCCAGATGCTGCGCAAGCTCGGCGTGGTCGGCAAGTTCGTGGAGTTCTACGGTGATGGCCTGCAGCACCTGCCACTGGCCGACCGCGCGACCATCGGCAACATGGCCCCCGAATACGGCGCCACCTGCGGCATCTTCCCGATCGACAACGAATCGCTGACCTACCTGCGCCTGTCCGGCCGCAGCGAAGAGCAGATCGCCCTGGTCGAAGCCTACGCCAAGGCGCAGGGCCTGTGGCACGACGCCAACAGCCCGCATGCGCAGTACAGCACCACGCTGGAACTGGACATGGGCACGGTGAAGCCCTCGCTGGCCGGCCCCAAACGCCCGCAGGACCGCGTGCTGCTGGAAGACGTGCAGAAGAACTACCGCGACGCGCTGGTCGGCATGACCGCCAACCGCGACAAGCGCAGCGAGGATGTCTCCACCTTCGTCAATGAAGGCGGCGGCGCCGCAGTGGGCAACGAGCAGCTGGCCAAGGGCTACGCTGACATCGAGATGGACGGCAGGAAGGTGCGGTTGAAGGATGGTGCGGTGGTCATCGCCGCCATCACCTCGTGCACCAACACCTCCAACCCGGCGGTGATGATCGGCGCCGGCCTGCTGGCCCGCAACGCTGCCGCCAAGGGGCTGGACCGCAAGCCGTGGGTCAAGACCTCGCTCGGCCCAGGCTCGCGCGTGGTCACCGACTATCTTGAAAAGGCCGGCGTTCTCACCGAGCTGGAGAAGATCGGCTTCTACGTGGTGGGCTATGGCTGCACCACCTGCATCGGCAACTCCGGCCCGCTGCCGACCGAAGTCAGTGCCGGCATCGCCAGTGGCGACCTGGTGGTGACCTCGGTGCTGTCGGGCAACCGCAACTTCGAGGGCCGCGTGCACCCCGAAGTGAAGATGAACTACCTGGCCAGCCCGCCGCTGGTGGTGGCCTACGCCATCGCCGGCACCACCGACATCGACCTGACCACCGAGCCGCTGGGCACCGGCAGCGATGGTCAGCCGGTGTACCTGCGCGACATCTGGCCGAGCAACAAGGAGATCGGCGACGTCATCGCCGCCACCGTCGGCCCGGAGATGTTCAAGCAGAACTACGCCGACGTGTTCAAGGGCGATACCCGCTGGAACACCATCGCCTCGCCGGACGGTGACCTGTACGAATGGAGCGATGCGTCCACCTACATCAAGAACCCGCCCTACTTCGATGGCATGACCATGCAGGTCGGCAGCATCGATGATGTGCACGGCGCGCGGGTGATGGGCCTGTTCGGCGATTCGATCACCACCGACCACATCTCCCCGGCCGGCAACATCAAGAAGGATTCGCCGGCAGGTCGCTTCCTGCAGGAGCGCGGCGTGCAGCCGGCCGACTTCAACAGCTACGGCAGCCGCCGCGGCAACGATGACGTGATGGTCCGCGGCACCTTCGCCAACATCCGCATCAAGAACCTGATGTTCGGTGGCGAAGAAGGCGGCAACACCCTGTACTACCCGGCCAACGGCGGCCAGCCGGAAAAGCTGGCGATCTACGATGCGGCGATGAAGTACAAGGCCGACAAGGTGCCGCTGGTGGTGCTGGCCGGCAAGGAATACGGCACCGGCTCGTCGCGTGACTGGGCCGCCAAGGGCACCCTGCTGCTGGGGGTGAAGGCGGTCATCGCCGAAAGCTTCGAACGCATCCACCGCTCCAACCTGGTCGGCATGGGCGTGCTGCCGCTGCAGTTCCGCAACGGCGAAAACGCACAGTCGCTGGGCCTGGATGGCTCGGAATTGATCGATGTCACCGGCCTGCAGGACGGCGCCAGCAAGCGCGCCACGGTCACCGCGACCAAGGCCGATGGCACGAAGAAGACCTTCGAAGTCTCGGTGATGCTGCTGACCCCGAAGGAAGTGGAGTACTTCCGCCACGGTGGCCTGCTGCAGTACGTGCTGCGCCAGCTGGCTGCCAGGTAACGGGTAGCGCCGGGCCATGCCCGGCGGATCGCGGAAACAAACGAAAAGGGCCGGATCCTCACAGATCCGGCCCTTTTCTTTGCTGCTCGCCGGGCGTGGCGGCCCGGCGCCACCTACCGTCGCGGCGCGTCCGGGTCGGTACGCAGCGCCTTCAGCAGGCCCCACATGTAGAACGCCAGGATGAACGAGAACGGCAGGCCGCACAGCACCACCGCCGTCTGCATCGCGCTGAAGTTGCCGGCCAGCAACAGGCCGACACTGGCCACGGTGATGCCCGCCGCCCAGAACACGCGCAGCCAGATCGGCGCGTCATGCCCATCCTCCACGCCATCATCGACACGCCGGGTGCACAGGTTGGCGATCATCAGCGTGCCCGAATCTACCGGGGTCAGGAACAACACGAAACCAATGACCACTGCCGCACCAGCGATGTACGGCGCTGCAGGCAAGTATTCCAGCAGCTTGAACAGGGTCATCGCCGCATCGTGCTGAGCCACCTGGCCCAGCACCGCCTGGCCATGGTTCAGCACCAGGTCGATGGCGGTGTTGCCGAAGATCGACAGCCAGGCCAGCGTGAAACCCAACGGGATCAGCAGCACGCCCATGATCACTTCGCGGATGGTGCGGCCGCGCGAGATGCGCGCCACGAACAGGCCCACGAACGGCGCCCAGGCAATCCACCACGCCCAGTAGAACAACGTCCACGAGCCCATCCACTCACGCCCCTTCGGGTCGTTGAGGTACATGTCGAAGCTCTTGCGCACGAACGCGCCCAGGTAGTCGCCGGTGTTCTGTACCAGGCCATCGAACAGGTGCAGGGTTGGCCCGGTCACCAGCACGAACAGCAGCAGCAGGCACAGCAGGCGCACGTTGAGGTTGGACAACCAGGCGATGCCCTTCTCCACGCCGGCAACCACGCCGATGGTGGCTACGACCATCATCACCAGCACGATGGCCACCAGCACCTGCGGCGTATCCGGGATGTGGAACAGGTAGACCAGGCCGGACTGCACCACCAGTGCACCGATGCCGAGGTTGGTGACCATCGAGATCAGCGTCGCGAGGATGCCGAAACCATCGACCATGTCGCCGATGCGGCCATGGATGCGCTCGCCGAAGATCGGGTACAGCGCCGAACGCAGGGCCAGCGGCAGGTTGCGGCGGTAGGCGAAGTAGCCCAGCGCCACGCCGACCAGCGCGTACAGCGCCCAGCCATGCAGGCCCCAGTGCAGGAAGGTCAGCACCATCGCTTCGCGGCCCGCGGCGACGGTGCCGCCGGGCTGCCCGGGCGGGTTGAGGAAATGATCGAGCGGCTCGTAGGCGCCGTAGTACAGCAGCGCGATGCCGATGCCGGCCGAGAACAGCATCGACACCCAGGCCACGTAGCCGAACGCCGGCGATTCCTCGTTATGGCCCAGGCGGATACGCCCATACGGCGAGAACGCCAGCCACAGCACGAAGCCCAGGCAGGCCACGATCAGCAGCATGTACCACCAGCCGAACGCCGCCGAGACCTCGGCCTGTGCCCATTGCAGCCAGTGCTCGCTGGCCTCCGGGAAGAACACGGTCAACGCACCGAGGATGCCGATGGAGACCGACGAACTGAAGAACACGAAACGGTTCAAGCGCAGGGGCGAGCGCTTGGGATGAGCCAAGGAAGACATGGGGTCGTCTCATCAGTCCAAGGGGGCACATGGGCGGGGCCGGACCGGAAACCGGGCCCATGGCGTGGGGGCGCGACCGGCATCGTAGGGTTTATTGATTGAACGTTCAATCAATAAAAAGTATGATCTTCACCAGCCCGGCATTCCGGGTCGCAATCCGTGGAGAGACAATGCCGAAGAAAGGCGTGGAACCGGTCCGCCGCGAGCAGCTGATCCGGGCCACTTTCCAGACCATCGACGAGATCGGCATGGCCGATGCCACCGTCGCCACCATCGCAAGGAAGGCCGGCCTGTCCAGCGGCATCGTCGCCCACTACTTCGGCGACAAGGACGGCCTGCTCAATGCGGCGATGCGGCAGATCCTGCGCGAACTGAAGGCAGCCGTTGCCCACTATCGCGACGCCGCCGCCGGCGACGCTCGTTCACAGCTTCGCGCCATCGTCGATGGCAACTTCGACGACAGCCAGACCAACGGAACCGCCATGCGCGTATGGCTGACCTTCTGGGCCGCCAGCATGCATCAGCCGGAACTTGCGCGGCTGCAGCGCGCCAACGACCAGCGACTGTTCTCCAACCTCTGCCATCAGTTCAACCGCCAGTTGCCGCATGCACAGGCACGCCTGTCCGCACGCGGGCTGGCCGCGATGATCGACGGCCTGTGGCTGCGCGGCAGCCTTGTCGGTGGTGACTTCAACGCCGACAAGGCGCGCCGCATCGCCTACGGCTACATCGATTTCCAATTGCAGGCCAACGCGCCCTGAGCGCGCCACGACCCCGCCCCATCCCTTCCAGGAGCAAGCCGATGACCACCCTGCCCGTGCAACAGCTCTACATCCACGGCCGCCGCGTCGACGCCACCAGCGGCAAGACCTTCCAGACCGTCAACCCTGCCAATGGCCAGGTGCTGGCCGACGTGCAGATCGCCAGCCAGGCCGATGTCGAACGCGCCGTTGAAAGCGCCAGCGAAGGCCAGAAGGTGTGGGCAGCGATGACCGCCATGGAGCGCTCGCGCATCCTGCGCCGTGCCGTCGAGATCCTGCGCGAGCGCAACGACGAGCTGGCCCACTTGGAAACCCTGGATACCGGCAAGGCGCTGGCCGAAACCACCACGGTAGACATCGTCACCGGTGCCGACGTGCTGGAGTACTACGCCGGCCTGGCCACCGCCATCGAAGGCATCCAGCTGCCGCTGCGCGAATCGAGCTTCTTCTATACCCGCCGCGAGCCGCTGGGCGTGGTCGCCGGCATCGGCGCCTGGAACTACCCGATCCAGATCGCCATGTGGAAGTCGGCCCCGGCCCTGGCCGCCGGCAATGCAATGGTGTTCAAGCCGTCCGAAGTGACCCCGCTGACCGCGATCAAGTTGGCCGAGATCTACTCCGAAGCCGGCGTGCCGGACGGCGTGTTCAACGTCGTGCAGGGCCCGGGCCGCGAGATCGGCAACTGGCTGACCGAGCACCCGGTGATCGAGAAGATCTCCTTCACCGGCGGCGTGGCCACCGGCAAGAAGGTCATGGCCAGCGCTGCGTCGTCGTCGCTGAAGGAAGTGACGATGGAACTGGGCGGCAAGTCGCCGCTGGTGATCTGTGACGACGCTGATCTGGACCGTGCCGCCGACATCGCGGTGATGGCCAACTTCTTCAGCTCCGGCCAGGTCTGCACCAACGGTACCCGCGTGTTCGTGCCGCGCAGCATGCTGGCCGCGTTCGAAGCTGCCGTGGTGGAGCGCGTCAAGCGCATCCGCATCGGCGACCCGATGGCTGAAGAGACCAACTTCGGCCCGCTGACCAGCTTCCCGCACATGGAAAACGTGTTGCGCTTCATCGAAAGCGGCAAGAGCGAAGGCGCGCGCCTGCTGACCGGCGGCGGTCGTGCCACAGACGGTGCCCTGGCCGACGGCGCCTACGTGCTGCCGACCGTGTTCTCCGACTGCCGCGACGACATGACGATTGTCCGCGAAGAGATCTTCGGGCCGGTGATGAGCATCCTTGCCTACGACGACGAAGACGAAGTGATCCGTCGCGCCAACGACACCACCTTCGGCCTGGCCGCAGGCGTGGTCAGCAAGGACATCAGCCGCGCACATCGCATCATCCATCGCCTGGAAGCCGGCATCTGCTGGATCAACACCTGGGGCGAGTCGCCGGCGGAAATGCCGGTCGGCGGCTACAAGCAGTCCGGCGTTGGCCGCGAGAACGGTATCTCCACCCTCGGCCACTACACCCGCATCAAGTCGGTGCAGGTCGAGCTGGGCGACTACGCCAGCGTGTTCTGACCGGCGCGCCCTGAGCACCGCCCATCGTCCGGCCACCGCGCCGATCCGACATTCCGCCGGGACGCCTGCATGCAGCGCGACCGGCCTGCAGGAGAGCAACCATGAGCACCCATAACGAGTACGACTACATCATCATCGGCGCCGGTTCGGCCGGCAACGTGCTGGCCACCCGCCTCACCGAAGATGCCGATGTCAGCGTGCTTCTGCTGGAAGCCGGTGGCCCGGACTACCGGCTCGATTTCCGTACCCAGATGCCCGCCGCACTGGCCTTCCCGCTGCAGGGCCGCCGCTACAACTGGGCGTACAAGACCGATCCCGAGCCCTTCATGAACAACCGCCGGATGGATTGCGGTCGTGGCAAGGGCCTGGGCGGTTCGTCGCTGATCAACGGCATGTGCTACATCCGCGGCAACGCGATGGACTACGACAACTGGGCCGGCATGCCGGGCCTGGAAGACTGGACCTACCTGGACTGCCTGCCGTACTTCCGCAAGGCCGAAACCCGTGACATCGGCCCGAACGACTACCACGGCGGCGACGGCCCGCTGCGCGTCACCACGCCCAAGGCCGGCAACAACGAACTGTTCGCGGCGATGGTCGAGGCCGGCGTGCAGGCCGGTTACCCGCGCACCGACGACCTCAACGGCTACCAGCAGGAAGGCTTCGGTCCGATGGACCGCACGGTCACGCCGAAGGGCCGTCGTTCCAGCACGGCCCGTGGCTACCTGGATCTGGCCAAGCCGCGCCCGAACCTGACCATCGTCACCCACGCGCTGACCGACCGCATCCTGTTCTCGGGCAAGCGCGCAGTGGGCGTGCAGTGGCTGCACAACGACCAGCCGCAGCGCGCCACCGCACGCCGCGAAGTGCTGCTGTGTGGTGGTGCCATCGCCTCGCCGCAGATCCTGCAGCGCTCCGGCGTCGGCCCGGCCGACCTGCTGCGCAGCCTGGACATCGACCTGGTGCACCACCTGCCCGGCGTCGGCGCCAACCTGCAGGACCATCTTGAGATGTACCTGCAGTACGAGTGCAAGAAGCCGGTCTCGCTGGCCCCGGCACTGAAGCTGTACAACCAGCCGGCGATCGGCGCCGAATGGCTGTTCCTGGGCACGGGCATCGGCGCCAGCAACCAGTTCGAAGCTGGCGGCTTCATCCGCAGCGATGCCGAGTTCGACTGGCCCAACCTGCAGTATCACTTCCTGCCGGTGGCGATCAACTACAACGGCTCCAACCCGATCAAGGCGCACAGCTTCCAGATGCATGTCGGCTCGATGCGCTCGCCCAGCCGCGGCCGCATCCACGTGCGCTCGAAGGATCCGCGCGAAGATCCCAGCATCCTGTTCAACTACATGTCGCACGACCAGGACTGGCGCGAGTTCCGCTCGGCAATCCGGATCACCCGCGAGATCTTCGCGCAGCCGGCGTTGGCACCGTACAGCGGCCGCGAGATCTCGCCGGGCAGCGCGCTGCAGACCGACGCGCAGATCGATGCGTTCGTGCGCGAGCATGCGGAGACCGCCTACCACCCGTCGTGCTCGAACAAGATGGGCCACGCCGATGATCCGATGGCGGTGGTCGACGGCCAGGGCCGCGTGCACGGTCTGGAAGCCCTGCGCATCGTCGATGCCTCGATCATGCCGCAGGTGGTCACCGGCAACCTCAACGCACCGACCATCATGATCGCCGAGAAGCTGGCCGATGTGATCCGTGGCCGCGCGCCGCTGCCGCGCAGCACGGCTGCGTACTACAAGGCCAACGGCGCGCCGGTGCGCAACAAGAGCTGAGTCTCCGGCCATCGGAATCATCCGCCGGGCATGGCCCGGCGCTACCAGGCGGGCTTTGCCTTCGGTCGACGGGCATGGCCCGGCACTACGAGGCGAGCTTTGCCTTCGGTAGCGCCGGGCCATGCCCGGCGGCTTTTGGCGCATACGGCCGCGCAGTGTCCACCCTCTTCGCGTTTTCCCTACGGGACGGTATGCTGCGGAGAGCGGTTCTGGCGGATACTGTCCGCGCCGCACCCATCATTACGATTCCTGGAGGGGGAATATGAGTCTGGATCGTCCCTGGCTGCAGAGCTATCCGAAAGGCGTTCCCGCCGAAATCGACGTCAACGAGTTCCATTCGGTAGTTTCGGTCTTCGACGCCTCCGTCGCGAAGTACCGCGACCGACCGGCCTACTCCAGTTTCGGCAAGACCCTCACCTACGGTGAGACCGACGCCCTGGTCGAACAGTTCGCCGCTTACCTGCTGGGCGAGCTGAAGCTCAAGAAGGGCGACCGCGTCGCCCTGATGATGCCCAACTGCCTGCAATACCCGATCGCCACCTTCGGCGTGCTGCGTGCCGGCCTGACCGTGGTCAACGTCAACCCGCTGTACACCGCGCGCGAGCTGAAGCATCAGCTGGTCGACGCCGGCGTGACCGCGCTGGTGGTGGTGGACAACTTCGGCGATACCGTCGAACAGGTCATCGCCGATACCCAGGTCAAGCAGGTCATCACCACCGGCCTGGGCGACCTGCTCGGCGCCAAGGGCACGATCGTCAACTTCGTGCTCAAGTACATCAAGAAGATGGTGCCCAACTACCATCTGAAGGGCGCGATCCGCTTCAAGCAGGCGCTCAAGCTGGGCAGCCGCCACACCCTGCCGAAGGTCGAGATCGACCATGACGACGTGGCGTTCCTGCAGTACACCGGCGGCACCACCGGTGTGGCCAAGGGCGCGATGCTGACCAACCGCAACCTGATCGCCAACATGCAGCAGGCCTCGGCCTGGATCAGCGCGTCGGGCATCGAGATGGGCAAGGAATGGATCATCACCGCCCTGCCGCTGTACCACATCTTCGCGTTGACGGCGAACGGCCTGGTCTTCATGAAGTTCGGTGGCTGCAACCACCTGATCACCAACCCGCGTGACATGAAGGGCTTCGTCAAGGAGCTCAAGTCGGTGCGCTTCACCGCGATCACCGGCGTCAACACGCTGTTCAACGGCCTGCTCAACACCCCCGGCTTCGACACCGTCGATTTCTCCTCGCTGAAGGTGACCCTGGGCGGCGGCATGGCCGTGCAGCGTGCGGTCGCCGAGCGCTGGAAGAAGACCACCGGCGTCACCCTGGTCGAGGCCTACGGCCTGACCGAGACCTCGCCGGCGGCCTGCATCAACCCGCTTACCCTGGCCGAATACAACGGCTCGATCGGCCTGCCGATCCCCTCCACCGATGCCTGCATCAAGGACGACAACGGCAACATCCTGGCGCTGGGTGAAGTGGGCGAGCTGTGCATCCGCGGCCCGCAGGTGATGAAGGGCTACTGGCAGCGCCCGGAGGAAACCGCCAAGGCCATCGACGCCGACGACTGGCTGCACACCGGCGACATGGCGAAGATGGACGAGCACGGCTTCTTCTACATCGTCGACCGCAAGAAGGACATGATCCTGGTGTCCGGCTTCAACGTGTACCCCAATGAAGTCGAGGACGTGATCGCGATGATGCCGGGCGTGCTGGAAGTGGCCGCGGTCGGCGTACCGGACGAGAAGTCCGGCGAGGTGGTCAAGGTGGTCATCGTCAAGAAGGACCCGAACCTGACCGCCGAGATGGTCAAGGAGCACGCCCGGGCCAACCTGACCGGCTACAAGCACCCCAGAATCGTTGAATTCCGAAAAGAGCTGCCGAAGACCAACGTCGGCAAGATCCTGCGTCGCGAACTCCGCGATACGCCCGCCCCGTAAGGGTTTCGGGAAAGTTGAACGCGCTCAGGCCCGGGTCGGCAACGACCCGGGCCTTTTCGCATGCGCGGGCCCGGGGCCGGTGTAGCATCGCCGCGTGAGTGGACCGTTCGGCCCGCCGGCCACCACCTTGATCTGCGGGCCGCACCGCCGAGGACCCTTCCATGAGTACCATCGAAAAGCTGCCCAGCAGCGGCTCGCCCTATGCCACCATCCGCACCCAGGACAGCGCCGACGGCGCCGCACACTGGCTGTTCATGCACGCCGATGCCTCCACCGGCGTGCGTCCCTGCTGCCGCAAGGACATGCTGGACGAGATGTGGAGCTACATGAGCGCCATCACCCGCGGGCCGGCGCAGCGCCACAGCGGCCAGCTGCGCCATTTCGTGCTGGCCTCCGACGCCGCCGCCTACAACCTGGGCGGCGACCTGGACCTGTTCACCCGCCTGATCCGCGAAGGCAACCGCGACCTGCTGCTGACTTACGCCCAACGCTGCGTGGAGGGCGTTCACCACCTGCACACCGGCTTCGGCGGCGACGTCCGCTCGATCGCCCTGATCCAGGGCGATGCGCTGGGCGGTGGCCTGGAAATGGCCCTGGCCTGCCACACCATCGTGGCCGAGGAAGGTTGCGGCATGGGCCTGCCCGAAGTGCTGTTCGGCCTGTTCCCGGGCATGGGTGCCTACTCGTTCCTGTGCCGCCGGGTGGCGCCGCAGCTGGCCGAGAAGATCATCCTCGATGGCCGTATCTACAGCGCCGAAGAGATGCACGCGATGGGCGTGGTCGACGTGCTGGTCAGGAAAGGTGAAGGCCGCGGCGCGGTCGAAGAGATGATCCGCCAGCAGCAGCGCCTGCCGCAGTCGTACCTGGCAATGAACGCCGCGCGCAACCTGGCACAGGCGGTCAGCTATGACGAACTGCTGGAAATCACCAAGGTCTGGGTCGATTCGGCACTGGCCCTGGGCGATCGTTCGCTGCGCACCATGGACCGTTTGATCAAAGCGCAGACCCGACGCGCCAATCTGGATGTGGCCTGATACGTTCCCCTCCCCCGCAGGGTTCAAGCCCGGCTGGCCACCGGGCTTTTTTTATGCGGCGCGCAGTCATCGACAACCCGCCGCGCAAGCCCGGCTCTACCGCTCGCCGTCGTCGGCCACGCCGCGTGCCTTGCGTTCGGCGCGCGCATCCAGCGCCTGCCGGCCTTCCTTGATGGCCCCCTGCAGCACCGCAAGACGCTGCCGCCATTCGGCCTTGAGCTGCCAGTCGGCCATCCGCATCAACTCACCGGCGCGGTTGGACGCGCGCACCAGGCCCAGATTGCTGGCCACGCCCTTGATCGCATGCGACTGCTCGCGGAAAGCACCCCAGCGTGCCGCTTCACCATCACCTTCGGCCTTGCGCAGGCACGACTCGGCATCGTCCAGGCACTGGCGGATGAACTCGCGCTCGAAACCCTCGCCCATTCCCAGCGACGCCAGCTCATCAAGCACGCCGGTATCGAGCACGCCATCGAGGTTGGTGACGGTGCGCACGATCGGCGGCGCACTGGCCTTGAGCTGAGCGTTGTTGGCAATCTCGGCCAGGGTGTCCAGCAGTCGCACGGCCACCACGGGCTTGGCCAGGAACGCATGTGCACCGGCCTGGGTACAGCGCTGGATGGCTTCGGGAGTGACGTCGGCGCTGAGCACCAGCACCGGCGTGCGCGGGCCGCCGCCGGCCTGCATCACCCGCAGCTCCTTCAGCATGTCCAGGCCACTCATGCCCGGCATGTGCAGGTCGACGATGGCCGCATCGAACTCGCTTTCAGCCAGTGCGTCGAGCACCGCCTCGCCACCATCGACGCACAGCACCTTGTGCCCGGCCTTCTGCAGCAGCCGCTGCAGCACCATGCGGTTGGCCTCGTGGTCGTCGGCGACCAGGATCTGCATGCTGCGCACGCGCGCGCGATGGCGCAGGAACGGATCGGCGAAGGCGATGACGTTGCCGCCGGCACCGGTTTCGTCGCCAGCCGCGAGGGTCGGTACCGCTCCCGGGACCACCGGCTGCGGCGGCGCGAACGGCAGTTCCACCCAGAAGTGGCTGCCCTGCGGCGGGTTGTCCAGGTAACCGATCTCGCCGTCCATGGCTTCCACCAGCCCCTTGGCGATGGTCGTGCCCAGGCCGGTACCCTCATGGCGGCGGGCCATGCTGACGTCGGCCTGCTCGAAGGCCTCGAACAGACGCGGACGCATCGCCGGTGCAACGCCGATACCGGTGTCGAGAATGTCGAAGCGCAGCCGCACCCCACCCTGGGTGTCGGCGTGGACAACGCTGACGCGGATCTCGACCCGGCCGTGATCGGTGAACTTGACCGCGTTGCCGGCCAGGTTGAGCAGGATCTGCCGCAGATGCCCGACGTCGCCGCGCAGGGTCGGCGGCACGGTCTCGGCCACCTTCACCCGGTAGTCCAGGCGCTTGGCCTTGGCCTGCGGCAACAGGATCAGGCCGATCGCCTGCATCACTTCGGAAAGAACGAAATCCTCGGCGACCACGCGCAGCTTGCCGGCCTCGATCGCCGAGATGTCCAGCACTTCCTCGACCAGCGCCAGCAGGCTGCGCGATGACGCCTGGATGGTACTCACGCACTCACGCTGCTCGTCATCCAGGCGCGTGGTCGCCAACACTTCTGTCATGCCATTCAATCCATTGAGTGGGGTACGAAACTCGTGGCTCATGTTGGCCAGGAATCGACTCTTGGCTTCGCTGGCGCGCCGCGCCTCGGCCATCGCTTCGGTCAACTGCCGCAGCAGCGTGGAAAAATACAGGGGAACCGCCGCCAGGCCAAGCCACAGGCCGATGGCCAGGCGTGCGTTCTGTTGCCAATAGGGGGTCGACAGCGCGGTACTGCCGAAGCTGACCATCGCCATCGCCACGGCCACATACAGGTAGTGGTTGCCGAAGCGCATGCCGTTGCCCACCGTCACCCACATCACCACGATGTAGACCCACGACAGCGGCTCGCCCATCTGGATCATGCCGGCGGCTATCAGGCCGTAGTCGGCCAGCATGCCCAGTACGCGGCGCGGATCGGAACGCTGCGGCCGCCACAGCAGCCAGCCGAACAACAGCAGCGACAGACTCAGCCCGGTCAACACGATCGCCAGCACACCGACATACTGGGTGTGCGGCAGATCGTGCCGCGCCGAAGGCAGCAGCACGTAAGCCAGGATCAGGCTGATCAGGACGATGCGGACGATCTGCTGCCCGTGCTCGCTGTCCTGCCGCTGGGACAGGCGCAACCGCAATCGCGACAGCAGGCGTTTCACGCGCCCAGTCCCGGCCGTGCAGAGGCGGTGGAGTGCTCGGCGCAGATCTGTTCCAGCTGCTCACGGCCGCGCAGCAACGCGTCCACGCAACGCGGATCGAACAGGCGCCCGCGCTGGGCATACAGGTAGGCCATGGTGGCTTCCATCGTCCACGCTTCCTTGTAGGGGCGCGGCGAGATCAGCGCATCGAACACGTCGGCCACAGCGACGATGCGTGCCTCCAGCGGAATCGCATCGCCGACCAGGCCATCGGGATAACCACTGCCGTCGTAGCGCTCATGGTGACGCAGCGCGATCAATGCACCGACCTGGATGAAGCGGTTCTGGCTGCCGCTGAGCAGTTCATGGCCAATGCGTGGATGCCGTCGCATGATCGCCAGCTCCTCATCATTGAGCTTGCCCTGCTTGAGCAGCACCGCATCGGGAATGGCGATCTTGCCCATGTCGTGCAGCGGCGCGGCCATCTCGATCAACTTGACGTCGTCTTCCGGCAGGCCCAGCTGTTCGGCGATCAGGCCAGCCACACGCGCCATGCGCTCAAGGTAGGCACTGGTGCCGGCATCACGGAACTCGATCGCACGCGCCAGCCGCGAAAGCGTCTCGCGCTCGCGCTCCTCCACCTCGTGCATGCTGGCCAGCAGCCGCTGCTCCAGCGACAGCGCACGCTGCTTCACGTTCTCGGTCTGCTGGCGCAGCTGCAACAGGTTGTAGCAGCGTGCGCGCAGTTCGCGCGGGCGGATCGGCTTGACCAGGAAATCAATCACGCCGGCTTCCAGTGCTGCCTGGCGGATCGGCTCATCACCCACCACGGTGATCAGGATCACCGGAATATCGCGATGTTTGGGCAGCCGGCGGAAGCGGCGGGCGAATTCCAGCCCGTCCATCTCCGGCATGCGGTAATCGAGAAGCAGCAGGTCGACCGGGTACGATTCGCACCATGCCAACGCCGTCAACGGATCGCCGAAGTCATGCACGCTCAGTTCCGGCGCGATGTCCTCGATGACGTGACGGAGCATCGTCCGTGCGGAAGTCTGGTCATCGACGATGACGATGTTCAAGGCGTTCTCTGCCTGCTTTCTCGACCATGCTGAAAGGTCAGCGGGCGAGGATACCCCGCCGCTGTGCACGCTGGCACCCTGCATCGGCTCGACTCCCGTCACAAGCTCCCCGATTCATGATCGTCGTCACAATGTGAAGCGGATTCTCCACATCGCGGCCTCCCCTGACCCCATGAAGCCATAGCCGGTG
Source organism: Stenotrophomonas sp. 2694 (assembly GCF_040548715.1). Lineage (NCBI taxonomy): Bacteria > Pseudomonadati > Pseudomonadota > Gammaproteobacteria > Lysobacterales > Lysobacteraceae > Stenotrophomonas > Stenotrophomonas sp. 2694. The sequence goes on from NZ_JBEPSG010000001.1 coordinate 610,682, forward strand.
TCAAGGTTGTGCAATAACGATACGCCGAGTGCGGGATGCGTCAATGGCGCCGTCTCAAACCGAGACGACGCGCACAAACGGACGCCGAAAACGCCGGTTACTGCTCCGGACGCATGTACGGGAACAGCAGCACGTCGCGGATCGAGCTGCTGCCGGTCAGCAGCATCACCAGGCGATCGACGCCGATGCCAAGGCCGCCGGTCGGCGCCATTCCGTACTCCAGCGCACGGATGTAGTCGGCGTCGTAGTGCATGGCCTCGTCATCGCCGCCTTCCTTCGCCGCCACCTGCGCCTGGAAGCGCTGGGCCTGGTCTTCCGGGTCGTTCAGCTCGGAGAAGCCGTTGGCCAGCTCCTTGCCGTTGACGAACAGTTCGAAGCGGTCGGTATAGCCCGGATCGTTGTCGTTGGCGCGGGCCAGCGGCGAGACCTCCACCGGGTGATCGGTGATGAAGGTCGGCTGGATCAGGGTGTGCTCGACGGTGGCTTCGAAGATCTCCAGCAGCAGCTTGCCCCAGCCGTAGGACGGCTTGACGCGGATCTTCAGGCGCTCGCAATGGCGCAGCAGCGCGTCACGGTCGGTGCAGTCGGCCGCGGAGATTTCCGGGTTGTGGTGGCGCACCGCCTCGTCCATGCGCCAGCGGCGGAACGCCGGGCCCAGGTCGATGTTGGCGCCGTCCCACTCGACCACGGTGGTGCCGTTCACCGACTGTGCCACGTCACGGATCACGCCTTCGGTCAGGTCCATGATCTCGTTGTACGTGGCATAGGCCTCGTACAGTTCCATCATGGTGAATTCCGGGTTGTGGCGGGTGCTGACGCCTTCGTTGCGGAAGTTGCGGTTGATTTCGTAGACGCGTTCCAGGCCACCGACGGTCAGGCGCTTGAGGTACAGCTCCGGCGCAACGCGCAGGTACAGGTCAAGGTCCAGCGCGTTGTGGTGGGTGGTGAACGGCTTGGCCGCCGCGCCGCCGGGGATGTAATGCATCATCGGCGTTTCGACTTCGAGGAAGTCGCGGTTGTCCAGCCATGCACGCATCGCACGGATGATCTTCGAGCGCTTGATGAAGACCGCGCGCGACTCCGGCGTCACGATCAGGTCGACGTAACGCTGGCGGTAACGCTGCTCGACGTCGGCCAGGCCATGCCACTTGTCCGGCAGCGGGCGCAGCGACTTGGTCAGCAGGCGGATCGATTCGGCCTTGACCGACAGCTCGCCGGTCTTGGTGCGGGTCAGGCCACCTTCGACAGCGATGATGTCGCCCACGTCCCAGCCCTTGAAGGCAGTGTAGGCATCACCCAGCACGCTGCCCTGCAGGAACAGCTGGATGCGGCCCGATTCGTCCTGGATCTGGGCGAAGCTGGCCTTGCCCATGACCCGCTTGGCCATCAGGCGACCGGCCATCTTCACCTGGCGGCCGTTGCCTTCCAGGGTTTCGGCGGTCCACTGCTCCGCATCGGCGAATTCTTCCTGCAGGCTGCCGGCGAAGTCCTCGCGACGGAAGTCGTTCGGATACGCGATCCCCTGCCCGCGCAGCGCTTTGAGTTTCTCACGGCGCTCGGCGATCAACTTGTTTTCGTCGACGGGGGGGGTATCGGTAGCTTCGCTCATGGATCTGCGGGAATCGTGTAGTGAGGGGGAGTGTTGCGCCCGGCGCAGCCGGTTGCCCAGCATACCAAAAGCGTCCCGCCCCGGCCTCCGGACGCGCCCTACCCGGCCTCGGGCCGCCCCTGCTCCGGTAGCCGCCAACCTTGGTTGGCGCCCACCGTGTCGACCAAGGTCGACACCTACCGGGCTCCCAGGAACCCCTGCCGCAGCCGGTCAACCTCGATCCACCGCCCTGGTAGCCGCCAACCTTGGTTGGCGCTCTACCGCGCCGGGCATGGGGAGGCATCCACGCATGGTCTGGATCTGCTGTGTCGACCAAGGTCGACACCTACCGGGCTCGGGGTCGACACCTACCGGGCTCGGGCGGCGACGCCTACGGGGCTCCGGGGGGCGACACCTACCCGTTTCCCGGGAATGCCTGCCGCAGCTCATCCACCAGCACCCGCTGGTTCTCCGAATAGTCCACCGGCACCGACACCAGATGCACGCCGCCCGCGGTGAAGGCCGCTTCCAGGGTCGGAATGAACTGCTCGATCGCCGTCACCTCGTGCCCCTGGCAGCCATAGGCCTCGGCGTATTTGACGAAATCCGGATTGCCGAAGGTCATGCCGTAGTCGGCGAAACCATCCACCGCCTGCTTCCAGCGGATCATCCCGTAGGCGCCGTCGTTGAGGATCAGCACTACCAGGTTCAGGCCCAGCCGCCGCGCGGTCTCCAGCTCCTGGCTGTTCATCATGAAACCGCCATCGCCACACACCGCCAGCACGCGGCGCTGCGGGTACAGGATCGAGGCCATGATCGCCGACGGCAGCCCCGCGCCCATCGTTGCCAATGCGTTGTCCAGCAGCAGCGTATTGGCCACCTGGGTACGGTAGTTGCGCGCGAACCAGATCTTGTACATGCCATTGTCCAGCGCCACGATGCCGTCCGGCGGCATCACCTGGCGCACGTCATGCACCAGCCGCTGCGGCGTGAAACCGGCCTCTTCGGCGCGGTCGGCGATGTGCTCCAGGATCGTCGCGCGCAGCGGCAGCAGTGCAGCGGCGTTGTCCACCCTGCCCTCGATACGGTCGGCCAGCAGGGTCAGCGAGCGGCCGATATCGCCGATCACCTCCACCTGCGGGAAGTACACCTGCTCCACCGCGGCCTGCGAGTAGCCGATGTGGATGACCGTGCGGCCACCCGGGCGCATCACGAAGGGCGGCTTCTCCGTCACCTCGTGGCCAATGGTCACGATCACGTCGGCCTGATCGATGGCCATGTGCACGTAGTCGCGCTCGCTCAGTGCCGCCGTGCCCATGTACAGGCCCGAGCCACCGGCCACCGCGCCCTTGCCCATCTGCGTGGTGACGAACGGGATGCCGGCCCGCAGCACGAAGGCCGACAGCGCTTCGCTGGACTGCGGTCGCGACGCCGCCGACGCGATCACCAGCAGCGGACGCTTGGCCTCGCGGATGATCTGCGCCGCACGGTCCAGCGCCTCGGGACTGGCGATCGGCCGATCCACCGGGTGTGGCGGGATCAGTGCAACGTCCTCGACCTCCATCGCCGCGATGTCCTCGGGCAGTTCCAGCAGCACCGGCCCGGGGCGCTCCTCCAACGCCGTGCGGAAGGCCTCGCGGACGATGGTGGGGATGGTGCGCGCCGAAACGATCTGCCGCGCCGACTTGGTCAGTGGCTTCATCGTGCTGACGATATCCACGATCTGGAAGCGCGCCTGCTTGCTGGCCACGATGCCCTTCTGCCCGGTGATCATGATCACCGGCCACGCGCCGAGCAGTGCGTAGGCGGCACCGGTGGTGAAGTTCAGTGCACCCGGGCCGAGCGTGGCCAGGCACACGCCGGGCTTGCCGGTCAGGCGGCCGTAGGTGGCGGCCATGAACACGGCAGCCTGTTCGTGGCGGGTGATGACCAGCTCGATGCTGGAGTGGCGAAGCGACTCGACGACATCGAGGTTCTCTTCACCGGGAATGCCAAAAATGCGCTCGACTCCCTCGTTTTCGAGTGCGGCGACGAGCAGATCGGAACCCTTGGACATGGAATGACGTCCTTCTCGCAGTGCGTGATGATGGAACGTTGCAGGGATGCTGACAGGAACGGTGGATGGCCGGCGTCAACGGCGGTCGAACCACACCGTCTGCGCGTTGACGAACTCGCGGATGCCGAAGTGCGACAGCTCGCGGCCGAAGCCGCTCTTCTTCACTCCGCCGATCGGCACGCGTGGATCGGAGGCAGAGAAACCGTTGACGAACACGCCACCAGTCTGCAGCCGGCGCGCCAGCTGCATCGCGCGGGCGTGGTCGCCGGTCCACAGATTGCCGCTCAGGCCGAACTCGCTCTGGTTGGCCAGTTCCACCGCATGGTCGGCGTCGCGCGCGCGGCTGATCGACGCCACCGGCCCGAAGGTCTCGGTGTCGAAGGCCTGCATGCCCGGCTCGACGCCCGCCAGCACGGTGGGTGCATAGAAACTGCCGAGGCGATCGAGCTGCTTGCCGCCCACGAGCAACTGCGCACCGGCCTCGACCGACGCACGCACCTGTGCATCAAGCTGTTCAAGCAGGTCCTGCCGGGCCATCGGTCCGATCCGGTTGCCGGCCTCGCGGCCATCGCCCACGGTCAGCGCCTGCACGCGCTCGCAGAACAACGCCACGAAACGCTCATACACGGCGTCTTCGACGATGATGCGCTTGCCGGCAATGCACACCTGCCCGGTGTTCTGGAAGCGCGAGGCCACCGCGGCATCGACCGCTGCCTCCAGGTCGGCGTCGGCCAACACGATGAATGGATCCGAGCCACCCAGCTCCAGCACCACCTTCTTAAGCGCCTGCCCGGCCTGCGCGGCGATGCTGCGCCCCGCGGCGACGCTGCCGGTCAGGGTCACGGCAGCGATGCGGTCATCGGCGATGGCGGCACTGGTTCCCTCGCGGCTGATGTTGGCGGCGATGAAGGTGCCGTCGGGCAGGCCCGCGTCGCGCCACGCAGCGGCGAGCAGCCCGGCGGTGCCGACGATGTTTTCGGCCGGCTTCAGCAGGAAGCCGTTGCCGCCCATGAGGATCGGCACGGCCGCGCGCATCACCTGCCAGTACGGGAAATTCCACGGCATGATGCCCAGCACAACGCCCAGCGGCAGGTAGGAGACATAGGCCTTGTTGTCGGCCACCGCGGTCGGCTCGTCGCGCAGGAACGCCGCACCGTTGTCGGCGTACCAGTCACACAGCACCGCGCACTTCTCGATCTCGGCCAGCGACTCGGCGTGGACCTTGCCCATTTCGGCAGTGGCCATCGCAGCGAGGGGTTCGCGGTCGCGACGCAGCACAGCGGCCATCGCACGCAGCACGCTGGCGCGTTGTTGCAGTGACTGCGCGCTCCAGGCTGCAAAACCGGCCTGGCCGCGGTCGAGGATGGCTTCCAGTTCGGCGTCGGTGGCGAAGGGGTGGCTGGCGATCTGCTGGCCGGTCGCCGGATCGCGGGAAATGGCAGCGGGGGCTGCGGGGGAAGCGGACATGCAGGTCTCCTGTTGTCTCGACAACGGGCGGCTGCCCGTTTCCTGACAACGAATGTGGACCCGATCGATGGCAGCAACAAGGCGTCTGCGTATCCTGTGACCTGTACTTACCTGCCTGAATGGGGTGGTTTCCCGGCAGGGCTGCGCCCGGGTACGCGCCATCGCATGCGCGCTGCCGCTCCCACGCTTCGCTACGCGAACCGCGGGCCCCACTTACCAGCCCCCCCATACCCCCGCCGCTTCGCGGCCGCCCCCTGACTCAGGGGGCTCTTCTCCAGACCCAACCCGGCGCCTCCAGTAGATCCACGCCATGCGTGGATGAATTTCCATCGAGATCGACTATCTCGAATTGAAACCGAAAAGCATCCACGCATCGCATGGATCTACCGTGTCGACCAAGGTCGACACCTACCAACAGCCATCGGAATCTGTCAGAGGCGGGGGGGGGGGGGGGGGGGGGGGGGGGGGGGGGGGGGGGGGGGGGGCGGCCGCGGACCCCCCCCACGGGAGGCGCGGGGCCGCCCGCCACCCCCCCCCC